>JABTUP010000009.1 GCA_015075325.1 Flavobacteriales bacterium | reverse complement strand
TTACTTCTACATTATTAAAGCCACAGGTATGGATGGAGTTGAATACTTCAAAAAAGGTGGTTTTAGCTTGATAAGGTAAGAACATAAAATGATAAAAAGAAGAAGCCTGAGGTGAACCTCAGGCTTCTTCTTTTTAATTTTAATCGATATCCACATTATTAAACTAAAGGAACAAAAAAAATTATCTATTAATCAATATTTTTTTTAAAGTTGTTTTGTGTTTAGTAACGATATTACAAAAGTAAATTCCATTGCTCAAACTAGTTGTATTAAGTTGTATTTTTCTATTGTTCTGTATTTTATCTAAAAAACATACTTGACCCATTGTATTTAAAATTTCGATGGTTGCATCAACATTTTCATCAAAAACAATAGTTAAATAATCATTTGCTGGAACAGGATAAAAGCTAAAATTCTCTTCTGTAACAGTTGAAACAGCTGTAGAAATAGGATTAAGCGGCATAAAAGAATATGCAAACCATTGATATCCATTTAAATTAATGTACTGTTTCCACGAACCAGTTGCTGCATCAAAAGCTGATACCAAATCGTTGTATGGTTGAACTATTGGATGTGTGGTTATCCACGAACCCATAAATGATGGTTCGGCAGAGAAAATTGGAATTACTTCTGTAACAACATTTCGGGCAGATAAATATTGTAATCTGGTACTTACATAACTATATAGCCATGAATAATTATTAATATAATCGTGTAATAAAATTCGGTCAATATTATTACCCATGGTAATTGCCTGACCTTGATTAAACCAACCAACATATAATTCGCTAACAACTCCATTTAAATTAGCTAAAGAATCTACTTGTCGAATTAATTTTGTATAGTACGAAAAGGCTCCAGCAGTATCACAAGAATAACCTGCTGGTTGTAAATATGTTGTACAGTAATAATTACCTGATGACACCGTTGTGGTATTCCAAAACTCAAATTCGACATTATAAACATCAAATTTTTGTAAAATATTGGTATGCTGTTGGTTATAAACATTAATAACATTATTAAAAAAGAAAAAATTTTCGCCAACAGCTCCAACTTGTGCTATACCATAATTCTGTTTTGCATTTTGAATAAAATTTGCAAGAATTACCGATGAAGTTAAATTGGTTAAATTATGTGAAGTATGAACATTCCATAGGTTATACAAAGCCAGATAATTAAAATTATTTTGCTGAGCATAATTTAATAAACTATCTTCTTTTTGACTGTTTCCTAAAATAGTATTAAAGCCATCAACATACATTCCTCGAATATTAGCCGTTTGGCAATAAACAGGCAGAAAATTCATGGTTAAGAATGAAATAAAAATGAATTTTTTCATAAGGTATTATTTAATATTAAATTCTTGTTTTAGTTTATCTATACTACTTTCAAACTTAAAACCAGTACGTAAATTGGGTATAAAATTATCTACATCAAATGTTCTGGGGTAAATAAACAAAGCAAAATCAAGTTTAGTTTCTTCGTATTCAAAAACAGCTAATATTTCTGTTAACTGTTGAGTTAGTAAGCAATTATTTTCTAAATACTCCTTACAAAAAGTGAGTTTATCATCTTCCAGTCCTTTGCTTAATAAAGTAAGTTTAAAACTTGCAAAATCATCATCTTTTATTGGCCACGGACAACCAATTTTCCCTTCATAGTCTTGCAATTGGTAATGATTGAAATGTTCTACAATTGATGAATCTGTTTTTAAGGTATCTGTTTTTAAGGTATCTAATGGTTTTGCTCCGAATTTCACAACCAATTGATTGGCTTCTTTCTGGTCATAATCTGGAGCAATTTTCTTTAACCCAATTCCTTTTGTATTTACTTCATATTGATGATAAAACCCAATATCAAGAACATTTATTGGAGTTTTATGTACATGGGTATCATTTAAAAACCTTACTTCTAAAAAGTATTTTCCTTGAGGAATAAGTCCTGTAACTTTTAAGTTGTTAACTGGAGTTTGATTGAGCAAAAAATTATTCATACTAGCCTGAAACAATTGATTTTGCTCAGCACTTTTTAACACTAGCGATGTTTGTTGTGCGAAAAGGATGTTTCCAAACAAAAACAATATAAAAACACAACTATTTATTAAACTCATTTATTAATTTGTTAATTCTTTTTTGACACGAATTACAATAAAATTATTGTTTCTTTCATATCATAACCACTAATTTCACTAATTTCTATATCCAAAACACTTGAAGTGTTTATATTCAATTCGTGAAATTCGTGTCTTACTTTTTAGGTAAACAATTCATTAAACTTAAAGGTTTCTTTTAACCTTACCCCCTTTTCGGTATGTTGAACGGTACAACATTCGTTAACCGAATCATGTTCTAAAAATAACACATATTCTTTGTCAGCTGCTTCATTTAAAAATTTACCTTTTTCATCTAATGTTAACAACGGACGAGTATCGTAACCCATCACATAAGGCAAAGGAATATGCCCTACCGATGGTAATAAATCAGCCATAAAAACAACCGTTCTTCCTTGGTATTTAATGTGTGGAATCATCTGTGCATCAGTATGTCCATCGGCTAATAAAATATCAAAATAAGTAAAACCTTCTTTATCGATAAATTTGAGTTGATCTAACTCCAACATTGGAATAATGTTTTCTTTTAAAAAAGATGCTTTTTCACGAGCGTTAGGTTCTGTAGCCCACTTCCAGTGTCGGCTATTGGTCCAATAATGAGCATTTTTAAAAGTTGCTTCAAATTTAGTTCTGTCGTTATTCCATTTTATGCCGCCACCACAATGGTCGAAATGCAAATGAGTTAAAAAAACATCGGTAACATCACTAGCTGTAAATCCTAAATTATTGAGGTTTCCTTCCAAACTATCGTTTCCAAATAAATAATAATGACTAAAAAATTTATCATCTTGTTTGTTTCCAATGCCGTTATCAATTAGCGTTAGTTTATTTCCATCTTCAATTAACATACAACGCATGCTCCAGTCGCACATGTTGTTGTTATCGGCAGGATTTGTTTTTTGCCAAATGGTTTTAGGCACAACACCAAACATAGCTCCTCCATCGAGCTTAAAATTTCCAGTATTTAATGGATAAATCTTCATGTTATTAATTTTATTGAATTTCTCGCAGATTTCGGAAAATAAAGCAGAACTATCTGTTTTTGTCATCGAAATCAATAAGCAACTATTTTTAATCAAAAATACCTATTTAAGATTAAAGTAACTACAAAGCAGTGATAAAAGCTGTCTCGCAAAGTCGCTAAGAACGCAAAGCAATCTAATGGAAAATGAAATTACCAAAAAATAAAAAAAAATCATTAATGATTTTTTTCTTTGCATTCTTAGCGTCTTTGCGTGAAAAAATGTTGCGAGAAATAAAGCCCCTGAAAAATAACAGATTAAATACATCATACCCAAGTAATAACATTGTATTGTTGAAAATTGGAATCTTGACTTATTTTTAGTTATTGTTTATTAACTAAGTTAGCTAAAAACTATTCCACACCATGAGAGTACATTTTATAGCCATTGGTGGCAGTGCCATGCACAATTTAGCCATTGCTTTACATAAAAAAGGATTTAACGTAACTGGTTCGGACGACGAGATTTTTGAACCAAGCAAAAGCAGAATTGCCAGTTATGGTTTGTTGCCCGATAAATTTGGTTGGGACGAAAGCAGAATAACCCCTGATATTGATGCCATTATACTTGGAATGCATGCTCGAAAAGATAATCCCGAATTGTTGAAAGCTCAGGCTTTAGGATTAAAAGTGTACTCCTACCCTGAATACATTTACGAGCAATCGAAAAACAAAAAAAGAGTAGTAATTGGAGGTAGTCACGGTAAAACAACCATTACATCAATGGTTTTGCATGTGTTAAGTTATTGTAAAATAGATTTCGATTATATGGTTGGAGCTCAACTAGAAGGCTTTGATACTATGGTTAAAATTACCGATGCAAAAATAATTGTTTTAGAAGGAGATGAATACCTCTCCTCACCTATTGATTTACGTCCAAAGTTTCATTTGTATCACCCTCATGTAGCACTAATTAGTGGAATTGCTTGGGATCACATCAATGTGTTTCCAACTTTCGAAAATTATGTTGAACAATTCACCACTTTTGTTTCTCTTATCGAAAAAAATGGCGTGTTGGTTTATTGCAAATCCGACCCAGAGGTAAACAAAGTAGCATTAACAACTCCACACCCAACTATAGACAGAATTTGCTATCAAACACCTGAAAATATAATTGAAAATGGTGTAACATCAATTGTAATTCAAGGAAATAAAATTCCGTTAGAAATTTTTGGTGACCACAACTTACAAAACATGGAAGGAGCTCGTTTGATTTGTAACCAACTCAAAATTAACGACAATAAATTTTACGAAGCCATACAAAGTTTTAAAGGTGCTGCCAAACGATTGGAATTAATTGCCAAAAACGACAAAACGGCCGTTTACAAAGATTTTGCTCATTCTCCATCTAAACTTAAAGCAACAACTGCCGCGGTTAAACAACAATACCCCAACCGAAAATTAATTGCTTGTATGGAACTACACACCTTTAGTAGCTTAAATAAAACCTTTTTGGCAGAATACCACAACAGCATGAAAACTGCTGACGAGGCTTATGTTTACTACAGCAATCATACGCTGGAGCATAAAAAGCTTGCAACAATAACTCCTGATGAGGTAAAACAAGCTTTTGGTTCGAAAAACGTAACGGTTTACAACAATTCGGAAGATCTCTTTAGTTTATTAAAATCAAAAAATTGGGACAATAGCGTATTGCTCTTAATGAGTTCGGGTAATTTTGATGGTATTAATTTGAATGAGTTTGGTAAAGGGTTGGTTTAGCAACTTAAATTGAGAGATATTATTATTTTATGCACTAACTAAAGAGAAATGGGAAGAATACTAATCAAAAACATCAAAGAATTGGTTCAGGTTTTAGAGCCTCAAGTAAAAAAATTATCCGGCAACGAAATGGCTAATTTATCGACTATTAAAGATGCATGGTTAGCTATAGAAAACGACCTGATTGTTGGATTTGGTAAAATGCAAGATTGGGAAGGTATTTCGGATTGGACCAACCTCGAAGTTATTGATGCAACTGGTAAAATGGTTTTCCCAACTTGGTGTGATTCTCACACTCATCTAGTTTTTGCTGCTAGTAGGGAAGAAGAATTTGTGGATAGAATCAAAGGATTAACTTATCAAGAAATTGCAGCAAAAGGTGGCGGAATTTTAAATTCTGCAAAAAAATTACAGACAAAATCGGAAGAAGAACTTTACCAAGATGCTCTAAAAAGAATTCATGAAATTCAACAAATGGGAACAGGAGCTGTTGAAATAAAAAGTGGTTACGGTTTATCTGTTGATGCTGAACTTAAAATGCTTAGAGTAATTAAAAAATTAAAACAAACTACTGAAATAGCAATTAAAGCAACCTTTTTAGGTGCTCATGCTATTCCAACTGAATACAAAGAAAACCGAACTGCTTACATTGATTTGATTATCAATGAAATGTTGCCAAAAATAAAAGACGAGCAATTAGCCGATTATATTGATGTGTTTTGCGAAACAAATTATTATACTACTGAAGAAACCGATAGAATTTTGGCTGCAGGAGCAAAATACGGGTTAACTCCAAAAATTCATGTTAATCAGTTTACCTCAATTGGTGGAATACAAGTAGGAATTAAACACAACGCTCGTTCTGTTGACCATTTGGAAGTAATGACCGACAACGATATTTCTGATTTATCAAAATCGGGAGTAATGCCCACTTTACTGCCTTCTTGCTCATTTTTTTTAAGAATTCCTTATGCTCCTGCAAGAGATTTGATTAACAAAGGCTTGCCTATTGCTTTAGCTACCGATTTTAATCCTGGCTCAACTCCATCAGGAAACATGAATTTTGTTTTATCGTTGGCATGTATTCATTACAAATTAACTCCAGAAGAAGCCATAAATGCAGCAACAATAAATGCTGCTTATGCAATGGGATTAGAAAACACTCATGGTAGTATAACCATTGGAAAAAAAGCAACTATTTTTATAACAAAAGAAGTTCCTAATATTGCATTTTTACCTTATTATTTTGGTTCGAATCAAATAGAACAAGTTATTATTAATGGTAAGCTTATCAAATAAAAAAGGGTTGGCAAATTGCCAACCCTTTTTTTTGTACGCTATTAGTTAGAATTTATTATTTAGATAAAAGAACTTTTTGAGTTGTTACAACACCATTAGCAGTTACTTTAACAAAGTAAACACCATTAGGTTGTTTATCTAAATTTAACTTAGCAGCATTTGAATTTACTACTTCAGAAACTACTTCTTCGCCTAACATGTTGTAAACAGCAACTTTAAAGTTATTCACTTCAATTGGAGCTAATATAGTAATTACACCAGTAGTTGGGTTTGGTCTTACTGAAATCTCAGTTGTTTCAACATTATGAGATAACACCCCAGTTTCTATATCACATATTACAACACCAGCAGTAGCTTTGTAGCTTACGCTATAAGCAGATAAATCTTTCCATCCACCAGTTTCTTTAGCCCATAATTGATTTCCTGATGTTGGATCAGCAATTGCCATACATAAAGTATCACCATTTAAAGGAGTTACAGCATGGTCGTTACCAATATAAAAATTACCAGAAATTGCAACTGCAGGTGATACTGGAACTAAAATTAACTGATGTAGGTTTGCAGCAAACTGACCTGTTGTGATTGGATAAGAGAACAATACCGAATTAGGAGCACCACCAGCACCATTCGCATTCCATACTCTTAGGTTTCCTGCACCAGTTCCTGTTGATTGGTCAAAAAGGTAAATTAAATCAGTAATTTCTTTACCTGTACCAGAAAAAGTAACTTTTGTTGCCCAACCATTGTCATCATAACAGTTATTTCCAATAATATAACCATCATTTCCAGTACATAAATCAGCACTCCAATAAGCACCAGTATAAAATTGTTCTGTATTCCAATCCCAACCAGCAGCAGTAGAATCGCAAGTTACCGTACCAGCTGCATTTACAGTAATATAAGCAGTTTTCGTTTCGGTATCAGTTCCAGCAGCATTGTCGCCAACAGTTAACGATACTGCATAAGTTCCTGCTGTGTTATAAGTAACAGGTCCAGGATTTTGAACATTAGCAGAAGCTGGTGTTCCGCCAGTAAACGTCCAACTCCAAGAGTTTAACGTAGCAGGGCTAGAAGAAGCATCAGTAAAAGTTACTGTTTGCCCCTCATTAATAACTGTAGCAGAAGCTGTAAAATTAGCATTAATTGTTGCTGTACCACAGGCATTTGAAGTTAACAACGAAGCTCTTCTAGGAGAGTTAGCTAAAACAGCATCAAATCTTGCTTTTTGACCAGCTGTAAACATATACATACATCTATCATCAGAATAATCCATGTAGTTCATCCACATATCACCACCATTACTACAAGAAGCTGTTGATGGGTAGCTAGAACAACCATAATTTTCATCTTGTTGATTTGGAGTATCAGTAACGTAATCATCAGAACTACAACCACCTGCACCATCTTCTCCCCAAATATGACGAAGACCTAACCAGTGACCAATTTCATGTGTAGAAGTTCTTCCTTTGTTGTATGGATATGCTGCTGCACCAGTTGTTCCAAAAGCATTATAAGCAATTACAACACCATCAGTGTTTGCACTTCCACTAGCTGGCAAACCTGATAAACCTGAACCTGTAGGAAATTGTGCATAACCTAAAATTGGAAACGAACTTGAAAATCGAACTATCCAAATATTTAAATATTTAGTCGGATCCCATTGAGTACCTGGTTTTATAGCTTCAACGGCACCTTGTGAACCATAATCTGCAGCAGAAAGTTGAACACGATTAATACCTGTTGTTGGATTACCATTTGGGTCAACTGTAGCTAAACAAAATTGAATATCAGCATTAGTTGCAACAGATTGAAATGCTGCTGGAACACTTGAAAAATCAGTATTTGTTGCACCGTAATCAGCATTTAAAGCTGTAATTTGAGAATTGATTTGAGCTGCAGATATATTTTCTCCTGAGCCAACAGCATCACCATTATGAATTACATGAACAACTACAGGAATGTTTCTTGTAGCTTTTTGTGTCGAAGATGGATTTAAGGATTGTTCTTTAATTTTTTGTTCAATCCAATTTTCGAACTGGTTTACATCTTCTACTTGTACACCTGATGCTTTTCTAATTTGCTCAGATTCTACTGTAAAACATCTGATTTTGCCATCTGGCGTTCGAGAAGCTTTGCTTGCCAAATCGTGGCTCATTTGCTCATTCATCACGTGTGAGTGTGTAAGTGGCATTGCCTTTCTGCTATTTTGCCCGAAAGCCAACACTGTACTCAACACCAACGATGAAATTAATAATGTACTTTTTTTCATGTTTAATTTAAGTTTAGTTTGTATTTAAATTGAACCCTAAATTTAAGTTTTTAATTTAAAACAAAAACCTCATTTTTTGTTATTTTCGATGAATCCTAAATATCATTTGTTGAAGCAACCTTTTTATTCAACAAAGCGTCTTAGGTTAAGAAGGTTTTAAAGTTAATATAGATAGGTAAAACTAATTTTATTCTCCTTCAAGAATAAGAAACCCTGAATCCCATCAGGGTTTTTTTATGGAAACATTTTTCCCGGATTTAAAATATTGTTGGGATCAAACAGTTTTTTTATATTTTTTTGAAGGGTTAATAAGGTTGAATTAAATGCAATATCCATGTAGTTTTTTTGTACTAATCCAATACCATGTTCTCCCGAAATAGTGCCTTTTAAACTAACACACAATTCAAAAATTTCTCGAATAGCGGTTGGAATTTTAGTATTCCAGTCTTCATCACTCATGTTGTTTTTTATAATGTTTACATGTAAGTTTCCATCTCCAGCATGGCCATAACAAACCGAAATAAATCCATATTTAGCACCAATTTCCTTCACTCCTTTTAAAAGAATTGGTAGTTCTGCTCTTGGAACAACGGTGTCTTCTTCTTTATAAATGGATTTCGATTTTACTGCCTCTCCTACTACTCTTCTAATTTTCCACAACCTGTCTTTTTGCGTTTGGTCATCGGCAAATAAAATTTCATCACAATTAAAATTTTCTAATACTTTATATATGGCATCACATTCTTTATAAAGCATTTCAAAATCATTACCGTCAACTTCAATTAACAAATGTGCTTCAATTTTTTCTCCAATCTGAAAAGTATCATCACCAATGTGTTTTGCTCCCCAAAGCAAAGCGTCTCTTTCCATAAATTCCATACCCGAAGGCACTACTCCTGCTTTAAAAATTTCGGAAACAGCTTTGCAGGCATCATTGGTATCAAAAAAAGGAACCAACATTACCAAGTTAAATTTTGGATAAGGTATTAATTTAAACACTACTTTAGTAATTATACCCAATGTACCCTCGCTTCCAACCAATAATTGGGTTAAATTATAACCTGTTGAGTTTTTCAGCGTATTTGCTCCTGTCCAAACAATTTCTCCTGTTGGCAAAACAACTTCTAAATTTAACACGTAATCTTTTGTTACACCATATTTTACCGCTTTAGGACCGCCAGAATTTTCGGCTAAATTTCCTCCAATAAAACAACTTCCCTTACTTGCTGGGTCGGGCGGATAAAAAAGCCCTTTTTCCTTCACTGCATTTTGTAAAACTTCGTTAATAACACCTGGTTCAACCGTTACTTGAAGATTACGTTCATCAATTGCTATTATTTGATTAAATCGCTCCATCGAAAGAACAACACCTTTGTTTATAGGCAATGCTCCTCCACTCAAACCAGTGCCTGCACCTCTTGGTGTAATTGAAATATGCTCTCTGTTACAAAACTTTAAAACAGCCGAAATTTCTTCTGGATTTTTAGGTTTTAATACCACTTCGGGATAAAAAACCAAATCTTCTGTTTCATCATGACTGTATTTCTCGATGTTTTCCTTATCAAAAAAAACATACGCTTCACCAACTATCGATATTAATTCATCAAGATGGTTTTGGTTAATTTTAGTATAATTCATTTCACTAAATTATATTTATTTCATAAATTATCAATAGAAAATTGTTGGATTTACATGTCCATTTAACAACAACTTAATTGGTCTAATTTTTTGATTTTCCTTATAAAGATATTGATTACCATTTTCATCAATCATTGGGAAATGTAAATTCCCCGCTTTATTCCATTTTTTTGGAACAAAAGGCATGTCGTGCATTAATTTATTTTGCAATACATTTCGAACCTGATCGGCATCAATTCCTGCATTAACTTGATATACCTGATAAAATTCATCTACATAACTTACTTGGGCATATAACAATCCATGAGATAAATTACCGTAAGTATTATTGTCTAAATTTAAGTAACCTGCTCCTTTAAAACTAGCATCATCTCGAACTCCACTACCTAGTTTTCCTGTCCACATGGTTGAACTTATTGCATACTGAAATTGTTGATGTTGATATTGAATAAGAATTGCTCCTGTTCTAAACCTGTCTAAATATTTTTTAGCAAGAGCATCGTTTTCGGATATTATGGCAAATTTATCGAAATGCAATGCGAGAGTTCCTGTAGCTTGCGAAGTTTTGTTTTTATTAAGCCACAAATTGTAGCTGTAAGCAATGGCATTTTTATAGTTGGTTTGGTTACTAATGGAACTAACAAACTTGTTCTGTTCATTCGTTAAACCTCCATAAGCAAACAATACTCCTATTGATGTATTTAATTCGTTGTAAGAGTTTTTGGGACCTAAATTTTTATAATTATGATACAATCGTAACGAGGCATTAAACTGTATTTTCTCGTGAGTTCCATAGCCTTGCAAAACAACTCCAAAACGCTGAAAATGAGTTCCAAACGAAGCAATTACTGAAATATTTACGCCTACTTTACTTGAAGAATAAAATTGTGCAAACGCATTAACTTGTAGTAAATAAAAAAATAATATCCAAAAAAAATTTTTGCGTAAAGAAAACAATGATATAAATTTGAATAACATCAAGGTGTAAAAATAAAAAAATCCGACACAACAATGTATCGGATTTTATTTTTTGTGATCCGCTCAGGATTCGAACCTGAGACCTACTGCTTAGAAGGCAGTTGCTCTATCCAGCTGAGCTAGCGGACCATTAACCAAAAAACCAACCGCAAAGTTGGTTTTTTTTCGTCGGGGTGGCAGGATTCGAACCTACGACCTCCTGCTCCCAAAGCAGGCGCGATACCGGGCTACGCTACACCCCGAATGTGGTTGATTTCGCGGCTGCAAATATAGTCATACTTTTTACATATCGAAATAATTTATCTTTTTTTTTATTATTCTTATCAACTCTACTCATCCATAACACTTTTATCTTTCTGATTATCAATTCCTAGTTGTTCTTTAAAAATTAATTTTCTTTTAAGAAAGCAAAATCTAAATGCAAATATTAGTTTTGTTTTTCCAAATAAAATAAATCAATTTATTATGATAAAGCAATTAATAGAATGCGTTCCAAATATTAGCGAAGGCAGGGATGCAGCAAAAATAAAAGCCATTACCGATGTTGTTGAAACCGTTGAAGGAGTAAAATTATTAGACGTTGACCCTGGAAAAGCAACCAACAGAACTGTAATTACATTTGTTGGCGAACCCAATAAAGTTATTGAAGCTGCATTTTTATTGATTAAAAAAGCCTCAGAATTAATTGACATGAGTAAACATTCGGGCGAACACCCACGTTTTGGTGCCACCGATGTGTGTCCGTTAGTTCCAATAAGCGGAATTAGCATGGAAGAAACCGCTAAATATGCACATCAATTAGCAAAACGTGTTGGTGAAGAATTACAAATACCTGTTTACTGCTACGAAAATGCAGCTACTGAAGAGAAACGAAGAAACTTAGCTAATTGTCGTGCAGGAGAATATGAAGGGTTAAAAGACAAATTGATAAACCCTGAATGGAAACCCGATTATGGTCCAGCTGCCTTTACCGACAAAGTAAAAACTACAGGTGCAACAGCTATCAGTGCTCGAGATTTTTTAATTGCCTACAACGTAAATTTAAATACTACTTCAACCCGTAGAGCCAATGCTATAGCTTTCGACATTAGAGAAGCTGGTAGAATAAAAACCGACGAAAAAGGAAAAAACATTTTAGACGAAAACGGTGAACCTATAAGAATTCCAGGAAAACTTAAAGCCGTAAAAGGTATTGGTTGGTTTATTGAAGAGTATGGTATTGCACAAATTTCGTACAATTTAACCAACATTAGCATAACTCCAATGCACATTGCTTTCGACGAAAGTGATAAAGCCGCTACAGCAAGAGGTTTACGTGTTACGGGTTCTGAATTAATTGGCTTAATTCCCTTACAAGCCATGTTAGATGCTGCCGATTTTTATTTAACCAAACAAGAGCGTTCATTAGGTTGTTCGGAAAGTGAAAAAATAAAAATTGCCATAAAATCATTGGGGTTAGATGAGTTAAAACCATTCAACCCTCGCGAAAAAATTATTGAGTATGTTTTAGAAGATGCAAACAAACAAAAAAAATTAATTGACTTAACTTTAAGCTCTTTTGCCGATGAAACAGCAGCCGAATCTATGGCTCCTGGTGGTGGCTCTATTTCGGCTTATGTTGGTACGCTAGGTGTTGCTTTAGGCACTATGGTTGCTAACTTATCTGGTCACAAAAAAGAATGGGATCATCGTTGGAAAGAATTTTCTGATTGGGCTATAAAAGGACAACAATACAAAAACAAATTATTGCTTTTAGTTGACGAAGACACCAATGCTTTTAACAAAATTATTGATGGTTTTAGAATGCCTAAAGATACCGACGAACAGAAAAAACTAAGAGCCGAAGCCATTGAAGAAGCTACCAAATATGCTACTCAAGTTCCTTTTACGGTAATGGAAACCGCCTACCAATCAATGGAAGTAATGCAAGCCATGTTAAAAGATGGTATGCAAACTTCGTTATCCGATTCTGCTGTTGGTATTTTGTGTGCTAAAGCAGCGGTTACAGGAGCTTATTTTAATGTTAAAATAAATGCAAAAGACATTAAAGACCGAGCTTTTGCTGATGACATCTTAAAACGTGGCGAAGCCATTTATCAAAAAACCATAGCCATTGAACAAGCTACTATTGACTTAGTAAATTCTAAAATGTAGAACAAAAAAAAAGAGGCTTTAAATTTAAAGCCTCTTTTTTTTTGTATTATTCTATCAAAGTTTTAGCACCCAACCGTATTTATCTTCTTCTCTACCTTTTTTAATATTCAAAAGTTTGTTCGAAATTTTATTCGATAAATCTCTTTGTTCTATTGGAGGAAGTTCAAATCGTTCGTCTTTTAAAGTTATTGATACAATTTGAGCAATAGTAGCAGCAGTTCCTGTTCCAAAAACATCTTTCAACTCACCACTTTTTGCTGCAGCAATAATTTCTTTTACCGAAACTCTTCTTTCTTCTACTTCTACGCCCATTTCTCGAGCTATTGTTAATACGCTATCTCGTGTAATTCCTGCTAAAGTGGTTTTAAAATCCAAGTTTGGTGTTATCAATTTGTTTCCAATTTGAAACATCACATTCATTGTACCTGACTCTTCAATGTATTCGTGCGAAACAGAATCAGTCCAAACCAATTGCTGATAACCTTGATCTTGTCCCATTTTTGCAGGATACAATGCTGCTCCATAATTACCAGCAACTTTTGCAAAACCAGCACCACCTTCAGTAGCTCTAGAATATTCCATTTCTACTTTAACATTAACTGGTGTGCTGTAATATGAATTTACTGGTGCTGTAAAAATGATAAATTTATATTCGTCGGCCGGACGAACACCTAACAACTGTTCACTAGCAAACATAAACGGACGAATATACAACGAACTACCTTCTCCTGAAGGAATCCATTCCGAATCCATTTTTACCAACTGTTTTAGGGCTGACATAAAAATTTCTTCGGGAATTTCTGGCATACACATTCTTCTGGCAGAAACATTAATTCTTTTTGCGTTATCGGTTGGTCTAAATAAAAAGATTTCTCCTTTTTCGTTTTTATACGCTTTCATTCCCTCAAAAATAGCTTGTCCATAATGCAAAGCTGCACAAGCCGGACTTAAGCTTATGGGTGCATACGGTTGTATTTTTAGGTTACTCCACTCTCCATTTTTGTAATCGGCAACAAACATGTGGTCAGAAAACACTTTTCCAAAAACAATATTATCAAAATCTACTTCTGGCAATCTCGATTGAGTTGTTTTTTCAACTAATATCTTACTCAAAACTTCTATCATTACTACTAATTAATGTTACTAAATATTGCGAATTTACTGATTATTTCTAGAAAAACCTACCCAAAAGTGGCAATATAATTTAATAATCTATTTTTGAGCAATACAATCTTTAGCCAGTTTTAGTGCTAATTGATATTGCTCATCTTGGGTAAGATTGGAATTGTCGATAACTACAGCGTCATCTGCTTTAATTAATGGATTTTCTGAGCGGGTGGTATCATCGTTATCGCGAAGTGTAATATTGGTTAAAACTTCTTCAAACGAAACCTTGTCGCCTTTTGCAATTAGTTCGTCATATCTTCTTTTTGCCCTAATTTCGGGGCTTGCAGTCATAAACAATTTTAATTCGGCTTTTGGAAAAACCACCGAACCAATGTCTCTTCCATCCATAACCAACCCTTTTTGTTCGCCCATGGCTCGTTGTAAATCCACCATTTTTTCTCTAACCTCTTTTATTTGTGCTATTTTACTCACCTGATTAGATATTTCAATGGTTCTAATGTATTGTTCAATATTTTCGCCATTTAAACAGGTTTCCGATTTGTTGAGTTGTGGATTAAACGAAAACGTAATGTTTATTTTAGGTAATGCTTCTAACAACTTTAAAACACTCAACGCATTTTTATCAAAAAAACCATGCTGATTAGCATAATAAGCCACTGCACGATACATGGCTCCAGTATCTACATAAATATAACCCAACGCTTTAGCCAACTGCTTTGCCAACGTGCTTTTACCACACGAAGAATATCCATCAATAGCTATAATTATTTTACCCATTTTTTTTGATAACAGTTGGTAAAGTTAACCCATAGAATTTAGTTCTCCAAAATTTATCAACATTATAAAACAAACTAAAATAGGTTGGGTAACTTTATAGCTCATTTATTTTTTAGAAAATTTCCATGTTTTTAATTTTCGATACCGAAACCACAGGCTTACCAAAAAACTATAAAGCACCTGTTTCCGATTCTGACAATTGGCCAAGAATGGTTCAGTTGGCATGGCAACTGCACGATGTTAACGGAAAATTAATTAAAGCTCAAAACTTTATCGTTAAACCCAATGGATTTGATATTCCTATTGGAGTTTCAAACATACATGGGGTTACCACCGAAAGAGCTTTAAGAGACGGACACGACCTAGAACTTGTTTTAACTGAATTTTTAGCCGATTTACAACAAACCACTTATGTTGTTGGACACAATGTTGAGTTTGATATTAATATTGTTGGAGCAGAGTTTTTTAGAACTTCAATAGCAAACAACTTAGCCAACTTAAAGGTGCTCGACACCATGCTTTCTAGCATTGATTATTGTGCTTTACCTGGTGGTAGAGGTGGCGGCTTTAAATTTCCATCGCTTACCGATTTACATACCAAATTATTTGGAAAAGGTTTTGGCGATGCACACGATGCAGCTTATGATGTTGATGCTACAGGCCGTTGTTTTTTTGGTTTAATTACCAACCGAATTATTCACGTTAAAGAAATTAGCAATGCCGATTTAGTAAACTACGAAGCTCCTACTCTTGCCGAAGCTAATTTTGAACACCACAAACAAGATACTGCTTCAACGACTTTAAACACCGACACCAAAGTTTCTGATGAATTAGTTGATGTACCTTTTGTGCATTTACACAACCATTCCGAGTTTTCAATCCTTCAATCAACTACCAAAGTGTACGATTTGATTAAAAAAGCAAAACAACTTGGTATGGAGGCAGTAGCGTTAACCGATCATGGCAACATGATGGCTACCTTTCATTTTGTTAGAGACGCTATTAAAGAAGGCATAAAACCTATTGTGGGTTGCGAATTTAATTTGTGTAATAATCGATTGGATAAAAACATAAAAGACGATGGTTTTCAAACCGTATTATTGGCTAAAAATAAAAAAGGGTATGAAAACCTTATTAAACTAGCTTCTTACGCCAATACCGAAGGTTTTTATTACGTACCTCGAATTGATAGGGAATTGCTGTTAAAATACAAATCTGACATCATTGTTTTATCTGGCGGAATTTGGGGCGAAGTACCAAACAAAATATTATTTGAAGGAATAAAACAAGCCGAAGAAGCTTTGCTTTGGTGGAAAGAACATTTTGGCGACGATTTTTACATCGAAATAAACCGACATGGAGTTTCAGAAGAAGACGACATCAACAAAGTATTACTCGACTTTGCAAAACAACATCAAATAAAATGTGTTGCGGCCAACAACAACTATTACATGAATAAAGAAGATGCCGAATCGCAAGATGTATTACTTTGTATAAGAGATGGAAAATACGTTAGTCAACCAAAAAAATACATCGGTGCAAAAGGTCGAGAATTTCGTTTTGGATTCCCTAACGATGAGTTTTACTTTAAATCTCCCGACGAAATAAAAATGCTTTTTGCTGATTTGCCTGAAGCCATTCTCAACACCAAAGAAATTGCCGATAAAATTGAAGTTTTCCCACTCGAACGAGAAGTGCTGCTTCCAAAATTTGATATTCCAGAAGAGTTTAAAGACCCTCTTGATGAAGAAAATCCCAAAGCAAAAATTGGAGAAAACAATTATTTAAGATACATCACATACAAAGGTGCGGAAGAACGATACAAAGAAATTACCGATGAACTCAAAGAACGAATTGATTTTGAACTCGAAGTAATTAAAAAAACAGGTTATCCAGGTTATTTCTTAATTGTAGAAGATTTTATTCGTGAAGCACGAAAAATGGGCGTATCGGTTGGACCAGGCAGAGGTTCTGCAGCTGGTTCGGTAGTTGCTTATTGCACTGGAATTACCAATATCGACCCAATAAAATACGATTTACTTTTTGAGCGTTTTCTTAATCCCGATAGGGTTTCGATGCCCGATATTGATATTGACTTTGATGATGATGGCAGACAAAAAGTGATTGAATATGTAATTAATAAATACGGCTCAAACCAAGTTGCTCAAATTATTACTTATGGCACAATGGCAGCAAAATCATCTATTCGAGATGCAGCAAGAGTGTTGGAAATTCCTTTAGATCAAGCTGGTCGTATTGCAGGTTTAATTCCCGATTTATCGTTAAACAAAATTGTGTCGATGTCGGATAAAGAATTGGAAGATAAATTGAGTGGTAAAAGAGAAGAAATTGACAGAGCATTACAATTAAAATCACTTTTTAACGGAAGTTCGATTGAATCGAGAATGGTAAAACAAGCAGTAAAAGTTGAAGGTGCTGTTCGAAACACTGGTATTCATGCTTGTGGAATTATTATTACTCCAGATGACATGACCAATTACGTACCGATTGCTTTGGCAAAAGATTCAGTAATGGCTTGTACACAATTTGATAACTCGGTTGCTGAAAATGCAGGGTTGTTAAAAATGGACTTCTTGGGTTTAAAAACGCTTACGCTTATAAAAGATGCCGTTGAAATTGTTAGAGACCGACATGGAATTTTACTCGACCCCGAAAAATTTGATATTGAAGACACCAAAACTTACGAACTTTTTCAACGTGGCGAAACAGTTGGTATATTCCAATACGAGTCGCCCGGAATGCAAAAGCACTTAAAACACCTCAAACCAACTGTGTTTGCCGATTTAATTGCCATGAACGCACTTTACCGACCAGGACCAATGGAATACATTCCGTCGTTTATTAAGCGTAAACATGGCGAAGAAGAAATTGAATACGACCTTCCAGAAATGGAAGATAACTTAAAAGAAACCTACGGAATTACAGTATATCAAGAGCAGGTAATGCTTTTATCTCAAAAGATTGCAGGTTTTTCCAAAGGTGAAGCTGATATGCTTCGAAAAGCCATGGGTAAAAAGCAAAAAGCGGTTTTGGATAAAATGAAACCTCAATTTGTTACACAAGCTGTAGAAAAAGGACATCCTGAAGAAAAATTGGAAAAAGTATGGAAAGATTGGGAAGCATTTGCTGCATACGCTTTTAACAAATCGCACTCTACTTGTTATGCTTGGATTGCTTACCAAACTGCTTTTTTAAAAGCCCACTACCCTGCCGAATACATGGCTTCGGTACTGAGCAACAACATGAGCGACATTAAACAAGTTACCTTTTTTATGGACGAATGTAAACGCATGGGAATACCTGTTTTAGGTCCTGATGTAAACGAATCGGTACATAAATTTACGGTAAATGCAAAAGGCGAAATTCGTTTCGGATTAGGAGCCATGAAAGGTGTTGGTGAAAAAGCCGTTGAATCAATTGTGCAAGAACGCAGAAAAAATGGTGCTTTTACTTCTATTTTCGATTTTGTTAAACGAATAGATTTACGAGCAGCAAACAAAAAAACATTAGAAAGTTTAGCTCTTGGTGGAGCTTTCGATTCGTTTGCTGGCACTCATCGTGCTCAATACTTTGCTTTGCAAGACGATAATTCAATATTTTTAGAAAAAATAATAAAATACGGAAATAAATATCAAGAAAGTCAGAACTCCTCACAAGTATCGATGTTTGATATGTTGGAAGGAGAACAAAGCATTCAAATTGAAGAGCCTCCAATACCAAATTGCGAAGAATGGGGAACTTTAGACAAACTCCGCAAAGAAAAAGAAGTGGTGGGCATTTTTATTTCTGGTCACCCACTCGACGACTTTAAACTGGAAATAAAAAACTTTGTAAAGGGCGAATTGGCAGAACTTAAAGATTTAAATGCCGTGGAAGGCAAACAATTTGCTATTGCAGGTATTTGTGTCGATTTTCAAGAGCGAGTTTCTAAAACAAATAAACCTTATGGAATTGTTAGAATAGAAGATTATTCTGATGCACACGAGTTTTTTATGTTTGGAGAAGAATACATTAAATACAAACCCTATTTTTCTAAAGACCAATTTCTTTTTATAAAAGGACAAGTAAAACAACGCGAAAACCGCTGGGCAAAACCAACCGACATTGTAGAGAAAAAACTAGAATTCAACATCAATTCTATTCAGTTGCTGTCAGAAGTTAGAGAAAAAATGGCAAAAGGAATAACCATAATTATCGATTACAAAGATGTTACTCCTGAACTAATTGCTAAGTTAGATGAACTAACCAAAACACATGCAGGAGGATATAGTTTCGATATTTATTTATTAGACCTCGAACAAGGAACCGTAGGATTATTCTCTAGATCAAAAAAAGTATCACTTTCTAACGAGTTTTTTGCTAACTTAGAGCAAATTTCAGAAATTGAATACACCATTAATTAATGACAATTTGACAACTTCTAAAACATGGAGTAATTATTGAGTAAACTAACAATAAAAAAAGAATATAAGTAATAATCATTAAAAAATTAAAAAAATGGCTTTAGAATTAACAGATGCAAACTTTGCAGAAACAGTATTAAAATCAGACAAACCTGTAATTGTAGACTTTTGGGCAGTTTGGTGCGGTCCATGTAGAATGGTTGGTCCAATTGTAGAAGAATTAGCCAACGACTACGAAGGAAAAGCAGTTATTGGAAAATTAGATGTTGACAACAACCCTGAAATAGCTCAAAAATATGGCATTAGAAACATCCCTACCATTTTATTCATGAAAAATGGCGAAGTAATAGACAAACAAGTAGGTGCTGCATCTAAAGATGTATTGGAAGGAAAATTAAAAGCAATGATGTAATTAAACGCTGCTTTTTAAAAATAAAAAAACCGTCTCAACAATGGTGTTAAGACGGTTTTTTTTATGCGTTTATTTTTTTTACTCTACAATATCAATACTTAAAATTTTGTCACCTTGTCGGATATCATCAATAACATCAACACCTTCAACTACTTTACCAAAACACGTGTGATTTCTGTCTAAATGAGCAGTGTTTCTTCTGCTGTGGCAGATAAAAAACTGCGAACCACCTGTGTTTCTTCCAGCATGTGCCATCGACAACACTCCTCTATCATGAAATTGGTTATCGCCAGTTAATTCGCAATCGATTGAATAACCAGGACCACCAACACCTGTTCCTTTTGGACAACCTCCTTGAATTACAAAATCTGGTATAACTCGATGAAATGTTAATCCATTGTAAAAACCTTTTTCGGACAACGTAATAAAATTTTGTACTGTTTTTGGAGCATCATTGTGGTAAAATTCAACTGTCATATCTCCTTTTTCTGTTCTAATAATTGCTTTTTTCATGCTTGTATTTTATTGGTTGATTGTTTAATTTGATTGTTGACTGAAGACTGAAGACTGAATACTGTAGACTGATACTGATTCCTAAACCTTAATCAATTTTTCCAGCCAATAAATAAAGTACTGCCATTCGAACAGCAACACCATTTTCTACTTGATTTAGAATAATCGATTGTTTACTATCTGCTACATCGCTAGTTATCTCCACCCCTCTATTAATAGGACCTGGGTGCATTATGGTTATTTTCTTTTTTAGCGAATCGAGTAATTGTTTATCTAATCCGTAAAGCATCGAATACTCTCGAAGCGAAGGAAAATATTTGATGTCTTGACGTTCCAACTGAATTCGCAACATCATGGCAACATCGCACCAATTTAATGCTGTTTTTAAGTCGGTAAAAACTTCAACACCTAAAGAGGTAATGTATTTAGGTATCAATGTCATTGGTCCACAAACTTTTACGTTTGCTCCCATTTTTTGCAATAAAAAGATGTTTGATAATGCTACCCTTGAATGCAATACATCGCCCACAATTACAATATTTTTTCCTTTCAGTTCGCCATGTTTTTCTATTATCGAAAACCCATCGAGCAAAGCTTGTGTAGGATGTTCGTGAGCACCATCACCAGCATTTACAATTTTTGCATTTACGTGTTGCGATAAAAAATAAGCTGCACCAGGATTAGGATGTCGCATTACTACCATATCCACTTTCATGGATAAAATATTGTTTACCGTATCAATTAGTGTTTCCCCTTTGGTAACAGACGAACTTGATGAGGCAAAATTGATGGTATCAGCAGAAAGTCTTTTTTCGGCTAATTCAAACGAAAGTTTGGTTCGGGTAGAGTTTTCAAAAAAAAGGTTGGCAATGGTTATGTCGCGTAATGAAGGAACTTTTTTAATGGGGCGGTTAATCACATTCTTAAAATGATTGGCAGTTTCAAAAATCAACTCAATATCTTGTTTGTTAAGATATTTGATGCCTAGTAAGTGATTAACGCTTAATTTACTCATCTTTAGGTGTATATAATATTACTTTATCTTCTCCATCGGTATGTTTCCAACTTACTTTTACTCTTTCAGAACTAACCGAATGAACGTTTTTACCGATGTATTTTGCTTGAATTGGCAATTGTCGTTCGTAACGACGATTAATCAGCACTAACAATTCAACTTTTCTTGGTCTTCCAAAAGCCAACATAGCGTCTAAACCTGCACGAATGCTTCTTCCGGTAAACAATACATCATCAACCAGAATTACATTTTTATCTTCGATAATAAAATTCAATTGGGTTTCATTGGGAATCAACGGTTCTTCTCTTCGTCTAAAATCATCACGATAAAAAGTAATATCTAACGCTCCCGATTCTATTTTAAAATTGTTGTTGATTATTAGCAATTCAGACTTAATTCTATCAGCTAAGTAAATACCTCTAGGCTGAAGCCCAAGAATTACCGTATTATTAAAATCGTTATGATTTTCAATGAGTTGATGAGCAAGCCTTTTAATGGTGAGGTCGAAATGCGTAGCATCTAATATTACTCTCTTACTTTTCTTCATCAAAGCACAAAGATAACATATTTATCGAAACTTGTAAGATTGCAAAAAAAATTAATTGTGCCGTTTTATTTTAACATGAATCCAACACAAGCCAAACAAATTTTTAACACATAAATTCAGCGGTAATTATTTTTTATCGAACTCCCATCATTTTATTTTATTGCTAACTATTAAGTTGTAATTTGACTGTTTGTTACGCTTCATTTATTCCAATCAATTGTTTAAATTTGAGCAAATCATTATGGAAATAAATAAATATACAGCAATAAGGTTTGACGGGTTCGAGAAGGAAACAGTTGAAGATTTGTTAATTATTGAACATCCTCTAAAAATTAACATTAATCAAAAACCATTTACCATTACCATGCAAACGCCTGGTAGTGAGTTAGATTTAGTAAGAGGTTTGTTATTTACCGAAAACGTTTATTTGGACGAAAATAAAGCTCCAAAATTTTCGGTAACAAAATCTGAAACCACTCAATTAATTGATGCTGTTGATGTTGAAATTGACAATAGCCAATTAGGAAATGGAGCATCAATTGTTCGCAACATTGTATCGGTTTCTTCGTGCGGAATTTGTGGCAAAAGTGAGTTAGAAAAACCAACCGATACCAAGCTTACCAATCAACAAAATTTATTTACACCACAACAACTATTCAACATGTTTGAAAAAATGAACTCCGCACAAGATTCATTTATTCAGTCGGGTGGTTCACATGCTTGTGCTGCATTCGATAAGGAGGGCAAAATGCTTTCAATAAAAGAAGATGTGGGCAGGCACAACGCTGTTGATAAAGTAATTGGTAATTTAATTAACCAAAACAACCTCAGCAACGCAAAGTGTTTATTAGTTAGTGGACGAATTTCGTACGAAATTGTAAACAAGTGTTTTGCTGCAAAAATTCCAATTTTAGCAGCAGTTTCAGCTCCTTCATCATTGGCGGTAGATATGGCTCAAGAAATGGGGCTAACACTAATCGGCTTTAGCCGAAACAATAGGTTTACGGTTTACGCCCATTCCAATCGAATTGTTTTGTAAAAATTTATCTTTAAAAAGTATGTCAAAAAACATTAGCGAATTATCAGGCAGAAAAGGATTAACCAACAACCTTTTTGATGAAATTGGGAAAGCAGCTGCTGCAACTGGAACCCCATCAACAAAAGACTTAGAAAAGTTGGCTCAGGAATTTTTGGTAGGAAATGCCGTAACTTTTGGTACTGCTTCTTTTTACGATTTTACCAAACCCGAAAACAAAGGCAAAAAAGTATATGTATGCAACGGAAGTGCCTGTGTTTGTGCTGGTACACAAAACAAAGTAAACGATACTCTTTTACAACATTTTAGTGCCGATGAAATTGGTCACATGACTTGTTTGGGCAGGTGTTACGAAAACAGTGCTTTTCATTACAATGGAAAAAATTATTCTGGAAACGATATTCAACAAATTGAGCAATTAACCACGTTAAAAACCGATTTAACCAATTATCAAGTAAAAGCAACCCAACCTTTTTTAACTCAGCCTTTCGATGGATTTGAACACCATTACGGTTTATTAAAAGAAGCCCTAAAAAAATCGCCAAACGATTTGCTCAACGAAATTAAAGTAGCTGAAATTAGAGGACGTGGTGGTGCTGGTTTTCCAATGGCAATAAAGTGGGAATCCTGTAAAAATGAGCAAAACGACACCAAATTTATTATTTGTAATGCCGACGAAGGCGACCCAGGAGCATATTCTGACAGGTATTTATTAGAACAACGACCTCATTCGGTTTTGTTTGGAATGATGATAGCTGGTTACATTACGGGTGCAAGTTGGGGTGTATTATACATCAGAGCCGAATATCCTGAAGCGGTTGAAATAGTACAACGTGCCATCAACGAACTTAAAGAAAATCATTTACTTGGTAAAAACATTAATCATTCGGGATTCGATTTTGAATTTAAAATAATAAAAGCTCAAGGAGCATACATTTGTGGCGAAGAAACTGCATTAATCAACTCCATTGAAGGACAACGACCTGAAGTTAGAACTCGCCCACCCTTCCCTACTCAACAAGGATTATTTAACAAACCTACTATTGTAAACAATGTTGAAACTTTAGCAGCAGTTTATGGCATTTTAAAACATGGCGGAACAGCTTATGCAAAATTAGGTACTGCAAAATCTAAAGGAACCAAACTGGTGTGTTTAGATAGTTTTTTTAATAATCCCGGAATTTATGAAGTAGAAATGGGAACCCCACTTTCAACCATCATTTATGAAATGGGTGGTGGTTTTAAAACACCAGTAAAAGCTATGCAAATTGGTGGTCCATTGGGCGGCATTGTTCCAATTTCAAAAATTGAAGCTCTTACCTTAGATTTTGAATCGTTTGCTCAAAACGGATTTCTGTTAGGACACGCTTCGGTGGTTTGTATTCCTGAAAAATACCCCATGATGAACTACTTGGAGCATTTATTCGATTTTGCTTCTTACGAAAGTTGTGGCAAATGTTTTCCTTGCCGATTAGGAACCAAAAGAGGTCAAGAAATGACACATAAAGCACTAAACAGCAATTACAAAATTGATAGAAAATTATTTCAAGATTTGCTTACCACTTTACAAAAAGGTTCGCTTTGTGCACACGGTGGCGGAATTCCGTTGCCCGTACAAAATGCGTTAACCTATTTTGATGATGAATTAAAGCCCTATTTTAGCTAACACCAAAACTTCTGTAGTTATGAACAACACAGCATATATCAACAACCAACCTTACGAGTTTAAACCAAACGAAAGTATTTTAAACTTTGTAAAGAGAATTGAAGGTGAAAAAATAATTCCAACATTATGTGATGCTCCAAACCTAGAGGCATTTGGCTCGTGTAGAGTTTGTAGTGTGGATGTAGCATTAGAACAAAACGGCAAAACCAAAACCGTTGCTTCGTGCCACACTCCAGTAAATGCTGGAATGTATATTTATCCAGATACTGAGCAAATTTTAGAACTCCGAAAAAACATCATCGAATTGGTGTTAACCGACCACCCTTTAGAATGCTTAACTTGCGAAGTAAACGGCAACTGCGAATTGCAAGATGTAGCTGCACGAGTTGGTATTACTGATGTTCGTTATCCCGAAGGAGCTAATCATTTAAACAGAACCAAAGACATTTCTCACCCTTACATGCGTTCCGAACTTTCTAAATGCATCAATTGCTACCGCTGCGTTAGGGCTTGCGACGAAGTTCAAGGCGAAATGGTTTTAACCATGGTTGGAAGAGGTTTTGATGCTCACATTTCAAAAGGTTTCGACCAATCGTTTATGGAATCGGATTGTGTAAGTTGTGGAGCTTGTGCTCAAGCTTGTCCAACCAATGCTATTTCTGATGTTTTTCAATCAAAATCGATACAAGGAACTAAAAAAACCAGAACCATTTGCACCTATTGTGGTGTTGGTTGCAATTTAGAAGTTGCCACTGTTGGCGGAAAAATAAAATCCATTCAAGCACCATACAATGCCGAAACTAATGGCGGACATACCTGCTTAAAAGGTCGTTATGCTTTTAAATTTTACGATCATCCCGACAGGTTAACATCGCCCATGATAAAACGAAACGGCACATTTGAAAATGTTACTTGGGATGAAGCGTATGATTTTATTGCTAATCATTTAACTCGCATTAAATCAACCAATGGTTCTAATGCAATTGGTGGTATTTCTTCGGCACGAACACCCAACGAAGAAAATTATTTGATGCAAAAATTCATTAGAGCTGTAATTGGCACCAACAACATTGACTGTTGTGCTAGAGTGTGCCATTCGCCCACAGCATTGGGTATGCAACGAACTTTTGGAACAGGAGCTGCCACCAATTCTATTGCCGATTTAGAACATACCGATTGCATTTTAGTAATTGGAGCAAATCCTACTGATGCTCACCCAGTTACAGGAGCTAAAATAAAGCAAAAGTTTATGAAAGGCGTAACCAGCATTGTGGTTGATCCAAGAAAAGTGGAGTTGGCAAAATATGCAACCTATCATTTGCAACTTCGCCCTGGTACTAATGTGGCTTTATTAAACATGATGCTGTATTTTATCATTACTGAAGGGCTGGAAGATAAAAACTTTATAGAAAGCCGTTGCGAAGGTTACGAAGAAATGAAATTGGAAATTTTAAGGCTGAATATTGATGAGTTAGAAAAAATTACTGGAGTAGATAAAAACTTAGTTAAAAAAGCTGCCATAGCTTATGCAACAGCAAAAGCAGCAATGGAATTTCACGGCTTAGGAGTTACCGAGCACTACCAAGGCACATTTACTGTTCAGCTTATTGCCGATTTAGCCATGATAACTGGAAATGTTGGAAAAAAAGGTGCAGGCGTAAATCCGCTTAGAGGACAAAACAACGTGCAAGGTGCTGCCGATATGGGAGCTCAACCACACCAAGGTGCTGGATATTTAGATGTTACCAATCCTGAAATTAACCAACATTACAACCAATTTTATGGTGCTAAAGTTTCCAATCAAATTGGGTTTACCATACCCGAAATGTTTGATGCCGCTATAAATGGCGATTTAAAAGCCCTCTGGATTATTGGTGAAGATGTGGTGCAAACCGATCCAAACACACAAAAAGTGATGAAAGCGTTGGCAAATTTAGAACTGTTGGTAGTTTCTGAACTATTTATGACTGAAACCGCTAAAATGGCTACCGTTATTCTCCCTGCTTCATCATTCTTAGAAAAAGAAGGAACATTTACCAACGGAGAACGAAGAATACAACGTGTACAAAAAGTGGTTGAACCAATTAAAGGAACCAAACCCGATGGACAAATTATTGTTGAAATGATGCGAAAAATGGGTTACGACCAATGCGATTATTCTGCTGATAACATGCTTAAAGAAATTTCGCAAATAGTACCATTTTTTGCTGGAGTAAAATGGAATGAATTAGGCGATAACGGTAAACAATGGCCTGTGTTGCCCGATGGTTCGGACACTAAAATGATGCACGTTGATGGATTTAAACGCGGTAAAGGCAAATTTTATTTTTACCCGTTTGAAGAAAGCCGAGAAGTGGCAAATCATGGAAAAGATTTCCCTTATATTATTACCACCAACAGAGAATTAGAACATTACAATTGTGGTGCAATGACGCGTAGAACAGGAAATGTAGAAATTTTAACAGAAGATGTTTTGCTTCTACACCCCGATGATGCAGCCAAAGAAATGATAAACGATGGCGACATGGTTTGTGTGGAAAGTCCTCGTGGTAAAGTAGATATTAAAGCAAAAATTACCAAAGAGGTGAAACCCGGAATTTTAAGTTCTACTTTTCATTTCCCAGAAATAATGCTCAACAATATTACATCTGACGAACATTGCACGGAAGCTCAATGCCCCGAATATAAAGTAGTAAGTTGTAGAATTAGAAAAAGTAAAGGAAAACGAGTTTTGGTGTAAAAAAGCTAATTTTCTTAAAAACATAAATTGGTTCGAATTGAGAGAAGAATATAAATGGTATTAAATTTTAACTTTGACGATTAGAAAATTGAAGTATTAAATGACGAAAAAAACGGAAGCAATACAGTTTCAATATGAAATACAAAGCTATCAAGAGGACTGTGTTGTAAACATTGTAAGTCTTTTTGAAAGCCTTCGCCAAAAAGTAAATTTTAGTGAGGTTCTGACTGCACACTATAAAAAATACAAATACAATTTTCCAGTTCAAGACACCAAAAACATCGACATAATGATGGAAACGGGAACGGGAAAAACGTTCACGTTCATCAAAACCATTTTTGAGCTGAGTAAGAATTTCGGCTATAAAAAGTTTATTGTTCTTATTCCGACTGTTCCCATTCGTGAGGGAACAAAAACAAACTTAGAGGACACTAAAGATTACTTTAAAAGCTTTTACGCCAACGAGAAAGAAAAGGAAATTGAAACCTTTGTTTATGAAGGTGGTAACATTTCAGCAGTTAGACAATTTATCGGAACTTCTCATTTATCGGTTTTGGTAATGACTCCTAGTTCATTTAGCCATAAAGACAATATCTTAAACCGACCTTTAGAAAAAGACATCAACACACCTGAATTGTTTGTAAACAATCAGGAACCGCCAAAATCATATTTGGAATGTTTGAAACGACTGAATCCAATTGTGATAATGGACGAGCCTCACCGTTTTGAAGGCAATGCCTTTAAAACCTATTTTGACGGTTTTGAAAATTACTTTTTGCGTTTCGGGGCAACATACCCAAAAAAGAAAGATAGTTTAGTTCTTTCAAACGTAGCTTATGTGTTGGACAGCATTTCTTCTTTCAGACAAAGTTTGGTAAAGAAAATTGTGGTTTACACGCAAGATGTAGTAGAAAATACAGATACACTTGTTGGAATTGATAAAATTGGTTCTACTTATAAAGCCCTTGTGGATAGATTTATAAACGGTATTACAATAAGACTTAGGGATAAAGATGCATTGGGCGTTGGCTCGGTATTCAATGGAAAAACCATAAAGAAAATAAACAAGGACACCATTGTTTTAGCAGACGATACAATAGAAAAAGTGGACTATTCCTTATCAGATGAATCATTGCGGGCAATGATTAAGGAAACAATCAAAATTCATTTTGAAAAGGAAAAAGGCTTGTTTGAGCAAGGCGTAAAAGCAGTTACTTTGTTTTTTATGGAAAGCGACACCAGTTTATTTCGTGGCGACAATCCTAAAATCAAAAACATATTTGAGGAAGAATACAAAAAGCAATACAGCGAAATAGTTAGCAAACTAGACCAAACAAGCGAGTATTATAAATTTTTGCAAAACGACTTTGACTGCGACAATACTTTGCAGGTTCACAAAGGTTATTTTTCAGGAGATAAAGGAAATACGGACGAGAAAATAAAAGCAGGAGTTGACGAAATTCTGAAAGACAAAAAGAAATTGCTTTCATTTGAAAGTCCTACCCGTTTCATTTTTTCCATTTGGGCATTACAAGAGGGTTGGGATAACCCAAATGTGTTTACCATTTGCAAACTTTCCAATCAAGGAAGCGAAATATCTAAACTCCAACAAATTGGGCGAGGTTTACGTATTTGCGTAAATCAAAATTTGCAACGATATACGCTGAAAAATTTGAATGACGACCAAGAAGCATTTTGGAAAATCAATAACCTTGATGTAGTTGTATCAAGCAAAGAACACGGCTTTGTTGAGGCAATTCAAAACGAAATTTTAAGCAACTCATTCATGATTGCTGAAACCTTTACAGAGCAAGAACTCAAAAAAGCATTAAAAGAAAAAGGGAATTTTGAAGATGCAATTGTTCGGAAGGTATATAGAATGATGGAAGATAGTGAAATGATTATTTTCAAAGCTACTGTTGAAGGCATTGATGTTTTTGAAAAATCGCCTGAGTTTTCTACAATTCTCTCAGCACAAAATCTACCCGAAGAACAAGTAAAGGTAATTGAAAGCTTATTTGCGACCGACACAAACACTTATATTCAGAAAGCCGAAAAGAAAAAAGAGAAAAAGAAAGTTTTCATTAAGACAACACACTTGCAAGAGTTTCAAAACCTTTGGAATGCTATCAATAAAAATGCTTTTTATGTTTTAGAATCTTTAAACGAAGAACAAGAAAGCCAATTGATACAAAACATAAAAGCACAGATTGAAGCCTTACCAATCACTGAAATTTTATTAGAAACAAAGCGTGCAGAACTGAACGTAAATAAAATTGGCGAAGAAGGTTCAATATCAGTTAAAATAACCGATACCGTTTCATACAAAAGCAAAGTAGATTATTTGGAATTGGTTCGCACTTTATCCAACAACACCAAAACGCCTATTTCCTTTGTGGTAAAAGTTTTCAATGCTTTGAGTGATGATTTCAAAACAAAAATGCTTTGCAATAATCCTGAACAAGCACAAAGAGAAATTTCCGAAATCATCAACAAAAACTTAATTGCTATGCTCAAAACAAACATTAAGTATGACGGAATTAACGGAACAGGTTTACCAAACGTGTTCAAAACCGAAGAAGGCAAAACCTACTTAGACACAGGAAGCGTTGGAAAATTTCAAAAGGAAATTACAAACGACTTTTCTCTGAAAACAAAATGGGTATTTGAAGAAGTGATTGAATACGACAGTGATTTTGAATTGAATATTGTGGAGAATGATAAAGATATGGATGAAATTGAAATTTTCGGCAAACTCCCTCGTTTGAATATTCAAACACCATTAGGTAAATACAATCCCGACTTTTGCTATGCTATTAAAAGCACCGAAGGCAACAAAGTATTTCTTGTTGTGGAAGCCAAAGGTTATAATTTGCTTACTGATGTTCCTGAAAAAGAACAGATGAAAATTGATTTTGCTAAGAAGTATTTTGAAGCCTTAGCAGAACACTACAAAGACCAAGATATAAAAATTTCATTTAAAGAACGTATCAATAAAACGCAATTGACGGCATTGATTAAAAACTAAGTATTATGAAAAAAGATATAGTTTATAAACTAACTGAAAATTTTGAAGATTTTTTACACAAAACAGAAGATGGGGTAGAATTTTGGTTAGCCAGAGATTTGCAGCATTTACTCGGTTATGGCAAATGGGATAATTTTCAAAATGTGATTAGCAAAGCAAAAACTGCTTGCGAAATTTCAGGACAGGATATTGCAGACCATTTTGCCGACGTCGGGAAAATGGTTGATATAGGTTCTGGAGCACAGAAAGAGATTGATGATGTGATGCTTACCCGTTTTGCTTGTTATTTAATTGCACAAAACGGCGACCCAAGAAAAGAACAAATTGCCTTTGCCCAAACCTATTTTGCCATTCAAACAAGAAAAGCTGAACTTATTGAGCAAAAAATATTAGAAATTGAAAGGGTTCAAGCAAGAAACAAGTTAGCTGAAACTGAAAAAGAACTTTCACACGTTATTTTTCAGCAAACAGGAGGTAACGAAAACTTTGCCTTGATTAGAAGTAAAGGCGACCAAGCTTTATTTAATAGAACAACGCAACAAATGAAAGATAAATGGGGCATAAAAAACAAACCTTTAGCCGATTTTATGCCTACTATTTTACTAAAAGCCAAAGATTTTGCTACCGAAATTACCATTTTCAATGCCAAGCAAAAGCAAATGAAAACCGAAAATCAAATTTCTAACGAGCATATTACCAATAATAAAACGGTTAGAAATACCTTAATTTCTCGTGGTATAGTTCCCGAAAATTTACCACCGGAAGAAGATGTGAAAAAGATTGAACGTAAACTAAAATCCGAAGAAGTAAAGTCCTTAAAAGACAACAAAGGTTTTAAAAACAACAACGAAGAATAGTATGGCAGAACAAGATTTTATAAAAGCAGGCTTTACGGTAGTTGGAAATGAAACCAACGAAAACAAGCTTTTGAGTTTTCTGAAAGAGAACTACCCGAACGTAATTAGAGACACCGAAATAAACATTGAAGAACTGAAAGCCGTTTTGGGTTTGCCCATTGACGAAAAAGTAAACGGCTACGGATTAAACTTTGTAGGCAGAAACTTTGCAAGGGCAAAATATGCCCAAAAGACTGAAAAAGAATTACGCCTCAATAGCATGTTGAGCAAGAACATTGACACCACCGAAAATTTGGTGCTGAAAGGCGACAACCTCGACAGCTTGAAAATCCTTAAAAACCATTATAGTGGACAAATCAAATGTATTTACATAGACCCACCTTACAATACAGAGAAAGACGAGTTTGTTTATCCTGACAGATTCGACAAAGAAGAAGCGGAAGTTTTGGGATTGGCAAATTTGAGCGAAAGCGATTTTGCAAGAATGGATTTTAGTTTTAAAACCAAGAAAAGCCACAACGGTTGGTTAGCGTTTATGTATCCACGTCTTTTAATGGCAAGAGATTTATTAAGAAAAGACGGTGTTATTTTTATAAGTATTGATGACAATGAACAAGCAAATCTTAAACTCCTATGTGATGATGTTTTTGGGGATGAAAATTTTGAAGGACATATACATTGGAGAAGAAGGCATAATCAGCCGAATGACAAAACTAAAATGATTGGACTTGTAGCTGAACACATTTTGTCTTATTCAAAGAATAAAGAAGAGTATAAAAAACAAGGTGTTGGTAAAGTTGATTTAACTGGAGAATTTTCTAACCCAGATAATGATGAAAGAGGCGATTGGGCATCAAAGCCTTGGAAAGTTGGTTCAGACCAATCTGGCAGCAGATACATCATCAAAAACCCAGTAAATGGAAAAGAATATGATGAGGAATGGATGGGTGATGAAACTAACTATAAATTACTTTTAGCAGATAATAGAATTGTTTTCCCAAAAAACGGAGAAGGTCTACCGAGAAAGAAATATTTTAGATTTGAAAGAGAAGAAGAAGGTCAGTCAGCAACAAACTGGTGGTCTCATCAAGATTTTGGACATAACCAAGGTGCAAATGATGAAATGACTGGACTATTTGGTGTCAAAAACGTATTTAGCAATCCTAAGCCAAAAGAATTAATTAGGGGTTTAGTGCAAATATCTAATGCAAAAAATAATGATTTAATTCTTGATTTTTTTGCGGGTTCAGGAACAACAGGACACACAGTAATGCAATTGAACGCAGAAGATGGTGGCAACCGTAAATTTATTCTTTGTCAAATAGATGAAAATATTGACCCTGTAAAGAAAAAAGATGCATACGACTTTTGTATTCAAAATAATTTGGAACCTGTAATTTCAAGCATAACCATTGAACGATTAAAAAGAGCTGGTGAAAAAATTTCAGATGAAATTAGAATAGAAAACGAAAAAGGGGACCTCTTTAAAAAAGATAAAAAGCAAGTTCCCGACATTGGCTTTAAAGTGTTTGACAGTGTAGAAGCACCAAAATTACAAGTGGATGAAAAAGGACAAATTTCATTTACTGTAAATGAAAGTGATACTTTAAGTCGTATTTACAATATGATTTTTACTGTTGGTTTAGACGAGCCAACAAAAGTTCCTGAAGAAGTCGTTAAAGACTGCATTTATAAAATCGGCAATCATTATTACATCACCAACAGTGAGCTTATTAGCAGTGATGATTTTTCAAACGCCATTAAAAATGGCAAAGTATTTATTGACGGATGGACAGCCAGCCTAAACGGAACATTGCAAAACTATAAAGAAGATGTGAAGATTGTGTTTTGAGTTACCCAAATCCATTTGAAAGTACAGTTGTGGAACAATACATTACACCATATCCAAATGATGGCGATATAGCTTGAATTATAAATTACTTGCTTAACACTATTTTTTTTCTGTAGCTTTTATTTGCTGTTTGCAATTCAATAAAATAAACACCATTGGGCAGTTGGGTTAAATCAATTTGTTGAGTTGAAGTTGGTTTAATTTCAACATCGAGCAATAATTCTGCTCCAAACACATTGTAAACGACAATATTTTTTATCTTCAAATCTTCTATTTGATTCATTTTCAAATAAATTTTTCCGTTGGTTGGATTAGGATAAATGGTAAACTCCTTGTTTTCTTCCACCTCCTCTACTCCAATAATGTTATCATAAACCGATTGTGCAGCATCGGCACTTGCCTGAATATCGACTAAACCCACACCAGCAATTAGTGCAAAAGCCACTGTTACGCTGTCGCCAGCATTTATAGTAAAATTACCCGACGAAACCACATGAGCAATATCTTGTCCCGACGGCAAACCTGCACTAAGTTTATTGGTCGATAATGTAGTGTATTTTTCGGCAGTGGTGTATCCGTTGGAAATATCAACACCTCCAGCTCCGCCCGAAACATTATCTAAACTGTAATTTACAGCAGTTCCGTTGGTTAATAATTTTATGGCAGCATAAGTAGAATCCGATTCTAACGAACGTGCAAATCCCATTTTTCGAGTTGCATCAAAACCCGAAGCATTAAGTGCATAGTTTTGTATATCCCAATCGGCAAACAAACCTGCATACAAATTGGTTAAAGTGGTTAATCCTTCGTTTTTTATTCGGTATTGAACAATTACAAATTTATCGTTTGGCGAAGCAGAATAAGCGTATGATTTTTGCTCAACATTAACATTTAAAGCTAAAGCATACGTGGCATCATTAAATTCGCCAATTAAATCAACTGAAGAAACATAAGGCGGATTGTATTTTACATTTAGCACGGAAGCAAAATCGAGGTCTTGACCGCTTGCACCTCTTACACAATCGGAAACTTGGTTGGAATTGATGCCCACCATAAAACCGCTTTCGTACAACAATTGTTTTCCGTTAAAACTAAAACCCAAACCAATGGTGTTGTTTACATCGTTAAACCCAATTTTTCCTTTGCTGGTAATGGTTGTTCTAATTTGGTTTACTTCCACATTAATGTAATCGGGGTTTAGCGTAACATAAAAATATTCGTTAACCGAATAAGAGCCGTTACTAATTTCCATTTTAAACAACACTTGTTCGTTTAAAGGAGCTCCGTTTAATACCTGAATTAAAAAGGGGTCGGCAGTGTTTACAAAACTTTCCAATGTGTTTAATGCAGGTAAACTGGTTGTTGCATCAGTTACCGTAACATAAGGCGATAGCGATGTTAGAGTAGCTGTTAATCCGCTAATTGGCGAAAGGTAATTGGTAAAAGTACCAATCACACGAATGGTATCACCTTCAACAAAAACATTATCGTTGTGGTCGCTTATATCTTTAGCAACCAGTTCAATAAACTGAGATGAAGCAGCAGTTAGAGCAGAAAAAATATCCAATCTACCATTCCCTAATTTATCGATAAAAGTTGGGTTTAACGGATAAATATCAAAAGCAGTTGCACGAAGCAAAGCTGCCACTTGTTGGTTAGTAAAAGTAGGATTCATGGCTTTTACTAATGCCGCAGCTCCTGAAACCACAGGAGCAGCCATAGAAGTTCCTCCATTAAAACCATAACTACCTCCACCAATTGTGCTCCACATGTTTTCTCCGGGTGCCGAAATATCTACATAATAGCCATAATTAGAATTGTTCTTTTTAAAATCGCTTTCTTCAGAAGCAGCAACAGTAAGCACACCATCATAAGCGGCAGGATAAAAAAGCGTTTCGTTGCCGTTGTTGCCACAAGCCCCTACCACTAAACATCCTTTGTTAATGATAGCATAATTAATAACATCTTTCTGAAACTGTCCTGGAGTAGTGCTTCCCCATGAGCAATTGATAATAAAACAACCTTGGTCGGCAGCGTAAACAACGCCTTGGTAAGCATGTGTTAAAATACCCGCCGAATTTGCAATTTTAATGGGTAAAAACTTGGTATTAAACCCAACAGCAGCAATACCAACATTATTATCGGTTACTGCCGAAGAAAGTCCACTTACGTGAGTTCCGTGGCTGCTGGTTTCTTGTTGTGCATCGTTGTCGTTGTTGCCCAAATCCCAACCCTTGTAATTATCGATATAACCATCAGCATCATCATCTAATCCATTGATAGGATCGTTGTAGTTAATTTTTACATTAGCTAATAAATCGGGGTGTGTATTATCCCAACCCGTATCAGTAATACCAACCACAATGTTGGTGTCGCCTTTGGAAATATCCCAAGCACTAAACGCATTAATTTTTATTAAGTGCCAAATTTTAACTGAATCTGAAATAATTGGGTCGTTTGGGGTATAAAATGCTTGAGGCAACACATATGGTTCGGCATATTCGACAAACGGTAATCGACTAATTTTTTTAGCCAACTCCAATTCGTTAAAAGCTTTGGCATACGTAATTTGATAAATCAACGATAAATCAACAAAGCGTTCATTGGTTTCTTTTTTATGGTTCGGGAAAATCTTTTTTACTTCGGTTATTCCAATGTTATTTGAAAGCTGATTAAAATCGGCATGGTTTATTGCGTTAGCTGAACAGTTGTTTCGATAAGCCTCTTTTACTTTTATAATGATGGTATTGGGCAAAAATTCCGATTGGTTTTGCGAGAAACTCAAAATTGGAAACAAAAAAGCTAAAACAAAAAAGTGAAGTACCTTCATAAGAAAACATTTTTAACGAAGTTAAGCATAACTAATTTATCAACTTTCTACTTTATTAAGTTTATATTTATCTCCCGCAGATTTCGCCGATTTACGCAAATTTTTTCCTTTTCTTTTTTGACTCTTTCTTATTTTACATTTCTAATCTCATATTTAATTTCAACTTTACGAACTTTAAACTTTAAACTTTAAACTTTACGAACTTTAAACTTTACAAACTTTAAACTAACTTAGTACAATAAAAAAAACATCATGCGAACCAAAGAAGAAATAGTACAAAACTGGCTACCACGTTACACTGGCACATCCATCGAAGATTTTGGAAAATACATTCTTTTAACCAACTTCAACAATTATGTTGAGCTTTTTGCCGAAATAAATAATGTAGAAGTTAAAGGCAAAGACAAAGCTATGCCAAATGCTACAGCCGATGGTATTACCATTATCAATTTTAGCATGGGAAGTGCCAATGCCGCTACCATTATGGATTTATTGAGTGCTGTTGCTCCAAAAGCTTGTTTGTTTTTAGGCAAATGTGGCGGACTAAAAAAGAAAAATCAATTGGGCGATTTTATTTTACCCATTGCAGCCATAAGAGGCGATGGAACATCTGACGATTATTTTCCAAAAGAAGTGCCTGCATTACCTGCATTTACCCTTCAACGAGCGGTTTCAACCACCATTAGAGAATTTGAGTTAGATTATTGGACAGGAACAGTGTACACCACCAACCGCAGGGTGTGGGAACACGATGATGAATTTAAAGACTACCTAAGAAAAATTCGTGCAATGGCAGTAGATATGGAAACGGCAACCTTATTTATTACGGGATTTGCTAATAAAATACCTACAGGAGCACTGCTATTGGTTTCCGACCAACCCATGGTGCCCGATGGAGTAAAAACCGAAAAAAGCGACCAAGTAATTACCACCAATTATGTTCGTAAACACATTGAAATTGGGATACAATCGTTAAAAGAAATTAAAGACCACGGATTAAGTGTAAAACACCTTAAATTCAATTACGAAGATTAATGGATTACCAAGTTATACTCAAAGATTTAAAAAACAAGGTGTATCACCCCATCTACTTTTTGTGTGGTGAGGAAGCTTATTACATTGATTTAATTGCCGATTATATTGAAAAAAATGTATTAGACGCTAACGAAAAAGAGTTTAATCAAACCATACTTTACGGCAAAGAAACCGATATGCTAACCATTATTAGCGAAGCAAAACGCTACCCCATGATGGCAAACCACAACGTGGTGATTATTAAAGAAGCTCAAAATTTAGAAAAAGAACTTGATTTATTAGAACAATATTTAAATCAACCTACACCATCAACAATTTTGGTATTTTGCTTTAAATACAAAGGGCTTGACGGACGCAAAGCTATTTCTAAAAAAATTAAAGCAAAAGCAGTTGTTTTAGAAACCAAAAAACTATACGACAACCAAATACCCGATTGGATTACCAACTTTTTAAAAGATAAAGGATATTCCATTAACCCAAAAGCTTGTGCTTTGTTATCCGAATTTTTAGGCAACGATTTGAGTAAATTAGCCAACGAAATTGAAAAACTTACCATAAATGTACCTGAAGGAACAACCATTACTCCTGAACATGTGGAGCAAAATGTGGGCATCAGTAAGGATTTTAATATTTTTGAGTTGACTAAAACTATTGGTTCGCTTAATGTTTATAAAACAAATGAAATTGTACATTATTTTGCTAAAAACGAAAAAGAACATCCAATACAAGTAGTTATATCTACGCTTTACGGCTTTTTTACCAAAATATTAATTTATCATTACACAGCAGATAAATCGAACAAAAACATTGCTTCTCAATTGGGCATTAACCCATTTTTTGTTGGCGAATACCAAACGGCAGCTAAAAATTATCCCATAAAAAAAGCTGTTAAGGTAATTGAATACCTTCGAGAATACGACCTCAAATCAAAAGGAGTTGACAATTCATCAACCAGCAGTGGCGAATTAATGAAAGAAATGGTTTTTAAGATAATGCACTGATTTTTTAAGTTTAAAACCAATAAAAAATGAATATGGAAATAAACAACTATATTCTTGGTTTTCCAGAAGAGGTTCAATCTATACTAAACCTACTTAGAAAAACCATTCGAGAAGCAGCACCTGATGCAACAGAGAAAATAAGTTATGCCATGCCAACTTTTTATTTGAAAGGCAATTTGGTTCATTTTGCTGCATATAAAAACCATATAGGTTTTTATCCTGCCCCATCAGGTTTAAATGCTTTTAAGGAAGAAATCTCTTTGTTTAAAAACTCCAAAGGTGCTGTCCAATTTCCAATAAACCAACCTATACCTGTCGATTTAATTACCAAAATAGTTAAATTTAGAGTCGAAGAAAACTTATCTAGAAACATAAAATAAACGAATATGAGCTTAACATCAAACGTAGTAACATGGTTCGAACTATACGTGAACGACATGAACAGAGCAAAAGCATTTTACAGCACTGTTTTACAAATGGAATTAACCGACTTACCAAGCCCATCAGGCATGGATGAAATGCAAATGGCTTGTTTTCCTTATGTTGAAGGAGCTCCAAATGCAAATGGTGCTTTGGTTAAAGACAACATGACTAAACCAGGTTCTGGCGGCACCTTAATTTATTTTGCTACTGAAGACTGTACCCAAGAACAAAACAGAGTAGAAGCTGCTGGAGGCAAAGTGTTACAACCAAAGTTTCCTATAGGTGATTATGGCTTCTGTGCTATTTGTATGGATACCGAAGGAAATTCGTTTGGATTACATTCTAGAAATTAAACATTAAAAACTGCAAAGAAAGTTACTTTATATGTAACTCCTTAGTTATTCTATTGGGGATACCATTCGTTAAAAAAGTAACCGAAAAACTTCCTGTTAAAGTTGTATTAATCCTCTTAATACTAATAGAAGTTGGTTCAAAGGTGTTGATTGCTTCTGTTGGAAACACCACTTCAAACCCTTCAACAGAACATTCGGCTGCAAATAATTTGAGCGGAGCTTCGCCATTGTTAATGATGTTAAATTTCTTCTCTAGCTCATTAGCTTCAAAAACAAGTGTGGTGTCTTTAAATGTCAACAAGGGTAATTTTTCTAGTTCAGAGCCATCTAGTGCAACCCCAACTGTATCGGTAACAGCTATGGCTATGATTTCTATTTTACGCTCTACTGCTGCTCCAGGACTATAAACCGAGTTTCGTTTGTCTTCCAAATTATCACTTATTTCTTTTGATTGGTATTCGCCAAAAGGAACTTTAACAAAATTGAGTTCTCCACCATTTTCAGCTGTTTTATTGATGTAAGGTAAAATTCTGCCGTTTTCGTATTCGCTCAAGTAATTAATTAAACTCGATATTCTTCGTAAAGTAAGATTTACATTGTAATCCGATTTTGAAAGTGGACTAGCAAATCCTTTAATGGTTAAGGTTACTTGCTTTCCTGCATCTAACTCTTTTAACAATAGCGGAGTAAATAGTTCTAAATCTTTTGCCCCTTTATCGATGTAGCTGCTAAACAAATCTTCAATATCAACCAAGGCATCATCTTTTTCGGCACCTTTTAGTCCGTTAGAAAATTCTCTTTTGTATTCGGGATAAAGACGAGTATATTCTTTGTACGTTGTTAAATAATTTAAATTGGTTAATGTATCTCGCGAACGCGGATTTGGATGATCGTTATGGAAATACAACCTAACGGGTAAATACCTATTGAGTTCTTCTAAAGTGGTAAAAGTAGTTTTTATGGTATCGGGAATTTCGTAGTAATACACATCATTGCAGCAGGTTTCTCCTTTTTTGGTATAAGAGCCTTTTCTGTTTGATGTAAGTAAAGCAATGTTGTTTTTAATGGAGTAATAAAAATCGTTGGTGCTGGTGTTTAACGGATAACCTACATTTTTTACTTTTCCGACCGTTTTTAAATCGGTTTTTAAACTAAAAATATCAAACCCACCTAAGCCTTCGTGCCAATTGGAGCTAAAATACAAGGTAGAATCTTTTGTATCGTAAAATGGCGTAATTTCATCTTCAATAGAATTTACCACATTTCCCATATTTTTTGGCGATTGAAATTGCCCGTTTTCGTTAATGCTATACCAAATGTCCATCATGCCTTGACCGCCTTCTCGGTTTGATGAAAAAAACAATACTTCTTTTCCATTTATTTCAGTAACATAAGGCTGAGTAGTGGTTGCAACCGAATGATTAACCGCTGTTATTTCAAAAGCTGTTCCAAAATTGCTATCTACATAAGGAATAGCAAAAATCTTACAATGCAGGTTTCTATCGCATTTGTTGTAATAAAACACATCTCCTTTTGGATTCATGCAGCCGTTAGCCACATGGAAACCCTTTTCATTTATCTTTTCTTCCAACTTATTCTCTGCAAACCATTTATCGCCTGATTTGCTTCCTCTAAACAATTTCATTAAGTAATAGGAAGTATCGGTAACTTCATTGTTTTCTTTCATTTTTTCGTCGCGTAACGAAGAATAAACAAGTAACGAATCATTCAACAATGTAGCACCCAATTCGCTATCGTATGTATTTATTGAATTTCCAATGTTTTTAATATCCAGTGGCAACGAATCTTTTCGAAGCTGAATGGCTGTTTCGCACGATTTTATTTCTTGATTTACTTTTTGGTAATAAAAACCCTTTTTATCGTTCTGAAAAAATCGTTTAGCTCGTTTAAAGGTTTTCTTTGCTTCGTTGTAATTTCCGTTATATTTCAGCATGGTTGAATACCAAAAAGGAGCCATAGGGTAAAGTTTACCCATATCTTGTCGGTAAATTTTAAGGTAATATTTTTCTGCTTTAGCATAATCGTTGTACAAACGCAACGATTCGGCATATTTATATACCACATCGAGGTAAGCCGAATCTAAGTCCATGGCGTCTTTGTACCACTTGCTTGCTCCATAAAAATCGCCTTCAGCAAAAAGCTGGTCGCCAACTTTTATCAATTGCTTTTGCGATTGGGCAGACAAGCCAACAGCAAACACAAAAAATAAAGCGATAAGCAACCAAGATCTCTTCATAAAAAGAATTTTACTCGGTTAAAAGTATTAAAAAAATAGTGATTAGTAATTAGTGACTAGTGATTAGTCAGAAATTACTTCCGATTTTTTATTTCTATAATAAGCGATAGCACCAATAACCAAAATAACTACAACCGTTACAGGAACAAATGTTGGAATTGGAACTGGGTCGCCTTTGGCATAAGAGTGTAATCCTGACAGGTAATAATTCACTCCAAAATAAGTCATGATAACAGTGCTAAACCCTAAAACAGAAAGTAAATTAAACAAGTATTTTCCATTAGCTTTAGGAATAAAACGCAAGTGTAAAATCATGGCATAAATCAATACAATTACCAATGCCCAAGTTTCTTTCGGGTCCCAACCCCAGTAGCGACCCCAACTTTCGTTTGCCCAAACACCTCCCAGAAATGTTCCAACTGTTGCCATAAAAACACCAACGGTGAGTGTCATTTCATTAATGTAAGTCAATTCTTTTATGGTATCAGTAATGTTCTCTTTGTTTTTATTGGTTTTAAGTATCATTAAAATCAGGTTCATGAATCCGAGTAAAGCACCCAAACCTAAGAAACCGTAACTACCTGTGATAATAGCCACATGAATCATTAACCAATATGATTTTAATACTGGAACCAATGGTGTAATTTCTGGGTCGAGCCAGTTTAAATGAGCCACCATTAAAATTAAAGCTGTTAAAATAGCTGTTGCTGCCAAGGTCATTTTTGAAGTTCGAGAGAATAAAAACCCAGCAAAAATGGTTGCCCAACCAATGTAAATCATCGATTCGTAGCCATTACTCCAAGGTGCATGTCCCGAAATATACCAACGCACTGCAAGACCAACCGTGTGTAAAATAAATAATCCAAACAAAATGTACGACAATCCTTTTACCGTATTTTTCTTCCATTTTTTAGCACCAAAAATGTCCATAAACAAAAAGATGAGCATCAACAAACCAACATACAGGTAATATTGAAACAACCGCTCAAAAATGTTTATTTTGTTGTACATGATTTCGGCATCAATTTTCGATTGCTCAGGAATTACAGCTTTTCCAAACTTTTGCTGAAAATCAACGATGTGGTTTAAAATACTATCAGCCACTTGCCATTTTTTTGCCTCAAAAGATTCGCTAATGGAAGCAAAATAAAAAGGTACTATCGATTTAACAAAAATGGAATCGTGTGAGGTAAAATTTTTATAATCTAAACTGGTAAACCACGTATTGTTTTCGTCGTTTGCTTTCGGAAAAATACGCAACATGGCTCCTTGATACACCATAAAACAAATGTTTGCTCGCTCATCAACTGCAATTACTTCTTTGTCGTATTTTGTTCGTTCTGCTGGTTTTTTTCTGTTGGCTTCATCAGCATCTTTTGCAATAATGTATTGAAAATCTTTATCGAAAAAATTAAGAAATGAAACATATTTGTTTTCTGCTTTCAACTTCTTTTCCAAATCTGGATGATTAACCTTAATCATGGGTTGTTTTTGCCAATAGCCAGGATTATACATCATGCTAAGCATTACCTGATTGGCATTCATGTTGTTAAATTGCTCCTTACGTGTTACTTTTCGTAACATTTCTGATGCCATGGTTTGTATTGGTTTTATTCTACCTCCAGCATCTTGTACCAATAATTTCCCAAATTTTTCGGCATGTTGTTCGTCGATAACTACAAACTCGTTAGCTTGGTGCGGTGTATCGTGTTGAGCCGAAACTGTACCTAAAGTAAAAAGTAACAACAATAAAGTTGCAGCTTCTCTTCGGGCTCTAATTTTGTTAATAGATTTACGCAAGGTATTGAATCTCGATTTTTTTGAAACCAAGGTTAAAGCCATTCCAACAATTAATAAAAAGTAGCCAATATAAGTTATTAAAGTTCCCCAAAAATCGTGGTTTACAGAAAGTACAGTTCCTAATTCATCTTTATCGTATGAAGATTGGAAAAAACGATATCCATCGTAATCTAACACATTATTCATGTAAATGCGTTGCGAAAACTTTTTACCTCCATTTCTATTGTCGATAAGTGTTACTTCACTTTCGTATGAAGATGGGCTCATAGAGCCTGGGTATTTAGCCAAAATAAAATTATCGAGTTTAATTTCAAACGGCACTAAAATCTCTTTCGAACCGTAAGCCATTGAAAAATTAAGTCCTTCCATCTGAAAGATAGTGTTACGAGAAGTATAACCTTTACCGCCAAAAAGTGTTACCTCATTTTTTTTATTGTTGCAAATTACATCAACTACCAAAGCATCTTCGCCTCTCACGTCTTTTGGTGCAGTAATTTTCTGTATTTCTACACTTTCGTGAAGTTCTTTGAAAACCAATTGAACTCCACCAACCGAATACAATCGTCTGTTTTTAAATTCCTGAATAGAATCTCTAATCAAAACTCCTGTTGATTGGTCGTCCATGCTTAAATACTGTATATCATAAGGCGACAGTACCGTTAATCCATTAGTAGTTTCGTTAATTTTTATTGCTTCCGACAAAGTAGTATCATTATATGCCACAGGAAAATCGCCAAAAAACTTGGTGGTTCCACTTTCTATAAATCGAGAAACTCTACCTCCTTCTTCAACAGTTACAATTTCAAGCATTTTTTTACCGTTTTCAACTGGCACAACGGTATCAACAGAATTTGGAATAAAATCTTTATATTTTACATTGATTTCTTTTCCTTCAAAATTAAAATTGATATCAAACTTTTCGTTGTATAAAGGATTTAGCAATAAAGGTTTATCAAATGAATATTGCATTTTTTGGTCGTCAACCTTAAATTGCAAAAAGGTTTGCTCCGAAACAATTACGTTGCTCTGCTCGCCTTCTCTAATGTGCATCAATCCTTCAAAACCAATGTATCTGGTAATTGCAGCTCCAATCAGCACTAAAATAAAAGCAACGTGAAAAGTTAAAATAGCAAGTTTTGATTTTTGAAACATGTTGTATTTAAAAATATTGCCAATTAGGTTAATGGTTAACAATAACATAATCAACTCCATCCAACGTGTATTAAAAATTACGGCTTTTGCGGCTGGTGTACCAAAATCGTTTTCAATAAAGGTTGCAGCACCAATTGCAACACCGAAAATAAAAAGCAACACAGCTGTTAAACGTGTTGAGAATAATATATTTTTAATGGAAGTAAGCATATTTTAATAAGTTTTATGACCACAAAATTAACTAATTTTGTTCCATAAAAGGGATTAAAACAACTTTATTGAAAGAGATTAAAAACATAAGTTTTATTGGTTCAGGAAATGTAGCCTCTCATTTAGCAATAGCTTTATTTCGAAACAATTTTTCCATTAAACAAGTTTTTAGCAAATCGTTTAAAAATGCCAATTCGTTAGCAAAAAAAGTTAATGCCCAACCCATCGAGTCGATGTCGCAATTAAGCAACAATGCCGATTTATACATAATTGCTGTTCCTGATGATGCTATCGAAAACATTATAAACCAATTTCCATTTAAGGATAAATTGTTGGTACATACTTCAGGTTCAGTAAATTTAGAATCGTTTTCAAAAAAACAGTTTCAACATTTTGGTATTTTTTACCCGTTGCAAACTTTTAGTAAAAAAATTGCTGTTGATTTTAAACACATTCCTTTTTGTTTAGAAGCAAATACTTCTGCCAACTTAAAAGTAATCGAAAAAATAACGAAACAGCTCTCTGATAAAGTATATCATGTTAATTCAGAACAACGCAAGTCATTACATTTAGCTGCCGTTTTTGCATGTAATTTTAGCAACAACATGTATCAAATAGCTTTCGATATTTGCCAGCAAAACCAACTTAATTTTGATATTTTAAAACCGTTAATTGTTGAAACAGCAAATAAAATTGTAAACCAAACTCCTTTAGAAGCACAAACTGGACCAGCCAAGCGAAACGACGTTAAAACTATTGAAAAACATTTAGCTTTGCTCGACAATCAAAAAAAATATCAAGAAATTTACCGCTTAGTAACAGAGAATATTTTGAGTAATTAGTGAATAGTAATTAGTAACTAGCTAAAAAAATTTCGGACTTCGGTCTTCTAACTTCAAACAATTTAAAAATGAGTAATTTCAAAGAACTTTTACCAAAAATAAACACTTTCATTTTTGATATTGATGGTGTATTAACCGACGGAATGATTACCATTTTTCCTGATGGCGACCAAATAAGAACAATGAATATTAAAGACGGTTATGCCTTACAGTATGCTGTAAAAAAAGGTTATAACATTGCAATTATTTCTGGAGGAAGCTCCGAAACTGTTCGACTTCGATTAAACGGATTAGGAATTACTGATGTATATTTAAAATCAAGTAATAAAATTGAAGTTTTTGAAAACTACCTGAAAACAAAAAACATAAACAAAGAGCATGTACTTTACATGGGTGATGATATTCCTGATTATCATGTAATGCTGAAATCTGGTGTAGCAACCTGCCCTAAAGATGCTGCAATTGAAATTAAAAATATTGCACACTATATTTCTGATAAAAATGGTGGAAAAGGTTGCGTTAGAGATATTATTGAGCAAGTGTTGCGTTGCCAAGGAAAATGGTTCGATGAAGAAGCTCATCAATGGTAAGTTTAAGTAATTGGTGATTAGTGATTAGTTTTAAACAAAAAAATCTGCGTTAATCCGCTACATCTGCGAGAAACAAAAAAAAGATGACACAACCCAACAATCCTCTTCACGGAAAAACCTTAGAAATAATGCTAAACTATTTGGTCGATTATTATGGTTTTGAAAAATTGAGTACACACATCAATTTGAATTGTTTTAAGAAAAATCCAAGCATCAAATCGAGCCTTAAATTTTTAAGACAAACACCTTGGGCAAGAAAAAAAGTAGAAGACTTATATCTAGATGTTATTGAACGGGAAAATCATTAAACACTATTCTTATTAATAGTCTTGAATATTAACATTTATAAGAAATTAGTTAACCAAAATAAAAACTAGGAGTAGCTTATATAAAAATATTAAATGATGAAAATTTTAAAATCAATATTGTTTAACTTATTTTTAAGTAGTGCTTATTTTTTTCTTCTATTTTATGTTTATGCAATAAAAATGATGAATAATGTAGATGCATTCTATCCTGCATTTATGTTGTTTTGTTTAACTTATTTCTTACACTCATTAATATTATTTATTAGAATATTTCTTAGTAAACAAAAAGAGATTTTAATTAGGCGAGTTATTGTGTTTCTATTTATGGTTATATTAATAATGGCAATAATAATATTTTTATCAAGTAGCTATGTTGAGACAATACCAGACCCAAGTTTATGGGTTAGTCATTAAAACTTTGTATTACTTAAAGAAAAAAAAGAAGCCTTGTATTTAGATGTTATTGAACGAGAAATAAATTAACATTTTTTCTGAGTTTTTAATAGAGTTTAAGCCGTAAATTTGCACTATGGTATTTTTAACAAGAAGAGAACGCTTTAATGCTGCACACCGGTTATTCAAACCAGAATGGACTAATGAGCAAAATTTCGAAGTGTTTGGAAAATGTTCAAACCCCAATTGGCACGGACATAATTACGAGATTTTTGTAACCATAAAAGGTGAACCAAATCCAGAAACAGGTTTTGTTATTAATTTAAAACAGTTGAGCAAAATTGTTCGTACCAAAATTACTGAACAAGCCGATCACAAAAACCTTAATCTTGAAGTGCCTTTTATGAAAAACAGAATTCCAACCTCTGAAAACATTGCTATTGCCATTTGGGAAGAAATTGAAGAAGATATTATTAAATTAAATTGCTCTTTACATAGTGTAAAAGTGGTTGAAACAGAAAACAACTCGGTAGAATATTTCGGGAAAAATTAAAAATTATGACAGAAATTAATAAAAACATGATGAACGAAAATAACATGGACGGCTACGAAAAAATTGAGCAATACAACGAAGATAAAATCAATGTTATTTCAACTCATTACTCAAAAATTATTGAACATTTAGGTGAAGATGTTCATCGCGAAGGTTTAGAAAAAACACCAGAACGAGTGGCTAAAGCCATGCAATTTTTAACACATGGTTACGATTTAAACCCCGATGAAATTTTAAAATCAGCCATGTTTAAAGAGGACCATAGTCAAATGGTTATTGTTAAAGATATTGAAATTTACTCCATGTGCGAACACCACATGCTTCCATTTTTTGGTAAAGCTCACATTGCTTATATTCCAAACGGGCACATTGTTGGTTTAAGTAAAATACCTCGTGTGGTAGATGCTTTTGCAAGAAGATTACAAGTTCAAGAAAGGTTAACCGACCAAATAAAAGATTGTATCCAAAAAACACTTAATCCGCTTGGTGTTGCTGTTGTAATTGAAGCTCAACACATGTGTATGCAAATGCGTGGAATACAAAAGCAAAATTCGGTTACCACCACTTCATCATTTACTGGAGCATTTGAAAAAGACAGTACACGGAAAGAGTTTATTGCGTTAATATCCCACAAATTGTCGTAAAAAAAGTTCTCAGTTTTCAGTTCTCAGTTTAAAAAATAAGAATCAAAAAAACTAATTACTATTCACTAATTACTATTCACTTAAAAATTTAAAATATGTTCACAAGTCCTGCATTTATTATCGGTATTGTATTTATGCTAATTGGCTTAGCCGTTAGTCAAATGTTAAAATCTAAATTTAACAAGTATTCAAAAATTCCATTATCAACCAACTTGAGTGGGAAAGAAATTGCTGAAAAAATGCTCAAACAACACGGTATTTATGATGTAAAAGTAGAATCGGTTCCTGGTAAACTTACCGACCACTACAATCCGTTGAACAAAACTGTAAACTTGAGTCCTGAAGTGTACGAAGGAAGAAACGCTGCTGCAGCTGCTATTGCTGCTCACGAGTGCGGACACGCCGTGCAACATGCAACTGCATATAGCATGTTAAAACTTCGTTCGGCTTTAGTTCCATTGCAAAATGCTAGTGGTAAAATAATCAACATTATTGTAATGGTTTCTATTTTTGGAGGTTACTTTCTTTATAATGCCATTCCTTTTGATATCATTTTGTATGTAATTATAGCAGCTTATGCAGTAATTACTACATTCAGTTTAGTTACACTTCCTGTTGAATTTGACGCTAGTAATCGTGCTTTAGTTTGGATAAGAACCAACGGCATTGTTAACTCTTCTGAATACGATAATGCAAAAGATGCATTAAAATGGGCTGCTTCAACCTATGTTGTTGCTGCAATTGGCTCTTTAGCAACTTTAATGTATTACGTTTCATTATTGGGTCGAAGAGATTAATAAAAAAACAATAACCACTATTATTTTTAATTATAAAATTCTACCTTTGAAAACCCTAAATTAAATTCATAAAAAAATATTGTCATGAGTATATTAGTAAATAAAAATTCAAAAGTAATTGTTCAAGGTTTTACAGGTAGCGAAGGAACTTTCCATGCTGGTCAAATGATTGAGTACGGAACAAATGTAGTTGGTGGTGTTACCCCTGGAAAAGGTGGTTCAAAACATTTAGACAAACCTGTATTTAACACGGTACAAGATGCTGTAAAAACTACTGGTGCCGATGTTTCAATTATTTTTGTACCACCGGCTTTTGCTGCCGACGCAATTTTAGAAGCTGCTGATGCTGGTATTAAAGTTATTGTTTGTATTACAGAAGGAATTCCTGTAAAAGACATGATTCCTGTAAAAGAATATTTAAAATCAAAAGAGTGTAGATTAATTGGTCCAAACTGTCCTGGTATTATTACTGCTGGAGAAGCTAAAATTGGTATCATGCCAGGATTTATCTTCAAAAAAGGTAAAATTGGTATTGTTTCAAAATCTGGAACATTAACTTATGAAGCTGCCGACCAAGTATCTAAAGCTGGTTTAGGAATTTCTACTGCTATTGGTATTGGTGGTGATCCAATTATTGGAACTACTACTCAAGAAGCTATTGAATTGTTTATGAAAGACCCTGAAACTGATGGTATTGTAATGATTGGTGAAATTGGTGGTAACCTAGAGGCAAATGCTGCTAACTGGATTAAAGCTAATGGAACAAAACCAGTTGTAGGTTTTATTGCTGGAGAAACTGCTCCTGCTGGTAGAACCATGGGACACGCTGGTGCAATTGTAGGTGGTGAAAATGATACAGCTCAAGCTAAAAAAAGAATCATGAGAGAATGTGGTATAACCGTGGTTGATTCTCCTGCTGAAATAGGCGAAGCAATGGCTAAATTAATGAATGTTACTGCTTAAATATTGGTTCACAGTTGTCAGTTTTCAGTCGTCAGTAAGACAACTCAAAACTTATAATTCTAAACTTACAACTATTTATGAAATTACTAGAAGGTAAAGTAGCAATAATTACAGGTGCAACTCGAGGAATTGGAAAAGGTGTTGCCGAAGTTTTTGCTAAACATGGTGCTCAAATTGCTTTTACTTATGTTTCTTCTGAAGAACAAGCTAAAGAAGTTGAGAAAACACTTAATGGTTTTGGTGTAAAAGCAAAAGGATATAAATCAAATGCTGCCGATTTTAAACAAGCTGAACAATTTATTGCTGATGTAGTTGCAGAATTTGGACGAATTGATGTAATTGTTAACAACGCTGGCATTACTAGAGATGGACTTCTCATGAGAATGAGTGAAGAAAATTGGGACGACGTAATCAACACCAACTTAAAATCGGTATTTAACATTACCAAAGCATCATTAAAAACATTATTAGGACAACGCTCTGGTTCTATTATTAACATGAGTTCTGTTGTTGGTATTGAAGGAAATGCTGGTCAATCAAATTATGCTGCATCTAAAGCTGGAGCAATTGGTTTTACCAAATCTATAGCTCAAGAATTAGGCTCAAGAAACATTCGTTGCAATGCCATTTGCCCTGGTTTTATAGAAACTGAAATGACTGCTCAATTAAACCAAGATATAATGAAAGGTTGGATTGAAGATATACCGATGAAAAGACCTGGAACTCCAGAAGACGTAGCAAACGCTGCTTTATTTTTGGCCTCCGACTTATCGTTGTACGTTACCGGACAAACACTGAATGTTTGTGGCGGTATGCAAACCTAGAAATTTAATGAAAAGAAATAAAAACAGGTAGCCCAAAAGCTACCTATTTTTATTTAATATAATTACTACTTTTATCGTTACTATAAAAAATCAGATTTTGACGGATAAAAAGTTAAATATCCTTTTTCTTGCCTCTTGGTACCCAAACAACTTATTACCTAAGAATGGTAATTTTATTCAACAACATGCTTTTGCTGTTGCCCAACATTGTAATGTTGCAGCATTGCACATTATAGCAAATAATCAAACAGAAGATTTCATTTTAGAAGAACAAACAGTAAATGGTGTTTTAGAGGTTTTTGTTTATTACAGAAAAATAAACAGCAACATTCCCATCCTCTCTCACCTTAAAAAACTTAATGTAAGACATCAAGCTCATCTTCTAGGCTACAATAGAATAGTTGAAAAGTTAGGTAAAATTGATATCACTCACTTAAATGTTGTTTTCCCTGCAGGGAATTTTGCTTTGTACCTTAAAAGAAAATACAACATTCCTTATATAATTACAGAACACTGGACTGCACTACAAAAATCGTTTGTCGCAGCATTACCATTTTTGATAAAAAAAATGGCTGCTAAAACTTTTAATGAAGCTGCAACAATTTGTCCTGTTTCTGATGATTTAATGAATGCCATAAAAGTTATTTCATCAAACCCAAATTATGAGGTAGTTCCAAATGTGGTGGATACTTCTGTTTTCAACTACCGAGAAAAAGCACTAGAGAAAAAAATTCTACATGTCTCTAATTTAAAAAACGAACACAAGAACATCACTGGAATTATAGACACCATAAAAGAGTTGAGCAAAATTCGTGATGATTTTTTTATCAGTATTATTGGTGATGGCGATTATGAATATTTTATTCGATATGCAGAAAACATTCAAATTCCAAAGCATCTATATAACATTGAAGGAGCAAAAAGTTATGAGGAAATTGCAGAATTAATGCGAACCCACGATTTGTTTTTGTTGTATAGCAACTACGAAAATCTACCATGTGTAATTGCTGAGGCATTAGTTTGTGGTTTGCCAGTGTTAACCTCTAATGTTGGTGGCACTGCCGAAATGGTTGATACTACTAACGGAGTGGTAATTCCTGCTGCTGACAATAAAACATTGTTAAAGGAGTTAAATCAGCTGTTGGACAATTTAGGCGGTTACAACCATACAAAAATTGCCAACGATGCGGCTAATAAATACAGTTACAATAGTGTTGGCAAGCAGTTTTTAGAAATTTACAAAAAGATTTTAAACATTTGACCAACTCTCCCCTAACCCCTCTCTTGAAAGAGAGGGGAAAGACACATTGAAAATGTGGCTGGGGTGAGTAAAAAAATAGAAATTAAAATAAATACTTTGTCGAACATACAATTCATAAAATCATTTTTAGAGCGTAAAGGAGGAAGAATTGTTTTTTCTTCATTTTTTACTAAACTCATTTCATTTATTATTTCTGTTTACATTATTCGTGTTATTCCAAAAGAAGAATATGGCTTTTTAGTTTATGCCATTACTATTATTGCATTTATTGCTCCATTTAAAGGTTTTGGAATTTATCAAGGTTTTCTTCGATATGGCTCTATTTCAACCTCTCAACAGCTAAAAAAATACTATTTCAATCGAATTTTATTTAAAGGTTTATTGTTTTCTTCTATACTTATCGTAATACTAATCGCTTTTTCCCCATTTATAATTTCTAATATTAAAAATAGCTTTTTGTATTTGGTTATTTTAAGTTTTCAGTTGGTTACTTTATTAATTATCGATACCATTTCAATATATGCCCGAATAATTGGATTAAATAAATTATATGCCGACATAAGCAATAACAACAACCTGTTGCTTTTAGCATTTGCAATACCCCTTACTTACTTATTCGGTAGCTGGGGCTATGTTTCTGCATTAATTTTATCACCATTAATTTATGGTATTTACCTCATCTATAAACTCAAACTTTTTTCCTACAATAAAGAGCTTAAACCTCAACACAGTACAAAAGAGTTTTTAAGTTATGGATTTTACATGAGTTTAGGAGGAATGTTGTCGCAATTATTGTTTGCGGTCGACGTTATATTAATCGGAAACATGGTTAAAAATGCCGAACAAATTGCTCAATACAAAACTTCTAACATCATTCCATTTAGTTTATTGGTTTTACCTGTAGCTATTATCAATACCGACTTTGTTCAACTCGCACAAAAAGCCATTAACAATAAAAAAGAGGTTTGGAACTATTACCTAAACTATCTTAAAATTATGGGAGTTATAAGTTTTGGAGTGCTATTGTTATTTTATTTCTTCTCCAACGACATGCTTAGAATTTTTGGAAAAGAATACCAAAACGACAATAACCTGATGTTTATTTTTTCAATAGGTGTTGTTGGAGCATTGTTGTTCCGAAACCCATTAGGCAATATCCTTTCAGTTATTGGTTGGCCAAAGGTTAACGCATTTTTTTCATTTATCATTTTAATTATTAATGTAATAGCTGGGGTTTATTTTATTAATTTGTACGGAGTTATGGGTGCTGCTTATACTACTGTTGCGTTAATGTGGTTAGCTGGAATATTTTCTCTTTTAGCTTTAATTTACTTTGTTTTTAAAAGTAAATAACATTTTTTCTCTTTTATATCTAATAAAAAATATTTACTATAAAATTAATTTAATTGATTTTCAATAACTTACTATTTATTTTACTACTATGTATTGCATGGTATTATCTTTTATATATATCTTTGCAATGTAAATTAATATGTTAAACATTTAAAAACTAAATATCATGAAGAAATTAATTTTATTAGTATTGTTCGTAAGCGTTTCAATAATAAGCTTCGGAAATACAGCAGCCAAATTAAACGACGACAACTGTACGTTTAAAAACAAATTAGAAAAACAACTTCGATTACCAGAATACTTAAAAAAGAAATCGAACACTGGAACAATAAAAGTTGAATTTGTAATTAACGAAAACGATGTTATCGAAATTCAAAACATCTCGGGAAAAAATGAAGAGATAAAAGAATACATCAAAACCCAATTTGGTAAAATGGATAAAGATGTATGTTCGTTAGAAAAAAACACCACTTATTTTATTGATATAAATTTTAAAATTCTTTAATCCATGAATATCGAAAACACACAAGCCCAAATGAGAAAAGGTGTGCTAGAATACTGCATACTTTCAATTCTCAACAATGGTGAAGCATACCCATCCGAAATAATTGACCACCTAAAAGAAGGTAAATTAATAGTAGTTGAAGGCACTCTTTACCCACTACTTACTCGATTAAAAAATGCCGAATTGCTTTCTTACCGTTGGGAAGAATCAACATCAGGACCGCCACGTAAGTATTATCATCTTACCGAAAAAGGCACCCGTTTTTTAAACGAATTGGCTAATACTTGGAACGAATTAGTTGAAGCCGTAGAATTAACTAGAAAAATTAAAAAATAACGAACTAAACTAAACAAGTCATGAATCAAACATTAACAGTTAACATAAGCGGAATAGTTTTCCATATTGAGGTTGATGCCTACGATACGCTGAAAAACTATTTAAATAAAATAAAGAGCTATTTCAATAACTCTGAAGAAAGAGAAGAAATTATGCTCGACATCGAATCTCGTATTGCCGAACTTTTTAGCGGTATGATGAGCGAAAAAAATCAAGTAATTACAGCTTCAGATGTTGAAAATGTGATTAATGTTATGGGAAAACCCGAACAATACATTACTGAAGATGAAGAACAATCACAATCGTTTTCAAACGAAACTTATGTGAAAAGTGATAAAAAATTATTCAGAAACCCTGACGATAGAATCTTAGGTGGAGTTTGTTCTGGATTAGGAGCTTACATTGGTTTAGATACCGTTTGGGTTCGATTATTCTTTGTTGCTGCCTTTTTTCTAGGATTTGGATTACTAACCTATATCATTTTATGGATAGTAATGCCTGAAGCAAAAACTGCTTCGGACAAACTTAAAATGAAAGGTGAGCCTATCAATATCCAAAACATTGGTAAAAAGTTTGAAGAAGAAGCCAATAAAGTAAGCAATAATCTTAAAAATGTAGATACCAATAAGTTTACCAAAAAAGCAGGTTCAGTATTAGAAAATATAGTTGGTGCACTTGCTACCATTTTTACTGGTATTTTTAATATTGTTGGTAAAATTTTAGGGGTTGCCTTTTTAATTGTTGGAACTTTTATGATGGTTGTACTTTTAGGAATGTTGTTTGGTTCAAAAACCATTTTCTCTATATCCAGCGATGGAATGTTTTCTTTTGAGTCGCAAGAATTTTTTAACCTTATTTTTGTATCACAAGATCAATATTACTTAGCCATTTTAGGTGTATTATTAGTTATTGGTATTCCAATTCTTACACTAATTTATTTAGCAATTAAATTGTTGTTTAAAATAAAAATGCACTACAGTGTTGGCTTAACCATGTCTATATTGTTTGTTATCGGAATTTCTATTTGTGCATTGGTTGGAATTAAAATGGGCACCGAATTATCATCTGATGAGGAAATTGTAAAAACTCACCATATTGGAGCTACCCAACACACTTTAATGATAAAATCGCCTAACGAATTATTACCAGGTAAAGGAATTTTAGAAGATAAAGTAACGAGCATTTCTATTGAGGAAGAAACATTATACATGAGTGATGTTCGTTTAGAAATTGAAAAAAGCAAAACGGATAGCATGATACTAGAATTAAAGTTATCATCAAACGGAAGTACTTCTAAAGAAGCAATTAAAAACACCCGAATGATTAACTACAATTATCAATTAACTGATTCGGCTTTAGTTTTTGACAATTATTTTTCTACTTTAAAAGAAAATAAAATAAGAGGTCAGCAAGTAGAATTAACATTATACATTCCGTTATATCAAGTGGTTTATTTAGACGAATCGGTAAAAGAATTGATTTTTGATGTAGATAATGTTACCAATACCTACGACAAAAAAATGGTTAGAAATAAATGGATTATGTTAGAAAGTGGTTTAACTTGCTTGGATTGTTTAGACATTAAAGGCATAACCACTACTCAGTTAGATTCTATAAAAACATATATTCCTATAAAATAGTTAGTTAGTTGTTCCCTTATATTTCCAAGTTTAGTTAGTGCAAAAAAAAGGGGGTCGATTTTTTAAATCGCCCCCTTTTTGATTTACCTTAATGATGCTCAGTTTCCTCAGCTCCTTGGTTGTACATTAGAACTGCTACAACTGAACCCAACACTACAACTGTCATGGCAATAACTTGCAAAAATTCAGTTTCAATTGTAAAATTAATAAAAGCCATTCTAAAAGGCAGAAGTATTAAAATTGCTACAATTGCCAATGCTATAAGTTTCTTTTTATTCATAATCATTTCGTTTTATATGGTTAGTTTATTATAATGTACCTCTTTTTTCTTGTTCTCTTTCAATCGATTCAAACAATGCTTTAAAATTTCCAGCTCCAAAGCCTCTAGCTCCCATTCGTTGAATAATTTCAAAAAATAGTGTTGGTCTATCTTCTACTGGTTTTGTAAATATTTGCAATAAATAGCCTTCTTCATCAGCATCAATCATAATACCCAAGCCTTTAAGCGTTTCAATGTCTTCTCTTAATTTATGATTGTGAGCCAATAATCTATTTGGCACAGCTCTGTAATATTCATCTGGTGGTGTTGATAAAAACTCTACCCCTCTAGCACGCATTGCTTTAACAGTACTAATAATATCATTGGTAGCTACTGCAATATGTTGTGCTCCTGGTCCTTCGTAAAAATCGATATATTCTTCAATTTGCGATTTCTTTTTACCTTCGGCTGGTTCGTTAATCGGAAATTTAATTCTTCCATTTCCGTTACTCATTACCTTACTCATCAAAGCCGAGTATTCGGTGTGAATTTGTTTATCATCAAACGAAAGGAAATTTACAAATCCCATTACATCCTCATAAAATTTTACCCATTGATTCATTTCGTTCCAACCCACATTACCTACCATGTGGTCGATAAATTTTAATCCAGTTGGTTCTGGATTATAATCCGATTTCCATTCTTGATAACCAGGTAAAAACACGCCGTTGTAGTTTTTACGCTCCACAAAAATATGAACCGTATCGCCATAAGTATGAATACCTGAGCGAATTACTTCGCCATGCTCATCTTTTTCGGTAGTAGGTTCCATAAAAGATTTTGCACCTCTTTTAGTGGTTTCTTCCCACGATTTTTTAGCATCTTCAACCCACAAAGCAATTACTTTAACTCCATCGCCATGTTTAGCTAAATGTTGGTTAATTGGCGATTTTGAATTTAAAGGTGTAGTTAAAACCAATTTAATTTTATCTTGTTTTACTACATACGATGCGTATTCTCTGCAACCCGTTTCTAAACCTTTGTAAGCAAACGATTGAAAACCAAAAGCTGTTTTGTAATAATGTGCAGCTTGTTTAGCGTTTCCAACGTACAATTCAACGTAATCTGTTCCTAATAAAGGAAGAAAATCTTGAGCACCTTCAAAAATCTTTTCTAATCCGTACTCTACATTTTTTATATCTTTCATTTTAATAAGTTTTAAAAATTAATGATTCCATGATTTGTAATAGTCATCAACCTGAAGTTTCATGGCTTCTTCGGTAATCATAACTGGGCTAAAAGGGTCAATCATTACAGCCAGTTCTTCTGTTGATTTTTTCCCAACACTTCGTTCAATTGCGCCTGGGTGAGGACCATGAGGAATACCTCCTGGGTGAAGTGTAATCTGTCCTTTTTCAATGTTGTTTCTACTCATAAAATCGCCATCAACATAATATAAAATTTCTTCCGAATCGATGTTGCTGTGATGGTATGGAGCTGGAACTGCTTTTGGATGATAATCGTACAAACGAGGTACAAACGAGCAAACCACAAACCCAGCTGCTTCCCATTGCTGGTGAATTGGCGGTGGCATGTGTATTCTTCCTGTTATTGGTTCAAAATCGTGAATAGAAAATGCGTAGGGATAATTAAACCCATCCCATCCAACTACATCAAACGGGTGGTTTTCATGTGTATATTCCCACAAAACACCTTGTTTTTTCGATAATATTTTAAACTTTCCTTTTTCATCGTGTGTAGTTAAATTGGTTGGAAGTCTAAAATCTCTTTCACAAAATGGCGAATGTTCGAGCAATTGACCAAAGTTGTTTCGGTATCTCGAAGGTGTTAAAATTGGACTTGATGATTCGATAAAAAGAATACGGTTATCCGATGAATCGAAATCGATTTGATAAGTTGTCCCTCTTGGAATAATTAAGTAATCGCCGTACTTAAAATCAATATTTCCGTACATGGTTCTTAATTTACCTGAACCTACGTGAATAAAAAGCATTTCATCGCAATCGCTGTTTCTGTAAAAATAATCTTTAGAAAAGCTTTTTGGAGCAGCTAAGCCAATGCTTAAATCTTTGTTGGTAAACAAAATTTTTCTGCTTTCGATATAATCATCTATTGCTGGCAACGAAAACCCTTGAAGACTCAACGCTTTCATGTTTTTTTCGATGGCAATTTTTGGTGAAATATCTTTAATCATTTTAACTTCCGAAACAACTGTTGGCGGATACAAATGATAAATTAACGACGACATGCCAACAAAACCTGCTGTTCCAAAAAGCTCTTCTTGATAAAGCCCTTGGTTGTTTGGTTTTTCAAAGGTGGTATGTCGTTTTGGAGGAATTGCTCCAAGTGAATGATAACGTGGCATAAATATTATTAAGTGATTAGTAATTAGTGATTAGAGATTAGATACTTTGTCTAAATTATAAAACAAACAAACATTAAATCACTCTGGATTACGTTTAAGCTCTTGCTTTACGCGATATTTAAATTTGTGTTGCATAACATAAATTTACCACGAATTTAGTCATTTTATTTGAAAAAAAACTGATAAAAGTCATCTACTTTGAAAAGTATGATAAAATTAATGGAACGCTGATAACGCTGATTGTTATGATAAAAAACGGATTTATCAGAGTTAATCAAATCTAATCCGTGCCAACTGTGTTCTTCTTATTTTTACCGATTTACCGAAATTTTAAATAAATCAGTTGTACCATCAGCAAAAGTTAATTGAAACAAATACGTTCCATTTTTAATACTTGCAACATTTACTTTTAGTGGTTCGTTGGCTATGGTTTGGTTTTCAGACAACACCAATTTACCTGTTAAATCAAACACCTCAACTTTTACAGCTCCTGAAACGCCTTTACGAAGTGGAATAGTTAATAGGTTTGTGGTGGGGTTTGGGTAGGGGAAATTCATAATTTCATTGTTTATATTATCAATACCAACCTCTCCCATAAAATTCACAACAATTGCTGGTGTAACCCCAAAATAACCATTAATATACCAATCTGTTTGAGATAGAATAGCAAAATGTCCTATTCTCATAGGATTAATGGGTTGTTTATAATGCTCCATAGTGCTTTTGTAATTAATAAAATCATCAAAACCAACTTTTATTTGATAACTAAATGAAGAAACACAAAATAAATAACGCTGATTTGTTTCTGGTAATACAGGGGTATCAAAGTATACATCAATAGGCTGACCTACCTCTGTTTCACTTGTGAATTGGTAATAACCATTTGAAAGTATTTCAAAATTATTAAATGTTGGGGGCGTATCTAGGTCGATAAAACCATCATTCCATTTATAAGCAATAATATCCACATCTTTACCGGTAATAGTTTGATCAAATGGCAAACAGCTAAAAGTTAATTTTTCAGCATATAAACAGCAACCATTAAAGAAACTTGAAGGAGTTCTGTAAACAATACAAAAATCAAAAACATCTTCTGGAATACTTGATTCAATTGAATAATATTTATTTGAGATTGGTTTTGAATTATCATCTGTTCGAGATTTTGAATAAAATCCTCCATGTTCATAATTTGTTATCTTAAATTCATAACTAAAAATATTATCTGCTAAATAATCGTCTGCTGTAGCATCTATAGTATATGTAACCGTATAAGTATCGATATCCCAAAAACTTGGTGCATAAGTTCCTAAATCAATGTATTGAGTATCAACAAAAATGGTATCTAAACCATTAAAATCTAATGATGAAGATGTTTGTGAATATACCGTTGAACCATTTGATTGCCGAACTACAGTAACTGTTGCCGTAACTCCAGATTGAGCATTTGTACCTGTATTGTATGCATACAATCCTAAATCGACTGGAAAAACAGTACCGTTTGGTGCTAAATGCTGCGGTGTTGATAAATTTTCTGGCATTAATATATCTCCCATACTCGACGACATGTTATTACTATAATATCCTGTTCGATTTCCTATAAAACCAACAACCCCATTACAAACTGTATCGATACAAGCAGCTATAGCGTCGCCATCAGCTCTACTTATTTGTATTACTGGAATAGTTACATTAATTCCATAGGTATTTCCTGCCATATTGGTTGGAGCCCCTGTATGATTTATAATAATTACTCCTATAGCTCCTCTTAATTGGGCATTGTAGGCTTTCAGACCAAATTCGCATGTTCCTCTATAAATAACTGCAATTTTTCCAGTTAAATCTTGGTTTGTGCTATTGGTTGTATCACATCCAAATGCATAATTTATTGTGGTTGGTGGCGTACCTATACCTCCACTATTTACTCCATCGTTTATAAAAACCATACAGCCTTGAACTGCGTTTGCTGGATTTGTAATATCAGGGCAACTCCAATCAATAGAAGAACCATCTAACTCACCAGCATATTCAAAGGGATAACTACCAAGAGTATTGGTATCACAAGTATTTGAAACAATTTCAAAAACCACTTGCGACTTACTTACTTTAACATAAATAAGTACAACAAAAAGGAGGAAGAGTTTTTTCATAACGTTTAGTTTAGAAAGAATAAACTAATGTACATAAAAAAATTGAGAAAAGTAATGCAATTTAACCAACGGTATAAAAAACAAGGTTTGTGGTTTAAGATTGAAGACTTTGAACTGATTACCGACACTAATTATCCTCTGCAAACCACTCGGCAAAAGAAGTATTGGTTTCGCGTAAAAACAAACTATGCAGTTGAATATGTGCTGGTAAATTGTTTTTAATTACATCAGCAAAATGTACCAACATGTTTTCGCAAGTTGGTTGGTATGGCACACGAATCAATTTGTTCATAAATTCGAAATTGCTTACATCAATTTTAGCCTTTTGGTTTAGCACCAAAGCGTGGTCGTAAACATCAACAACCATTTCTTTAACAATTTTTTTGATAATACCAAAATCTACCACCATACCCTCGTCAGAATCGGAAGTATTGGTTTTTACATTACCTTTTACCGTAACATTTAACTGATATGAATGTCCGTGTATGTTTTTACAAGGGCCATCATAATCTAATAAGGCATGAGCCATTTCAAAATGAAACTGTTTGGTAACTCTAACTACTGACATGTTTTTTGTTCAATGTTTAATGTTCAAGGTTATAACAACTCATAACCTAAGCGGTGCAAAAGTAGCATTTTATTAGAACTTTTAAAAGCAAGAAGTTGGATGTCCGAAGTCCGAAGATTGAATACTGAGAACTGACGACTGAATTAAAGCCTACTTCCAATTACAATAACATCATCAATCTGTTCAATATTTCCTTTCCACTCGTTAAATGTTTGCTGCAAAATTGCATGCTGTTCTTCCATTGGCTTATCATAAATAGCCAACAACAATTGTTTAAATTGTTTATAGCGGAATTTTTTTCCTTGTGGTCCACCAAACTGATCGGCAAAACCATCAGAAAACAAATAAATGGTATCACCATGGTTTAATTTAAACTGATGATTGGTGTATGTTTGTGCGTTTTCGGAGAAACTTCCAATCGGAAAACGGTCGGCTTTTATTTCAAAAAGATTTAAACCGTTTTCAGTACAATCGGGTTCAATGGTTTCATTTAATGCTTCGAGCTGGTTTTTCGAAACAATATACAATGGATTATAAGCTCCTGCGTACTCTAATATTTGAGATGTTTTATCGAACGCACACAAGGTAATATCCATACCATCTTTTATGGTGTTTTTTTCGGTTTCTTTTTTAAAGGTATCCTCTACTCCTTTATTTAATCGATTTAGGATTTCTGCGGGTTCTAAAATCCCCTCTTCACCTACAATTTTGTCTAATAAATTATAACCCACAATACTCATAAAAGCACCTGGAACACCATGACCAGTACAATCTACCGCAGCAAAAAGTATTTTATTATCTTTTGCATAAAGCCAATAAAAATCGCCACTTACAATGTCTTTCGGATTAAACAATACAAAAGTTTGGTTCAGTTCTTTCACAAACAATTCATCGGAAGGCAAAATGGAATCTTGAATTCGTTTAGCATAAGTAATACTATCGATAATGTCTTTGTTTTTTTGCTCAATCTCTGCACTTTTTTGCACCACTTCTTCGGTTCGTTCTTTCACTTTTTCTTCCAACACGTGTTTTTCTTTTAACAATTGCTTTTCGCGATACTTAATAAAAGCCACAACCAAAAGAAGTAATACAAAAGCACAAAGCAGAATAAACCATGTACGTTGCCACAATGGCGGAGTAATTTCAAAACTAAATGTAACTGGATTGGTATTCCAAATATCGTTGTTGTTTGATGCTTTAACTTTAAACGTATATTTTCCTGGAGGCAAAGGCGAATAGGTAGCAAATGTTTCTTGAGTTAGGGGTCGCCAATCTTCATCAGCACCTTCCAACATTACTTGGTAATACACTTGGTCGGGATTGGTTAAACAAATGCTACCGTAATCAATGGTTATTGATTTTTCTCTGTAGTTTAAAATTAAGTTATCGGTTAATGCTCGGTCTTCAAGGTTTACTCGTAATCGGGTAATAAAAGTAATGGGTTCAAGAATATTTTCGTTTATTGCTTTGATATCCAATTTAATAGCTCCTTTTATTGTTCCAAACCATAAATTTCCTTCGTTATCTTTAAAGGTTGCATTATTTTTTGATTCTATACCAATAAAACCCATTTTTTGACCATAGGAATAGAATTTTTGAGTTTTTACATCAAACTTGTTTAGCCCCTTGTTTGTTCCTATCCAACTGTTACCATTGTTATCAATATTTATTAGCGAAATATAGTCGGAAAGCAGCCCATCTTTTGAAGTAATTTCTCTAAAAACTTGCTGATTATCAAATACTAAAATTCCTTTACCTTCGGTTCCAATTAATAGATTGCCTTTATCATCTTCGGCAATACAAGTTGGTGTAAAATTGTTTTCTAATTTTATTTTTTTAATATCTGCATCTTTAATTTGAGTTAAACCTTTTCCTCTAGAACCAACCCAAATGTTGTTTTTTGAATCGGCAAAAACTACCGTAATATCATTTCCTGCTAATCCATGATTTTGTGTAAGTCTGTCGGCTAATTGGGTTTTAATTTCGTAATACACCAACCCATCGGTTGTACCAACCCACATATTATTTGATTTATCTACTTCTAAAGCGGTAATTAATGGCTGATACATTAACGAATTAATTCTAAAATTTACTTCAAACTTATCAGACCGAGAATTGTATTGCATTACTCCACCACCCCAAGTTCCAATCCAAATGTTGCCTAGTTTATCTTGTTTTATAAAACGAACTTCCTGAAAAGGCAATCCATTGTTTTCGTTATAGTTTTTTACAATTTTGTTGTCTTTAATTTTCGAAATTCCTTTGTTTGTACCAATCCAAACAAAACCGTTGTTGTCTTTTAAAATTGCCCATACCTGATTATCAACCAATCCTTCTTCTTTAGTAAATGCAACAAATTGAGAACCTTTATACAGCAATAAACCGTTTTCTTTGGTTCCAAACAGTATGTTTCCTTCTCTATCGCCTGTTATACATCGTATTTTATCATCAATCAACCCTTTATCGAGAGTAATCGACAACAATTGTTTTTTACTGTTTACTTGGGTAATTCCACCTCCCCATGTTCCGAGCCAAACATGATGTTGTTTGTCTTCGAAAATAGAAGTAACCCAATTGTGTGCTAGTCCATCACGAGTATCGTAAATTTCAAGCCTGTTTTCTGCTTTTATAAATTCATAAGCTCCTCCGTTGTATGTTCCAAACCACAAGTTTCCATTACTTGTTTCGTACATCGATATAATCTGAAAATACGAAGGCATATCTTTTACAACAAAATTGGCAAACTCATCTTTTTGAGCGTTGTAGTATTTAATTCCAACATCGGTTACAAAACAAACCGTACCATTTTTAAGTTTTATTACCTGAAAAACAATATCGCTTAGTCCTTCCTGACCTTTGTATTGTTTAAAAACAATTGAATCGGTAATAGAAATATATGGATTAGTAATTTTTATTGCTCCACTTTTAAATGAGGTTACCCAAAGGTTTCCTTCACCATCTTCTGCAATAGAGGTAATATCGGCACCAATATTTAAAATCATGCTCATTTTTTCTCCATTAATTCTGGAAAGTCCGCCATCGGTATGACCAGTCCAAATGGCTTCTTTTTTATCAATGTAAATGGATTTTACAGCACCATCAGCCAAACCATCTTCGGTTGAAAAATTGATGAAATCTTTACCATTGAATTTAGATAATCCACTAGCTGTTCCCAACCAAACAAATCCTTTGCTATCTTGTTGAATGGCATATACACTCGATTGAGCAAGTCCTTCTTTTACACTATAGTTATCAAAATAATATTTTTGTGCAAAAGCATTAAGACTAGAGAAAAAAATAACCGACAAGAAAAAAATCTTGCCGGTTAAATTGATTTTAAAAAAAGTCATTTTTTTATATCTTATTTTTTAATAAAAAAGAAAGTACCATCTTCATCTTCTAAACCTGCAATTTTTCCAAATTTTGGTTTTTGAGCTGCTCCACTTTTTGCAACTGCACTACTTACTTTGTTTACAATAGTTTCTATTGGAATACAAGCATCAGGATTTGCAACTAAAGTGTTAGCAAAGGTTTTAGTAAATTGAGAGTTATCAACTGCTAGTTCATAACCTGCAGAAGAAAATACTTGTGAAGATTTAAACTTTGTTGCTTGCCAATCGTTGCAGTTTTTTTCTTTTGGAGTTGAACGCATGGCCTGATAAAATGAAGGTCCTGATTCGCAAGCATCTGTAATTACCAAAGTGTGTGTAATGTATTTAGAATACGATTGCATAGCAGCTTTTAGGTTATTGATATTAAAATAAGTAAACTCTTCATCACGTTTAGCATCAATTGGAATCCAATAACCTGATTCGTTGATAAATTTACCATGTCCTGCATACCAAACCAAAATCGAATTAACTTGATTGCTTCTTACTAAATCTCTTAATTCTATAGAAAAAAACTTTTCTAACTGAGCTTTAGTCATGTTCGATTTATGAATTACATTATTTACTTTGTATTTGGCAAAAGCAGATTTCATCATGGTAACATCTTTTGCAGGTCCATCTAAACTTGCAAAGTTTTTATAATCAGAATTTTCGATAAACACTACCCATGTTTTACCCATTGGGTTATCTGCTAAAAGAGCAACATTTTCTCGATTTATGGTAAACACTTTTTCTGTACTGTTTCCATAAATATCTTCGGCAATTACTTTAAAATTATCTTTGTTTGCGATGTTAATATTTGCCGAAAATTTTGGGTTTAATTCTTCCGTTTGAAAACTAGCAACAGCACCATCAATCATTATTTTTTTAATTAAACTTTCGTCGTTTAAAATTCCTTCAACATACAATGTTGGCGACTCCACATCTAAATAAACCATTCCATTATCTGAAGCATAAGGAGCAATTAATTTTACCACAGGACCTTCTACTTCGGTTTCAATAATTTTCATTACCCAAGTTTCTCCATTTTGATAAATATCAAAAGCAGAAATTGAAATTTCCTTATTTTCTGGCAAAGCCATTTCCACTTCAAATAATGGATTTAAGGTGTCTTTATTAAAAGCAACATCTTTTCCGTTAATTTTTATAAATTCAATTAAACTTTCATCATTTATTTGACCTTTAAAGGTGTATCTATCCAATCCTTTAGGCATGTGTAAAACACCTTCTTTTGGCGATATTGGATCTAACATCACTAATTTTGGATTGTTGCTTTCTTTATTTAATTCATAAAGTCGTTTTTTTGCATCATCTAGCATTTTTAAAGCAGAACCATCATAAGGAGCTATTTTTTTAATTGCTTCATAGTCTTTTACCGCCGATTTAAAATCTAGTAATGCCTCGTAAGCTTTAGCTCTTTGATAAAATATCTTGTAATCATTTTTATCAAGCAAAATAGCTTTGGTGTAATCGGCTATTGCATTTTGATGTTGATTTATATCTTGATAAACATTACCTCTATGAACAAAATATTTTGACTCATTAGGGTTTAATGTAATGATTTTTGTTAAATCATCGATGGCATTTGTTGCATTTTTATGCTCTAAATTGATTTGAGCTCTCACTAATAAAGCTTCTATGTTGTTGGCATCTATAGCTAAAGCTTTATTCATCGATTCCATTGCTTTATTATAGTCATTTAACTTCGAAAAAGTAAATGCTGCACCTAAGTGTGCTTGAATATTTTTATTTGAATAAAAAATTGCTCGATTAAAGCTGTAACTTGCATTTTGGTAATCCATTAAGCTATCTTGAGCAATTCCTTTAATATAATAAAGGTTTGAAGTTTTGTTTACTCCCAAAGCTCCCTCTGTTGCTTCTACAGCTTCTTTAAATTTTTTAATTGCTATATACGACAAGGCTTTGTGTTCAAAAGCTACAGTCATTTTTTTATCGTTATTAGTAGCTTCTCCGAAAGCTATTGCTGCTTCTTCATACTTTTGTAATTTATACAAAACTCTTCCTAAATCAAATTGGTATTGGGCTTCTTTAGGTTTCAGTTCTGTAGCTTTTTTTAAATCAGTAAAAGCTCTATCTAAACTATTGGTTTCTTCAAAACATAAACCTCTTAAGTTCCACGCTTTATCATGGTCAGCTTTTGCATCGATAACTTTGGTTAATTCTTCTAAAGCAGTTTTATAATCTTTAGCTACGTAGGCTTTTTCACCATTTTTAATATAGGCAAAATAGGCTTGTGCAGATACGTTAAAACTTAACACTACTGCAAAAATGGAAAGAATGGATTTTTTAAACATATATATTCAATTTATTCATAATCAAAGAGGTACAAATTTAATGATATTTTTCGATGATACTGTGTTTTTTATAGACCAAACATAAAATTTTATTCACAATTTTAACATTCAAATAACTAATTTTGCGATAAAGAAAGCTGATGCGAAAAAGAGACAAAATAAAAATGATTATAGCCTTATCGTTAGTTTTAATGATGGCAATTACTTATTACTTTTTTGGTAAAGAATCGATACCCATGAAAACGATGGCTGGTTTTAGTCTTTTATTTTGGATAGCAACCATGATATATGTAAACAAAAAATACAACTAATGTTAGGCAATTTTTTAAACAAACAAATGCTTGGCAAAATGGATGCCATGAAGCAACAATTAGAAGAAATTAAAGCTAAACTTGAAACCATTAGTGTAATTGGCGAGGCAGACAATGCAACTGTAAGAGTTATTGCTTCTGGTAATAGAACCATAAAAGAAATAAGTATACAAGAAGATTTTAAAAACTCTGCCAACAAAGCAGCATTAGAGCAAGCTATTACTCAGGCAACCAACAGAGCTTTAGAACAAGCCACAAGAGTTGAACAAGCCGAAATGAGTCATGCCGCTATGGGTTTACTTCCTGGATTAGGATAAGTATTTGTACTTGTTAACTACTGGATTTGCATACATTTCTAAAAAAATACTATTTGCTTGAGCATTATTTTGCAATCCAACACTTGTTAATTGCTTATTCATGTATGAAATAAACTGCTGTTTTTCAGCTTCTGAATAATTAACGGTGTATTTATTTGTTTCATTTAACAAATCAAAAGCAATATAATTGTTTGGCCAAAGGTGATAGTTGGTTTGAATTTCTTTATCGATTATTTCAGCAATTTTCTTTAACAATTCATTTCTATTTTTTACCTCTTTCAATTCAGATAACTTATCATTTATTGGCGGACAAAAGAAAATATTAACATTGCCTTTAAACCCATCTATTCCAGTAGCCATGTGCAAAACATCTTCGCCCTGTTTTTTTTCGTAAGGCACTCCATTTGCTTTTGCAATTAAATCAGGCAACATTATTGCGTCACATGGATTGTATTCGTACGACAAGGCAACAGGAATAATATCCATTTGTTTTATGTGTTCTAACAAATCTCCGTTTGCAGAAAAACAAAACATTTTAAGTACTCCCGGATTGGTTACGTCGTTACCATCTTTTGCTCTACCCTCGCGTTGTGCAATCCAAACCGATTCTTTTTTATTATTTAATACAAATTGAATGTAATTTGACAATTGTTTGGATGCTTCAATCATTTCTTGGTTAGGAAGGTTTCTTTTAACCATAAAACTTTTGTTGAGGCGAACAATATCTCTAACAATTGGATTTTTTAGTAAATTACTACCTATAGCTATTTCGCAGCCAGTAAATCCAATTTCTTTAATTAATTGATAGTTTATTAATCCTGAATCAAGGACTATGTCTCGATGATTTGAAACGAAAGTATATCTATCTTTTCCATTTAAATCAAAAAATCCATCATAAGTTAAATTAGTTACTGTTCGCTCTACAACTCTTTCAAGTGTTCTTCTAACCATATCATACTGAAACTGGTTTATAGTTTGGTATGATAATAGCATATCCTTAATTTGATCTAGAGACAATTCGGGATGATACTTTTGAATACCGTGCAACAACACTTCCTCTTTAACCAATCGTTTAGCAACATCTTGGTATTCATTATCATTATAACATCTTATGTCATCAAAATTTTCCATCAAAAGTTTTTTTTTCAAATTTATTATCTATTTTTAGATTTTGCTAATTAAATTGCAACCGAAATTACTCGCTATGAAAAAACAATATTTTATAATTCTGTTATTTTTAAGCATCCTTTTTTTTGGATGTCCATATCAAAGTGATGTTGAACTTTGTACTTACGAAGAAGCTTTAAAAACCGATAAAAACCTAGAAGGAAATTGGGTTGCATTTCATGATGATGGTTCTAAAGATGAGTTATTTATTGAAAAAATTGCCAAATCAGTATTGCAAGTTAGCCACAAAGAATTAGATAAAAACGACCGTTCTAAAGGAGTTAATAAATATAGAGTTTACGGAACCAATTTGAATGGTACTATTCTTTTTAATATTGAAACTAAAGAAGGTAAGTATTTATTTGCAAAATATGGTTGGACAGGAAAAAACGAGTTTTACATCCAAACTATTGAGGAAGAATACATGACCAAAAACTTTGTTGTTGATAGTGTTACTACTGATGCTTTAAAATCATTTTTATTCGATAGAGCATCAAATGAAGATATTTATGATGATAAGGTTGAATTTTATAGAAAAGATTCTCCTGAGTACGAAAAAGTAAAAATGTTTATGAAAAAATCAGGTTTTTAATCTACTACACCATTTAAGGCTGCTTCCTGTTCTCTTTTAATACTTCTAGAATAGTCAGAATTAAAATTAAACTCACCTTTATTTTTCTTGTATTCAATTATTGCTGATGGAAAATCCATTTCAGAATCATCAACACCTGGTCGTTTCTTTATTAATTCCATCACAAACATAAAAGGTTCTGCACCTTTATCTCCTTCAAATGTTGAAATTGCAATTCGTTTTGGAATAAAATCTTCTTTAACAAGTTCAAGTGTATAATAACTCTGAAGTTTTAAATCGTATGAAAACTTTTTGGACCATTTTGTACTCGAAATCAAGTTGTTTTCCTCGTACAAATTGATGGTTACATCTTTCATTCCTTTGTTTTCTTCATCAACCAAATAACCTGAAAAGTTTACTTGAGCTTTTAAAATACAACAAGACGAAAGAATTAGAATAGTAAGTAATATTTTTTTCATTTTACTTTTGCTTAAAACAACGGTGCTATATACGATTATACTTTAAATAAAGTTTCACAATTTATTTATTTTCAACTATTTTAAGTTTAATTACCTATCAATTTTTAGTAATACACCTAAGTATTAATAAAAAAACCACTTATCACACCCAAAAGCCTTTAGTATAATAATTCTACAACCATAACTATCATTAATTAACTTTGAACAAAATATGTCATAATATGAAATCATTCGTTTTTACTTTATTATTTTGTTCAACAGTATTTATTTATGCTCAAAATAATGCTGGTGTTGTAACCTACAAAGAAGTTATTATTACAAAGCCCGATTTACAAAAGGCTGAAGAACAAGGTTGGGCTGAATGGGCAAGTATGGTTCCAGATTCTGTAGTTTTCTATAAAAAACTATTGTTTAACGAAAGCATTTCTAGCTACACAAACATTCCAATAGAAGAAAATCCAGATGAACAAAACATGGTTAAAATGATGATGAGAAGATATGCCAATGCCAATAACGAAACTTTCGTAAACTCACTAGAAGAAAAATATGTAGAAAAAAAAGATTTTATGGGTAAAACCTTCTTAATAAAAGGTAAACCAGCAGAAAAAAAATGGAAAATGACTGGCGAAATAAAATCTATTTTAGACTTTCCTTGTTTAAAAGCTACCTATGAAGATTCTACAGGAGTGATTGAAGCTTGGTTTACAACAGAAATTGCAGCATCAACAGGACCTGAAAATTATGGAGGTTTACCTGGTTTAATTATGCAATTAACCATTGTTAAAGAAAAAAGAACACTAACTGCCGATGAACTTAGTTTAAAAGAAGTTAAATCAACTGAATTTAAAGAACCTACCGAAGGAAAAGAAGTTACTAGAGAAGAATTCTACAAAATTGTAAGAGAAAAAATGCAAGAAATGCGTCAGGCTGGAGGTTTTGGCGGAATGGGAAGAGGCAGACATTAATAAACTATGAAAAAAAACTTCGGATTATTGTTGCTTGCATTGTTTGGATTTTCCTTCGCTCAAGCCCAAACCCATAATTTTAATGGAAGAGTAAAAGATCAAATTGCTGGTACTACTTTACCTGGTGCAACAGTAATGTTTTTAAATAAATCCGACTCAACCTTTTATAAATACAGTATAACTAATGCTGAAGGTGTTTTTTTTATTAAACAAGCCAAAGCTGGTGATTATTTACTTCAAATATCGTTTGTCGGATATCAAACACATTATCAACCAATTACAATTAATTCAAACACACCTCAAGAAAACGATTTGGGTGATATTTTATTAAGTATAAAAGCCGAATTAATAAAGACCGTAGAAATTCAAGATGAGTTGATTCCTATAATGATTAAAAAAGACACTGTTGAATACAATGCCGATGCTTTTAAAACACAACCCGATGCAAATGTTGGCGATTTATTAAAAAAATTGCCTGGTGTTGAAGTTGGTAAAGACGGCACTGTAAAAGCTCAAGGTGAAAATGTAAAAAAAATATTAATTGATGGTAAGGAATTTTTTGGCGACGATACCAAACTTGCTACCGACAATTTACCTGCCGACATGGTAAAAAAAGTTCAAGTTTACGACGACATGTCGGATATGTCGAAAATAACAGGTATTGACGACGGAGATCGCTCTAAAACAATTAACCTAAAATTAAAAAAAGACAGAAAAAAAGGATTGTTTGGTAATGCAGAAATAGGCGGTGGAATTGATGATGACGTTAATGCAATGTACGAAAACAAATTCAACATTAATAAGTTTACAGAAGGAATGCAACTTTCTACGTTGGGTATGATTAATAACACAAACAAACAAGGCTTTTCGTACCGAGATTATTTAAACTTTGTTGGTGGAGCACAAAACGCTGGCGGAGGTTTTCGTGATTTAAGTAACAATAGCAACGGTGTTCCAATAGGTTCGGGAAGTACAAACGATGGGTTAACCCAAACCTTAGCAGGAGGATTAAATTTAAACTATGATTTCTCTCCAAAAATTACTTTTTCTGGTAATTATTTCTACAATCAATTGGATAAAGATATTGTAAGTATTGCTAACAGACAATATATAACAGATGCCGATTCTTCAAACTTTAAATCGTTACAAAACAATGTTGAAAATCAATTCAATCAAAACCATCGGTTAAACTTAAAATATGTACAAAAAATTGACTCAACACAAGATTTAACTATTAAAACAAATTTTACATTTTCAGATGGTAGAAATAGCAATTACACCTCAAATGACAACATTACTTTTGATGGATTTTACCTAAATAGAAGTAATTCAAACAACAATTCTTCTGGAAATGACATTTCTGGAAATGGTAGTGTTTTATATGGTAAAAGATTTAATAAAATAGGTCGTTCGTTTGTTGCCAATTTCGCTTTAGGAAATTTTGAAAACGATAAAACATACGATATTTCAACTTTTAAAAATATTTTTGTTAGAGATACTACCACTAAACAAACTCAAATTTCACTCAACACACAATTTAATTATGATGGAAAAGTAACTTATACCGAACCTTATGCTAAAGGCAAATATTTAGAGTTAAGTTTTCAGCGTAAAAACTTTCAAACTACCTACAAAAAAGATTTTTTTGATATCAATCTTTTAACAAATGATGAACTCTTTAACAATAGACTAAGTTTAAACTACAACAACTTATTTGTTTTCAATCAATATGGATTAGGAACAAAAATTATTTACGGAAAATCAAACATAACATTTGGAGTTGCTGCTCAACAATCTGAATTAAGTGGTGAAATCATTACCAATGCTTCAACTATAAAAAGAACCGATTGGAACTTTTTACCCAACCTAAAATGGACTTACCAAATGAAAAGCACAGGTAGAATTACATTCGATTACAACACCACTATTCAGCAACCAAGTATTGAACAATTGCAACCCACTTTAAACAATAGCAATCCTATTAATCTTTACCAAGGTAATCCTGATTTAAAATCGGAATACAACCACAGTGCTGTGGCTCGATTGATGAAGTTTGACCAATTTACTTTCACCAATATTTTTGCCATGATAAATGCTAATTATACACGAAATAAAATTACCAACTCACAAACCATTGATAATTTTTTTGTAACCACCACTACCCCAATAAATGTTGATGCAGATTATTTTGTTTCCGCATATTTTTATTATGGAACTCCAATTCGACCAATAAAAAGTAAAATAAACATTGGGTTAAACTCTACTTACAACAAAAGTATTGTATTTATTAATACGCTAAAAAATAATGTTGACAGGCTTAGTCATACTATTGATTTAAGTTTAGAAAACAGAAACAAAGAAATTTTCGACACAAAAGCCGGAACAAGAATCTCATTAAATTCAACAGAATATTCTGCCAATACATCGTTAAATCAAAATTTCTTATCAACACAATATTATGGCGATTTTTTAGTAGAATTCTTAAAAAACTACACCTTTAGTACATCAGCAGAATACACCATTTATTCAGGAAATCAATTTACCGATAATCCAAGAGTTCCTATTTGGAAAGCTTTTATTTCACGCCGATTTTTAAAAGGAAACGCTGGATTAATAAAATTCTCAGTGTACGACATTTTTAATCAAAACATTGGAATAAACAGAACAAGTCAGTTCAACTACATAGAAGATCAGCGAATCAATTCGTTGGGTAGATATTATTTAGTTAGTCTATCCTACAAAATTACCCGATTTGGAGGCAAAAAGAAAAAAGAAGGTGACGAAGCTAAATAATCAATCGTTATTTTTGCAAAATAATTTATAAAACATAAAAAACCATGAACAGATTTAAAACATTAGTATTATCAATAGCTTTTATAGCTACAACAAGTGCTTTCTCTCAAATAGAAGCTCCACAACCTAGTCCATTGGCAAAACTTAGTCAAAAAGTTGGTTTAACTGATGTTGAAATTTCTTACTCAAGACCAGGTGTAAAAGGACGAACTATTTTTGGTGAATTAGAAAAATGGGATGCTTTATGGAGAACTGGAGCTAATGCAACAACTAAAATTAAATTTAGCGACGATGTAAAAGTTAACGGAATGCCTGTTCCTGCTGGAGAATATACTTTATTTACTATTCCTGGCAAAGAAGAATGGACGGTTATTTTAAATAAAAACCTTACATTATGGGGAACTGCTGGCTACAACGAAGCTGAAAATGTTGCTAAGTTTCAAGTAAAATCAAACAAACTTGCTGACTTGGTAGAAACATTAACTATTGATTTTACAAACTTTACTAACAATACAGCTCAACTTTACCTTAAATGGGAACATACTATGATTGCTTTCCAAATAGAAACTAATGTAGCTGATAAAATTGAGAAACAAATTAAAACCACTTTAATTGACGGACCAAGTGCTGGATCTTATGCTTCTGCTGCGGGTTACTATTTAGATAACAACAAAGATTTAGAACAAGCATTAAAATGGATGACCATTGCTGTTGAAAAACGTCCTGAAGCTTTTTGGTACGTTCATAAACAAGCTCAAATTTTAGCTAAAATGGGCAAAACCAAAGAAGCTATTGCTGCTGCTGAAAAATCAATGCAAATGGCAAAAGAAAGCAAAGACGGAGATTTCGGTTATGTTGCTAACAACGAAAAATTAATCAAAGAATTAAAAGCTAAAAAGTAATTCGTTTTTCATAATTCATAAAAAAGGCTGTTTAACAACGGCCTTTTTTTATTTACATTAACATTCATTAACAAACTTTGCGTAACAAGATGTTGTTTAATTCGTTACATTTGAATAAACCTTAAAAAATTAAATATATGTTTAGAAGAGGAATTGCCATTTTACTTGCTGTGTTAGCATTATTTTTTACTGTAATGTCAATTTTAGCAGTTTGGGACATCATTAATATTGAACACATCATTAGCAAAACACTTACTACGCTGCTCATTATTTTTGTTTCGGCAGCAGTAATGTTATTTATTTTTTCGGTGTTATACAAACCCGATTCGGATAAAAACAGTTAAAAAAATAACCAAAAAAGGAGGGATTAAATCCCTCCTTTTTTTTTAAACAAACCTATTGTAATTCAAAAACGGTATCCTACATTTGGGAGGTTATTTTATAAATAAAAATCATAATAAAAAAAACTCCTCTTTAATTGAAAAAACAAACACTACCAAGCAGAAAATTTCTGTTTATATCCAAATGGGGCGATGTACTTGATATAGCTAATGCTGTTTATAACGAAGGTAACAAAGTAAAACTATTTATAGAATATAAACCAGCAAATGAAATTGGTTATGGTTTTGTTCCAAAAATTAAAGATTGGAAAAAGTACATCGATTGGGCTGATGTAATTGTGTTTGATTATACCAGTTATGGAAAAATTGCTACAGAACTTCGAAATGCGGGCAAATTGGTAATTGGAAGCACCGAATATGCTGATAAGCTCGAATTATATAGAAGCTTTGGTCAAGATGAATTAAAAAAACATAAAATTAAAACACTCCCATTTAAAGAATTTACCAACTTTCAAGAAGCTATTGAATATGTTGAAACCAATCCGAATAGTTATGTAATAAAACCCTCGGGAGAAACACAAGATTACAAGCAACTGTTATTTGTTGGAAAAGAAGACGATGGTGCCGATATTATTCGAATTTTAAAAGCTTATAAAAAATCGTGGGGAAACGAAATGGGTTCATTTCAATTGCAACGAAAAGTAACAGGCGTAGAAATTTCTGTTGCTGCATATTTTAATGGCAAAGAATTTTTAAAGCCCATCAATATTACTTTTGAACACAAAAAACTTTTTCCAAAAGAATTAGGTGTATCAACTGGCGAAATGGGCACAAGCATGTTTTGGACTAACGACAGCCCTATTTTTGACGCTACCCTCAAAAAATTTGAAGAAACTTTAGCTCAAGATAACTTTGTTGGGCACATCGATATTAACTGCATAGTAAATGCAAACGGTATTTATCCACTAGAATTTACCTCACGTGTTGGTTACCCTCAATTTCAAATTCAACGAGCAGGTATAAGTGAACCATTTGGAAATTTTCTTTACAAAGTAGCCAAAGGAGAAAAATTTAGAATAAAAACAAAAATGGGATTTCAAGTGGGTGCATATATCGTTGTGCCCCCATTTCCTTATGAAGACAAAAAAACATTTAACTTGTTTTCTAAAGATGCTGTGGTAGTAATAAAAAAAGAAATGAAGGAAGGTTTGCATCCCATGCATTTAAAAAAAATTAACAAAGAATGGCTTATTACTGGCGATTCTGGTATTGCTCTTTTGGTAACAGGAACAGGGCTAACAATGAAAGATGCACAAAAAACGATGTTTAACCGTATCAACAATGTTATTATTAACAATGCCTATTATCGAACCGATATTGGTGATCGTTGGTTTGAAGACTCCGATAAATTGTGGTCTTGGGGTTTATTATAATCAGTTAAAAAAATGAATTTTCAATTTAGGGAAACTACCGATACCGATTTTTTTGATTTACTTCCTTTAGATTGGAGAAACTCAATTGTTCCTTACTGGGATGAATACAAAGACAATTCGAACATTTACGGATTATACCTCAATAGTAAAATTATTGCTGGAGGCATTGTTTTTAACACTTGCTCACCAGATATGCTCTACAACGAAACAGAAGCAGAAAGATGGTTTAACCAAAACTATTTATACGTAGGTTTTATTTGGGTTGCCGAAGAATACAGAAATCAAAAAATTGGTTCAAAATGGCTGACAGCTTTGTTTGAACAATTTCCAACTCAACGGTTTTGGTTAACTGTTGAAGACGAAAATTTGATAAAATTCTATACCAAAAATGGTTTTCAACTCATCAAATCACTAAAAAACGAGAACAATACCGAATGGCTTTTAACTTATACACCACCAACACTTATTAAACGTTAGAAAAAATAAGAAAGTATAATGGTTGCCGATGAACTTACATTAATTTGATTGGATTTTTGTTCTAAAACACCTCTATTAAAAGTCGATGATTGATTTCCACTTACTGGAGTATTTACTGTACTTTCGTTATAATCGCCACCTGATTTTGTGAATACATAAAAATAACCAAACTCGGTTCCTAAACTAAATTTTGGAGCAATAAAATAATTAAAACCAGCAACAGCTCCTAATCCAAAATAAAAACCTCCATCATATTGAAGTAAATATTGAGTTTTATCAGTCCCAGTAACATCTTTTATGTTGGTATTTTTTTGAATTTTTGTATTTCCCATTCTGCCCAACATCATTTCGCCAGCAAAATAAGGGTCAAGTCTTTTGGTTTTACCAACGTGTTTTTCGTAACCAACACTAAATGAAAAATCGAATCTTGAATATGTAGAATCTATTGTTCGTAAACCATTACCACCTGAAGATAGAGCTACACTATCCTCAATAGTTCGCTTCTGTTTATTTAATGCTGTATTTAAGCTCATTCTTATTGCAACATCATCTTTTAAATATTTTCGAGCAGAAATAACATAATTACCTGCTCCGTCCTTACCATTTTCTGTTTTAATATTATTTATTATTCCTGATATTCCTATACTAAAACCCCAATCACCTTTTTGTCCTTTTAAGGTATCTTCTTGAGCAAAACTGTTTAAAGTAGTAAGTAGAAGGCATGCACAGAGCAAAGTTGAAGTGTAGAAAGTTGTTGTAGTTAAAATAATTTTAGTCTTCATTTTTATATTTTTAAGTTCTATTAACCTTTATTTTACAGTTTTATTATTTAAACATCGAAATTAAGTTAATTCTTTTTCACATAAAATTTATCGAAGTATAAATTTATCTTTACAGTTGTGAAAAAAATTGGATTAATATCAGACACTCACGGATTTTTAGACCCAAAAATTGAAAAATATTTTTCGGGTTGCGACGAAATTTGGCATGCAGGCGATGTTGGAAATTATCAAGTAATTGACGATTTACAAAAAATTTGCCCTATTGTTCGCTGTGTTTATGGCAACATCGACGGACAAGAAATACGAAAAACCTTCCCAAAAAATCTTCGATTTAATTGCGAAGAAGTAGATGTTTGGATAACACACATTGGTGGTTATCCCAACCGTTATTCGCCCGATGTAAAAAACGAAATAACAAAAAATCCTCCCAAACTTTTCATTTGTGGACATTCGCATATACTAAAAGTAATATTCGATAAAAAACTAGGCACATTACACATTAACCCTGGTGCTGCTGGAAAAAGCGGGTTTCACAAGGTTAAAACCATTGTACGCTTTAGTATTGACAACGAAGTAATTAAAGATTTGGAAGTAATTGAACTTGGAGATAGGGTTTAAATTAATTTGAATATTTTAGAATGAAACAATTTGAAAATGTAACTTTGCTTTAAAATAACAACTCTCCCCCTACCCCCTCTCTTGCAAGAGAGGGGAAAGATTATCGAAGATAATCAGGGGTGAGTAATCATACAACAATAAAACATCTAATAAAAAAATGAATCCACTATTTTCAGTATTTAACACACCATTTCAAACTCCACCTTTTTCGCAAATAAAAAACGAACACTTTAAACCAGCTATTGTAAATGCTATAGCCGAAGCTCGAAAAGATATTGATGCCATAATTAATAATTCTGAAACCCCAACATTTAAAAATACCATTGAAGCTTTAGATTTTAGTGGAATGTTATTGAGCAGTGTAACATCTGTTTTCTTTAATTTAAACTCTGCCGAAACCAACAACGAAATACAAAAAATTGCTCAAGAGGTTTCTCCAATTTTAACCGAATACAGTAATGATGTAGCTTTAAACGAAGATTTATTTAAACGCGTAAAAGTGGTTTACGAAAACAACCAAGAACGAAAAGACTTAACCGTTGAGCAAACCATGTTGTTAGATAAAACCTACAAAAGTTTTGTTAGAAACGGTGCTAATTTAAACGAAGCTGACAAAGAAAAACTGCGTAAAATTGATGTGGAATTATCGCAACTTTCTTTAAATTTTGGAGAAAATGTATTAGCAGAAACCAATAAATATGAATTATTGATAACCGATGAATCTGATTTGGTAGGTTTACCTGAAGGTGTTATAGAAGCTGCTGCCATTACTGCTAAAAGCAAAAATCAAAGAAGGCTGGATGTTTACCTTGGCTTACCCAAGCTACATTCCATTTATGACCTATTCTGAAAATAGAGATTTACGTAAAACAATGTACATGGCAAACGCCACCAAATCATGTAAAAATGATGCTCTTGACAATCAAAAAAACGTGCTTCGAATTGTTGAGTTGCGTTATCAACGTGCCAATTTATTGGGCTATAAAAACCATGCTCATTTTGTATTAGAAGAACAAATGGCTAAAACTCCAGAAAAGGTAAAAACCTTTTTAAACGATTTGTTACACAAAGCGAAACCATTTGCTGTAAAAGAAATGAATGAATTGACAAAATTTGCTCAATCGCTTGGTTTTGAAGGTGAACTACAAGCTTGGGACACTGCTTTTTATCGCGAGAAACTAAAACAAAAATTATTTGATTTAGACGACGAAAAACTAAAACCTTATTTTAAATTAGAAAATGTGGTAAACGGCGTTTTTCAGGTTGCAGGAAAATTATACGGATTGAAGTTTAAAGAAATTACCAATATTGATAAATACCACCCCGAAGTAACTACTTACGAAGTAACTGACCAAAACAACCAACTGGTTTCGTTGTTTTATGCCGATTTTCACCCGCGTGAAGGCAAACGCAACGGTGCATGGATGACCTCGTTTAACGACCAATACATTAAAGACGGAAAAAACAACCGCCCACACATTGTAAACGTGTGCAATTTTACCAAACCAACCGAAACCAAACCATCATTGCTTACTTTTAGTGAAGTAACTACCCTATTTCACGAATTTGGGCACGCCTTGCACGGCATGTTAGCCAACACTGTTTATCCAAGTTTATCGGGCACAAGCGTTTACCGCGATTTTGTAGAGTTGCCTTCACAAGTGTTGGAAAACTGGTGCTACGAAGAAGAAGCCTTGAAATTGTTTGCTAAACATTACCAAACCAATGAGGTTATTCCAATTGAATTGATTGAAAAAATTAAAGCTTCAGCTAATTTTATGGAAGCTACCAACATTGTCCGCCAACTGAACTTTGGTATTTTAGACATGGCTTGGCACACTACCAACCCTACCGAAATTACTTCTGTTTTTGAATTTGAAAACACTGCTACCAAGGAAACGCAACTAACACCCGTAGTAGAAAATACTTGTGTAAGCACGGCTTTTTCGCATATTTTTCAAGGTGGTTATTCATCAGGGTATTACTCTTACAAATGGGCAGAAGTGTTGGATGCCGACGCATTTTACTACTTTAAAGAACAAGGTATTTTTAACCAAGAAGTTGCCGATAAATTTAAAAACAACGTGTTGAGCAAAGGTGGTTCGGAACACCCGATGGATTTATACATTAAATTTAGAGGTAAAGAACCCGATAGCAATGCATTGTTGAAACGTGCGGGGTTGTTGGAGGAAAGGGGTTAAGAAAATTACGGAAGATTTTATACATTCTAGAAATGAGAAAGCTAATTATAATATCATTTTTGCTAACTCTTAGACTCAATGGGTTTGGGCAAGAAATAACTTTACCAGACTCAATTAAAACACTTTTAGCAAATGATTCAACTGTTCTTAGCGTAAAATATGAGGTATTCTACACTAAAAATGGATATGGGACTAAAGATAGTGAAGGTTGGTATTTTATGTCAAATTATAACCCTCATATTAATGGGGCTAAACAAGAAACACCTGTTATACACAGAGTTGGATTTTGGAAACATTATAGAAAGGATGGAAGTCTCAGCATGACAGATTTTATACCATATAAACCTATCAATACCGTGATTATGCATAATTACGACAAAGATGGTGTTCTAAAAATGAAAAGATTTATAATTCCTATAGAAAACACGGCAGCAAATAATGCTCTTAGCAAAAAGAATTTTAGTGGAATTGTATTGTTCAATAAATTATCTACTGAGAGGTATTTTAAAAATGGACAAATCAGTTCTTCGTATAGTCAGGTTGGGCTCAGAAATATAGGTGATTACATAATATATTTCAAGAATGGACAAATGAAATCTAAAGTAACCTATAACAACGAATATAAATTAGAAGGTCAATATTTAGAATGGAATGAAAAAGGTCAAATTCTAACGATAGGTAATTACAAAAATGGTAAAAAAGTTGAGATTTGGAAATGGTTTGATGAAAATGGGAATATTAAAAAAGAAAAAAATTATACTATACCAAAATAATCCCCCTTCGCTGTCGCAAGGCTCTGCCTTGTGATTCTAAAAATTCTCAAACAATATATAAAAGATACTTCATTTTACTATCCCGATGAATATAGGCAGTAAAATTTTGTTCAGTATGACAAGATAAATCAAATATGAAAAATAAATTGACAATATTTGTCAATATAAAATAAATATTGACTAAATTTGTATTGTTGTAATGAGAAATGAGCAAATTAATCAACATATTAAAAACTTTAAGAACCGATAGAAAACTTTCTATTAAAGAGTTGTCCAATCAACTTAACATGGATTATACGCTTTATAGCAGGTTCGAAAATGGTAGTAGAATTCCTAATAAAGAGCATATTATAAAAATAGCTAGTTTTTACCATATTGCTTTAAACGAATTGTTGGTGGTGTGGTTGAGCGAAAAAATTTACAACGAAATAAAAGATGAAGAAATTGGTTTACAAGCTCTTCAACTTGCCGAAAGCAGAGTAGCGTATGGTAAAACAACTTTTGTGAACCACAGTTTAATTGAAGAAATAAACGAACTCAAGCAACAGTTAGACAGCATCAGACCTTTATCTAAAAGTCATATTAAAAAGTTATTTGAATATTATAAAATTGAATACACTTACGACAGCAACAGAATAGAGGGAAATACACTGACATTGCAAGAAACAGCTTTGGTTGTAGAAAAAGGATTGACCATTAGTGGAAAATCTGTTCAAGAACATTTTGAAGCGGTTAATCATGCCGAAGCTATTGATTTATTGTATGATTTTGTTGAAGCCAACAGTGCTATTACCGAACATTTAATTAAACAAGTTCACAGTTTAATTTTACGTGGCATTGATAAAGAAAATGCTGGCAGATACAGAAGTGTTAATGTAAGAATTTCTGGTAGTAAACATTTACCGCCAGAACCTTATTTATTGAACAAACTGATGGAAGATTACATCATTTTCTATAATGAAAATTGCAACAAGTTGCACCCTGTAATTTTAGCAGCAGAAATGCACGAACGATTGGTTACTATTCATCCTTTTATTGATGGAAATGGGCGAACATCGAGATTGATTATGAATTTAGTGCTTTTACAAGCTGGTTATCCAATCACTAATATTAGTAGCGAAAAAGATAACCGTTTGGCTTACTACAAAGCCCTAGAAGATGTTCAAGTGAATAAGGATAAAAAACCTTTTTACGAATTTGTTGCTTCAAGCACCATTAAAAGTCTTCGTGATTTTATAAAAATGGCAGAATAAGTATTCTGCCATTTGTTTTATTTTACTGATTTAAAGATGAATCTCTTCATCGTTTCTATCAAAAAACTTGTATTGCAAAAAGTTGTATGAAGTGGTTGGCATAATTTCCAAACTACATTTAAATCTATTTTGCCATTCTTTTCTCAACGATGAAAACAATCCTTTACGTTTATTAATAAATGCCTCTACAAAAGGGTGAACATTTATTTTGAGGGTTTTCATGTTAAGGTGCTGAGTAATATATCTAATGTTGTTTTCAATTTCTTCAACAAGCAATACGGTTGATTGTACTTCTCCACTACCACCACACGAAGGGCATTTTTCAGAAGTTTTAATTTCCATTTCCGGACGAACACGTTGGCGAGTAATTTGAACCAAACCAAATTTACTTGGAGGCAAAATGTTATGTTTTGCCCTATCGTCCTTCATAAATTCTTTCATTTTTTCATACAAAAGTTGTCGGTTTTCCGATTCTTTCATATCAATAAAATCAACCACCACTATTCCACCCATATCTCTCAACCGAAGTTGACGAGCAACTTCTTCGGCTGCTTCTAAATTAACTTCTAAGGCATTTTGTTCTTGTGTACTATCTTGTCGTTTTCCTCGTTGTCCGCTATTTACATCAATAACGTGTAAAGCCTCAGTATGTTCTATAATTAAATAGATACCCGATTTAAGCGTTACATTTCGTCCAAACAACGATTTAATTTGTTTTTCTACTCCGAAATTATCGAAGATGGGCATTTTGCCAGTATATTGCTTTACAATTTTTTCTTTATCAGGAGCAATGGTATGCAAATATGTTCTTAGCTCGTTATAAAGCGTATCGTCGTTAACAGTAATGCTATTAAAATCGCTATTCAATAAATCCCTTAATAATGCAGAGGTTCTGTCTAGTTCTCCCAATACTTTTTTAGGTGCATGAGCATCTTTCATGGCATTATAACACAACTCCCATTTTTTGGTGAGGTCGTCCATGTCGGTATGCAAATCGGCAACTTTTTTGTTTTTGGCAACCGTTCTAATAATTACACCAAATCCTTTAGGCTTAATGCTTTTTATCAGTTTTATTAATCGATCGCGTTCTTCGGCATCTTTAATTTTTTGAGAAACAGAAACTTTATCGGAAAAAGGAACTAAAACCAAATAACGGCCAGCAATCGATATTTCAGAACTTAATCGAGGGCCTTTGGTAGAAATAGGTTCTTTTGCAATTTGTACTAAAATTTGGTCGTTGGTTTTTAGTACTTTTTCAATTTTACCTGCTTTTTCAATTTCAGGTTCAAATTTAAAGTTCTGCAAGTCGCTTGGCAACCCACCGCCAACAACACCTTTTGTATATTTTACAAACGAGTGAAAATTAGGACCTAAATCGAGGTAATGTAAAAAGGCATCTTTTTCGTAGCCCACATTAACAAAGGTAGCGTTTAAGCCAGGCATAATCTTTTTTACCTTTGCTAAATAAATATCGCCTACCGAAAAATTATTATTGATTTTCTCTTTGTGTAGCTCAAGTAACTTACCGTTGCTAAGAATGGCAATAACAACTTCCTTAGGAGTAGAATCTATGATTAGTTCAACACTCATGTGAAGTATTTTTGTACCAAAACACGAATACCTTTTAAGAAATCTTAAAAGGTTCCGTTATATTTAAAAAATAAAATACGAATAAATTTCATAGCGGAATTGCTACTGAAATGTATCAAAAGAAATTATTTTTTCTTTTTATGTCTATTTTTTCTAAGTCTTTTTTTACGCTTGTGCGTAGCCATTTTATGTCTTTTTCTTTTCTTTCCGCTTGGCATAATTTCTTGTTTTAAATGATTTTATATATCTTAAATGCGTTAAAATTATTTAACGCTTTTTTTAACTTTTTCTGCAAATGATTTTGCAGGTTTAAACGCAGGTATATTGTGTGCTGGAATAATAATTGTAGTATTTTTCGAAATATTTCTACCAGTTTTTTGAGCTCTTTTTTTAACCACAAAGCTACCAAACCCTCTTAAATAAACGTTTTTTCCACTTTCTAGTGATTTTCTTACTTCTTTCATAAACTCTTCAACAGTTCTTTGAACAGCTAATTTTTCTATTCCTGTCTTGTCCGAAATCTTTGTTACTATATCTGCCTTTGTCATTTTTAAAATACTTTTAACTTGTTTAATTTCAATAATTTATCTTTTTGAGGGGTGCAAATATACAAGTTTTAATTAACTCTTAAAAATACAATAGCTAATTTTAGCCTAAAAAGTACTTATTTTCGATAAGATTAGCTAAATCATGGATTTTTCATCAATTTTAATACAATGGTACCATCAAAACAAACGTGATTTACCTTGGCGAACAACAAAAAATCCATACCATATCTGGTTATCTGAAATTATTTTACAGCAAACTCGTGTAGAGCAAGGCTTAAGTTATTATTTAAAATTTATTGAACACTATCCTACTGTTAACGATTTAGCTAATGCCAACCAAGACGAAGTTTTAAAATTGTGGCAAGGACTCGGATATTATTCGCGTGCTAGAAATTTACATTTCACTGCAAAACAACTTGTTGCTGATTTTAATTCAGAATTTCCAAAAACATTTAAAGAAATTAAAAATTTAAAAGGCATTGGCGATTATACTGCAGCTGCTATTTTATCTTTTTCGCACAATAAACCATATCCAGTAATTGATGGAAATGTATATCGCGTTTTAGCTAGAATATTTGGGGTAACCGAATTTATTGACACTTTAAAAGGAAAAAAAGTATTTGCGAAATTAGCTGAAGAATTACTTGATAAAAAAAATGCTGCAACATACAATCAAGCCATTATGGAATTTGGTGCAATACAATGCAAACCCAAATTGCCGTTATGCAAAGAATGCTGCTTTCAACAATACTGTTACGCATTCAAACACAATGAAATTAACAATTTACCTAAAAAAGAAAAACAAACCAAACAACGCAACCGCTACTTTAACTACCTTGTTGTAACTGACAATATCAACATTCTAATTCAAAAACGAAATAATAAGGATATTTGGAATGGATTGTTCGATTTTCCAATAATCGAAACCAACGAATCAATAAACAACATAGATAACATTTTGTCAAATGAGCTAAATTGGTTGTTAGATAAATCTACTAAACTATCAAAGTCAAATGAATTTGTTCATCAACTTAGTCATCAAAAAATACACGCTACATTTTGGCTTTTTAAAGTTGATAAAATAAAAAAAACAATACCAAACAGTATTAAAATAAAGTATAGCGATATTCATCAATATCCGGTTGCTAAATTGATTGAAAATTATATCAAATCATTTCTCTAATTTTTGTATTTTTGAATTTTAAAAACTCAAAAAAATGGCTGGAATAAACAAAGTAATTTTGTTAGGTAATTTAGGAAAAGACCCAGAAATAAGATACCTAGAAGGCGGAACTGCTGTTGCTAATTTTACTTTAGCTACATCAGAAAATTACAAAGACAAAACTACAGGTGAACGAAAAACCATTACAGAATGGCACAATGTGGTTTTATGGAGAGGTTTAGCAGAAATCACTGAGAAGTATTTAAAAAAAGGAAATCAAGTATACATTGAGGGCAAATTACGTACTCGCTCTTGGCAAGATAAAGATGGAAATACCCGTTACACTACCGAAATTGTTGCTGAAAACATGCAAATGATTGGAAGAAAAGATGAAAACACATCTTCAACTCCATCTGACACATCAACACCTTCTACACCAGAAATTGAGCAAAACAATTCGATGGAAGACGATTTACCATTTTAGTTTCATTAAATTATTCAACCGTTGGACGACCCCGAACCGTATTATTTTTTACTGCTAAACAATTTTGTTAATCCGTTTGTATTCGAAACGCTTTTAAACATTATTGTTTTAATATTGCTATTAATATGCTCAGCCTTAATTTCAGGTTCTGAAGTAAGTTTGTTTTCTCTAAAACCTCATGAACTAGAAAAAATACACGAGGCTAATGACAACAGTAGTGTTTCGGCAATTCGACAATTATTAAATCAACCAAATTATTTGTTGGCAACTATTTTAATAGCTAATAATACGGTAAACATTGCTATCATTTTGTTAAGTACAATCACCTTAAACCAACAATTTAATTTCAATGTTCTGCCTGATTGGCTAAATTTTCTGATTCAAGTTATTGGCATAACCTTCTTTATTTTACTTTTTGGAGAAATACTTCCTAAAGTTTACGCTACCAAAAATGCTTTAAAAATGGCTCTTTTTATGGCAAAACCATTAAATTTTTTAATTGTTATTTTTAAACCTATTAGCTATTTACTTATTTCTTCAACCAATTTTATTGATAAAAAAATAAAACGTAAAACACACGATATTTCTGTTGAAGAACTTTCTCATGCAATAGATTTAACCAACGATATAAATTCAAATGAACAAGAACATCAAATATTAAAAGGAATTGTAAAATTTGGTGAAACAAGTGTTAAAGAAATAATGACCGCTCGTGTTAAGGTTGTTTCTATCGAAAAAGATACTCCATTTGATGAAGTTATTAAAGTTATATTAGAAAGTGGTCATTCTCGTATTCCGGTTTACGAAGAAACATTTGATAAAGTGTTAGGCGTTTTGTACATCAAAGACATTATTCCTTACATCAATAATGAAAAAGATTTTAATTGGAATACATTAATACGAACTCCATTTTTTGTTCCTGAAAACAAAAAACTCGATGATTTATTAAAAGAATTTCAAGAGCGTAAAATACACTTAGCTATTATTGTTGATGAGTATGGCGGCACTTCTGGAATAATTACTTTGGAAGATATTATTGAAGAAATTGTTGGTGAAATTAGCGATGAGTTTGACACCGATGATATTATTTATTCAAAATTAGATGACAACACGTACATTTTTGATGGCAATACCACCATTAACGACTTAGCAAAAATAATATCGCTTGATGAAGAAATATTGGTTGAAATGAGAAAAGAAGCTGAAACCATCGCTGGCTTAATCATCGAAGTTTCAGGGAAAATTCCTCAGAAAAATGAAAAAATAAATTTTCAAAACCTTTCCTTTGTTGTTGAAGCATCGGATAAAAGAAGAATTAAACGAGTAAAACTGATTATTAATAGAGTATGACATTTTTAAAATTTATCCCTTTTTTATCGATACTTGTTTTATTTTCTTGCGAAGAAGAATCATACACACCAAAACCCAAAGGTTATTTTAGAATAGATTTACCTGAAAAGAAATATGAGGTAGTTGAGGATAGCTGCCCATTTACTTTTGAAAAACCAGTTTATACCACCATTTCAAGAAACCCAAAGTTTAACAACAACTGCTGGTTTAATATTGAATTTAATACACTAAAAGCAACCATTTATTTAACCTATGAACCTTTAAGCAATAACATAGATACATTTTTAGAAAACTCTCGAACACTCGCTTTTAAACACACGGTTAAAGCAACTGATATTCAACAATATGTAATTCAATATCCTGACCAAAATGTATTTGGTTTAATTTATGACATTAAAGGCGATGCTGCCTCTGAATATCAATTTCATTTAACTGATAGCACCAATCACTTTTTAAGAGGATCATTATATTTTAATACTGTTCCTAATCAAGATTCTTTGCTTCCCGTTTTAAATTTTGTAAAAAAAGATATTGAACATCTTATTTCCACATTTAAATGGAAATAATTCTACCTAATATAATAAGTGTTTGCAACACTATTTTTAGTTACTTTTGATGCTCTAAAAAATTTGCAATCAAAATTAATGTTGTTCACCAAGAAATTTTATATATTCTTTTTCCTATTAATTAGCTCTATTGTTTTATTTTCACAAGAGGTAACCAGAATAAAAGGTAGAGTTATTGATGCAGCAACCAAACAACCAATGCCATTTGTTAGCATTTCGTTTGTTGGAGCCAATATAGGCACCACTACCGACTTTGATGGCAATTATTATTTAGAAACCCAATGGGCAACCAATCGAATTTTAGCTTCTTTTATTGGTTATAAAGTAGATACACTTAGGGTTGTTAAAGGAAAAACACAAACCTTAAACTTTGCATTAAAAGAAACAGGTATAACAATGCAAGAAGTTACCATTGTTGCTGAAAAAACAAAATACCGAAACAAAGATAATCCTGCAGTAGATTTAATTAAAGAAGTAATTGATAGAAAAGATAAGAACCGAAAAAAATCACTCGACTTTTACGAATACGACAAATATGAAAAAATTGAAATTGACTTAAACAATTTAACCGAAGATTTTTTAAATAAAGGCTGGTTAAAAAAACATTTTCAGGTGGTTATCGATAATATAGATACTTCCGAGATAAACGGAAAACCTTTTTTACCCATTTATCTTAGAGAAACAGCCAGCAAAGTTTATTATCGAAAAAAACCTAAAACTGAAAAAGAATATAGAACAGGTTCAAAACAAACTGGTTTTGATGGTTATGTTGACGAAGATGGTATGTCGTTTTTAATGGACAAATTGTATCAAAATGTTGACATTTATGATAATACTGTAAACATTCTTACCAATCAATTTACTAGCCCAATTTCTCCATTAGCTACCACTATTTATAAGTTTTTTATAATCGATACAACTATTGTAAATGGAGTTCAGGCAATTAATTTAGCATTTACCCCTAGAAACAAGGCTGAGTTTGCCTTTACAGGAAATTTATACATTGCAAACGACTCCACATTTAACATTGTAAAAGTTTCTTTAGGAATCCCAAAACAAGTAAATATCAACTTTGTTAAAGATTTATTACTCGAACAAGAATTTGAACAATACAACGATTCTATTTGGATGGTTAGCAAAGAAAAATTAATTATCGACTACAACTTTACCAACAAAGGAAGAGGATTTTTTGGAAAACGAAATGTTTACTATAACAATATAAAATTTAATACCGAACAGCCTGACAGTGTTTACAACCCAATAGAAAAAATTATAAAAATTGAAGACAATAGTGTAAAAGATGAAAATTTTTGGGCAGAAGCTAGACCCGACTCGTTAACAAAAACCGAAAAAGGCGTTTATGTAATGATAGACAGCATTCAAAACATTAAAGCTTACAAACGCTTTATGGATGTGGCTTTTTTATTAATAACAGGTTGGCATAGCTTAGGAAAAATTGAAGTTGGTCCGTTAAATACTTTTTACAGTTTTAATCAAGTTGAAGGTTTTAGAGTTCGCGGTGGGTTTAGAACTACTCCTAAACTAATAGAAAACATGATGTTCGACACCTATCTTGCTTATGGATTTGGCGATAAAGAATATAAGTATTTTGCTGGTTACACATACTCCTTTAATAAAAATTACCTTACCAATCCACAGCATAAAATAACAGCTTCATATCAACACGAAACCAATTTTCCTGGGCAAGATTTACAATTTTTAAACGACGACAACTTCTTGCTTTCGTTTAGAAGAGGAAATTCCAACCGAATGTTATTTTTCGATTCTTATAAATTAGATTATGTTCACGAATCCAAATCAGGTTTTTCTTACAACTTAATTTTTGAAAATAAACTTCAACGTCCATTGGGCGTATTAGATTTTGTACTTAGCGATACTTCGAGCAGAGTAACTTTCAGCAACATTAAAACTGACAACCTAAGTGTTAATCTTCGTTTTGCACCAAACGAACAATTTTATCAAGGAAAAAACTTTAGACTTCCAATTTACAACAAATACCCAATTTTTCAACTTCGATTTACTCAAGGTTTTAAAGGATTAATTAACGGAGAAATTAATTATACAAGATTAACTTCAAACATTTTTAAACGATTCTATTTATCATTATTAGGGTACACCGATTTTGAATTAGAAGGTGGTAAAATATTTGGAAAAGTACCTTTCCCTCTTTTAAATCTTCCTCAAGCCAACCAATCTTTCTTTTTACAAGAGCCTTCTTTTAACTTGATGAATTTTATGGAATTTATGAGCGACGAGTATGCTAGTTTAAAGATTACGCATAGTTTTAACGGTACCATTTTTAATAGAATTCCATTATTTAAACGATTAAAATTAAGAGAAGTGGTTTCATTAAAATTACTTTACGGAAGATTAACCGACGAAAATAATCCTGATACACAAAAAGACGTTTTTTTATTTCCTGTAAATGAATACAACGAATCTATTACTTATCAATTTAAAAACGGGATACCTTATGCTGAAGCCAGTATTGGGGTTTCCAACATATTTAAAATTTTTAGAGTTGATTTGTTACAACGACTAACCTATCTCGACAATCAAGACATCAGTTCATTGTTTGGAGTAAAAGGTTTGGCTATTAGAGCTAAAGGAAAGATAGATTTTTAAACTTATAAAGCTTTGTTCTGTAAAGCTAAATTATTAGCCAAAATATTAAAATACTTTGATTTTGAGTGTGCTTTTAAAATTTGTAAATGGTCTATTCGATGGCAATCTGTACCAACAAAATCTATTAAATTAGCATCCACCAACCGTTCAGCAATTTTCTTAGTGTCTGCATTATAATGACCAGTTAACGATAATAGATTAAGTTGCAGCAGTACTCCTTTCGATTTTAATTCCTCGTATTTATCAAAATTTCTATGCCAAAAGCTATAACGCTCGGGATGAGCTAAAATAGGTTTATAGCCATTGGTTTGAAATTTAAAAACAATATCTTGGAAATTACGAGGTTCCTGCATAAATGGTAACTCAAATAACACATGATTATCTCCAAAAGTGATAATTTGTTTGTTATCAATTATTGAATCCAAACCATCATCTAAATTATACTCAGCCGAAGCTTCAATCTCTATTTCAATACCTTGTTTAATGAGCTCTTCTTTTACCAACTTCAAACCACCCAAAATAGTTTCAGGTGTATTTCTGTAATAATCGCTCATTACATGTGGTGTGGTAATAATTTTTTTAAAGCCCATTGCTTTAAACTCACGAATCATTTCAATAGATGCTTCCATATTAGGTGCTCCATCATCAATGCCTGGTATTAGATGAGAGTGCATGTCGGTTTTAAATCCCGAAAAATCAATGGCTGGATACTGCTCCTTTTTACCGAATATATTACCAAAAAATCCCACTTATTTTGATTTTGATTTGAAACTGTCTGTTGTAATTTTAAGTCCTTCATCAATAGAAACCGATGGTTGATAATTTATTAATTCTTGAGCTAACGAAATGTCTGCCAGCGAATCTTTTACATCTCCTAAACGAGTTTCTCTATAAATAGGTTCTACTTTATTGCCAACAATGTTTCTTATCTTAAAGAATAAATCATTTATCGTTGTTCTACCTCCAAATGCAATGTTCATTACTTTTCCTTTCACTTCTTTATTAGTAAACAATGCTTTAATATTAGCTTGAACTACATTTTCTACAAAAGTAAAATCTCTACTTTGCTCTCCATCGCCATTTATAAAAGGTGATTTATTGTTTAAAACTGCATCCATAAACAATGGTATTGCTGCCGCATAAGGTCCGTTTGGGCTTTGGTTTGGTCCGAATACATTAAAATAACGTAAACCAACAACATCTAAACCATAAGTTAATGCAAAAACATTAGCATACAGTTCTTTTGCTCTTTTGCTTACAGCATAAGGTGACAATTGATTTCCTAGTTTATCTTCTGTTTTTGGAAGTTCTTTACTATCGCCATAAACTGATGATGAACTTGCGTAAACAACTCGTTTTACCTTACTATTTTTTGCAGCAGTTAATATGTTTAAAAAACCCGTTGCATTTGCCTGATGAGTAGCTAATGGGTTTTCAATGCTTCGAGGGACAGAACCTAGAGCCGCTTGATGAGAAATATAATCTACACTATTAACAACTTTATTGCAAGTATCAAAATCGGTAATATCTCCTTCTATAAATTCAAAATTAGGTAAGCCAATAAACTGCTCAATATTTTTATAATATCCGTTTGAAAGATTGTCTAAAACAATGACTTTTCCTGCGTTATTTTTAATTAGATAAGCAACTATGTTAGAACCAATAAATCCAGCTCCACCAGTGACTAAAAAGGTAAGTTTAGAAATATCTTTCGTATGAAAAGGTGTTTGATACATAAGATATTACCTGTTGTTATATTGTTTTTCGTAATAGTGCTGATAAGCTCCTGAAGTTACATTATTTAACCATTCTTCATTAGTTAAATACCATTGAATGGTTTTTTCAATTCCTTCTTCAAATTGTAATGATGGAGTCCAACCTAATTCGTTTTTCAATTTTGTAGCATCAATTGCGTATCGCATATCGTGTCCTGCTCTATCAGTAACGTAAGTAATCAATTTTTCAGAAGTTCCTTCAGGTCTTCCCAATTGCTTATCCATTACCTTACAAATTACCTTTATTAAATCGATGTTTTTCCATTCGTTATGTCCGCCAATATTGTAGGTTTCGCCAACTTTCGCTTTATGAAAAATAACATCAATTGCTCTTGCATGATCTTCAACCCACAACCAATCTCTAATATTTTCACCTTTTCCGTAAACAGGTAATGGCTTGTTGTTTTTAATGTTATGAATAAATAAAGGAATTAATTTTTCGGGAAACTGGTGTGAGCCGTAATTGTTTGAACAATTGGAAATAACCACAGGTAATTTATAGGTATGATAATACGCTCTAACCAAATGGTCGGAACTAGCTTTTGATGCCGAATAAGGGCTTCTTGGGTCGTATGGAGTAGTTTCCTCAAACATCCCTGTTTCACCCAAACTACCATATACTTCGTCGGTTGAAACATGGTAGAAAAGTTTTGATGATAAATCTGTCCAATTAGCTTTGGCTGCATTTAAAAGATTGGCAGTTCCAACGATGTTAGTCATGATAAAATCCATTGGACTAGCAATAGACCTATCAACATGAGATTCGGCAGCTAAATGAATAACTGCATCAAATTGATATTGTTTAAACAAAGAATGAATAAAATCAGCATCAACAATATCTCCTTTTATAAACTCGTAATTAGGAGCATTTTCTATATCTGTAAGATTAGCCAAATTACCTGCATAGGTAAGTTTATCTAGGTTTACCATCTTGTAATCAGGATATTTATTAACAAATAATCTGACCAAATGCGAACCGATAAATCCGGCTCCTCCTGTTATAAGTATTTTTTTTAAGTTCATGTTTTAGTTTTGGGTTTAGTGTTTCGAGTTCAGTAACTTTGAACTTAAAACTTGAAACTTTAAACTGTTAAAGGCTCCAATAAGTCATTTTATTAATTTTTCCTCGATAAATTCCTTTTAAATCTACAACTATTCCGTTTACTGAAGAAATGGAATTAAAGTAGTTTTCATCAAAATTTTGATATGCTTTATGATTAACAGCAACTACAATTGCATCATAGTTACTTCCAACTTTATCGACTAAACCAAAACCGTATTCATGTTTTAAATCTTCCGAATTAGCATGTGGATCAACCACGTCAACTTTAGCTCCAAAAGAAATAAATTCGTTAACTACATCAGCTACTTTAGAGTTTCTAATATCACTAACATCTTCTTTAAATGTTGCTCCCATTACCAAAACTTTAGCTTCAGCAATATTTTTTCCAGCTTTTATAATTTTTTTTACTGTTTGTTTTGCCACATAAGCTCCCATCGAATCATTTACAAAACGACCAGAACTAATGATTTGAGCATGATATCCAAATTCTTTTGCTTTATAAGTTAGGTAATATGGGTCAACACCAATACAATGTCCGCCAACTAAGCCAGGAAAGAATTTTAAGAAATTCCATTTTGTACCTGCGGCTTCTAACACATCGTATGTATTTATTCCCATCTTGTTGAAAATAATTGAAAGCTCGTTAACTAAGGCAATGTTTACATCACGTTGAGTGTTTTCAATAATCTTCGCTGCTTCAGCTACTTTTATAGATGCAGCTCTATGTACTCCAACTTTTACAACTGTTTCATAAACTTTTGCAATTTCTTCTAACGATTCAGCACTGCAACCCGAAACTACTTTCACTACATTAGTAAGTGTATGTACTTTATCTCCTGGGTTTATTCGTTCTGGTGAATAGCCAACTTTAAAGTCATCTTTAAACTTTAATCCTGATAGTTCTTCTAAAATTGGAATACAATCGTCTTCAGTACAACCTGGATAAACAGTAGATTCATAAACTACATAATCACCTTTTTTTAATACCTGAGCAACTGTTTTTGAAGCTCCAATTAATGGTGTTAAATCGGGTAAATTATGGTTATCAATTGGAGTTGGAACAGCCACAACGAAAAAAGTAACATCTTTCAAATCATTTAGGTCAGCTGTAAAATAAATATCACAACCTTCGAAAGCAGATGAATCAAGTTCTTCACTTGGATCGATGTTGTTTCGCATCATATCAACCCTTTTTTGATTGATATCGAAACCTACCACTTTCATTTTTTTTGCAAACTCCAATGCTATTGGTAAACCCACGTATCCTAAACCAATTACAGCTATTTTAGTTTCTTTATTTTTTAATTTATTGTAAATACTCATGATATTAATATTGGATTGTTCCTAATTGTTATTTTTTAAAAGAGACTTATCTCTTAAAGCATAAATTCGTTCAATAATATCAACAACTTTTAACCCTTCTAAAGCATTTGTAGTGGCAGTTGTTCTACCTTTTAAGGTATCGATAACATTTTCGATTACATAGTGATGATTTGCAGCCGAACCTTTGTATGGGCCATAATCGTTTGGCGGATTTGCTGCAGCTAGTTTTGGCATTTCATAATCATCAATATTACAAACTTCAACCTCATTCATGTATTGACCACCAATTTTTACACTTCCTTTTTCTCCAATAATTGTAATGCTACTTTCTAAATTTTGAGTAGCTATTGAAGTAGAATAGTTAATACAACCCATTCCACCATTAACAAAATCGAAATTTACAAAACCCGAATCTTCAAAATCGGTTGATTTTTGGTGTGTAAAATCTTTAAATTTTGCTTGAATGTTAGTAATATCGCCAAACAACCAATACATAATGTCTATAAAATGCGAAAATTGGGTAAATAAAGTTCCTCCATCTAAATGTTGAGTTCCTTTCCATCCACCTTTTTTGTAATATCTATCATCTCTATTCCAATAACAGTTCAGTTGAACCATAAAAAGCTCACCTAAAACCTTTTTTTCTACTATTTCTTTTATCCAAACAGATGGAGGAGAATACCTGTTTTGCATTACACAGAAAAAATTTTTCGAAACTTGAAGTGCTTTAAAAATAACTTCTTCACATTCTGCCTTTGTTAAACCCATTGGTTTCTCGCAAACTACGTGGTATTTTTTTTCTAATGCCTTAATTGAATGTTCTGCATGTAACCCATTAGGCGTACAAACATTTACCACATCTATTTCTAAACCCGAGTTTAATAAATCATCAACTGAACTAAAAAATGGGACATTGTATTTTTCAATTCCTAAATTTTCTTTATTTCCAGCGTCACACAATGCAATCAATTCTGCTTCTGCATTTCCTATTATCATTTCGGCATGGCGTTTACCGATATGCCCACAACCTAAAACAGCGAATTTTATTTTTTTATTTTCAGCAATCATTAACCTATTTTTTTTACATTATTATTCTCTAAACAATATTTTTCTTTGGTTTCAGGGCAAAAAGCGATTCCCTTATTATCAAATTTTAATCGATGACCGTATTCACTTACCCATCCCATTTGTTTTGCAGGATTACCAACCCAAAGTGAATAAGCTGGAATATTTTTTGTAACTACAGCTCCAGCTCCAATAAATGCAAATTCACCTATATTATGACCACAAACTATAGTTGCGTTTGCTCCAATAGAAGCTCCCCTACCAACATGTGTTTTTAAGTATTCATTTCTTCTATTTACCGCACTTCTTGGGTTAATTACATTGGTAAAAACCATTGAAGGCCCTAAAAAAACATCGTCATCGCAAGTTACTCCGGTGTATATAGAAACATTGTTTTGAACTTTTACATTGTTTCCTAAAACAACTTCTGGAGATATCACTACATTTTGACCAATATTACAGTTTTGTCCTAAAACACAATTTGGCATTATGTGTGAAAAATGCCAAATTTTTGTTCCCTCTCCAATCTTACAACCATCATCAATAACAGCTGTTTCGTGTGCAAAATAATTATTCATCTTATTTTTTTACGTAATCATCAAAATTTTTATGGTCTATTTTGTACAAATCTTCTTTCGACAGATTTCTAAAATAGTCATACGTTATTTTTAAACCCTCTGCTCTACTAACTTTTGGCTCCCAACCCAATATGGTACGTGCTTTATCAATATTTGGTTGACGTTGCATTGGATCATCAACTGGTAATTCTTTAAAAATTATTTTTTGATTTGTTCCCGTAAGTTTTATAATTTCTTCGGCAAATTCTAAAATCGTGATTTCGTCAGGATTTCCAATATTTACTGGTTCAGCATAATCACTCATCAACAAACGGTAAATACCTTCAATTAAATCATCTACATAGCAAAACGAACGGGTTTGATTTCCTTTTCCAAAAACAGTTAAATCTTCGCCACGCAATGCTTGTCCTATAAATGCTGGTAAAACTCGACCATCATTTAATCGCATACGTGGTCCATAAGTATTAAAAATTCGAACAATTCGAGTTTCTACACCATGATAACGGTGGTATGCCATTGTAATTGCTTCCTGAAAACGCTTTGCTTCATCGTAAACTCCTCTTGGTCCTATTGGATTAACATTTCCCCAATATTCTTCAGTTTGTGGATGAACTTTTGGGTCACCATATACTTCAGAAGTAGATGCAATAAGCATTCTAGCACCTTTTGCTTTAGCTAAACCTAATAAATTATGAGTTCCCAACGAACCTACTTTTAATGTTTGAATAGGAATTTTTAAATAATCAATTGGCGAAGCTGGTGATGCAAAATGTAAAATATAATCGAGTTCTCCTTTTAAATCAATATGATTAGAAACATCATGATTGATAAATTCAAAATTTGGATTATTCTTTAGGTGCTCTATGTTTCTTAAATCACCTGTAATCAAATTATCCATTGCTATTACATAATAACCTTCTTTTAAAAATCTATCGCAAAGATGTGAACCTAAAAAACCTGCAGCACCTGTAATTAAAACTCGTTTCATTTTTTATCCTTTTACTAAAATACGACCAATACTAGCATAATAAAATCCTAAATCTTTCATTTCTTTAATATCATAAAGATTTCGTCCATCAAATATTACTTTTTGTTTCATATTTGAAGCCAATTTATCAAAGTCAGGATTTCTAAACAATTGCCATTCTGTTGCTATTACAAGTGCGTCTGCATTTTTTATCGCTTCATCTCTATCGTTCGCAAATGAAATTTTATTACCAAATTTTTCTCTCACATTTTCCATCGCTTCTGGGTCGTAAGCAACAATATCAGCACCTTCATTTAATAATTCATTAATGATATACAATGCTGGTGCCTCTCTAATATCGTCGGTATCGGGTTTAAAAGCTAAACCCCAAATGGCTATTCGTTTCCCTTTTAAATCTCCTTTAAAGTAATCTTTAATTTTAGGAACAATAATGGTTTTTTGCTCTTCGTTAATACGCATTACAGCATCTAAAATCCCAAAATCATAACCGTATTCTTTTCCAGATTTTGCTAAAGCTTGAACATCTTTTGGAAAACAACTACCTCCATATCCTATACCTGGAAACAAAAATCGTTTTCCAATTCTCGTATCAGAACCTATTCCAATTCGAACCATATCCACATCTGCCCCAACTTTTTCACAGAAGTTAGCAATTTCGTTCATAAAGGTAATTTTTGTTGCTAAAAATGAGTTAGCAGCATATTTGGTTAATTCTGCCGATTTTTCGTCCATAAAAATAATTGGATTTCCTTGACGAACATAAGGTTTATAAAGGTGTTCCATTATTTCTCTTGCTTTTTCTGATGATGTCCCGATAACCACTCTATCTGGTTTTAGAAAATCGTCAACTGCATACCCTTCTCTTAAGAATTCTGGGTTTGAAACCACATCAAAATCAACGGTTGCATTTTTTGCAATGGCTAATCTTACTTTTTCGGCAGTTCCAACAGGAACGGTACTTTTATCTACAATAACTTTGTAATCTTTAATTATCTTACCCAATGTATCAGCTACTCCTAAAATGTAGGATAAATCAGCCGAACCATCTTCATCAGGAGGGGTTGGCAAAGCTAAAAAGATAATTTTAGCATCTTGAATAGCTTCATTAATATCTGTAGTAAATTTTAATCTTCCTTGTTTAATGTTACGTTCAAACAAAACATCCAAATGAGGTTCATAAATTGGAATTTCTCCATTTCTCATTTTGGTTACTTTTGCCTCATTAATATCAACACAGGTTACGTTATTTCCTGTTTCGGCAAAACACGTACCTGAAACTAAACCAACATAACCTGTTCCTATTACTGCAATATTCATTTTTTCTTTATTTATTTGTTTACAAATTCCAACACCGATTCGGTGATGTATTTTAATTGCTCTTCTGTTAATTCGGTATGCATTGGTAATGAAAATACCGATTCGCACAATGCGTTAGTTACTTCAAAATCTTCGTGTTTCATTTGTGGTGTTTTGTAAGCCGCTTGGGTATGCAATGGAACTGGGTAATAAATCATACATGGAATTCCTTTTGTTACTAGGTGTTTTTGTAGTTCAAAATGATTAAATCCACAACCAACCAAAGTATATTGATGAAAAACGTGAGTTGATTTCTTTTCTCTTACTGGTGTTTTTATTTTCTCGCATGAAGCGAAAGCATTATCGTAAAAACTTGCTGCTTTATTTCTTGCTGCTGCATAGCTATCTAAATGCCTTAATTTAATTCGAAGTATAGCTGCTTGAATAGAATCTAATCGAGAATTAACTCCTAAACGCTCATAGTAGTACCGTTCGCCCATTCCATGATTAACTATTGAACGGCAAACTGCAGCTAAATTATCATCATTGGTAAAAATAGCACCTCCATCACCATAACAACCTAAATTTTTTGATGGAAAAAAAGATGTTGTTCCTATTTCTCCCATTGTTCCTGCTTGTTTAGTAACACCATTGCTAAAAGTATATTTTGCTCCAATAGCCTGAGCCGTATCTTCTACCACATAAATTTTATGCTCTGCAGCTATTTTAAGAATCTCTTCCATGTTGGCACATTGACCAAACAAATGAACTGGAACAACTGCTTTGGTTTTCGGAGTAATTGCCTTTTTAAACTTTTCTACATCCATGTTAAACGTATGCGGATCAACATCTACCAAAACGGGTGTAAGTTGCAATAAACCAATTACTTCAACGGTTGCAGCAAAAGTAAAGTCTGAAGTAATTACTTCGTCGCCTGGTTTTAACCCCAAAGCCATTAACGCAATTTGAAGTGCATCAGTACCATTTGCACATGGAATAACGTGTTTAACTCCCAAGTAGTTTTCTAATTCTTTTTGAAAAGATTGAACCTCTGGTCCATTAATGTATGCAGTAGATTCCATAACACCAATAACTGCCGCATCAATCTCTGATTTTATTTTTTGATACTGACCCTTTAGGTCAACCATTTGTATATTCATTACTTAATATATCTTTATTGAACAATGGCTGCTAAATTAAATAAAAACTATATTATAAGTGTTAATTTTACCCTATTAAAAGTCATACAATTAATTATAACTTTTATTCGTTTCTTTGTATTTATTTAAAAACAATGAAGTACCTTTTTACTTTACTTATTTTATTTACATTTCAGGCTGCTTTTGCACAATATGGACGAACAAAAGTGCAAGTTCAAGATTCTGCTTTTACCATACCAATGATAACTGCAAATTATGGAATTATGTGGAAAGGTGCTCAAGTTGCTGATAGATTTGGCAGAAATTTTTCGGCAGGTGGTTCGTTTGCTTTTAAAAATAAAAAACATTGGTATTACGGTATTAAAGGAAATTTTAATTGGGGCAGTAAAGTAAATGAAAAAACCATTGTTGACAACCTTAAAACAGCTGATGGTTTAGTAATTGACGACCAAGGTCGATTAACTTATATTTATTTGGAAGAAAGAGGTTCTACTTTTTTTCTAACTTTCGGAAAATTATTTAATGTTTTAACAAAAAATAGTAACTCAGGAATATTGGTTTATGGAGGTTTAGGAACAATTCACCATAAAATTAGAATTGCTTTTAAAGATGAAATTCAAAGTCTTTCTGATGAATACAAAAAAGGATACGACCGTTTATCGTTTGGTTATGCTGCAAATGGATTTTTAGGTTACATGCACTTAAGTAAAAATAGATTTTTAAATTTTTATGGTGGATTTGATTTTGTGTATGGACAAACTAAAAGCTTAAGAAAATTTAATTACGATACCGAAAAACCAGATACCGATTACATGTCAAATGTTCAATATGGCTTTAATGTTGGCTGGATAATTAGACTAAACAAACGAACCAAAGACGAATACTACTACGATTAATTTCCATGTCTTTTTTGTACCATATTCTCCTTTATTTTTACTCCTTTGCCGTTAGTATTTTTTCATTTTTCAACCAAAAAGCCAAGCAATGGATTGATGGAAGAAAAAATATACTTCAACACATTCAATCAACTGTAAATTTGGCTGATGAAATTGTGTGGTTTCATTGTGCAAGTTTAGGCGAGTACGAACAAGCAAAACCTGTTATTGAAAAATTAAAACAGCACAATCCCTCATTTAAAATACTGGTTACATTCTTTTCTCCTTCAGGTTACGAAATTAGAAAAAACGACCCACTACTCGATTATGTTTTTTACTTACCAATAGACACCAAATACAACGCCCAACAATTTTTAAAAATTACCAAACCCAAAATGGCATTTTTTGTGAAGTACGAATTTTGGTTCAACTACATCAATCAGCTAAAGCAAAATAATATTCCAACTTATTTAATTTCTGGAGTTTTTAGAGATAATCAACTGTTTTTTAAATGGTACGGAAAATGGTATAAAAAAGTACTGCATGGTTTCACTCATTTTTTTGTTCAAAACAACTATTCCAAAGAGTTATTGTTAGCCAATAATTTCACAAATGTTACCTTAAGTGGAGATACCCGTTTCGATAGAGTTTATGAAAACTCACTACACCCAAAACAATTGCCTTTAATCGAAAAATTCAAAGGAAATTCGTTGTTAATAATTGGAGGAAGCACTTGGCAGCCCGAAGAAAAAATTTTAGCTGATTATATAAAATTGAATCCAGAACAAAAACTTATTATCGCTCCACACGACATTAGCGAAAAACACCTTATTGAGATTGAAAAAAATATTCAACAAAAAACATTACGCTACAGTAAAGCAAATAATGAAAATATAACCAGCACAACCATTTTAATTGTTGATAGTATTGGTTTGTTAGCAAACATGTATCAATATTCCGACATTGCACTTATTGGCGGAGGTTTTACCGGTGCTTTACACAATATTTTGGAACCAGCTAGCTTTGGAAATGTGGTTTTATTTGGGCCAAAACACCATAAATTTCATGAAGCTGACGAAATAATAGCTTTTAACGGAGGGTTCTCCATTGCAAACAGCAATGACTTTGTAAAAAAAATAGAACTAATACTTTCAAATTTAAACGAATATAAAACAAACAGCAAAAATTATATAAATAATAATAAAGGTGCAACAAACCAATTACTAAATAAACTAAACAATTATGGAAAATAGAACCTACACCAAAACATTTCGAATTTTACACTGGGCAATTGCTTTTTGTATGTTATTTCTGCTTTTAACCATCTTTTTAAGATTAAATTGGATGAACAAAAACAATGTTTCTGACATTATTCAAAACTACCTATCCACAACCGACCAGCAATTGAGTGAAGAACAGTCGATTAAATTAGCCAAACTTATTAGAAAACCAATGTGGGAATGGCATATTTATATTGGTTATGTTTTAGTTGGATTATACGTTATTAGAATGATTCTCCCATTTTTTGGAGAAATGAAATTTACCAATCCATTTCAAAAAAATATAGATGTAAAAACTAAATTTCAATATTGGGTATACCTTGTATTTTATTTCTGCACAGCTATTTCATTAATTACAGGTTTAATTATAGAACTAGGTCCAAAAAAACTAAAAGAACCCATGGAAGAAATTCACATCTTATCTATTTACTACCTTGTTGCATTTATAGTTTTACACTTTGGTGGAGTTTTATTAGCAGAACTATCAACTCAAAAAGGCATTATATCTAGAATAATTAGTGGAAATGATAAATAATCTGCTGGTTTTAAATAATAAAAGCTCAGTTATTAACAATAACAATTGATTTATCAACATTTGCGTAGTTTTTTGATTGATAAAGTTGCATAAAAATGGAATTCGTCTATATTTGTTCTATAATTATCGAACAAATTTAATGTTTAACCTAAAAAAATCAATAAAATGAACAAAGCAGAATTAATCGATGCAATAGCTAAAGAAGCTAAATTATCAAAAGCAAGTGCAAAAAGTGCAATTGAAGCTTTAACTGGTGCTGCAACAAAAGCATTAAAAAAAGGTGACAAAGTTACTTTAATTGGATTTGGAACATGGTCTGTTTCTAAAAGATCTGCTAGAACTGGTAGAAATCCACAAACAGGTAAAGAAATCAAAATTGCAGCTAAAAAAGTTGTTAGATTTAAAGCTGGTGCTGCTTTAGCAGACAAAGTGAAATAATTTGCATCTAAAATTATTTTAAAAGGCTGTTTCTAAAAAAAGAAACAGCCTTTTTTGTTAATAGGTTTTTTACCAACTGTTTTTTTTACTCATCATATTTAATAAATTTGCACACAATAAAACATTAAAATGCATTTAATAGCTCCATCTATTCTTTCTGCCGATTTTGCAAACCTTCAAACGGCTTGTGAAATGTTAAATAAAAGCGATGCAGATTGGTTTCATATTGATGTAATGGACGGTGTTTTTGTTCCAAATATTTCTTTTGGAATGCCCATTATAAAAGCAATTAGAAAACATTCAACCAAAGTATTTGATGTTCATTTAATGATTGTTGAACCAGATAAATACATCAAAGATTTTAAAGCTGTTGGTGCAGATATTTTAACCGTTCACTACGAAGCATGTACACATTTACATAGAACTATTCAAGCTATTAAATCTGAAGGAATGAAGGCTGGAGTGTCGTTAAATCCTCACACCAATGTTTCTGTTTTAGAAGACATTATAGCCGACTTAGACTTGGTGCTTATTATGAGCGTAAATCCTGGTTTTGGTGGTCAGTCTTTTATTGAAAATACTTACTCAAAAATTGAAAAATTAAAGGAAATAATTAAATCCAAAAACTCAAAAGCGTTAATTGAAATTGACGGTGGAGTTACTTCTGCCAATGCCAAAAAACTAATTAATGCTGGTGCCGATGTTTTAGTTGCTGGAAGTTTTGTTTTTAATTCAGCCAATCCTATTAAAACTATTCATGAATTAAAAAATATATAATCAATGAACTTTATTCGAATTTGTTTTTTTACCATTACCATTATAGCTCTTAACTCTTGTGGAGATAAAACAAAACAAGATAACACACAACAAAACACCGAAATTGCTATAGAAACTATTGATGAAAATGTTTCTATTAATGGCGTTTCTCATTACATCAAAAAAATGGGAACGGGAGAGCCTATCGTTGTTTTACATGGTGGACCAGGTTTATTTCATAATTATTTAGCTCCACATTTTGAAAAACTAGCAGAAAAATATCAAATCATTTTTTACGACCAAAGAGGTTGTGGAAAAACCGACTTTCCTAAAGATACCACTTCAATTAATATCGACCAATTTGTTGAAGATTTAGAAGCCATTAGAACTCATTTAAAAATTGAAAAACTCATTCTTGCAGGACACTCATTTGGTGCGATTTTGGCTGTAAATTATGGAAAAAAATATCCTAACAATCTTAAAAATTTAATATTAATCTCTCCTGCTCCAGCAAACTCTGAATATTTCGACCAAATGTTTAGAAACATGCAAAATAAACGAACAGATGAGGATATTAAAAACTTAGTTAAAGTAATGAGCTCAAAAGATTTTGATAAAAGAAATCCTGAAACCGTACTTGAAGCTATAAAAATTGGTGACAAAGTAAATTTAGCTGACCAATCAAAAATTGACGAACTTTATGCATCAATGAACTTTACAGAAGAATCGGCAAACAACATGTTAATTGTTAATAGTATTATGGAAAAAAACTTTTTTAACTATAACATTACTGAAAACATGACTGCTATAGAATGCCCAACGCTAATTATTTTAGGCGATTTAGATAATGTTCCTTTTGCATCTTCACAATTATTACAAGACAACCTACAAAATGCCAGATTAGAAGTTTTACAACATGCCGCTCATTATCCATTTTTTGAAGCTCAAAAAGAATTTAATGCTTCAGTTAAAAACTTTTTAAATCCAGAATACGAGCAATGATAAAACTCGATTTTGAACTTTCTGCCGAATACGTCGAACTAAACAAACTACTTAAATTACTAGGTTTGTGCGAAACAGGCGGACACGCCAATATTGTAATTGAAGATGGGCAAGTTAAATACAATAACGAAATTGAATTTAGAAAACGAAAAAAACTTTATAAAGGTGATGTTGTACAGTACAACAACCACGAAATAAAAATAAACTAATTATCCCATGCCTACAGATAAAACCTTAATACTCAACCACACCCAAATTAATCAGAAAATTGATAGAATAGCTTATCAAATTGTGGAGGATAACTACCAAGAAACCGAAGTGGTAATTGTTGGTTTGGCTCAAAAAGGATATGTTTTTGCCGAAAAATTGGTAGAAAAACTAAAAGCTATTTCAACCACTCCTGTAGAATTTAATTTAGTTAAACTTACATTAGATAAAGGAAATCCTCTAAAACATAAAATTGAGTTAGATAAACCTACCAGCATTTTAACCAACAAAGTAATTATTTTGGTTGATGATGTTTTAAACTCTGGGAAAACGTTAATTTACGGTGTTAAATTTATTCTTGATTATCCTATAAAAAGAATGTCGACCGCTGTTTTAGTTGACAGAAACAATAAAAAATACCCCATTGGAATTCATTACTGCGGATTAGCACTTTCTACTACGCTAAAAAACAACATCTCAATGGAGATTGATGAAAAAGGAGAAATAAATGCTTATTTGAGCTAAATTTATATGATTTTATAAAAAAAGGGCTTCCAAGTTTGGAAGCCCTTTTTTACACCCTATTTTATCCAAATTCTCTATTCATTAAAAAGGAATAGATGAACATTTTTAGATTATTTTCTTAATCAATCTTAAACGGTGCGAATACTTATTGGTATTTACATTATAAATTCCTTGATGATCGAGTCTATCAATTCTTACTTTACCAGAAGCATGAATAATTTTATTGTTTTCTAACACCATTCCAACATGAATAATGTTTCCTTCTTCATTATCGAAAAAAGCTAAATCGCCTGGTTCCGATTCTTCAACAAAACTTAGGGTTTGACCAATTTTTGCTTGTTGAGAAGCATCTCGCGGCAATTTTATTCCATTTAATTTGTAAAGCACCTGAGTAAATCCAGAGCAATCGATACCCAATGGCGAACGACCACCCCATAAGTATGGAGTGTTTAAATACGTGTAAGCGTTTTCAATCAGTGCTGTTTTATTGCTTTTTTTTGATGAATCAAGTGTTGCTCCATCAAATACAAACTCTTGCTTATTAAACGATAATATGTTTTTCTTAAAGTTGGGTAAATAACTACCTAAAACAATAGGAATAAACTCATCAGACGTTTTATTATGAAGAACATGTATAAGTTCTGCACTCAACACGGTTGTTGTTGCATTTAACTTTTCAAATTCATCTAATGAAATTTCGGTAATTTGTTTCACGTCTATCCACGCGTCGTAATCGTCATAAACCGTTTTTATTTTTCTCCAATCTCCCTTTTTCTCTTCATAAATTTTAACGGTTTCACCAAATAACAATTGTGTAACCATCTCGCTTCTATCGGATGGTTCTAACCTACAAGGCACAACACTTAAATGGCAAATTCCGTATCTCATTAATTATGAATAATTATAAACTCTCAATAATCATTGCAGAAGCACCACCACCACCATTACAAATAGCTGCAGCACCTAATTTTCCACCATTTTGTTTAAGAACATTAATTAAAGTAACAATAATTCTAGACCCTGAATTTCCAAGTGGATGACCTAAAGCTACTGCACCACCATTTACATCAACTTTTGCCGCATCGATATTTAACAATTTAGTATTTGCTAAACCTACAACAGAAAACGCTTGGTTTAATTCCCAGAAATCGATGTTTGATGTAGTTAATTTTGCTTTTTCTAATGCTTTATTTAAGGCAAGAGTTGGTGATGTAGTAAACCATTCTGGTGCTTGTGCAGCATCAGCATAAGAAACAATTTTAGCAATTGGTTTTAACCCTAAGGCTTCCATTTTTTCTTTGCTCATTAAAATTAATGCCGAAGCACCATCGTTTAATGTTGAAGCATTTGCTGCGGTAACAGTTCCTTCTTTATCAAATACTGGTGCTAATGCAGGAATTTTATCCATGTTAACATTGGTATATTCTTCATCTTTATTTACGATAAGTGCATCACCTTTACGTTGAGGAACTTCAACAGGAACAACTTCGTTATCAAACTTGCCAGCTGCCCAAGCTGCTGCCGAACGTTTGTAAGAAGTAATTGCAAAATTATCTTGTTCTTCTCTCGAAAACTTGTATTCTGTTGCACACTTTTCGGCACAAACACCCATGTGAACTCTATTGTAAACGTCGGTTAAACCATCTTTAACCATACCGTCAATCAATTTAATATCGCCTAATTTTACTCCGTTTCTTGCATTATAATAATGAGGTACTAAACTCATGTTTTCCATGCCGCCCACCACAACACAATGATTATCACCAGCCATAATGGTTTGTGCTCCTAACATTATTGCTTTCATTCCTGATGCACAAACTTTATTTACCGTTGTACATGGCACACTTTGATTTAATCCAGCAAATATAGCTGCCTGACGAGCTGGAGCTTGCCCAACATTTGCTTGCAACACATTTCCCATAAACACTTCATCTACAACATCTGCTGAAATATTTGCTTTTTTTAATGCACCTTTAATAGCCGCTGCACCTAATTTTGGAGCTTCAACTGTTGATAAACTTCCCATAAAACTACCTATTGGTGTTCTTGCTGCTGCTATGATATAAACTTCTTTCATGATTTTTAATATTTATTTTGTTTTTACCCTTTTTATTTTGGGAACGAAGTTAGTTATTTAACACGAAAAGTCTAAAACAAAACAGCATTAATTTACTGATGAATTTGAGCAGTTAATATTTTAGAATTACTTTTACTGTTTAATTATTTCATTCTAAAATGAAGAATAGTATAATCAATAAAATAAGAGACCAGCACGAGTTTATTTTTAAACTGCTCCTTTTTATTTGTACAATTATTTTAGTTGTTTTTCTTTTCCCTCGAGAAGCAAAATTTAAATATGAATTTCAGAAAAACAGTGCTTGGGCTCACCAGGATTTAGTTGCACCTTTTGATTTTGCCATTTTAAAATCTCCTCAAGAAATTGAAGAAGAAAAAAGAAATCTTCAACAATCTCACCTGCTCTACTTTGTAAGAAATACAGAAATTGAAAAAACTTCATCTAGTTTATTTATTGATAATTTATCCAGTAAAAAAACTGCAAATTTTGAATCCTATAAAAATTTTGGTTTAAAACTACTCAACCAAGTTTATAATATTGGTGTTTATCAACCTTCAAACAAACTAATCGATTTCAATTCAAACCATGCTGTTTTATTGCTTAACGAAAAAAATATTGGTGAAGAACTGGAATTAAGCGATTTGTTTTCGACCAATGCTGCAAAAGAATTTATAGAAAATGAATTAAACACATTAAATTTAAACGACACTATTTTATCTTCGGCATTAATAGCCGCAATAAACCCCAACTTAATTTTTGATGAAAATTTAACCATTGATCATCTTGAAAATGAACTTAACAACATATCATCTACCCGAGGTGGTATTTTAAGTGGTCAAAAAATTATTTCAACAGGTGAATTAATAAATGAAGAGAAGTTTTTGATTTTACAATCGTTAAAAAACGAGTTCGAAAACAAAATTGTTGGCTCTGACAATACAATTTTAATTTTAATTGGTCAATTCATTATTGTATCAATACTGTTTTACTCGCTTTTTATTTTTTTAAAAAATGTTTCAACCGAGGTTTATCACGAAAACAAAAACATTGCTTTTATCATGCTTATTATGCTTGGTTTTTTAGCACTAACCATATTGGTGGTAAAATTTTCTAGTTTTAGTGTTTACCTTATTCCGTTTTGTGCTATTCCCATTCTTTTCCGAACATTTTTTGGTAATAGAATCGCCTTGTTTGTTTTTGTAATTACCACCTTTATCATCAGTTTTGTTGTTCCCAATTCGTTCGAATTTATTTTAATTGAAATTATTGCAGGTATTACAACACTTTACACTATTTTAAATGTAAATAAGCGTTCGGAATTATTTTTTACAGCACTTATTATTTTTATTTCATTTTCAGTAATTTACATTGGTTTTTCAATTATTCATGAAGGAAGTATTACAAAAATAAACTGGAGCAATTTAAAATGGTTTGGAATTAGTGCTGGTTTAACTTTATTTACCTACCCGTTAATTTATTTATTCGAAAAAATGTTTGGATACATTTCCGACGTAACTCTTTTAGAATTATCCGACACCAACAACAAGTTGCTTCGCGAATTAAACCTAAAAGCTCCAGGAACATTTCAACACTCCTTACAAGTTGCTAACTTGGCAGAAGAAGCTATTCGAGAAATTGGCGGAAACGCTCTGTTGGTTAGAACTGGTGCATTATATCACGACATTGGTAAAATGATAAACCCTGCCTATTTTATTGAAAATCAATCTTCTGGCATCAATCCTCACGACGATTTAAATTACGAAGAAAGTGCTTCTATTATTATAAACCACGTAATTTTAGGTATTGAAATGGCCAAAAAAAACCAATTACCAGAACAGTTAATCGATTTTATTAGAACCCACCATGGCACAACCAAAACTCAGTATTTTTTACGAATGTTTGCTATCGAAAATCCTGATTTAAATATTGAAGATAAAATGTTTCAGTATCATGGTCCAATACCATTTTCGAAAGAAACCGCTGTATTAATGATGGCTGATGGTGTTGAAGCCGCTTCAAGAAGTTTAAAAACATACAGCATAGAAACCATAACAGAATTAGTTAATACTATTATTGATTATCAGGTTAAAGAAAATCAGTTTATTAATACTGATATTACGTTTAAACACATTACATTGATAAAACGTTTGTTTATTAAAAAACTAACGAATATCTACCATGTAAGAGTTGAATACCCAAAATAGTTTATTTTTTATTTCAACCTCAGCAAAAATTCAATAGTATCTACTCCATCAGCATAATCCCATAATTCGGGTTCTTGAGATTGACCTAACTTAAAACTATTCGGCAAGTTGTGTTGTGAAAGCACACACTGTATTTCATTACTTTGTTCGTGCAGTTGCTTTGCTACTTGTTCAAGCGTTTGGTAATATTCGTAATGCACCACCGATACGGGAGAAGAAAGATTTTGTTCCTCTTTTAACAACACAAAATTATTGTCGAGCAAGGCATTGCTTCCCAATAAATATACCGCACGGTTGTAATCGTAATTGTTTGCATATTTGTTGTTGTTGGTTACCCAACTAAAATCGTAGATGGCTTCAAAGAAACCATTAAAACTGTAATTTTCGGGTACATACAGTTTAGAAACATTTCGGCAGCCCAATCCAAAATATTGAAAAATATCGTTACCTAGAGCTGAAAGTTCTTCTTTGGTTTCGTTGCCTGTTAACACAGCTACCGAGTTACGGTTTTTACGAATAATATTAGGGTATTTTCCAAAATAATACTCAAAATAACGAGCGGTGTTGTTGCTTCCTGTGGCAATTACTGCTTCAAAATTTTCGAGTTTTTCGGCAAACGTAATGCAACTTTTCAATTCAGGTTCTATCGCTATTAATACTTCAGCAATTTTATTAATTAAGGTGCTATCATCTTTAGAGGTTTTTGCCACTACATGATTTCCTGTAATAAGCACACTTAAAAAATCGTGAAAACCAACTAATGGTATGTTTCCTGCCATTATCACTCCTACTCTTTTTGGGACTGTTTCTGGAATTGAATAATTACTCAACCATTTTTCCAAATTAGTTTTAGTAAGAATTTTTGCCCAAGCATTAACAGCCAACAATACATTTTCTGGTATAAACCAACCATTAAACTGCTTTTGGTTGTGTATTAAGTGCTCAAACGATTCGTAAAATTGTTCATTGATTTTAATCAATTGGTCGTTTTTAAGATTTGAACCGAACTGTGTTAAAAAACTTCCTAATTCTGCAAAGGCATTTATTCTTTTTTCTAAAGTCATTTTATTACATTTGTTGCAAAATTAATAACAATAAAACTTAAATACGATGGCAATTAAAATAACTGACGACTGTATCAATTGCGGAGCATGCGAACCAGAATGTCCAAACAATGCAATTTACGAAGGTGGTGACGAATGGAGAATGAGTGATGGAACTTCGGTTAGCGGTTCATTTAAATTAAGAAATGGAAAAGAAATTGATGCAGATGCGACTCAAGAACCGATAAGTACCGATTTTTATTTTATCGTTTCGGATAAATGTACCGAATGTAAAGGTTTCCACGATGAGCCTCAATGTGCTGCTGTATGCCCTGTTGATTGTTGTGTTGATGATGAAGACATAAGAGAAACAGAAGAAGAATTAATGGCAAAAAAAGAATTATTACACTCATAATAAAAAGCGGTACAATATTCGCAATCAAAAACCGTGTTAATTAACACGGTTTTTTTTTATTTTTAACCTATGCTTAAATTAATCGCATATACCATTTCATTTCTAAGTTTTCAACTTGTTGTTGCTCAACAAAAAACACTTGTTGAATACGAAAATGAATTAAACGAGCTAAGTATTGATATTGTAAGCAATGCCAACGAAGAAAGTAAAATTGCATCGAATGAAAATTTTAAAACATTATTATTTGAAGTGCTCCAATTAAAAGAATCGTTTGATTATCCGTTTAAAAATATTAAAGCCATTAGCATACTAAAATCAAACGAAAAGTTAAAAATTTACAATTGGGCATTACCACTGTCTGACGCAACCTACCAATACTTTGCAATACTTCAAATTAAACTTAAAAACAATCAATATAAATTGGTTGAATTAATAGATAAATCAGCAGAAATAAAAAAACCTGAAACCCAAACATTAACCGATAAAATGTGGTATGGAGCATTGTATTACGAAATTATTTACGATAAAAAATTGGGCGAAAACACCTACACTTTATTAGGCTGGGATGGCGATTACAACTTAACCAACAAAAAAATTATTGATGCCATTACCATTAGCAGCAGCGGTGTTGTAAAATTTGGTTCTCCACTATTTAAAACAGGTAAAAAAGCTCAAAAGCGAGTAATTTTTACCTATTCCGAAACAGCAGTAATGTCGCTAAAATACCACCCAAAAGACCAACGAATTATATTCGATTATTTGGTTCCAACCGGTTCAAATCTCGAAGGAGTGTATGAATATTACGGCCCTTCGCTAAACCGATTTGATGCCTATGCAATAGATAAAAATCATTGGGAATATAAAAAAGATGTTGATGTGCAACAAGATAAAAACTTGAAAGACCGATTTTATAAAAACCCCAATTGATGTTTAACCAACATTGCTTAATTTTGAAAGAGTACAAAAAAAGTAAATTATGTCGTTAAAACAATCACTTAGCTTTAAACTTCAACAGAAATTGTCGCCACAGCAAATTCAATTAATGAAATTGTTGCAATTACCTACCATTGCATTAGAACAACGCATAAAAGAAGAAATGGAAAGCAACCCTGCTTTGGAAGAAGGAAACGAAAACGAAGCAGAAGAAGATTTTTCTTACGACCAAGACGATGATTACGACAGAGAAGAAAGAACAGATGCTGAGAAGGAATTTAACTTTGACGATTACATCAACGACGATGAAATACCATCATACAAACTAAACACCAACAACCATAGTGCCGACGACGAAGACCGACAAATGCCTTTGAGCGGCGGAGTTACTTTCCATGAACTGTTAGAAGCTCAACTTTCGTTGTTCGATTTTGACGAAGAAGATTACCAAATTGCTTACCACATTATTGGGAGTTTAGATGAATCGGGTTATTTGCGTAGAGATTTAGTTTCGATTGTTGATGATTTAGCTTTTACACAGAACATTATTACCGACGAATCTCATTTAAAACAAATACTTTCTATAATTCAACAGTTCGACCCACCTGGGGTTGGTGCAAGAACCCTACAAGAGTGTTTATTGCTACAATTAAACCGTAAAAAAGAACATTCGTTGGTAATATTAAATGCTCGTGAAATCATAAAAAATCATTTTGAAGAATTTTCAAAAAAACATTTTGATAAAATCGTTGAAAAACTAAACATATCTGAAGAAGATTTAAAAGACGTTATCGAAGAAATTTTAAAATTAAATCCAAAACCAGGCAACTCGCTTAGCGAAACCACCAAAGTTATTCAGCACATTATTCCCGATTTTATTATTAATGTTTACGATGGAGTTATCGATTTACAATTAAACAGCAGAAATGCTCCTGAGCTAAAAATTAGCAAAGAATACCATGAAATGATGCAAACTTACCGCGATTCGAAAGATAAACCCAGCAAATCGCAAAAAGATGCACTAATGTTTGTAAAACAAAAATTAGATTCAGCCAAATGGTTTATCGACGCCATCAAACAACGTCAGGATACTTTAATGTTAACCATGGAAGCCATCGTTCATCGCCAGAAAAAATACTTTTTGGATGGTGATGAAACCAACATTACCCCAATGATTTTAAAAGACGTTGCTGAAGATATCAACATGGATATATCTACAGTATCGAGAGTAGTAAACAGCAAATATGTTCAAACTCCTTATGGAACTTTTTTATTGAAAACATTTTTCTCCGAATCGTTGAGTACCGATAGTGGCGAAGAGGTTTCGAGTAGAGAAGTAAAAAAGATTTTGCAAGATGCCATTGAAGACGAAAATAAAAAACGACCATTAACTGATGAAAAACTTTCGAAATTATTAAACGACAAAGGCTACAACATTGCCCGAAGAACCGTTGCAAAATATCGTGAACAATTGAATATACCAGTTGCACGAATGAGAAAAGAACTTTAAACAAATGAAAGCGGTTGCTAATTTAATTTCTTACGTATTTCACCCATTAATTATTCCTACCTTAGGAATGCTTATTATTTTCAACTCCAACTCGTATGTAAATTTTGCTATTCCATACGAACTAAAAAAAGCAATAGTAATGCTGGTTGCAGTAAGCACGTTTATAATCCCTACACTCATTACCTTGTTGCTTTTTAATCGTGGTTACATACAAAGTGTAGAAATGGCAACCACCAAAGAGCGTTATTTACCTTACGGGTTTACCATTGTGTTTTATTTTTTTACCATTTACATGTTGCAGAAAGCTCCTATTCCACCCATTATTTTCAACTTTATGATTGGTGCAACGGTTTCGGTAATTATTGCATTTATTATCAACATTAAATGGAAAATTAGTGCTCACATGATTGGTATGGGCGGCTTGGTTGGTGCATTAATTGCCATTTCCTTTTTACTCGATTTAAACTTAATGTCGTATATTACTTTATCGGTATTAGTTGCTGGTTTAGTTGGTTCTTCTCGTTTATTCTTAAATGCCCATTCTCCAGCACAAGTTTATGCAGGCTTTTTTCTTGGTTTAACTTGTCAGGTTTTTTCCATTTACTTTTAAACAAAAAAGCCCCGCAAATTTTGCGAGGCTTTTCAATGTTGTTTAACCAAATTTAATATTCATCTTCGTTAAAGAAGAAATCTTCTTTACTCGGATAATCTGGCCAAATTTCTTCGATACTATCAAAAGTTTCTCCTTCGTCTTCCAATTCTTGTAAATTTTCGACAACTTCTAAAGGTGCTCCAGTTCTTATAGCGAAATCAATTAATTCATCTTTTGTTGCAGGCCATGGTGCATCTTCTAAGTGAGAGGCAAGTTCTAACGTCCAGTACATAATTAAATTTTTTATAAAAATTAATACTATTTTTTCTTACCCAAGCTAAAAATTTAGGCTCTGTTTAAGGTTAACGCAAAAATAGATTTTTTGTTCGCATTGGCAACATTAAAATATTCACAGTTGTTAATAACTTAATTTATAGCAAAAGCCCCTTTACATACGGGCTTTCCAAGGAATTTCGTTTGCATTATTTTCTTGCGAAATTTTTCTTGACAACACAAATAGATAATCCGACAATCGGTTTAAATACTTTATAATCAATTCCGGAACATTTTCTACTTCGGCTAAATGTACCACCAAACGTTCTGCTCTTCGGCAAACGCAACGAGCAACATGGCAAAAAGATACCGTTTGATGTCCGCCTGGCAAAACAAACGAACGCATTTCGGGTAATACTTCATTCATTTTATCTATTTCATTTTCTAAAAACAAAATATCTTGTTCGTTAAGTTGAGGCACTTTTACTTTTTCATTTCCTGGTTCGGTAGCTAAAATAGAACCCAGCGTAAACAACCTGTCTTGAATCTCTATTAAAACCGCAAAAGTTTCTGGAGCTATTTTTTGGTCGCGAATCAACCCAATGTTTGAGTTTAACTCGTCAACTGTTCCATAAGCTTCAATTCTCAAATGATGTTTCGGAACTCGCTTTCCACCAAATAATGAGGTTAATCCTTTGTCGCCAGTTTTGGTATATATTTTCATGGTTGGATTTTTTAAAAAGTATTCAAAATTATTGATTAATGACGATTAAATTAACTTCTAAACATTAATTTTGGACTTATGATTACACAAGAACAAGTAAAAGAATTAGCAGGCCGCCTGGAAGCGTTAAGGGGGTATCTTTGACGTTGATGCCCGAATAATTGCTCTTGAAGAAGAACAACAAAAAACATTAGACCCTAATTTTTGGGACGACCCAAAAGCTGCAGAAAAACAACTTAAAGTAGTGAGCAACATTAAAATTTGGACCGATGGGTTCAAAAAAATAGCTGCTTTGGTTGACGATTTAAACGTAATTTATGATTTTTACAAGGAAGGCGATGCCACCGAAGAAGATGTTGAAAATCAGTACAAAATTACAGTTGCTGCAATTGATGAGCTGGAATTTAAAAACATGCTTAGTGCTGAAGAAGACACCTTGAGTGCGGTATTACAAATTACAGCTGGTGCTGGCGGTACCGAAAGCTGCGACTGGTCGTCGATGCTTTACCGCATGTACACCATGTGGGCAGAAAAAAACAAATACAAAATTAAAATACTCGATTATCAGGATGGTGATGTGGCTGGAATAAAAACCGTTACCATGGAAATTGAAGGCGAATTTGCCTTTGGTTACTTAAAAGGCGAAAACGGAGTACACCGATTGGTGCGAGTTAGCCCGTTTAACTCACAAGGAAAACGTATGACCTCATTTGCATCAGTTTATGTTTATCCATTAATTGACGAAAGTATTGAAATAAACATCAACCCAGCTGATATTACTTGGGATTTTGCTCGTTCGGGAGGTGCTGGCGGACAAAATGTAAACAAGGTTGAAACCAAAGTATTGCTCAGGCATTTACCCACAGGAATTATGATTACCAATTCCGAAACCCGATCGCAACTGCAAAATCGCGAAAAAGCCATGCAGTTATTAAAATCGCAGCTTTATGAAATTGAAATGCGTAAAAAATTAGAAGCTCGTTCGGAAATTGAAGCTGATAAAAAGAAAATTGAATGGGGTTCACAAATTAGAAGTTACGTATTAGACGACAGACGAGTAAAAGACCACCGAACTGGTTACACCGTAAACGACCCCGACAAAGTGTTAAATGGCGATTTAGATGGTTTTTTAAAGGCTTATTTAATGGAGTTTAGTAAGGTTTAAACGGTCACTTCGAGTGCCGACGAAGGAGGTGAACAGTTTTAAAACAAAAAGTTCTCGATACGGTTTAATTCCGTTTTCTCTACATTAAACCTTAAAGACATCTACAATAGTAGAAATTTAAAAGGTTTTGTAGCCGCATCATCTGTGAATCTATTAGTGTTTCATCTACAATAGTAGAAATTTAAAAGGTTTTGTAGCCTTTTGATGGGTGTAATGAATATCGTAAATCTACAATAGTAGAAATTTAAAAGGTTTTGTAGCCCTACTATTACAAATGCTATCATATCTATCTACAATAGTAGAAATTTAAAAGGTTTTGTAGCCAAATATTTTATATAATGTCCCAGTATATCTACAATAGTAGAAATTTAAAAGGTTTTGTAGCCTAATTTGGTAGGCTATGTTTGGTTTAATCTACAATAGTAGAAATTTAAAAGGTTTTGTAGCCTTCGGAATGTATCGTGAAGAAGATTACATCTACAATAGTAGAAATTTAAAAGGTTTTGTAGCCCAAACCACTTTAAAAGAACTTCGCTATCTACAATAGTAGAAATTTAAAAGGTTTTGTAGCCATTTTTTTAAAAACAATACTTGGTTCAATCTACAATAGTAGAAATTTAAAAGGTTTTGTAGCCATTTCGAAAACCGTTCGTAATGATAAAATCTACAATAGTAGAAATTTAAAAGGTTTTGTAGCCTGCTTCGCCATCAGCTCCAGAGAAGTCATCTACAATAGTAGAAATTTAAAAGGTTTTGTAGCCTGGATATAATGAAACGCCTTCTTTTACTATCTACAATAGTAGAAATTTAAAAGGTTTTGTAGCCAAACACTATAATAAAATAACAATGAGATCTACAATAGTAGAAATTTAAAAGGTTTTGTAGCCCAATTTGCTCGTGTAACGGTAATTCTTATCTACAATAGTAGAAATTTAAAAGGTTTTGTAGCCTTGAAAAATAAAGCAGATGCCGTTAACTTATCTACAATAGTAGAAATTTAAAAGGTTTTGTAGCCAGATAAAAAGAACACCACTTTATAACTATCTACAATAGTAGAAATTTAAAAGGTTTTGTAGCCGAAAAATCTTCCGCATTAGTATTCAATATCTACAATAGTAGAAATTTAAAAGGTTTTGTAGCCATTCTGGAATCAACCGAAATTTTTATATCTACAATAGTAGAAATTTAAAAGGTTTTGTAGCCTCTAATAAAAAGTACAATAGTACCTATCAATCATTACAATTGATTTTATACAAAAATACAATTTTAATTATCCCCCCCCCTTAAATACGGTAGCTTAAAAATTATAATAGATAACAATTTGATTTACAAATTGTTAATATTAATTCGACAAACAATTATTGTTAACAACAAGCCAAGGTTTGTTATAAGATAATAAGGTCGTTATCTAACAAGTTTGCACTACCATACCTTACAGTATCATTATGGTTTGCTGTAAACACATAAATACTGTCGCCTGGTTCAAATAGTTTTCCAAATTTCATTTTAATTGCATTTTGTACAATTTGAAGAACTCTTTTAGAATTTTGAATTTCATATACAGAAAATTGAACCCTAACACCATATTTTTCTAAAAATTTCGAAAATTGAGTACGAGTTTTATCTTTTGAAATATCGTACGTAACAATGATTATATTACTCATAACTAAACATTGGATAATTTGTAATACTTTTTCTTCCCATAAAACAGCGATAGTACTGCTGTACATATTTATAAATTTCTGATTTATGATTAATGATGGCTTCAAAGAAAACTTTTACATAAACTTTTTTAAATTCAGTTTTTAAGTAGTAGGCATTCTTCTTTTTCTCAAAATCGCTAGGTTTAAAAGTGCTGTATTTTATTGATTTTCTAATTTGGTGCTCAATGATACATCTAAAAGGTTCCATCAAATCACAAACTAAACTTTTACGTCTAAACCATAATTGATGGTAAACACCCATGTAAGGGTCAAAACCAAAAAGCCTTGTCATACACTCTACATAATTAAACAACATGGTGTAGCCAATGTCTAAAGTTGCATTTATGGTATCTTGTTTTACTCTTGGTAAACGCTGCTGCCAATTTGCAAACTCGAAATAGGCTTGAAAAAAGAGTTTAGCATTTTTACCTTCAATCCCCATTAATTCTCTATAATCGTTTACATTTTCAATTAAAACTAAACTTGATTCGATAGATTTTTTTGCTTTTTCAATAACTAAATTTTTTTCTCGAGTTTTATTAAGTAATTCCAATTGGTTAATTGTTTTGTTTTTAATTAACACTTTAGCAATTGGTAAGATACCTTTATTTTCTTCAAACTGTTTTTTCCGTAATAAAAAATTGGCTTCAGCCATGTTACCATAATAAAATACAGGTCTAAAATTTGGTTTCATAACAACTATGGGTATACCATGTTTATTACAATGTTCTATTAGAGCAGTTGTAACAGTTGTATGTCCAACAATTATTAAACTCAATATTTTAGGAAAAGGTAGTTTGGTAATGGCCTTTTTTGTTTCAGAATTTTCGAGCATTAACCTACCAGCAGAAACTTTTAAATTTTGATGCTCTGTTCCGTTAATTACAAACAGGCTTCTGTTTTCAATGTCTTTATGCGTAAACATGGTCTATATTGGTTTTGTCGCAAAGCGAAGCATAAATACAATGCTGGCACTTTGCGGAGTTAACATTCATTTCTTGTTCAAAATCAAATCGGGCAATTTTTCGGATGTGATTTCTCAATTCTTCCAATTCTTTTTGCCCGGGAATACTTACAGGAAAAGTTTTTTTATCACGAATGGAATAAAAACAAAGTTCGGAAACGACATAACCCATTTCGGTTAAAGCAAAATATTGAGCCCAAAGTTGGTAGTAATACCCTTTGTAAAGGGTCTTTATTTGAAATTTACTTTCTACTAGTTTTTGCTTGGCTACATAAAAAGTATCTATTTTGCCATAAATCCCCAACCTGTTTGAAATAACATATGCTCCTTTAATAATTTGAGCTTTTTCCTTTTGTTTTTCACTATCAATAATGGTATGAGCAGATTTTCCTGTTTGTTGTGGCGAAGCACTGTAAAGCACCTCATTACTGTTATCAAATACCTGATGCAGGTAAATAGAATAAGGGCAAAACACAAAATCATTTAAATAGGTAATGGGTAAAAATGTTTCCATAATTAACTGTAAATCAAAATGTCAAAGAGCGGATTATTAACAATTATTGTGCCTAGTTGTTAATATCTTGTTTTAAATCAAAGAATTAGCTATTTTCTATAAAATCAAAAAGGTATTTGTTATCATAGTCAACATTCATTTTTTGAAGCATCTCCATGTATTCTTCTTTGAAGGTTTTTTTACGATGGTGTTCTTTTTGATTCATTACATACTTTGCAACTCTATCTATATGGGAGTGGCTATAAGAAAACACACCATAACCTTCTTGCCATTGAAACTTAAACGGAGTAAACTTATTTTCATTAATGAATTTATTGCTAGATTTTTTGATTTCTCTTACTAAATCAGCTATACTACAACTGGGCTTAATGTTTATAAAAATATGGATGTGATTGCTAACTCCATTAATAGCCAACATTTTTTGTCCTTTGCTTTGTACAATTCCTGTAATGTATTGGTAAAGTCTTTCTTCCCAATCTTCTTTTATTAAAGCTTGTCTGTTTTTTACGGCAAACACCACTTGAATATACAGTTGTGAATAGGTACTCATTGCTTCTATTTTTGTTCGACCCCATTCGGGGTCGTGTTTATTCTTTTTTTGCCTTATAAACGTGTGATACCTTCGGTATCAGTTGTTTTGTTTATATCCCAATCCCGAAGGGATTTCACGTTTGTAACTAATACCTTACCAACCTCAGTTCGACCCCAGAGGGGTCGCAGGTTATTTGTATCTTCGAACTTATAAACGTGTGATACCTTTAGTATCAATTTTTAAACTACTACCATATCTTCCACATTCCTTTGCACAAAGTCTAGCCAATCTTTATTAGGCAGCCATTGGCTTTTCCCGTCTTTAACTTTCTTGCTTTTTTCAAATTCTTCAACTTCATTTTCTTTTAATCTATTTAATAATACCAACCCTTTCTTAGCAATATGGTAAGCTCCGTTGGCATCAGCATCTTTGGGTAAGGTATTGTTTGCCTTTCGGCTGTCGTAAAACTCCCCTTTATTGTTTTTTACCGGGGAAATTAAGTAATCAACCTCGCTATTGGTAATGCTGTTACGCATTTGTAAGGTAAGCTTTAGTAAGTGTAACAATCCTTCAAAAAACTCCTTTTTATCATGTAAAATAATTTGATTTTTAATGCAATTTCCATCACCATAAATAAGGTTGTTTTTGCCAAAAAAATCTTCAAATTGTTCGGTGAGGTTCACCTCTTGGTTGTCCCACTGGTTAACTTTATCAGGATTTCTAAATGTTTTGATTCTATCGCCATAGGTACAAACTATCCAATCAGTTTTAGTTCCTTCTGCCCTGGTCGTAAAATCATTGTAATCAAAGGCAAATTCAAAATAATTTTCAGCACTATTAAATTTGATGCTTTTAAACTTTTTAAAAAATTCCTGAGCTTTAGGTACGCTTTCGTATTTGGTATTAAACAAGTTAACAAAACCTGTGGTGGGATCAATTTTACTTGTGTTCCAAGCAGGCACGTAAAATAGGAAACCACTTTGTTTGCCTATTTTGCTAAAATTTTCAAACTTATTGGTTAGCTGCAAAGCATGGTATAACCCACCAACTTCACTAGGGTCTTTATCTTTAAACACCAAATAATTGAGTTTGTCAATCAACATTTTTTCTAATTTCTGATACACTTGTTTTTCTACCTTAAAACGACCACGCTTAAACCCTGTGTTTAGGTCTTCCATTACTACAATGGCATTGTATTCTACCATTAGTTTAGCAATTTTATGCACCACTTGTGAAATGTAGCCTTCTTTCAGTTCTTTAATGTTTTCTATTACTCCCCAATTTTCACGTGCTTTTGCTCGTTCATCTTCTTTGTTTTGAAGCAAAGTATGGTAAGGTGTTTCAATATCATATTTTTTATTGACAATAGTATTAAGAGATTCTTGTAATAATATTTCGCCTTTCTGGTTAATTAAGGTTAGATAAATTAAATGTCTTTCTCCTCTGTCTAATCCAATAATGTTTACCTCAGGGTTATTTTTGAGGTAAGTTAAAACATCTTGATTGATATAATCATTTCCTGTAGCTTTAAAGTTTAATGTTATAGGAACATGAAATTGAAATTTATCTACCGTATAGCGTTTGTCTTTAATTAAATCGTATTCAAAAGTACTTTGCTTCTTTTTAGCTTTTGGGTTTTTATTATCAATCGGTTCATTCGCTTTATGTGTAACAATGTTCTTCTGTTCGATGGATTTTTTACGGTAAAACACCTCAGCCTGTCCGTTAAGTTTATACACCACATCTTTCAAGTTCTCAGAATCAAACAACGCTTTCCAGTACATGGTATGCATATTGGGTTTACCTTTGCTATAGGGAGAAAAATCTTTGTTGTAGATTTGGAAAAGGTAGAGTTTGCCATCTTCAACAAGTTGATTGATGTAGTTTTCGGAAATATTTTGGAAGGTAATTTTATAACCTTGTTGTTCAACATCTATGAAAAATTCTCTGAGGCTTTCATATTTATTACTTTCTTTAAAATCAAATCCATACTCTTTATATTGAAAACCGTCTTTTTCATATATATTCAGAAAGTCTTTATAACAATCAATTATTTCTGCTCGATTATTTTTTACCTCATCTTCCTTAATAATTATCTTGTCTTCTTCATTTTTACAACTTTCCGGACAATTCCAACCTAATTGAGATGCTGTTCCAAAACATTTACGGACAAAAGCACCAAAACCCATTGGTAATGCCATTTGTTTGTAATCCATTTTTTCAAAACAATTTTCATTAGCTTTTAAATCAGGGGAATCTTTAAAAACATTCTTATTATCTTGAGGCATAATAGCTAAATAGTATAATCCATCTTTTCGAAGAATTACGGAAGTGTTATCTGTTTCTTTGTTTTTATCCCAACCGTTCAAAAGCGTTGCATTATCAAAATTCAATTTAAACTTTTCGGTGCTGTAGGGTTTTTTAGCAGCAAAGTTTCGAACTTTGTTATAAAGGGGTATGAGTAATTCTAATTGCTCGTAATAAGGTTCAAAGTGGCTGTAAAAATTCTGGTCTTTTTCTAAGGTACTGTCATTGGACAAAGCCAAAGGTTTTACAAAATGTAAGAGTTCCATTAAAGCGTCCAAAAAAGCCTTGATATTATCTATATCATTATCTCCTTTGCTTCTTTGATAAAGTTTTTTATCCTTAGGGTAAGGAGTATTTAGTAAACCTTTAATGCAACTGTATTTCGCGTCAATATTGGCAATTAAATCAAAGTCTTTGTCGGTTTCTTCTTTCTTTTTGGCTTTAAAATGGTTGATAAAATAATCGACAACAGGATGTGAGTTTTCTTTCAACTCTTTTAGTGCATCTGTTTCGCTTTGGTAGGTAAACAGAGCGTTTTCTATTTCCGCAATGGAGAAATATTTTTGTTTTAAATGTTTTTCTATTGCTTCTTCTTGCTTTTTAGATAAGCCATTTTTTCCGATAGTAAAAGACTGGATGAATTGAAATTTTAAAGCGTCTTTAATTACCCCATAATCTTTAAATAGTGCTTGAGAAATATCGGTAATAGCTCTGTCGTTTCTAATATAGATTTTCGATAAATCAGAAGTGGATAAACCGGCTAATAATTTTTTGGTTTCTTCTAATACGTTTTCAGTATCTTTTTTGTCTTTTGGTTGAAAACAAAGTAAATTATCTCGGTAATATAAATTGATGGCTTCCAAAACTTTTTGGCTTGCAGTTTTTTCATTGTCATCTTCAAAAGATTCTGGTAACCAAGAAATACTGTCTCGGTCGCTTAATATTTGCTTGTACAGTATTTTTAATTTCGGAATACGATTTTTCTTTTCCTGCTTTTGGTTGTATAAATTAATATACTCATTTAAGCCCTGAATTTTCTTTTTGCCTTCCTCTAGTGTTCGCCCACCAATAATTAGGTTGTAAACATCGATATCTTTTTGGGTTAGAGTTTTGTTATAATATGATAATTCAAATACTTCATCAATACTGTTAACATTCAAATATTCCTCAATTTCTTTATACAATACTTTACATTCCTCTCTTAAAACAGGTATTTCTTTTACTTTTTTATAGATATTTATATTATCCAAAAACTTCGGCAAATTTTCATGTATTAAACGATAAGCAATGGCAGTACTTTGCTCTTTATCGGTGTACATATTCTCTCTGTTCTTATGAAACCCACCAAAATATGTAGTAAAATTTTCAAACTCTTTATCAAGATAAACTAAATGTTCTTTTTCCTCTTTGGTTTTAGCGTTCCACTCCGATAACTCTGTTATCATTTTTTCATTTGGAATCCAATTTTTAAGCAATTCAGTAAAAAGTATTTTTTTATCAATATTGGAGTAGTAATATTTGACTTTTTCCGAATTAAATCCTTTAACTATTTCTTTACGCAGAGCTTCCTGAACCTTTTTGAATTTATCATCAAACTTGTCGTCCTTTTTCTTTTCTTCTGCACTTTTATTATACAATTCAGCAAATTCTTCAAGTTCCGATAACTTCGTCTTCTGAACTTCTTGCATTGCCAATTCAATAAAATGTTTGTGAAAACCATCAATGGTTTTTTTCATTAACTGATAACTTTCTGCTCTTTCTTCATCTTTTTTTAAGATGTTTTTAGCTATTATATTTTCTTTTGTTTTCCCAATCGGTTTCAACTCAAAACGAAGTGTTTTTGATAATTGGTATTTGTTGGTGAAGTTTAACATATTATTATTTTTCATCCTAATTAAGTTACAAGTTTGATTTCTAAAATTAATTTAAAATTTTAAAATAACTTAATCTATAATAATTTAATATCAAAAGTTCTGCTTATTTGTATCATACTTTTTGTATCATACTTTTTGTATCATACTTTTTGTATCAATAATTATTTGTCTTTTAAAAAACCAGAAACAATTTTATCATTTGTAAACTAAAAACGAAGTAGAAAAAGAGCCTGTTCCAACACAGTTGGAATTGTTTTAGTAATAGTTCTCGATACGGTTTAATTCCGTTTTCACTTCATTAAACCTACACGAACCGACAATGCAAAAAAAAACAACGCATTTTTTTGCGTTGTTTTTTTTTGCATTGTTTTTTTACGTTGTTTCTAAAAAAAATTAATTTTTAAACTCGTTGTGTGTTTTTTCTAAAACCTTAAAAGCTGCTTCGGCAGTTGCTGCTTCAGCATAAGTTCTAAGAACTGGTTCGGTACCAGAAGGTCGTATCATAACCCATTCATCATTATCAAAGAAAAACTTATAACCATCAATATCTTCAACTTTTCTAACTTGTAAATCGCCAAACTTACTGTACGAATTAGAAGCACATTTTTTCATGATACGTTGTTTGTCAGCTTCTGTTAAATGCAAGTCGATACGCTCAAATTTAAACTCGCCAACAATTTTATATACATCATCAATTAGTTGCTCTAATGTTTTTCCTGATTTTACCATGTATTCCCAAATAATCATCCCCATCCAAATACCATCTCGCTCCGGAATATGTCCTTTTACGGCAATACCACCCGACTCTTCTCCACCTAATAATGCATCTTCTTTAACCATAACTCCAGCAATGTGTTTAAACCCAATTTGAGTTACCTGATAATCGAGTCCATAATGGTCGCACATTTTTTTCACTTTTGGAGTAACCGAAAAAGCATTAACTACTTTTCCTTTTAATTTTTTTTCTTCAACCAAATATTTAATCAACAACAAAATGATGTGGTGCGAATCAACAAATTCGCCCGAACTGTTATATAAACCAATTCTATCGGCATCACCATCAACAGCTAAACCACAATTAATTTGTCCTTCAGATAATTTAATCATTTCAGAAAACTCCATTAAATTACGATGAATTGGTTCTGGAGCAATACCCTCAAATCCAGGATTATAATCGCAATGTAAAAAATCAATTTCTGGAAGTAAACGTCTCATTACATTTTGTCCCGCACCATACATGGCATCGAAAGCAAAATTTAATTTAGAATTTCTAATTGCTTCCATATCAAAATTAGCTTCAACATGGTTAACATACATGGTTTCTAAATCAACATACTCCACCATTCCTTTATCCTTCAATTTAGCTAAATCCAATATTTCTAAGTTAATGGTATTCGAATCAGGTATTAAATCTTCAACCTCTTGAATTTGTTTTGGTAAAAGCGGACCTCCAAAACTGCCTTTTAACTTAAAACCATTATAAGAAGGAGGATTATGTGATGCTGTGATAACTACTCCCAATGAAGCTTTTAATTTTAATGTACCTAAACTAACCATAGGAGTTGAAACAAATCCTTTAGCCAAATACACTTTTACACCAGCATTTGCTAATACTTTTGCAGTTGTTTCAGCAAAAAGTTCACCTGCAAATCGGCAATCGTGACCAATAACAACTGATGGCTTTTTAAAATTGTGTACTAACCAAGTTGCTGTTGCAATAGCTACTCTAGCAACATTATCAACCGTATAATCTTTAGCTATGATGGCTCTCCATCCGTCTGTTCCAAACTTTATCTTACTCATGTTTTTAAATTTAGCCTACAAGATTACTTATTTTTTTTTCAAATAACTTTAATGACAGTAGTCTATAAAAACTTTAAACCATAATTTTGAAGAAAAACATTCATAAAATGAAAGCAATAGAAAACCACAATTTTGCAGAATATTTTAACAACTATATTAACTTAGTTGAAGAAGAAGATTTACAAAAAGCTTTAAAAAAATCATTTAAAGAGGTAAAATATTTTGTGAAAAATTTAACCGAAGAACAAGGTAATTTTGCTTACGCTAAAAAGAAATGGACGGTAAAAGAATTATTAGTTCATGTAATGGACACCGAGCGTATTTTTTGTGAAAGAGCCTTACGTTTTGCCAGAAATGACGATAAAGAACTTCCTGGTTTTGACCACGATATTTTTGTAAAAAACTCATCCGCAAACCAACGTACACTTAAAGATATTTTAAAAGAATATAAAGTAATAAGAAAATCAACTTTAGCTCTTTTTAAAAGTTTTACACCAGAAATGTTGGAAAAAGGCGGAATTGCCAACGGTAATAAAATGACTGTACTCTCCATCGGATTTATCATTTCTGGACATGAGCTACATCACCTCAATATTTTAAGAAAAAATTACATTATAGATTGATTAATCAACAACAAAATTATCGCTTCCAAAAAACTGTTGTAGTTGTCGGTTTATCGCTTTTTGCGATTAAATTAACTGCTTGGTATTTAACTAATTCTGTTTCTATTTTAACAGATGCGTTAGAAGGAATTGTAAACGTAATAAGTGCATTTATTGGTTTATACAGCTTGTATTTATCATCGTTGCCAAAAGATAAAAATCATCCATACGGACACGGAAAAGTTGAATTTCTTTCGGCTGCTTTAGAAGGTGTAATGATATCATTTGCTGGTATTTGGATAATTTTTGAAGCCATCAATCACATCATTAATCCACAACAAATTAAAGAACTTGATTGGGGAATAATTTTAGTTGCATTAGCTGCTTTGGTTAATTTTATAGTTGGATATATTGCTGTAAAAAAAGGTAAAAAAAACAACTCCATTGCTTTAATTGCTTCGGGTAAGCATTTAATTTCCGACACCTTAACAACTGTTGGAATAATTATCGGACTGGGTATCATGTTGTTTACTAAACTGATGTGGATAGACAGTATTGTTGCCTTAATTTTTGGAGTAATTATTATTGTTACTGGTTTTCAAATAATACGTAAATCCATTTCTGGGATTATGGATGAAGCCGATGAAGATTTATTAAAACAACTGGTAGATTGGATAAATGAAAACAGAAGCGAAAACTGGATTGATTTACACAACTTAAGAATTATTAAATACGGTAGCATTTTACATATCGACTGCCATGTTACGCTTCCCTGGTATTTTACCGTAAGAGAAGCTCATCATGAAATTGATTTAATAGAAAAAATGGTGCAACAAAAATTTGGTAAAAGTGTTGAACTATTTATTCATAGCGACGATTGCCAGCCAAAATCGTGCAAAGTGTGTACTAAATTAAACTGCGAACATCGATTAAATCCATTTGAAAAAAAATTAGAATGGACTATTGAAAATATAAGAAAGGATGAAAAGCATGGTTTAAAATAAAAAAACCTCAATTTGTAAAAAGATAATCGACCTTCGAACCAACTTTTGCGAATCATTTTTTTTTTAAACTATTTACACATTTTTATACTAAATTTGCTGTCCAAAAAAAACAAATTTATTATGGTTAAAGCAATAGAATTTGGAGTAATTACCGGAAACCAAGTACAAGAACTGTTTAAACTTGCTAAAGAAAAAAACTTTGCATTACCTGCAGTAAATGTTACTGGATCTAGTACAGTTAACGCTGTTATGGAAACAGCAAAAGAAATGAATGCCCCAGTTATCATTCAATTTTCAAATGGTGGAGCACATTTTAATGCAGGAAAAGGCTTAAGCAACGAAAACGAACAAGCCGCTATTGCTGGTGCTATTGCTGGTGCAAAACACATACACGAACTAGCTAAACTATACAAAGTTGCAGTAATTCTTCATACCGACCATTGTGCAAAAAAACTACTTCCTTGGATAGATGGTTTACTAGATGCTGGTGAAAAATTTTATGCTCAAAATGGTATTCCGCTTTATAGCTCACACATGATAGATTTATCTGAAGAACCTCTTCACGAAAACATCGAAATTTGCAAAAAATACCTTGAACGCATGAGTAAAATAGGTATGACTTTAGAAATTGAATTAGGAATTACTGGTGGCGAAGAAGATGGTGTTGACAACTCCGATGTTGATAACAATAAACTTTATACTCAACCCGAAGAAGTTGCTTATGCTTACGAAGAATTATTAAAAGTAAGTGATAAATTTACAATAGCTGCTGCATTTGGAAATGTGCACGGTGTTTACAAGCCAGGAAACGTACATTTAACCCCTAAAATTTTAAAAAATTCACAAGAATACATCCAAAACAAATACAATACAGGTAAAAACCCTGTAGATTTTGTATTCCATGGAGGTTCAGGATCTTCTGTCGAAGAAATAAGAGAAGCTATTTCTTACGGTGTAATAAAAATGAACATTGATACAGATTTACAATATGCTTTTACTGAAGGGGTAAGAGATTATATCAATGCAAAATCTGTTTATTTAAAAGGTCAAATTGGAAACCCTGAAGGCGAAGATAAACCTAACAAAAAATATTACGACCCACGCGTATGGTTACGTGAAGGTGAAAAAACATTTAAAGCTCGATTAAAACAAGCTTTTGAAGACTTAAACAATGTAAACACATTGTAAAAAAACATAATAATAACCTAATAAGTTAACAATATGGGATGGTTTAAGAGGAAATTGAAGGGAGTAATGACTCCAACTACCGAGAAGAAAGAAACACCAGAAGGCTTGTGGTACAAATGCCCAAAATGTAAAAATGTTGTTTCTACCGAAGACCACTCACTTTCACTACACGTTTGTAAAAATTGTGGGTATCACGATAAAATAGGTTCTGCAGAATATTTTAAAATAATTTTTGACGACAATAAGTTCAAAGAATTAGATGCCAACTTATCATCAAGCAATCCGTTAAATTTTGAAGACACAAAAAAATATTCTGACAGAATAGTTGCTACTCAAAAGAAAACCAACTTAAAAGACGCTGTTAGAACAGCTGTTGGAAAAGTGGACAATCATGATTTGGTAGTTGCTTGTATGGATTTTGATTTTATTGGTGGTTCGATGGGCTCTGTTGTTGGCGAAAAAATTGCACGAGCAATTGATTATTCGTTAAAACATCGAGTTCCATTTTTAATGATATCAAAATCTGGTGGAGCCCGAATGATGGAAGCTGCATTTTCGTTAATGCAAATGGCTAAAACTTCGGCAAAACTATCGCTGTTGTCAAAAGCAAAAATTCCTTATATTTCGTTATTAACCGATCCAACAACAGGTGGTGTTACCGCTTCTTTTGCTATGCTTGGCGACTTAAACATTGCCGAACCTGAAGCATTAATTGGTTTTGCTGGCCCTCGTGTTGTTAAAGAAACCATTGGAAAAGATTTACCAGAAGGTTTTCAAACTTCCGAATTTGTTTTGGAGCATGGTTTCTTAGATTTAATTGTAAAACGAGGAGATTTAAAGCAAACTTTATCTAAGTTAATTAGCATGTTTAACAATTAAACTGCTTTTTTACTTTTCAAATCTTCATTCGTGCATTTGGTGTAATTTGTTGTGAGGCATATTCACCTTGCAAAAATTTATAATATCCAGTTATTGCAATCATTGCAGCATTATCAGTACAATATTCAAACTTGGGTATAAAAACCTTGTAATTTTCATTTTCTAGTTCAAGCAACCTTGTTCTTAGTTCACTATTTGCCGAAACACCTCCTGCAATAGCTATTTGGTTGATGTTTTCTTTAATTAAAGCCTTTTTTACATTTATTAATAAAATATCAACAATTGTTTTTTGTACTGATGCACAAATATCATTCAGGTTTTCTTCAATAAAATTGGGATTGATTTGCTGTTCTTTCTGCAAAAAATAAAGTACTGAAGTTTTCAGCCCACTAAAACTAAAATTTAATCCTTCAACTTTTGGATGAGGAAAGTTAAATCGTGTAGCATTGCCAAGTTTTGCATATTTGTCGACTAAAGGACCTCCTGGATAAGGTAATTGAAGCATTTTTGCAACTTTATCAAACGCTTCACCAGCAGCATCATCAATGGTTTCTCCGATTACTTCCATCGTAAAATAATCGAAAACTTTAACCAGTTGAGTGTGTCCGCCACTAACTGTTAAGCAAATAAACGGAAATGTTGGTTTATTGCTTGTTCCATCATTTTCGGTAATAAAATGAGCTAAAATATGCCCTTGCATGTGATTTACTTCGATAATTGGAATAGCTAACGCCAATGCAAAAGTTTTAGCAAAAGAACTCCCAACCAACAACGAACCCATTAACCCTGGCCCGTTAGTAAAAGCCACCGCACTAATCTGTTTTTTATCAACTCCAGCTTTCTTTAATGCAGCATCAACTACTGGTACAATATTTTGCTGATGTGCCCTCGATGCAAGTTCTGGAACAACACCACCAAAAGCTTTATGCACATCTTGATTGGCTATTACGTTGGCAAGAATTTTGCCATCAGAAATTACTGCGGCAGCCGTATCATCACACGATGATTCAATTCCTAAAATAATTATTGGCGATTGCTGCATTAAATGTATTTTTGTTGGTTAACTATTTTAGAGCAAAGCTATTAAAAAAAGAAGAATAATACAGTCGTTACTATTAGCATTACTATTGCTTTTAATAGTTTTTGGAATTGCTGTTTCTAAAAGTTCTCAATTTCAAACCTATCTTATTCATTCTTATTTAAAAAAACTATCCGAACAACTAAATACCACCATTACTGTTGAAAAAGTAAATGTAAATTTCTTTTCGGGAGTAACGCTCAACAAACTTTTGGTAAAAGATTTACATCACGATACATTGGCTTTTATTAATAAACTGAATGTTGATGTTAAAACTTTTTCGATAAATGACAAGCAAATTATTTTAGACGAAATAAAAATTGATGAAGCATTTTTTAATGTAGTTAAACATAAAACCGATTCGAGTTTTAACTTTCAATTTATTGTAAACCACTTTGCTTCATCCGATACCTCTTCAAGTAAATGGGTTTTTAAATTAAACTCGGTGGAAATGAATAATTGTAAATTGGCTTACAATCATCAAGATTATGAACCAAAGTATGGAATTGACTATAATCATGCTGAACTCACAGATTTTAATTTAAACATTAGCGAAATTGAATTTATTCCAAAAGGGATTAATTGCAACATCAACAAATTGTCGTTTAAAGAAAAAAGTGGTTTTGAAGTAAATCAATTAACTACTGATTTTAATATTTCTCCAAAAGGAATTGCTGCTCAGCAACTTCAACTTATTACTCCTAATTCAAAAATAAAAGGTACAGTTAACTTTTTAACCAACAACTACAGCAATTTATCTCATTTTATTGATAGTGTTGCTATCAATTCATTTTTAGAGCCTTCAACCGTAAGTTTTAAAGACATCTGTTTTTTTTCTTCAACATTAGATTGCTTAAACAAATCGCTCGAATTTGAAGGTGAGGTTAGAGGTAAAATAAGCAATTTAAAGGCTAAAAAAATTACCATAAAACTCGATGACGGAACTTATTTTAATGGAAATGTAAACATTACCGGAATACCCGATGCTGCCAACATGTTTATGCACGTAAAGGCTAACGAATTGATTACTTCAAAAGAACAACTCGAGCAATTTCCTTTGTATCCTTTTGCCGAAGAACGATTTATTGTGGTTCCTGATAACTTTAAGCATTTAGGCGAAATTCGTTTTAAAGGAACTTACACTGGTTTTTACCACGATTTTGTTGCTTATGGTAATTTTTACACTTCGGCAGGAAGAATTGCTACCGACTTAACCATGAAAATGATTAACAATGAAACTTTTTACAAAGGAAAAATAAAAACCAATGAATTTAAACTCGGTAAATTTTTAGAATTTGAAAATCAAATTGGCTCTATTTCTATGGATGCCGAAATTGATGGAAAAGGTTTTGATATTAATGATATAGAAACCAAACTTAAAGGAAAAGTTAACCAAGTAAACATTAATAAATACAACTATCAAAACCTTTCGGTAGAAGGGTTGTTTGCAAACAAAATTTTTAGCGGTATTCTCGAAGCAAGAGATGAAAATCTTGACTTAGACTTTAACGGAAGCATGAATTTTTCGAAAAGTTTACCCGAAATGAAATTTCAATCGACCATTAGAACTGCAAAGCTGGCAAAACTTAATCTTTCTAAAGAAGATAGTTTAAATGCCAATTTTTCGATGAATTTAGATATCGATTTAATTGGTAACCATATCGACAACCTTTATGGAAACGCTTCAATTACCAATTTAAGGCTAAAAGATGATGTTGATGACATTAGAGTAAAAAACATTTTAATTTCATCTGAAATAACTAATTCAGCAAAAAAATTGAGCATAAAATCGGATATTTTAAACGGAACACTCCATGGAAATTACAACTTTAAAGACCTTGCAAATGCCATCACTTCAAATTTTACAAACTACTTTCCTTCGTTTAACTTACAAGAAAACCACAACAAGGTTGAAAATGATTTTAATTTTAATTTGGTTACCAACAACACCGAATTAATCTCTAAACTATTTTTAAACGGAACAACTTTTTCGAAAAATTGCGAATTACAAGGCTCGTTTAATTCTACCGAACAATCTTATGCTATCGAAGGAATTTTTCCAGAAATAAATGCCAAAGGAATAGTTTTTAGTAACACCACGTTAACTGGTAAAACAACCGAAAAAAAGTTGTTACTCGATGTTTCATCTAAAAAAATAAAACAAAACGATAGCTTATACATCGAAAGTTTTAACACCTCTTCAACAGTTTTTAACGATACCGTTTTAACCAACATCAAGTGGAAAAACAACGACACCAACCAACGAACCGAAGCCGATATTCATTTGATTACCAAATTTAATAATTCATCACATTTTTTCTCAAAAATTACCGAATCAACTATTTACCTGTCCGATACACTTTGGAACATCAATCAGAACAATTTAATTGAAGTAGATTTTCAAAACAATTTAGATTTTTCTGTAACAAGCTTAGGCTTTAGTGCAGGCAACCAAAGTTTACTTATTGATGGGAAAATTACAGGAAAACCCAACGACCAAATTGATGTTGCCTTAACCAAATTTAATTTGTTCAACATTCAACAAATGATACCATCTAATGTTGTACAGTTTGAAGGAATTATAAACGGTGTAGCTTCAATAAAAAGAGAATCAGATGAATTTATTTTTACTTCGAACTTAAATTTTGAACATTTTATTTTAAACGAAACCAACCTTGGCGATGGTTCTATTGTTTCATCGTGGTATCCAACCGAAAAAAAATTAGAAGTTGACGGGCAATTTTACAAAGGTCATTTACCAACCATTATTTTCAAAGGAAATTATCATCCATTTAGAAAAAAAGAAAGTATTGATTTAGACTTAACCCTTCAACGAACAGATGTTCAACTATTTAAAAGCTATACCGAAAACATTTTAACAAACCTAAGAGGAGTTGTTTCGGCAAACATAAAGCTCTCTGGAACTTTAAAAGAACCTTCGTTTAATGGTTCTGTTCACTTACAAAAAACAAGTTTTTTAGTAAATTACTTAAACACCAACTACTCTACTCCATCATGTAAAATTGATGTTAGACCCGATATGATTAGTTTCGATAATGTAGTGTTTTACGATGAAAGAGGAAATAAAGCCATTAGCAACGGTACTGTTTTTCACCATTATTTTAAAGATGTAAGTATGGATTTAGGTTTTAACTTAACCAATTTTCATGCTTTAAATACCACCATTAAAGAAAATGAGTTGTTTTACGGAAAAGCGTTCGTTTCTGGGTTAGTAAATATTGGGATGTACAAAAACAAGCTCAATATTGAACTCGATGTTAAAACAGAAAAAGAAACCGTAATGAACATTCCGCTAAACACAGCAGAAGAAATTTCGGAAAGCAATTTTATTGAATTTGTAAGCAATGAAATTGATGAAGAAATTGAAGAAGAAAAAGTTGATTTATCTAACATTGAATTAAATTTTATTCTACACGCAACACCCGATGCAGAGGTTCGCTTAATTTTTGATGAAAAAGTTGGTGATGTACTTCGAGCAAAAGGCGATGGCGACCTTACTATAAAAATTAACGACCAAGGCGATTTTAACATGTATGGCGATTATATTGTTAAAGATGGTGATTACTTGTTTACACTACAAAACGTAATAAACAAACGATTTAATTTAGAAGAAGGAGGTAAAATATCGTGGAACGGAAACCCACTAGAAGCCGAACTAAATCTAACCGCAGTTTACCGTCTTAGAGCTCGTTTGTATGAGCTTTTAGCAAGTTCGGAAGATAGTGCAAGTGCCGAAATCTATAAAAAAAGAACTCCAATTAATTTAAAATTAAACATTACCAATACTATTACATCACCAAACATTGGTTTTGATATTGACCTTCCAACAACTGATGAAGCCACCAAAAATAAAGTTCGAAGCATTTTGTATGTTAGCAATCAACAAGAAAATATTCAAGAGTTAAACAAACAAGTTTTTTCATTGTTGGTATTAAACCAATTTATTCCGCCAACTGGTGGTGGAACTGCCTCCTACTCCAACGTAGGATCTACCACTTCATTTGAAATGTTATCCAATCAATTGAGTAATTATTTATCAAAAATAAGCACCCGATTTGATGTTGGTTTTAACTACCGACCAGGTGATGAAATATCGAGCCAAGAAGTAGAATTAGCTCTTTCAACTCAACTTTTTAACGACAGAGTGGTTATTGACGGAAATTTTGGTGTTTCCGACAATAAAAACCTATCCAACAACAACCAAAACACCAGCAATTTTGTTGGTGATTTCTCTATAGAATATAAAATTACCGAAGATGGAAAACTAAGGGTAAAAGCATTTAACCAATCCAATCAATCTTCGTTGCAACGAAGAAGCAGCAACTACACGCAAGGTATTGGTTTGTTTTACAGAAAAGAGTTTGATAAATTCTCCGATTTATTCCGAAAATCAGCAGCTAAAAGAAAAGATGACTAAAGAACAACAACTAACAAAAATTAAAGCATTTGCTAAATCGTTTCATTTAAACGAAGGAACAGGTCACGATTGGTTTCATATTGAACGAGTAACCAATTTAGCCAATAAAATTGCGTTAAGCGAACAAGTCGATTATTTTTATGTTTCTATTGTTGCTCTTTTGCACGATGTTGCCGACTATAAACTTAACAACGGCGACGAGAATAGCGGATTTATTAAAATAACGAACTTCTTAAGCTCAATTGATTTTTCAAAAAATGAAATTGACAATATTGTTCAAGACATTAAAAACATTTCGTTTAAAGGAGGAAATAACAAAAGCGAAAACCAAAGTTTAGTATCAAAAATTGTGCAAGATGCCGACCGTTTAGATGCTCTCGGAGCTATTGGTATTGCAAGAGCTTTTGCTTATGGAGGCAGCAAAAAAAGATTGTTATACGACCCTGAAGTTAGTCCACAAAAAAATCAAAACGCAGAACAATACAAAAACAGTAATGCACCAACCATCAATCATTTTTACGAAAAATTGTTGCTTTTAAAAGACCTGATGAACACCGCAACAGGAAAAAAATTAGCCCAAAAGCGACACGAATTTCTTGAACAATTTTTAGAACAATTTTACAGCGAATGGAACGAGAAATAACATGGCTTTTCTCCCTTTCATTGCAATGATATTGGTAACTTTACAAAAATTAAGTGCAAATGGATATTTTAACACAAGTAAAAGAAAAAGGCTTTGTTACAGCCGAACTTGAAAAAGAAAAAAATTTAATCGACGAAATTGCTCGATTAAAAAAGGAAAAAAATGCCATTATTCTTGCTCATTATTACCAACAAGAAGACATTCAAGATATTGCCGATTACATTGGCGACAGTTTAGGATTAGCCCAAGAAGCCGCTAAAACCACTGCCGATGTTATTTTGTTTGCAGGAGTTCATTTTATGGGCGAAACTGCCAAAATTTTAAACCCAACTAAAAAAGTAATTATTCCCGATTTAAATGCGGGTTGCTCTTTGGCCGACTCTGCTCCTACTGATAAATTTGAAGCCTTTTTAAAAAATTATCCAAACCATACCGTAATTAGCTACATCAATTGCTCTGCCGAAATTAAAGCCTTGAGCGATATTATTTGTACTTCGTCAAACGCTGTAAAAATTGTTGACAGCCTACCAAAAAACGAAAAAATTGTTTTTGCTCCTGATATCAATTTGGGAAGATATGTGGCTAAAAAAACTGGTCGCGATTTAGTTTTATGGGATGGCGCTTGCGAAGTTCATGTCGAAATTTCTTCAGATAAATTAAATTTTTTACGTGGAAAATATCCCAATGCAAAACTAATTGCTCACCCCGAATGCCAAGAAAATGTATTGGCTGAAGCCGATTTTATTGGCTCTACCACTGCTTTATTAAAGTTTGTTGAAGAAGATGACGCAAAAGAATACATTGTTGCCACTGAGGTTGGTATTATTCACAAAATGAAACAAGCCGTACCTCACAAAACATTAATTCCTGCACCTGCAAACACCAACAACACTTGTGCTTGTAGCGAATGCCCTTACATGAAATTAAACACCTTAGAAAAAATACATGCCAGTTTAGTTCACCTTCAACCCGAAATTTTTGTTCCCGAAGAAACTCGATTAAAAGCATTAAAATCAGTTAATAGAATGTTGGAATTAAGTTAAAAAGCCCCTCTTAATCTCCCCGAAGGGGAGAAACTTTCCCTCCTTGAGGAGGGATTAAGGGAGGTGATGATAGATATATTTGAGTAATGGAATTTAACCTTGAAACAGAAACGAATAAAGTAGTTTACTCCTTTGAAAAACAGGGAGAGCAACTATCTTTTAACATTATCAACAATAAAAAACCAGATATTCATCCTACATTATTTAAATATTACGCTTTAAATGAAAACTCGATTGATGCTCTATTAAATAATTATGTTTATGCTTCTCATCCGAATGAACTAAATGATGTATTCGACACTTTTTTTAATTTAATACAATTTGATAATGAAAATTGGAATTATGCATTTCTAACTAAAATTTTAGGTTATCCCATAAAAAAAGCAGAAGAATATAAGAAAGACAAAAACTATATAGCTAAAAACTTCAGAGAACAGTTATATCAACAAATTGGAGTATTGTCTCTTACTACTAAAGATAGTGATCTATTAATGTGGTCTTATTATACAAATCATAAAGGATTTTGTATTGAATTTGATTATAATAAATTTCCATTCAAGACACATGGACCTTTCCCTATAAATTACCAAGATAAGGTAAAACCAATTTCATTTACAGAAAAATTATATTCTTCTGAGATGTTAGCTACTTTAGTTCAATCAAACATAAAATATGAAAAATGGGAACATGAAGATGAATGGAGAATATTGATTGAATCTCCTTGTCCAATGATTTCTCCATTTTATAAAACAGGTCATAATCGAAAATTTAGATACCCTATTTCTGCCATAAAATCAATTGCTTTAGGTTTTAGATTTTTTGACTTTAATAATCAAATTGACGAATTAATTACTATTTCTAATCTTGAACAAAATATTATCATAAAAAAAAATGAAAAAGAAAAATCATTAATTCTTGATTTTATAGAAGAACATAATATTCCTATAAAATTAGTATATGAAAATTTAAACAATGAAAATGTGTTCCAAATAGCTTACATTATTTGTTCTTTAAAAAAATTAAATGCAAATACTTATCAGTTTTTAGCAAATAACAACCCTTTTATCAATCATTAATTTGAATTCACCACCCATCACCCATCACCCAACACTCACCACCGACTTTTTAGTTATTGGCTCTGGTATTGCCGGATTAAGTTATGCGTATAAAGTTGCTGAACATTTTAAACAGTTAGGTAAACCCGTTTCGGTTACCATAATTACCAAAGTAAACGAAGACGAAAGCAACACCAAATATGCTCAGGGAGGAATTGCTGCGGTTATAAAAAATTCCGATTCGTTTGAAAATCACATCAAAGACACCTTAATTGCTGGCGATGGTTTTTGTGATGAAAAAGTAGTTAGAACCGTTGTTGAAGAAGCTCCAGAGCGTATTCAGGAATTAATTGATTGGGGAACTAACTTTGATAAAAACAAGCAAGGAGAATACGATTTAGCTAAGGAAGGCGGACATTCCGACCACCGTATTTTGCATTATAAAGATTTAACAGGTAACGAAATTGAACGGGCTTTAATCGAAAAAGTAGAAAATCATCCATTTATTACCATTCTCGACCACCATTTTGCTATCGATATTATTACACAACACCATTTGGGAGTTAAAGTAACCCGACAATCACCCGATAAAAAATGTTTTGGTGCTTATGTGCTAAACAGAAAAACCAACGAAATACAAACTCTACTTTCCAAAATAACCTTATTGGCAACTGGAGGAATTGGACAAGCCTACAAAAGCACTACCAACCCTACTGTTGCAACTGGCGATGGCATTGCTATGGCATATCGAGCAAAAGCCATTATTGAAAACATGGAATTTGTACAGTTTCATCCAACAGCTTTATACAATCCTGCCGACAATCCCTCTTTTTTAATTTCAGAGGCTGTTCGTGGTGCTGGAGGAATTTTAAGAAACCACAAAGGATACGCTTTTATGGCAGATTACGACGAGCGTAAAGATTTAGCTCCTCGTGATGTGGTGGCACGTTCGATAGACGCTGAAATGAAAAAACACGGAAAAAAACACGTGTTTTTAGATACCACACACCTCGATAAAGAACACTTGCAAAGTCATTTTCCAACCATTTACAACAAATGTTTATCCATTGGAATTGACATTTCAAAACAGTTAATTCCTGTTGTTCCTGCTGCCCATTATTTGTGTGGAGGAATAAAAGTAGATTTAAACGCAAAAACCTCCATCATTAATTTATTTGCCTCTGGCGAATGTGCTTCAACAGGTTTGCACGGAGCAAATCGATTGGCTTCCAATTCGCTTTTAGAAGCCTTGGTTTTTTCGCATCGAGCCTTTTTATCAGGAGTTGAAGAAATAAAAAACATTGAATTTCAATCAAATATTCCTGCTTGGGATGATGAAGGAACAACGCTGCAAGATGAAGAAATTTTGGTTTCGCAAACCAAAACCGAATTACAAACCATTTTGAGCGATTATGTTGGAATTGTTCGTTCCGACGAGCGTTTAAGCAGGGCATTATCTCGATTGAAATTAATTTTAGAAGAATCGGAAGATTTGTATAAAAAATCGACCCTTTCGGTTGCCATTTGCGAATTACGTAATTTACGTAGCATTGCTTATCTCATAACCAAAGCTGCAAAGGAGCAGAAAATTAATGTTGGTTTACATTACAACATTAATAATTAATAAAGTCGTTAACCCAACCTAAAGGTCTTTTTGAAGATTTTTTTGAGCAATTGTAATCCTTAACCATTTGAAAATACTCAATATTCAGCAAAAAGTTTACAACGTGTGCTAAAACAAGCTGTTGACAAATGTAAAATAACCAAACCTATAACACTTCATTGGTTAAGACATAGTTATGCTACACATTTATTAGAGAGCGGC
>JABTUP010000008.1 GCA_015075325.1 Flavobacteriales bacterium | reverse complement strand
TTAATAATGATGGTTTTTTTGTAGATACGATGGAGTTAAAACATTACTTGAAATTTCTTAAACTACATTTAAAATATGATACTACTGAATTAAAAAAAATTAACTTGAACATAAAACCAAACATAAATAGAACAAACAATTACAAACGAATTAAAGGCAACCTTAAATTAACCTTAAAATAGGTCAAAACATACCGTTCTAAAGGTTGTTTCCATAAAAAACTTTGTGCTTATAAACTAAATTATAAGTCATTATGGAAAACAATCAAATTATTCTACAAGGTACTACAACCGAGCAGTTAGTAAATCTAATTAGCGAAAATGTTAAAAGTCAATTATTAGACTTTAAAAAAAGCCTCCAATCCAACGAGGCAAGTGATGAACTCCTTACACGTGATGAAACTTGTAAGCTATTACAGATTGATAGCAGCACCCTTTGGGCGTGGACTAACAAAGGTAAGGTTACAGCGTATGGAATTGCCAACCGTAGATACTACAAGCGTAGTGAGTTAATGGCTTCTTTAATTGAGTTAAAAAGAAAAGGAGGCGAAAAATGAACCAATCATTTAACACCTCCTTACTTAATTCCAACAGTAAAGATAAGACCTTTAAAAATCAATTACAAACCATATTTGAGTATTTAAAAGAAAACATTGCCACCGCTTCAATGGTAAGCGAAGCAACAGGAGTACCACAAAAAAATATTACTCGTTACAAACGTGATTTAGAATTAGCAGGGAGGTTATGGGAAGTGGAGAAAAAACTATGTAAGAAAACAGGATTTCGTGCATGGTATATTACCACCAACCCCGAACACAAACCAAAACATCTTATTAACCAACTAAACTTATTCTAATCATGGAAACACAATATAAATTTTCGATATATCATGCACCTATCAAAAATATTACTCCATTAAAAACATTAAACCTGGAGGACGTGCATAAATTATTAATTAGCGACAAATACAAAGCAATTACAACAACACTAAGAGAAACCAAAGATAAAGACCAACAGAATGAAATTAAAGCCTCAAAGCTCGATTATGTTACATTTAGTGGAGTATTTTCTAAACGTGCCAATAGTGGACTAATTCAACACTCTAATTTATTTTGTATTGATTTAGATAACCTCAACAATGTAACAGAAACAAAAAGCAATATAATTGAGTTGTTAACACCCTCTTTAATTTTTGTTAGTCCTACTGGCAAAGGTTTAAAATTAGTGTATAAAGTAAACATAAGCGAAGCCGAACATATCGACTATTTTAAAGCCTTTGAGCAGTTTTTTATGCAGCAAATGAACTTAACTATTGATGATAAATGTAAAGACGTTGCAAGGGCTTGTTTCTTATGTTATGATAGTGAAGCATATCTAAATAAAGAAGCCGAAATAATAGATAAGTTTTTTATTGATACTTTCTACACCGAACCCGAGAAAGTGCAACAAATCGAGCAAAAAATACTAATAAGCGAACCTATTACCGATTACTCAATAATTATTGACAATATCAAAACATGGCTCAATAAGAAAATGAGTTTTGTTAACGGCAACCGAAACCAGTATATCACTCAATTAGCAGGGGCTTTTAATCGTTATGGCATACCCAAAGAGATTGCCGAAAATGATTTAATTCTTTATGCTGAAACAGACTTTAAAGAGAGTGATATTAAGGCAATAGTAAAAAGTATCTACAATAATACAACATACCATAATACAGCAAGTTTTGAGATTAACACCCCTTATGATTTTCCAGTTAATGAAGTTGAGGTTAAAGCCGAAGCAAAAGAACCAACGCCACTATTACCGATTAATGGTTTTCCTAAATATTTACAAGACTTCATAAATGAGTATGTAGATGTTTACAACGTGCCACGTGATTACATTGCAGCTTCGGTAATATTCTCAACAGCATTGGCAATCGGTAATAAATTAGAGTTGGAAACCAAATACGATAATATTCCTTTACTTTGGTTGGCAATAGTTGGTAATGTTTCAAGTGGTAAAACCGAACCGCTAAAAACTTGTTTAAGCTACTTTACGAATAAAGATAAAGCTGCACATAAAGAATACCTAATAAATCTTAGCCTTTATAATGCTTATGCTGAATTAACAAAAAAAGACAAATCAAGAGTTGAACCAGTTGAGCAACCTCGATATTTTCAATATTTACTTAATGATTTTACACCTGAAGCATTATACAAAGCACACACAGTAAACAATAGAGGTTTATGTATTAATAGAGATGAATTAAAAGGTTGGTTGGACGACTTCGGTAGATACTCAAAGAGTGGCGAACAAAGTACCATGCTATCTACATTTTACCGCCAACCATTGCAAATAAATAGAGCAAGTAAAGAACCTATCTTTATTGATAAACCATGTATTTATATTAGTGGAGGCATACAGCCCGAAATATTAAACGACTTAGCAAAAGACAATAGAGCCGAAAACGGTTTTTTAAGTAGATTTATGTTTGCTTATCCCGATTTAGCCGACAAAAAGCCATACAGTAAGGCTAAATTAAATACAGATACACTATTGAACTATCATAAGTTTTTAAGTGTATTAGATAATCTTACCGAGATTGTTGATTTAACGCTAAGTGATGAAGCTGAAACGATTTACTCTAATTGGTATAATGATAATGCAGAAAAAACCAATAATGAGCCAACAGGATATTTAAAAGGCGTGTATGGTAAATTAGATGTAATTAGTTTAAGACTTGCTATTGTAGTGCATGGTATGGACTTCGTATGCAACCAAAACACCTCAACAGTAATAAGTGTTACTAATATGCAAACAGCAATAGAATTAACAGAATATTTTAGAGCAACAGCATTAAAAGTTTACGATAAAATTTTTAAAGATACTGGTAACTCTAATTTGAATAAAAAAGATGTAGCAAAATATTGTCATTCTTTGGGAGCAAGTCAAAACGAAATTGCAACAGCATTAAAAGTTAGTCAACAGTATGTAAATAAAATTTTAAAATAACGGTTGGTTGTAAGGTTGTAAGTTGTAATTAGTTTAAACATCAACAACAATAAGGAGTTTAGCAAAATTTTACTTACAACCAACTTGAAAAACCAAAGTAACTAAGGGTTGTAACCTTGTTTTATTGTCTAAGCCAACATTTATAAGGATTTGAGCAGGGTTACAACTTACAACCATACAACTAAAGATTATTTTTATCAATACTTTGTATAACAACGTATACAACACCAACCGAAATAAGGGGAACTATCTAAACGAATGGAGTTCCATGTGTTTAACGTAGAAATAAAAAAGCCTTCGGAGTACCTTTTGTATTTTGGTTTATTACACCCTACAATACAAAAATCGTACAAACCCACAAAATAAAAAACCTCAACAATTTGATTTACAAAAAGTTGAGGTTTTAAGTGGCGGAGAAAGAGGGATTCGAACCCCCGGTACCCTTCGGTACAACAGTTTTCAAGACTGCCGCATTCGACCGCTCTGCCATTTCTCCGCTGCAAAAGTAGTAATTGATTTTAAAAAACAACTCTTTTTGTAAATTATTTACTCATTTTTTTTCAAAACACTTACTAATCAGTTTTTTACCTTTAATTAAATGGCTCGTTTATATTTACACTATAAATAGTACCTTTACCGATGAATTTAAAACACAACTCCATGAAGAAGTTTTTTATCCTCTTAAGCTTAGTTAATTTGCTTTTTAGCAAAGGTATGGCTCAGCAAATTAAGGCTAATTTTTCTTATAGCACATTTTATTCGCCAACCAACGAACCCTATTTAGAAACCTACCTCTATTTTAATGGAAACTCATTAAAATACAAATTAAATAGCAATAACAACTGGCAAGCAACTGTAGAGGTTACTTATATTTTTAAACAGGGCGATAAAATAGTTGATTTTAAAAAATACAATATTCAAAGCCCTGAAGCAACTGATAGTAACGCTGTAAAAGTTAATTTTTATGATCAGCAAAGAATAGCTCTATCAAATGGAAAATATGATTTTGAAATTTCGTTGAGAGACTTAAATCTATCAGAAAAAAGCTTTTCGACCACCCAAGAAATTGAAATTGACTATAAAGTTGACGAAATTCAACTTTCTGATATAACATTAATTGAATCGTTTAAAAAAAGTGAAACAAAAAACATTTTAACCAAAAGCGGCTACGATTTAATGCCTTATGCAAGCGATTTTTTTCCTGAAGATTTTGAGAAAATGCTTTTTTATGTTGAAGTGTACAACACCGAAAAAGTATTAGCAAAGGACGAACCTTTTTTAATTAACTATTTTATTGAATCGTTTGAAAGCAAACAAATTGTTGGTAGTTACAGAGGGTTTAAACGTGAAACACCAAAAACCGTAAACCCGCTGTTAACGTCATTTGATATTCAAAAATTACCATCGGGCAACTATAACTTGGTTGTTGAAATTAAAAACAAAGAAAACAAAACAATTACCCTTAAAAAAGTGTTTTTTCAACGAAGCAATCCTTCGGCAAACGAGTTGTTAATTTCAGATGATTATGTAAATTCATTTGTTGCCGTAATTTCTCCAGCAGAATTAGAAGAATACATTAAATCAACATCGCCAATTTCAACACAAATAGAATTAAATTTTGCTAAAAATCAATTAAGCAACAAAGACCCCGAATTGATGCGACAATATTTTTATAATTTCTGGTTAACCAGAAATTCGTCGAACCCCGAGGAAGAATGGAAAAAATACAAAGAATTGGTAAAAACTGCTGAAACTGAATTTTCAACTTCGATAAAAAAAGGGTATGAAACCGATAGAGGCCGAATATTTTTAAAGTACGGAAAGCCTAATACCTTAACCGAAATGAAAAATGAAACCAGCACATATCCTTACGAAATATGGCATTATTATGGAATTGAAGGAAGAAGTAATGTGAAGTTTATTTTTTATAGTCCTGATATTGTTTCCAACGATTATCCGTTGTTGCATTCAACGCTTCCTGGTGAAATTTATAATGCTCAATGGAAAGTTGAACTACACAAACGAACCAATCAACCTCGTGATTTAAACGAAACAAAACCAAGAGATTATATGCACGATAGAACCGACGAGTTTTTTACTTTACCAAGATAAAAAATTGAAAAAAGTAGCAGTTGTCATACTAAATTGGAACGGTAAAGTATTTTTAGAAAAATTTTTGCCAGATGTTGTTAAATTCAGCACAAATGAAGCACGTATAATAGTTGCCGATAATAATTCAACAGATGATTCAATCGAATTTTTAAAGGAAAAATATCCCGAAGTTGAAATTATCATCAATAAACACAATTATGGATTTGCAAAAGGTTATAACGAAGCCTTAAAACATGTTGATGCAGAATATTATATTTTATTAAATTCGGATGTGGAAGTTACCGATAACTGGATTTCGCCAATTATCCGTTTAATGGAAAAAGATAAAAGCATAGCCGCTTGTCAACCCAAAATAAAAGATTATTACAACAAAGAATATTTCGAATATGCAGGAGCAGCTGGTGGGTTTATTGATTATTTAGGCTATCCATTTTGTAGGGGACGAATTTTTAACCATCTCGAACAAGATTTTGGGCAGTACAACGATGAAGTTGAAATTTTTTGGGCAACCGGAGCTTGTATGTTTGTTCGTGCCGAATATTATCATCAATTAAAAGGATTTGATAATCACTTTTTTGCTCACATGGAAGAAATTGATTTGTGCTGGCGATTAAAAAATCAAGGGTTTAAAATCATGTACTCACCCAACTCAACAGTTTATCACGTTGGTGGAGGCACATTAAGTAAAATTAATCCACGTAAAACCTATTTAAACTTTAGGAACAACTTGTTTTTATTGCACAAAAACCTTCCAAAAAATAGGAGGGGGAGGATAATTTTTATTCGATTAATGTTAGACGGATTAGCAGGAATAAAACTTTTGTTGGAAGGAAATCCAAAACACACCTTAGCAATAATTAAAGCTCATTTTAAATTTTACAAAGGAATTAGTCAAAACAAACATAAACGACAACAAATTTCGAACCCCAATTTAACAGGTATGTTGTCTAAAAATATCTTATTTGCCTCATTTTTAAGGAAACAACACACCTTTAAACAAATTATTGAAAATTAATTTGTTAAAGGTTGTTAAATTGTATAATAAATACTTGATAATTCGGTTTTAATGTCTAATTTAGATTAATTTTAAATAACAAAATCATGGGAAGACCAGCAACAAAACCAACTAAGTTAAAAGATGGTTACTACATAGAAGTAAGAAACAAAGGTTCAAAAACAGGAATTAAAATTAGAAGAGATTCTAAAGAAGCGATGTTAACTGCAATAAAAGAATACGAAAGAGTAAAAGATGTAGTAGTATTAGGAAAATCAAAAAACGGAAAACTGCAAGATGCTTAATAGTTAAGCTCAGCTAGTTTAATCATAAGTTTTTCCATCTTTTTTTTCATAACTTGTGGTGAACAATTAAAATTGTTAACAATAAAAGCAAATCCAACAGTTTTGTTGGATTTTGTTTTTATATACCCTGCATAGCTTCTAGCTCTAGTCATGTAACCACTTTTAATTCGTGCGTTACCTTCTAAAACAGAACCTAATCCAACGCTTTTTACTGTACCCGATTTTCCTGCTATAGGTAACGATTGATAAAACAGTTCGAAGTTTTTACTTTGTTTCATGTAGGCTAGTATTTTTACCAATTGTTTTGATGTAAACCCATTAAAACGCGAAAGTCCACTTCCGTCGTTCAAAAACATTCCATCTACATCAATTCCTTTGCTTTTCCAAAATTCTAATTCAGCAGCAGTACCAGATTCTACATCGCCACTGTTAAATTTTTTAACTCCAATATGATTTAATAAATGTTCTGCATACAAATTTATGCTGTGGTAATTAATTTGCTGAATTAGTTCTGTTAACGGTGGCGATGGTAGGCTAGAAATAAGGTATTCGGCGTTATAACTGGATTTGTTTTTTTCTAATCGTGAAGTAGAATTTGTTTCTGTAATTTTAATTCCTATGCTTTTTAATTCCATCGTTAATTCAAACGACGTAAGGAAAGCTGGGTCGGGTATCGAACTTTTTACCACAAAATCTTTTTTGTTTAAAGGAATGTTTCCTTTTACCATTTTGTTGTATTGATATGGCCCTCCGTAAAAAATAGATTCATCTTTTTGTGTATCACCACTTTTTACCAAATTTTCAATTTCCAAATCGGGTACAAAGGGTTTTATACATGAAATAACTGTTGAATCGCCTTTGTTTTTTCCTGAACCAAATTCAACCATACACATGTTTTCGTGTATTGATAAACCTGATGGGCCAGCACCATAATAATTGCCTAAATCGCCCCAAATCCAAGTAGAAGGAATCATTTGCTCATTAAAATAAGATGCGTCGGCAATTACTTTCCCATTTATGGAATCAATACCTAGTGCTTTAATTTCGTTTGCCCATTTATTCATGAAATTTCCATAGTGTTTTTCGAATCGGTGAGAACCTAAAGCGGGGTCGCCACCTCCTTTAATAACAATATTTCCATGTAAAATTTTAGAAGTAGAATCGATTTTTCCGTTGTAATACAAATTGGTTGTAAAACGGTGATTACCATCAAACAATTCTAAACTTGTTGCTGTGGTAATTAATTTGGTAATTGATGCTGGAACCAAGCTTTGGTCGGGATTTAGTTCTCCCAAAACCATATTGTTTGATAAATCTTCAGCATAAAAACCAATGCTCGCATTTTTTAAATCAGCATCTTTTAAAAGCAAAGCCAATTCCTGTTTTAGTTGCTCAATGGTTTGAGCTTTAAAACAAAATGAAATAAAAAGAAAAATAATTAAACCGCTTATTCGCATTAGTTTTGACTGGTTTTTTTTGATAAATTAAAGGCTAATTCTAATCGTTTAAATCGTTCTTCTGAAATAATGGAGCAACCCGATTCAATTAACGCAAAAACTTCTTCTTCTCTTGATTTGGTATAGGGTTTTGTTGTTCTATAAATAGTTAACTCATTTTTAAAATTATCCAAGGCATTTTTGGTAAAATCAATACTTTCATTATCAGAAGTTACACCAATTAAAACCATTTCGTTATCTGCACAAAAAAATGCACTCACATTTTTTTGTGAAACAAATTCTAAAAACTTAATGTTTTTAAGAGCCTTTTCAAATACAATATCACTAAAAAGTTCTATCAATTCCATCACTTTTTTATCGTTTGCTTTATTTAATTTCACCCACTCGTCATCATAAACGTGGTTAGTTATTAAAAAGTGTTTAAAATCTTCTTCAAGTTCTTTTAATTCGGTATCTGTTAAAAGTCTGTATTTCATGAATTTTTAAAAATAGAATAAATTAAAAATTATCTTAAATCAATTACTTTCCGATACAGAAACGAGTAAAAATGTTGTCTAATAAATCATCGGTGGTTATTTCTCCCGTAATTTCACCCAAATGGTAAAGCGATTGGCGGATGTCCATCGCTAAAAAATCGCCAGTAATGTTACTGTTTAAGCCTTCTAACACTTTTAATAATGCTTCGTTGGCTTTAGTTAATGCTTCATAATGTCGGACATTGGTAACCACCACATCGTTGTTGGCTAAAGCACCAGCATTTACAAAGTCGAACAATTTTTCTTTTAAATTATCTAAATTGGTTTTTTCTTTAGCTGATAAATAAACAACGTGTTCAATTCCTTTAAACTTCTCTTTTATTTGCTCAACATTGGTTTTATCTACTTTGTTTACTACCACTACTAAGCGTTTGTTGGAGTTTTCAATTTTAACGGTAATGTTTTGGTAAATGGTGTGAAGTTCTGATGGAGCAATTTCGGCATCAACCAACAACAACACAACCGAAGCTTCATTAATTTTTTCGAACGATTTTTTAATTCCTATGGTTTCTATTTCATCGCTAGTGGTTCTAATGCCTGCGGTATCAATAAACCTAAAGTTAATTCCTTTTATTACCATTTCGTCTTCAATGGCATCACGAGTGGTTCCAGCTATAGACGAAACTATGGCTTTTTCTTCATTTAATAATGCGTTTAACAGTGTTGATTTTCCCACGTTTGGTTCTCCAACAATAGCCACCGGAACTCCAGTTTTAATTACGTTTCCGTAATTAAACGATGAAATTAATTGATGTAACGTGGCTTGTAATTTTTCCACCAAATTTTTCAAATCTTTTCTATCCGCAAACTCCACGTCTTCTTCACTAAAATCGAGTTCAAGCTCAATTAACGAAGCAAAATGAATTAATTCGTTTCTAAGTTTTTGTATTTCGTTGCTAAAACCACCACGCATTTGCTGCATTGCCAATTGGTGCGATGATGCTGATGTTGATGCAATTAAATCGGCTACAGCTTCGGCTTGAGAAAGATCCATTTTTCCGTTTAAAAATGCACGTAAAGTAAATTCGCCAGGGCCAGCCAATTTAGCTCCATTTTTAACCAATAATTGTATCACTTGCTGCTGAATGTAAGGTGAGCCATGTGTTGAAATTTCCACTGCATTTTCACCAGTAAAAGATTTACCATCTTTAAAAACACTCAACAAAACTTCGTCAATTATTTTACCTTCATCACGCAATGTGCCGAAATGCAAAGTATGAGAATCTACTTTTGTTAAATCTTTTCCAAAAAAACAGTTATTGGCAACTTCTATAGCTTGGTTTCCCGAGAGTCGAATAACTGCTAAAGCTCCAATTCCAGGAGGGGTAGCTAAAGCACAAATGGTATCGGTAAGTAGGTTTTTGGTTTGCATAAAGCAAAAGTAGTTCAATTATTGGATAGAATAAAAAAAACCGACAATTGAATTGTCGGTTTTAATTACCTAAAAATAGTTAATGTTAAAATTATTTTCCGCCTAAGTCATCAAAATCAAGATCAGTATAATCGGAAGCTAATTTTTCAACGATTTCTTCACCTTGAGCTAATTTCAACTCTTTAATTTTATCAATAGCTTCTTGTAAACCTTCTGTGAATTTACCAAAATCTTCTTTGTATAAAAAAAGTTTGTGTTTTTCGTAGAAAAATTTACCGCTGTCGCCATTAAATCTTCTTTTACTTTCAGTAACTGTTAAGTAGTAATCGTCTCCTTTTGTTGATTTAACATCGAAAAAATAAGTTCTCTTCCCTGCTCGTACTGATTTAGAAAATACTTCATCTCTTCTGTCATTGTCTTGGTTTTCTGTTCCTTCCATCTTTCTTTCTTTTTTTTTATTAATTGTTAAACTTATTATATACAAATCTGATAATTTATTCTGTAAAAAACAAATTGAACGATAAAATTAAGCAGTTTAACTCTTATTATTTATCATTCAACTCTATAAAATCAACTAATTCTTCCGAAACATAGGTTTCCAATTGTTTGTTTTCGTTTTCAAAAATTAAAACGGCTTTTATTTTATTGTTTTTAGCTAATATTTCTTTTGCTTTTTCTATTCCAACTACCATAAATACTGTTGCATAAGCATCAGCCAAAGCACAATTATCAGTAATTACGGTTGCACTTAAAAGCGAATGGCGTACTGGATAACCCGTTTTTGGGTTTAATGTATGAGAATATTTTGCACCATCTTTTTCATAAAACTTACGGTAATTACCCGATGTAGCTAACGATTGATTATTCAAATTAACCACCGCTTCTAGGGTTCTTTCGGTTTCATTTTCAACAGGTTTATCTATTCCAATTCGCCACAATTTATTTTTATCATTTTTACCTTTTACTTTTACTTCACCACCAATTTCAACCATGTAGTTTTCAATGCCTTGATTAGCTAAAAAATCAGCAATAACATCAACAGAATAACCTTGAGCAATAGCATTAAAATCGAGCATTAAATTTTTATTGGTTTTTACCACCTTGTTATCTATTATACTTATTGCATCAAAATCAACAAATTTTAATAAACTATCAATGGTGCTGCTATCTGTATTTTCTATGTTTTTAAAACCAAACCCCCACGCATTTACCAAATGTGCTACTGTTGGGTTAAAAGCTCCTTCCGATTCTTGATAAACTTGTTTTGATAAGTTAAACACATCGGTAAACATTTCGTCAATTTCAACCAACGAATCGGCTTGATTAAACTTTGTAATTATTGATGTTTTGTGATAAGTTGAAAGCGATTTGTCAATCTCAATTAATAATGAATCAATTGCTCGTTGATAATTAACACCATTACTGTTGATGTATGCAATATGATAAGTTGTTCCTTGAGCTTCTCCTTCAATAGAAATTAAGCTACTTTTTTTTTCGTTAGAACAAGCCAATATTGTTAAAAATGCGAATGCAAATCCTATTTTTTTCATTGATGATTTTTTTTGAAGCACAAAGGAACAAAAATTAATGGTAATTTTGTGGTATGATACGACCAATAATAGCTTACGGCGACCCTGTTTTAAGAAAAAAAGCCGTTGAAATAGATGAAGATTATCCAGATTTAAACTTGGTAATAGAAGACATGTTTGAAACCATGTATCACTCACAAGGTGTTGGTTTAGCTGCTCCTCAAATAGGACTTTCTATACGTTTATTTATAGTAGATGCAGCTCCATTTGTAGATGAAGATGAGGAAGATACGGATGATTTAAGAAACTTTAAACGTGTATTTATTAACCCAATAATTATTGAAGAAACGGGTACGGCTTGGAAATTTGAAGAAGGTTGCTTGAGTATTCCTGGCATTAGAGAAGATGTTAGTCGTCAGCCTGATATTATTGTGGAATACTACAATGAAAAATTTGAATTAGAAGAAGAAAAACTTTCGGGATTAGCTGCCAGAGTTGTGCAACACGAGTACGACCATATTGAAGGTGTTTTATTTATTGATAAAATAAATCCATTAAAAAAGCAGTTAATTAAAGGTAAACTGGCCGACATCACCAAAGGAAATATAAAAGTAAATTATAGAATGAAATTTCCATTAGTAAAAGGAAAACAATAAACAAAAAAGTATGAGAAATTTATTTTATATCAGCGTATTTGCTCTTGTTTTACTGAGTTGTGAAGAGAAAAAAGAAACTAAAGTTGAAGTTGCTCCTGAAGTTGTAGTAGGCAATGATTTAAATACTTACGAAGGCAGAGTAAAAGAAATTGAATTGTACACCAAACTTATTTACGACGATAGTTTAAATTTTAATAAATCGTATGCCGAAAATTTACTGAAGGCGTATGATTTGTTTATAAGAAAAGATAGCTATTACAATGTTTCAAAGGAATACATGTTTAATGCTGGAGAATTGTGTAGAGCATTAGATAGACCTCTTGATGCAATTAAATATTTTAATATGCTTTTAGAAAAAGATCCAAATCACGAACTTGCTGGTGCTGCTCTTTTTTATAAAGCAATGATTATTGGCGACATGCTTCACGATAATAAACTAGCTGTTGAGACCTATAAAGAATTTATTGAAAAATACCCCGATCATCAATTGGTCGAAAGTGCAAAAGCATCTATTGAATTGCAAGGAAAAACGATGGATGAAATAATAAAAGGCTTTAAAGAAAAAGAAAAAAACGCTTAATTATTTCTTGCCGAACTTTAGCAAAAACTACATAGGGTCAACGTCGATAATAATTTTTACAGCTTTGTATTTGCTGTTTACTTCAAATTCATTTTTAATAACTTTAATTAAGCTTCGAGTGTTTGCAACAGAAAGCGTTCGTTCTATTTTTAGAATAATGTTTTTTTGGTAAAGGTTTTTTATACGAGAAATCACTGGAAATTCTGGACCAAGTACTCTGTTTCCAAACTTAATTTTTAAGGCATGAGCAAACTCGCTAGCTCCGGCGTTTAATTCATCTTTATCGCGGTGTTTGAGCGAAAAATGAATAATGCGATAGAAGGGAGGGTAATGAAAATTTTTACGTTGTAAAATCTCATAACTATACATTCCAATGTAATCCGATTCAATTACTTGCTGAATAATTGGGTGAAAAGGCTCGTAGGTTTGAATCAATACTTTTCCACGTTTATTTTTTCTACCAGCTCGTCCACTTACTTGGCTCATGAGCTGATACGATCGCTCAAAAGCTCTGAAATCGGGAAAATGAAGCATGGTGTCGGCATTTAAAATACCCACTAAAGCAACATTATCAAAATCTAAACCTTTTGTAACCATTTGTGTACCAACTAAAACGTCGATATTTCCATCTTCAAAATCGGAAATAATTTGGTGGTAAGCGTTTTTACTTCGTGTGGTGTCGGCATCCATTCTAGATATGCTTATTTTAGGAAAATAAATGGCTAATTCCTCTTCAATTTGTTCTGTTCCAAATCCTTTTAAGGTAATTCGAGTGCTGCCACAAGCAGTACAGCTCGAAGGCATTTTTTTATTACTTCCACAATAGTGGCATTTTAATAAATGATTAAATTTATGATAGGTTAACGAAACATCGCAGCTGTTGCATTGCGGAACGTGCCCACATTCTTCACAAATCATAAATGGAGCATAGCCTCTTCGGTTTTGAAACAAAATAACTTGTTCTTTGTTTTCAAAAGCAGTTTCCATTAGTTGGAGCATTTCTGGCGTAAAATGCGATTTCATTTTCTTTTTACGAGTTGCTTCTTTAACATCGGCACACAAAATTTCGGGCATCATAACTCCGCCGTGGCGTTTGTTTAGTTCAACGTAACCATATTTGTTTTCTTTAGCATTATAATAACTTTCAACCGATGGTGTTGCAGAGCCAAGCAATACTTTTGCTTGATGAATTTTTGCTAAAACAATAGCTGCATCTCGGGCATGGTAGCGTGGGGCAGGGTCGTATTGTTTAAACGTATTTTCGTGTTCTTCGTCGATTATAATTAAACCTAAATTGCTATAAGGTAAAAATAGGGCAGAGCGAGCTCCCATAATTATTTGAAAACGCTCGGTTTTGTTTTTAAGCACTTCGTTCCATACTTCAACACGCTCGTTTTCATTAAATTTTGAATGATAAACTCCAATTTGATTACCAAAAACCTTTTGTAATCGAACAATCAGTTGTGTGGTTAAAGCTATTTCGGGCAATAAATACAATACTTGTTTGCCTTGTGCTAATGTTTCGTTAATTAGTTTAATGTACAATTCGGTTTTACCAGAACCAGTAACGCCATGCAGAAGTGTAACATCTTTTGTTTTAAAACTTTCTTTTATTTCTGAATAGGCTTTTTCTTGGTGTTCGTTTAATGTTTTTTCCGAAAGCAGCTCATTTCGGTATTTTCCTAACCTGCTTTCTTCCATATCATACAATTCGAACACATTTTTTTCAACCAATTGGTTAATTACATTAGAAGAAACATTGGCAATGGTTTGTAATTCGAGCTTTTTAACTTCATTTGGCGATTTACTGTAGCGGTTGTTTAATTTTAAAAAAGCCAGCAAGGTTTCGAGTTGCTTTTTTGCTCTTTCCAATTGTTTAAAAACTTGCTCTAAATTTTTCTCTTCACTGGCATAAGTGCTTAATTTAACATAAGTTATAACCTTTGGTTTAAACTTAGCTTTAACCTCTTCTTCAACAACAATTACTCGTTTTTCAATTAACGATTTAACAATTTTATGAATGTTTTTGATGTCTAAAATTTCTGAAATTTCTTGTAAAGTAAGTACGTTTCTCACTTCCAAAGCTTCAAAAATGGAATATTCTTGGTCGGTTAAATCAGTAATTGGATTTCCTTCAAAAGCCGCATTTAAAATAACTTTACTTTCGCTAGCAAGTTTAAAAGCTCCTGGCAAAGCAGCATTAAATACATCGCCAGGGTTGGCAAGGTAATAATCAGCAATCCAATCCCATAATTGCAACTGTTTAGCATTAACAATAGGCATTTCATCCAACAACGATTCTACATATTTTGCTTCGTATTCTTTAGGTGGTGTTTGATGAATATTTTTTACTAAAGCGGTATATAGTTTTCCGCCTTTACCAAATGGAACAATAACTCGCTGACCAATTTGTATGTATTCGTTTAATTCGAAAGGCAAGCGGTAAGTAAATAAATTGGGTACCGATAAAGGAAGTACCACATCAATAAATTTAGTCTCTTTTGCCATGTGGTAAAATTAAGAAAACCGAAGTAAAATTTCGGGTTTTATCGAAATTCAACTTCGGTTTTCAGTTGACAAAATCCAAATCTTCAAACTTCCGACTTCCGACTTCTGTCTTCTAACTTCCCTACTTTTTCACCATTTTTTTAGTGGCAATTAACTCACCATCAGCAATAAGGCTGTAGGTGTAAATGCCTGTTTTTAGGTTTTCACCATAAACAGTAAGTTTACTTTCGCCACGTTCTTCAATTATCAGTTCTTTGATGATACGACCGTTTAAATCGTAAAACATCAATTTAGCTTCCATTACTTCTGTTGGTATATTGTAGTTAATTACTGTGTTTTCTGCAAATGGGTTAGGTAAATTTTGGTCTAAAATAATGCTGCTATGATTGGTTAGCTCAATGCTGAGTTGATTTACTTCGTTGTTCAACTCTTGATTAATTGTTTTGTTGCCTTCGGTACAAATGTTTGCATTATTTAAACAGTTTTTGAGGTCTTCTATGGTTGATTGCAAATCGTTGATAACTTCTTGTTGTTCTTTCATTCCAGCAATTAAGATTGGAACAAATTTTTCGTAATCAAGTGTTTTAAATTCAAAAGAAGCATCAATTTCATTACCTAAACTATCGTACTCTGCTGGTAAAACAGATGTTCCAACTAATTCTGGTAAAATAGTTTCTACTTCTTGGGCAATTAAACCATATTGTTTGCCTTGTTGTAAATTTAAACGAGGTTTAGCAGCATTATCGAAATCGAAACTCACAGGATTTAATTGATTAATTACGTCAATAGCGTTTGTAATTTCTAAAACATTGGTTTTTAAGTTTGCATCAGAAGGGCCATAAGTTCCTGATATATAAACATTACCATTGAAATATCCTGCCCAATTTGTTGTGCCACCAAATGCACTACTATAAATACCATAATTTAACGTGAGTTCGATATAAAAAGAGTAAAAAAAACAGAGAATAAGCAGAAAAATTAGTATATTTAACTAATTCAAAATCAAATATTTAACTAATAATTCTGCTTATGTACTCTAACGATAAAATTATTGAAATTTTCTGTTTAATAGACGATTTCTGTAAAGAATTAAACAAAACCATAGATTCAAATTCTATAGAAGAGGGATTATCTATCAAAAAACGCAATAGGAAGTATCGAATGTCACAAAGCGAGGTAATAACAATTATGCTTCTATTTCATTTAAAAGGCTATCGTTGTTTAAAGCACTTTTACATAAATCACGTATGTAGATACATGAAGAGTGAGTTTCCGTCAACAGTTTCGTACAACCGATTTGTAGAACTTCAACAAAAATCTATCGTTCCAATGGTGCTTTTTCTTCAAATGCGTTGCCTTGGTAAATGTTCGGGTATTTCATTCATGGATTCTACGTTGATTAAAGTATGCCACCCAAAAAGAGAGCACCAAAATAAGGTGTTTAAAAATATTGCAGAAAAAGGTAAGGGTTCTATGGGATGGTTCTTTGGCTTTAAACTTCACATTATCATTAATGAACGTGGAGAAATAATTGATTTTTTAATTACCAAAGGTAATGTAGATGATAGACAACCACTGAAAGATAAAGCATTTCACAATAAAGTTTTTGGAAAAATATTTGCCGACAGAGGGTATCTAGGACAGGATTTATTCGAACAGCTTTTTGTAGATGGAATTCACCTTGTTACCAAGATAAAAAAGAACATGAAAAATGCTTTGATGAACATTTACGATAAAATATTGTTAAGAAAACGTGCTGTTGTTGAAAGTGTTAATGACATCCTAAAGAATCAGTGTCAAATTGAACACTCTAGACATAGAAGTTTTAACAACTTCATAATCAACTTAATTTCTGGTCTTATCGCTTATTCTTTCTATCCTTCTAAACCAAATATTAATATTGATAAACTTCAAAGAATTGGTTAAGCTTATATCGAACTCACGTTAATTTATGTTACCGCTACTGGCTCGACAAATAACACCATAGTTTTGTTGATTGTTTACTCCTATAGCATTAAGTTCTCCACCTACGTTACGTCCACTACTTGAACCAACAACTTCAGAGTGTACACCCCAATTATTAAGGGTAGTAGTAGCTGGAATATCGAAATCACCTGCAAGGTTATAGTTATTTCCATTAGCTGCAATACCTCTAATACCAACATTTTGATTGCTTTGCGATGTTGAAATTCCTTGTACACCAATGTTGTGAATTGCTCCCCCTAAGGATTGACCTCTTACACCCACTGATACTTGAGTACCTAATACGCTATTAATGCCAATTACTGAAAAATCTTCTGATTCTGACCATACTTGAAATTTAGCTGCTGAAGTTGTTAGCGGATTTCCAATAATAAATTGATCTATTCCAGATGTTCCACCACCTGGGAATGTAATATTATATCCATTTGTAGGAATTTCTGTATTTCTTATAAGCTCACCTCCAGTATTTCCTGGTAAATGTCCCAGCTGCACATTATTAGCAGGATTAATACTCAATCCATTATCAGCAGTTACATTGCCTCCCAAATCATCAATACTTCTCCAATGTACTCTATTGTGGTCGTTGCTGTCGATTACCAACACTTGTAACAATGTAGTATCTTGTGTTACCGTTCTAATACGTAAATCGCCATCAATATCGAGTTTGGCATCTACCACATCTTGAGCAGCTATATTTGGTCCTGTTGGGGAGAAATTTCCAATACCCATCATACCATAGTTGGTTCCCATTGTAGAGGCAGCGGTGGGCTCTAATCGAGCAGTTTCTAAGCCATCGTTACTTTGCGAAACTGGGTCGCCTTGACCTGGTGGTAATGCTGTGGTGGTAGAGGTAAAGATAAAACGTAAATTATCGGGGCCGTTTGGTGTTGTTCCTGCTACTTGGTTATCGCCCCAATTGATAACTGCATCAAATCGGTCTGTTCCTTCGTTTTTTAACCCAACATACATGTTGTCTGTTCCATTGTTGGTAAAGGTTCCTATATCCATCCAATCTCTCCAACCGTCGGTAATAAATGTACCAGGTGCTCCGTTTCCTGTGTTATAACCCAAGTGTAATAAACTTCGAGGAACTGAAATAGGGTTGTTACCCATGTGGCTAATGGCAACACGAGTTGTGTTATTTGGCAAACCTGCTGGATTAGGTATTCCGGGAGCATTAATACTGCTGATACGCATACGTTCACCATTATTAATACCGCCTGCACCATTATTCCAATCGGTTTGTATAATAAATGGTGTACGTTCTTGCCAACGTAAAAATGCTGTGGGGTTATTTCCTGCTTCAATTCCCATTCGTAAACCATCATCAACTGTTTGGTCGGTACCTAGTTGGTTGGTTATTTGTAGCCACACTTCTTTGTTTAAATCTAAACTCATGTGCATAAGCGATTGTGGGCGAACATACATTGGGTTTCCTGTGCCGAAAGTATTGCCCAAACCTAATTCGCCAGTACCAGCAAAACGTGCAATGTGTCTTCCGTCTAAATCATTTTCGGCAGATAAGTTGTTTGATATTGCTGTGTTTCCGTTTCCTCCAGAGGTAAATCGAAAAACAAAATCATCGGGGCCAGGAAAACCATTTCCACTGTTATCGCTCCAAGTAACGCCTAACTCCGATAAATCTTGCCCTGCGGCTAATCTTCTAATACCAAAATACATTAAATCGTTGTTACCAGTAAAAGTAATGCCTGTTTGCATCCAAGGGCGATAACCAAATTCTTGCACAAAACCACCACCGTTGGTGTTTTGTATGCCGTTGAGGTGCAGCATAGAAAATGCTCCTTTGGAGTTAAACAAGGAAGGGTTTCCGTTTTGTGTTTGTCCATCTTGCCCCAATAGTAAGTAGCCACTAGTGTTTACACCTTGTGCAGCACCATAGCCCTCAATGGTGTATTGTGGTGTTGCTCCGCCAAATGTTCCATTTAATTTTATTCGAGCTATACCGTTGGTATAAGTATAGATTGGCGAGTTAAATCCAGCCATTGTACCAAAGATGTTGTTATTACCTGCTGGTCCACCAGCAAAGTTTCCACCTCTATACCAAGCACTTCTTGCTTGAGTGTTAGTATTGTTTACAGGAGGTGCACCTTGAGGTGCAGTTTGTCCATAAGTAAAACCTCCCAACAATAGCGAGGCTACTAGAATTTTTATTTTTTTCATTTTGTTAAGATTTTTCACCTTAACAATTGTAAATAACCTTTATACGTTTCTTTTTCTGTTACTATAATGTAATAATATGTTCCTTCGGGTACTTCATTACCACTAGTGGTTCTGCCATCCCAAAAGGCATCATTATTACTTTTAAATAGTTGTTGTCCCCAACGGTTGTATATCTCTGTTGAAATAACAGGGAAATTCAATTGGAATAAATCATTTGTTCCATCTCCATTTGGTGTTATTACATTTGGAATCACTACTGAATCGTTATCTAATGGAATATCGTCAGTAATATCAACCAATTCAACACCATCTACATAATAGTAGCTTGATAAAGAAATAAGACCAGAAGATTGAGGTCTTAATGTGTCTGTAACAGATAAGCTATCTTCAAAATATCCAATAGTTACATATAGTTCTCCACCTTGGGCTATAAATTCTCCTTCAATCTTAGTCCACCCCAAACTATCTGTTAAAAATCCATTTTGATTAACCACTTGCGGAATAGCAACAATTGGAGAATAAGTAACAGCATTAAAATTATTACTACTAAACAATGCACCTATTTTTTCCAATGAATAATTAAATCCTTGATTAGAAACATAAAAAGAAAAATAATATTCATTCCCAGCAATTAAAGGCTGTATCAATTTGGTTTGAAGATATTCTCTATATTCAAATCCAAAATCAATATCCCAAGTAAAAATTCCACAGTATCCATTGCCATTAAAAGCTGGTTGATAACCGAAAATATTATTAGGTACCCCTACAGAAGCACCATTACACACATTAAAATAGTCAGATGTACCTAGCTTTGTTGGAGCTGTCCACCCTGTGCAATGTTCTATTTGTAAGTTGCCTGGACCAGATGGGCTAATTGGACAAGTATCAAAAATCTCAAAATCGCCATTAAAAACGAGGTTTTGAGCCTTGTTACTGCTAACGCTTATTATTAGTAATAGAAATAATATGTAAAAAGGTTTATACAATTGTTAAAGTTTGTTTAAAAAAATAGTTAATTGTTGCTCATTTTTATCAACTCAAAAATAAGCGAAAAAGTGGCTTTTGGTTTTGCTTGGCAAAAGGCAAAAGCAATTAGAGGCGGCTCATCTATTCATAAGCACCTCCTTTCTTTTGAGTTGAAAGTTTATAAAGTTTGTAAAGTAGAAAGTTCTCTCTCTCTCTCTCTCTCTCTCTCTACGGCAGCAAGGGTTGAGTTGGGTTTAGTGGTATAAATTGTGTTTAAAAACATAGTAAAATTGTGGATTGTTTTGCTAAAATAAAACAAAAAAAGGAGAAGGGCAATTTTTTTATTTATGGTAATTAAGCAAATTAAAAAAAATCGAAATTTTTAAAGGATTTTACCTTAAAATTTTATGGGTAAACGAATCTGTTTTAACAAAATAAATACCTCTGGGTTGAGACGATAAATCTATTTTAGTTTGTTTAGTAACAGTTTGTTGTTTAATAACTGTTTTCCCGGTTATGTCTAACACCATAAAATTTGCATTGAAATGATTAAAATGAATTTCGAAAATTCCGTTTCCTTTAGTTAAAATTACATCAGAGCTTGTGTTGATTAGCTCGTTTAATCCTGTAGAGAGTGTTTTAGAAAGTTCAAACAAAAAAGTTAAACTATTTCCATTGTTTGGTTCAAGATAAATTAGCTTACTTGAGGCTGTAGTTAAGTTGATGTTTTCACCAGAATTTACCTCTTTTAAGTTAATGGTATATTCATTATCTATAGGAAAAACCTCTTCTAAAGTTATGGTATAAAAACCAGCTACAGGAATATTGGTGTGAATTTCAATGGTTGTATCTTTATTGTAAAGCGGTAATGAGTTGATAGACAAATTACTATTGCACGCTAGCTTTGAATAGATAGAGGGTACAGCATTATTAGGGCTTATAATTTTATAAGCATCGTAATTTGAGTCAAAATCAGGAGTAGCATCGTTTATTAAACGAACAATGGTTTCGTCGGCATATCCATTTCCTTCAATTTTTAGTCGTACTGCATTGCTGTATTGAGCAAAAAAAATAGTTGGGACAAAAATTACTAAAACAAAGGTTAAAAGAGTAATTTTTTTCATGGTGCTAAATTTTTAGGTTTATACACCTAAAATTCAGCTCAATAATTCAAAATAAAAACGGTATAATTGGGTAATTTCAAAATGGTTAATACTTAAAATTAGTAGGTATTATTACTGTTTATTTATTTTTTGAAAGTTCGGTCTTTTATAACTTTAAAGCCAAATAAACCATCGGCTAAGGTAATATCGATGGTTTTTGCAGCACTAAATTCTTCTAAATCAACTTCACTAATGTGGGTTATTTTTGAATTAATTTTTTGTATTTCTGAGCGTAATTTCAAGTCGATTCCGCTACCACTTTTTTCGAATCCAATTATCTCATAATTAATTGTTTGTAAATTTGAGCTAAACAAGAAGTTTAAAACTAAAAACAAGGCTGTAAAAAATGGACCAACACCCATGAGGTTAAATAAAATCATTTCGTATTTAATAAAATGAAACCAGCGTTGATATAACTTTAAAGGAATTAAAAAACCAACAACAGAGAACCCTATAAACAACTGAGTAAGTTTAAAAAAGTTAATTAAGGTTAATGGATACATTAAAATAATTAATCCAAAACCTATAAAAAGTCCAAAAATAGAGGTGGTTATAGCATTCTTACTTTTGTCTTTAATTGGTTGGTAAGGCGTATCAATATTTTTTCTTAAATCGGGTTTCAAGTTAAAAAAGGGTTGTATTTTTTTTCATAACCAATAGTTGTGGTTGGCCCATGTCCGGTATGAACTACATAATCATCGGCCAACGAAAAAAGTTTGTTTTTTATACTGTTAATTAATGTTTGATGATTTCCTCCTGGTAAATCGGTTCTTCCAATACTCCCTCTAAAAAGCACATCGCCATTAATAACAAATCGTTGCTCATGACTTACAAAAACCACATGACCTGGAGCGTGTCCAGGAGTAAATAACACTTTCAAAGTGGAGTTGCCAAATTTAACCACATCGCCATCGTTTAAAAAATGAGCTGGTTCAGGCGATTTATCGACTGTAAATCCATATAAATGACCATATTCGGTTGTAGCATGTAAAGTTGGTAAATCGAGTTGATGAATATAAAGCTCAATATTAAACTTGGTACACACAAAATTGTTTCCTAAAATATGGTCGATATGGCAATGAGTGTTTAGCAGTTTAACTGGTGTTAGATTGTTTTTGGTAATAAAATTAAATAATTCTGTTTGTTCGGAAACCGAATAGCAACCCGGATCAATTATTACAGCTTCATTGGTTTCGTCGGTTAAAACATAAGTATTCTCTTGAAAACCATTATAAGCAAAGGTGTGTATTGTTATCATTTCATTAAAAAAAGTTAGAAAAAGAACAAAGTTATCATTTTAAACTTTCTTGATGGCAGTAATCTCAATTGGCTGCTTATTTTTGAATTAAAATTGATTATTTTTACATCTGTTTTTTTAAAAATTAAAGCCATTAAACAACATATTAAATACCATGCTATTACACTGCTTTTGGCTTTATTTGCTCTAAATAATAGTTATGTTTTAGCTCAATTTTACAACGGCACAAATACTGGATTTGGAAAAAATAGGGTACAGTTTAAAAACTACGAATGGAAATACTATCGCTTTGATAAGTATGAAACCTATTTTTATACTGGAGGTAATGAATTAGCTGTTTATACTTCTAAAACAGCACTAAAACTAATTGAAGACCAAGAAGAATTTTTTGATTTCGATTTAAAAGAAAAAATTCAATTTATTATTTACAACAAACAATCTGATTTTAAACAAAGTAATATTGGTTTAAGCCTTGAAAACGGTGAAATAGGAGGGGTTACTCAAATTATGGGTTCGAAAGTATTTCTATATTTCAATGGAAATCATGCCGATTTCGATAAACAACTAAAAAATGGAATTGCTCATGTGTTGATTAATCAACAGGTTTATGGTGCTAGTTGGGCTGCGGTGGTTAAAAATTCTAGTTTATTAAATTTACCCGACTGGTATGTAAATGGCTTAACATCATACATGGCAGAACCTTGGAATCCAGAAATTGAAAATAAAGTGCGAGATGGAATTACCTCTAAAAAATACCAAAAATTTAATCGTTTAACCAGCGAAGAAAGTATTGTTGCAGGGCATTCCATTTGGTCGTACATTGCTAATACCTATGGCGACAATGTAATTCCTAATATTTTATACATGACTCGTTTAACCCAAAGTGTTGACAGAGGTTTTTTGTATGTGTTAGGAGTTTCACTAAAAACCTTGAGAAAAGATTGGTATGAATACTACCAACAAGAATTTGAAAATTTACCTAATAACACTTTGGTATATAAGCAGTTTGAACAATTAAAAATTAGAAAACGTAGAGAATATAAACAATACAAATCGAGTGCCGATGGAAAATCATTTGCATATGTTACCGACCAATTGGGTAAGTACAAAATATACGTTTATTATTTAGACCAAAAAAAACAATACAAAATTTACAAACGAGAACACAAGATGTATCGCATCAACGATAAATCTTATCCTATTTTAGCTTGGCACCCTTCTGGCGAAACTTTGGCTTTTATTACTGAAGAAAAAGGATTGTTGATGATGCATTATTTCGATATCAATACTGGTGGAATTGAAGTAAAAGCGTTGTTTAACCTTGAAAAAGTGCTCGATTTTGGCTATTCTGACGATGGAAAACAACTTATTTTTTCGGCTGTATCAAAAGGGCAGTCTGATTTGTTTTTGTATAATATAGGTTCTAATTCGCAAAAGAATTTAACTAACGATGTTTATGATGACCTTAACCCTCGTTTTGTTGATGGTTCAACAAAAATTGTATTTGCATCCAATCGTTCAACTGATTCGTTAGAAACTAAAACAAAAAACAAAGAAATAACCTCAAAACAGTTTGATATTTGGGTTTTAGACCACACTTCCCCTCAAAAATCATTGTTTAGAATTAGTTCAACAAAAAACGAAAATGAAATACAACCATTTGGAGTAGATTCGGCTGTATATTATTTAGGGTTAAAAAACAATGTTTACAATCGTTATCATGCTGTAAAAGATAGTTTTATTACCAACATCGACACAACCATTCATTACCACAAATTTTACGAAGTAAAACCAAGTAATCAAAATAATAGCAGGGGAATATTAGAGCAAAACATTAACTCTACAGGAAACTTTACGGAGTTAATTTTAGATAATTACCAATACCATTTAATGAGCAAAGACTATAGTCAAATTTTAACTGCGTACCCCAATTTTGATACTGCAATTGTTAAAAAAAATGATTCAACCTTAATTGCCAATGTTATTTCTAAACCATCAGTATTATTAAAACCAATACCGTTAACAAAAGATACCGTTTCTGAAGAAGTTAACATTGATAAATATGTTTTTGAAAAGGAAAAAGAAAAAATAAACAAACGCTACATTTCTATAGGAAACAATAAAATCGACTCAAAAGACAGTACAATTAAAGCGTTTAAACTTCCAAACCAGCGAAACTACAATTTGTCATTTTTTAATGATAATTCTTCATTAAAACTAACCAATTCGTTCACCAATCAAGATTACCAAATTTTTACTGGAGGCCCTTTTACAGGCCCAAGCATTGGTGGCGTTTTAAAAATTGGTATTGTCGATTTATTTGAAGATTATAAACTTTTTGGTGGAGCTAGAGTATCATCGGGTTCTCGAGAATATTTTATGACACTACAAAACTATTCTCAACGAAGAGATAAAGAATATACTTTTGCCAGAAGCACCGCCGATGCAACTGATGGCTTTGATATTTATGGCGTTACAAGCAATACCGTAAAATATTCTGTTAAATATCCGTTTAGCGAAGTAACTTCAATGCAATTTACCACAGGTGTTCGTAACGATGTAATTGTAGTAAAATCAATAGATAGAGTATCTCTTTTAGCCGATAATTTTAATGAATATAGAGGAATCTTAAGAGCAGCTTATGTTTTCGATAATTCGTTACCCAAAATGCTCAACATTTATTATGGTACAAAATTCAAAGTTTTTGCTGAATATTACCAAGAAGCCTTTGATAACAATGATAAAGTTAATGGAAATACTCAGGTGGTGGGTTTCGATTTTCGTCATTCATTGCAGTTAAGTAGAGAACTAATTTGGGTAAATCGTGTTGCAGCAAGTTCATCATTTGGTAAAGAAAAATTAATTTATTATTTGGGTAGTTTAGATAACTGGTTAGACCAATTTAGTAATACCAGTCGATTTATCAATCAAGAAGATATTAATAGAAACATCAATTATCGTTACCAAGCATTAGCTGCAAATTTGAGAGGATTTCCTCAAAACATTAGAAGGGGTTCTAATTTTGCGGTTGTAAATAGCGAAGTTCGTTTTCCTGTTTTTTCTTATTTTATTCGTCGCCCAATTCGTTCGCAGTTTATAAAAAATTTCCAAATCATTGGATTTGCAGATGCAGGCATGGCTTGGGATGGGTTAAATCCGTACAGCGACGAAAATACAATTACCAAAGAAATCTATGATGATGGTCCATTAAGAGTTGTGGTTTTTAAAGATTCCTATCCAATAGTTGGTGGTTATGGATTTGGAGCAAGAACTTCAGTTTTGGGTTATTTTTTACGAGCAGACTGGGCTTGGGGTGTTGAAAACGGAGTGTCAAACGATAAACCAGTGTTTTATTTATCACTTAGTTTAGATATTTAAAATTGATTATGAATGAAGAACTGAAAAATTTGGTAAAAAGTAAAGCAGCAGCTTATAAAGCTGAAGTTATTGCTATTAGACGACATTTGCACCAACATCCAGAATTGTCGTTCCAAGAATTTGAAACAGCCGATTTTGTAGAACAGAAGTTGAAAGAATATGGAATTTCTGATATTCAACGAATGTGTAAAACAGGTGTTGTAGCTCTTATTAAAGGAGTGAATCACACCAAAAAAGTAGTAGCCTTACGAGCAGATTTAGATGCATTGCCTATTATTGAAGAAAACAACGTGGTTTACAAATCAAAAAACACTGGTGTAATGCACGCTTGTGGACACGATGTTCATACTTCTTCATTACTAGGAGTAGCAAAAATTTTAAATGAATTAAAAGAGAATTTTGAAGGAACGGTAAAACTTATTTTTCAACCAGGCGAAGAAAAATTACCTGGTGGAGCTTCTTTAATGATTGCCGAAGGTGTTTTAGATAATCCGATTCCAAGTACTATAATTGGTCAACACGTTTTCCCCGAATTAGAAGCAGGGAAAGTTGGTTTTAAATCTGGAATGTACATGGCTAGTACCGATGAATTATACCTAACCGTTAAAGGAAAAGGTGGGCATGCAGCATTGCCTCATAAATACAACAATCCTTTATTAATTGCATCTCATATTTTAATTGACTTACATCGCGAGTTTATGGTATCTGCTCCAGCATACTCAACTCTTGAGCAAGATAATAAACCTCATATTCCAACTGTAATTGCCTTCGGAAAAATTACTGGGAATGGAGCTACCAATATTATTCCTGATGAAGTTAAAATAGAAGGAACTTTTAGAACCATGGATGAAAAATGGAGGGGTGAGGCACATGCAAAAATGAAGAAAATTGCAGATACAGTTGCAGAAAGCATGGGAGGAAGTTGTGAATTTAAAATAGAAAAAGGTTATCCGTTTTTAGTTAATGATGAGCAGTTAACCAACAAAATGAAGAGTGGAGCAATTGATTTTTTAGGTAAAGAAAATGTGGTAGATTTAGAATTGAGAATGACTGCCGAAGATTTTGCTTACTACTCGCAAGTTAAACCAGCTTGCTTTTATCGATTGGGAATTAACAACAAAACAAAAAACATTGTTTCGGGATTACACACTTCAACATTTGATATTGATGAAAACGCTTTAGAAACAAGTATAGGATTAATGACTTGGCTAGCCTTTTTAGAACTCTCTGAAACAAAAGAAAAGTTTTAATATGATAAACTATACTACGACTTCGCTAAACTCGAACGATCATTCTACTTATTTACTTTTTTTAAGAAATAAAATCTAAGTAATTATCGGGATGAATGGTTATGAATTCAGCCTCAGGATACAGGGTTTTCCATGCAGAGGGAGCTCCTTTTACTTTATTAGGATTCCACTTAAATTCAAAACCATAAATTTTTCCTTCTCGCTCTTCAACCCAATCCACCTCTTGTTGGCTGTAGCTTCTCCAAAAGTAGTTGTTAACCAACATTCCTTTATAGGATTGATATTTCAATCGTTCCGTTACCAAGTAATTCTCCCACAATTGACCTTGGTCGTTTCTAAGTTCTAGTGTGTTTACATTTGCAATTAAAGCGTTTCTAATACCATTATCATAAAAGTACCATCGTGATGATTTAGATATTTCTTTTCTTGGGTTCATACTATAAGCATCTACTTTATAGATAACAAAAACCTTTGCTAATAAATCTAAATAGCGTTCTACTGTATTTTTATCTATGCCTAATTTCTGACCTAATTCTGGTAAAGAAACTTCACCTCCTATTTGAAAGGCAATTAACCTTAATAAACTAATAATCTTATCTGGTTTTTTCAATTTCTCAAATGCTAAAATATCATGTATCAAATAAGAACTAATTAATCGTTCAAGGTATTTTACTTTGTCATCCCATCCTGTATATTGCTGTAGTTCTGGATAACTTCCTAAAATCAACCGTTCTTCCAATCTCCCTTTAGTTTCAATAAGGTTTTCTTGTTTATTAAATTCTATCTGAGACAACGGAAACAATCTTACAGTAATGTCTCTACCTGTTAATGGCTCTCCTAATTCATTCTCCAAATCAAATACTGATGAACCTGTAGCTATAATTTTAATGCCTTCTATTTCATCTACCATTAACTTTAAAATTTTCCCTATCTCTGGTACGGTTTGAGCTTCATCTATCACCAACAATTTTTTATCACCTAACAATCGTTTGTAATTTTCTACACTTCTATTACTCAAAACTGATGCTGTTGTTGCATCTTCTCCATTTAATAACAAATAAGGTTCTTTGGTTTCTGATAATCTTTTTTTTAACAACTCTGTTTTACCGACTCTTCTCGCTCCCATAAGCACTAGAACTTTGTTAGGTTGTAAAAACTTATCAAATCCTTTTTCTATTTCCCTTTCAAAATACTTCATAAACTTAGCTTTTATTTGTTGTTTACTCTTATTACACTCTTTAAATTCACTTATTTAATACAAATATAACTATTTAATTCACTTATTTAATATTATTTTAGTATTGTCTTTATGTTATTAGCAGCATCAAATAGCTGTTCTTCGCTTCGTGTGTGAACTTAATTGGTCTGAAAGTTTTCTTTTTAAGTAAAAAATATTTCTTTTCAGGTTTGTTTTTAATATATTTGCTTGAATACGAACAATTAATACAAATAATTATGGGTAAAGGTGATATTAAATCGAAAAAAGGTAAAATTACTAACGGTAGTTACGGTGTTAAAAGAAAAAGAAAATCAACAAAAGCAGTTGTAGTAAAACCTAAACCAAAAAAAGAGGTGGTAGCTAAAGAAACGAAAGTGGAAAAAGCTCCTGTAAAAAAAGAAACAGCGAAAAAAACTGTTGCAAAGGCTTCTGCTAAAAAATAACTTAAAAGCTAAAACAAACAAAAAAGCCCCGATAATAAATTTTCGGGGCTTTTTTGTTTGTTTTCAAATTTACTTTTTATTCTTTTTCAGATTCAGAATTATTTTTCTTTTTCTTTCCTTTGGTAACATTGATTACTAATTCTTCTTTGTTTTCATGTAAATCAACATTAATAATATCACCTTCGGTTAATTTAGATTGAATAATCTCTTCAGCCAAAGGATCTTCTAGGTATTTTTGAATTGCACGTTTTAACGGACGAGCACCATAAGCGGAATCATAACCTTTGTCGGCAATAAAATCTTTAGCGGCATCAGTTAATTTAATTTGATAACCAAGCTCAATAACTCTTTTATATAAATTTTCTAATTCAATGTCAATAATTTTATGAATGTCTTCTTTTGTAAGATGGTTAAACATTATAACATCGTCAATTCTATTTAAAAATTCTGGAGCAAATGCTTTTTTTAATGCATTTTGAATTACTGACGCAGCGTGTTCGTCGGCACTATCTTTTTTTGCAGTAGTTGCAAAACCAACTCCTTGTCCAAAATCTTTTAACTGACGAGCTCCAATGTTAGAGGTCATAATAATGATGGTATTTTTAAAGTTGATTTTTCTACCTAAACTATCGGTTAATTGTCCATCATCTAATGCTTGTAATAAAATGTTAAATACATCTGGATGAGCTTTTTCTACTTCATCTAACAAAACAATAGAGTAGGGCTTTCTTCTAACTTTTTCAGTTAATTGACCACCTTCTTCATAACCAACATATCCAGGAGGAGCACCAACTAAACGAGAAACGGCAAATTTTTCCATGTATTCACTCATGTCAATACGGATTAATGCATCTTCAGAGTCGAATAAATATTTTGCCAATACTTTAGCTAATTGTGTTTTTCCAACACCAGTTGGCCCTAAGAATATAAATGAACCAATTGGTTTGTTTGGGTCTTTTAATCCTGCACGGTTACGTTGTATTGCTTTAACCACTTTTTTAATGGCATCTTCCTGACCAATAACTTTACCCTGAATTTGGTCATACATTTTGTATAATTTATCACCCTCTGCTTGTGCAATTCGTTGAGTAGGAATACCAGTCATCATACCAACTACTTCAGCAACATTGTCTTCTGTAACAGTTTCTTTATGCGTTTTGGTTTCTTCGTCCCAAGCATGTTTTGCATTTTCTAAGTCGCGTAACAAATTACGTTCAGTATCTCTTAATTGAGCTGCTTCTTCGTATTTCTGACTTCTTACCACTTGGTTTTTTTGTTCCTTAATGTCTTCAATCTTTTTTTCGATTTCCAAAATGTTTTTAGGAACTTTTATGTTGGTAATATGTACTCGAGATCCTGCTTCATCTAAAGCGTCTAATGCTTTATCTGGCAAATGTCTATCAGTAATGTATCTATCTGTTAATTTCACACAAGCTTCAATTGCTTCTGGAGTATAAATTACATTGTGATGATTTTCGTATTTTTCTTTAACATTATTTAAAATGGTAATGGTTTCCTCAACTGTTGTTGGTTCAATCATTACTTTTTGAAAACGACGCTCTAATGCACCATCTTTTTCAATATATTGACGGTATTCGTCTAATGTTGTAGCACCAATACATTGAATTTCACCTCTAGCCAAAGCTGGTTTAAACATGTTCGATGCGTCTAAAGAGCCAGAAGCTCCTCCTGCACCAATAATGGTATGTATTTCATCAATAAAAAGAATGATGTCTGGTGATTTCTCCAACTCATTCATTACCGCTTTCATACGCTCTTCAAACTGTCCTCGGTATTTTGTTCCAGCAACTAACGATGCTAAATCTAATGTAACGATACGTTTGTTAAACAAAACTCTCGATACCTTTTTTTGAACAATACGCAAAGCTAAGCCTTCTGCAACAGCCGATTTACCAACACCTGGCTCACCCAAAAGAATAGGGTTGTTCTTTTTTCTTCTTGAAAGAATTTGAGAAACACGTTCTATTTCTTTTTCACGACCAACGATTGGATCTAATTTGCCATCTTCGGCATATTTGGTTAAATCTCTACCAAAATTATCTAATACGGGAGTTTTTGATTTTACATCGGAAGATTTAGATGACCCAGCACCACTACCTGATCCGCCCATAAAACCTTTTCCATCATCGTCGTCTTCATTTTCATTCGGAAACTCCGATTTTGGAAGTTGATCTTCCTCCACTAAATTTAATATCATAATTTCTTCTTTTACGTCGTTATAAGTAACATTTAATTGGTTTAACACCTTTGATGCTACATTGTTTTCTTCTTTTAAAATAGATAACAACAAATGCTCTGTACCAATAACATTGTTTTTAAACATTTTTGCTTCTAAATAAGTTATTTTCAAAACCTTTTCAGCTTGTTTTATCAACGGAATGTTTGCCATATAGTTAGTAGAAACTTCTCCAGACTTGGTGGCTTCTTCTAATTTTGCTCTTAATTCCTTAGCATCAACGCCTAACGATTTTAATATTTTTATGGCTAAGCCATTACCTTCTCTAATAATTCCAAGTAACAAGTGTTCAACACCTATGTAATCGTGCCCAAGTCTTAAAGCTTCTTCTTTGCTATAAGTAATAACATCTTTTACTTTTACTGAAAAATTTGCATCCATAAACTATTTTTTGTCTTGTACCTAAAATGAGTATAAAGTTAAGACTAATTGCCTTGTTTCAAAAGTAAAGATATATCATTTATTTGGGGGCTGCTAAATAACTCCATTTTTCAACAAAATTTTGTTAGTAAGTAAGTATAATTTTTAAGGGCTAAACCTTTTTTTAATGTGTATTTTCGAAGGTCTTAAAAAGAGGCAATTTTTGAATCAAATTAAAGTAAAAAAATATGGCAGAAGGCGGAAAAATTATTAAGATAAATATTGACGATGAGATGAAATCAGCTTACATCGATTATTCGATGTCAGTTATTGTATCTAGAGCATTACCAGATGTTAGAGATGGTTTAAAACCCGTACACAGAAGAATTCTTTTTGGAATGATGGATTTGGGTGTGCGTTCAAATAGTGCTTACAAAAAATCAGCAAGAATTGTAGGGGAGGTTTTAGGTAAGTATCACCCACATGGCGATATTGCTGTTTATGATTCTATGGTTCGTATGGCTCAGGAATGGTCGTTACGTTACATGCTGGTTGACGGACAAGGAAACTTTGGTTCTGTTGATGGAGATAGCCCTGCTGCAATGCGTTATACTGAGGCTCGTTTAAGAAAGTTGGCTGAAGAAATGCTAGCTGATATTGATAAAGAAACCGTTGATTTTAAATTAAATTTTGATGATTCTTTAGAAGAACCAACCGTTCTTCCTTCTCGTATTCCAGGATTATTAGTGAATGGTGCTTCGGGTATTGCTGTAGGTATGGCAACCAATATGGCTCCACATAACTTAACCGAAGTAATTAATGGAATTATTGCTTATATTGATAACAGAGATATTGATATTGAAGGATTGATGCAATACATAAAAGCTCCTGATTTTCCAACTGGAGGTATTATTTATGGTTATGGAGGTGTTAAAGAAGCCTTTGAAACGGGTAGAGGAAGAATAGTTATGCGTGCAAAAGCCGAAATTGAAGAAGTAGGCTCTGGAAGAATGCAAATTATTGTTACTGAAATTCCTTATCAAGTGAATAAGGCTGAAATGATTAAAAAAACAGCCGACTTAGTTAACGAGAAAAAAATTGAAGGCATTTCTGATATTAGAGATGAATCGGATAGAACAGGTATGCGTATTGTTTACGAATTAAAACGTGAAGCAATAGCTAATGTGGTTTTAAATAATTTGTTTAAATATACCGCTCTACAAACCTCATTTAGTGTAAATAACATTGCTTTGGTTAAAGGAAAACCAGTAATGTTAAACTTAAAAGATTTAATTGTTGAATTTGTAGAGTTTAGACATGAAGTAGTTGTTCGTAGATCGAAATACGAATTAAGAAAAGCAGAAGAAAGAGCACATATATTAGAAGGTTTAATTATTGCATCCGATAATATTGATGAAGTAATTAAAATAATTAGAGCATCATCGAGCCCTGATGAAGCGAGAGAGAAATTAATGGAACGATTTAAGTTATCCGACTTACAATCTCGTGCAATTGTTGAAATGCGTTTAAGACAATTAACAGGACTAGAACAAGACAAACTAAGAGCAGAATACGATCAAATTATGAAATTGATTGAAGATTTGAAAGACATCTTATCAAACGAAGCTCGTAGAATGCAAATTATCGTTGACGAATTAACTGAAATTAAAGAAAAATACGGCGACGAAAGAAGAAGTGAAATTGAATATGCTGGTGGCGATTTTAGTATTGAAGACATGATTCCAGATGAAGATGTGGTGGTTACTATTTCTCACTTAGGTTACATGAAACGTACTTCATTATCTGAATACAAACTTCAAAATAGAGGAGGAGTTGGTTCTAAAGGAACAGCAACCAGAGATGAAGATTTCTTAGAACACTTATTTGTTGCTACAACCCATAATTATTTATTGGTGTTTACAGCAAAAGGCAAATGTTATTGGATGCGTGTGTTTGAAATACCTGAAGGAACAAAACAATCGAAAGGTAGAGCGATACAAAACCTTATTAACATTGAACCTGACGATAAAATATTAACCTATATAAATGTTAAAGATTTAAAAGATGAAGAGTACATTAATAACAACTACATTATCATGTGTACTCAAAAAGGTATCATTAAAAAAACAACCTTAGAAGCTTATTCTCGCCCAAGAGCAAACGGAATTAATGCCATTACAGTTAGAGAAGGTGATAACCTACTTGAAGCAAAATTAACTTCGGGAAAAGACGAAATAATCATGGCAATTAAATCGGGTAGAGCAATTCGTTTTAACGAATCTACTGTTCGTCCAATGGGTAGAAATGCTTCAGGAGTTAGAGGAGTTTCGTTACCAGAAAATGGTGAAGTAATTGGAATGATTACAGTTACTGATGCTGCCAACGAAAATATTTTAGTGGTATCTGAAAATGGCTACGGAAAACGATCTGATATTGAAGATTACCGAGTAACTAATAGAGGCGGTAAAGGTGTTAAAACAATAAATATTACCGAAAAAACAGGTGATTTAATTGCTATTAAAAATGTTACCGATAATGATGATTTAATGATTATTAATAAATCCGGTATTGTAATTCGTTTAGCTGTTAAAGATTTAAGGGTAATGGGAAGAGCAACTCAAGGAGTTCGATTAATTAACCTTAGAAATGGCGATTCAATTGCTGCTGTTACTAGAGTTGACCATAGCGATGAAGAAGAAGTAATTTTAGACGAAGAAGGAAATGTAATAGTAACAAACGAAACAACTACCGATTCCTCTGAAGAAAACGACAATGGCAAGGATATTGATGAGTCAACAGAAGAAAACAATAACGAAGAATAAGTTTTAACAATAACGATATGATGAAAAAAACAATTTTTACATTAACAACCTTAGCTGTAACTTCAGTTGGGTTTGCACAAAAAGCAGAAGTAGTAAGTGCATTTAACTACAATAAAGCGTTTGAACGCTCTTTAAAATGCAGCGAATTACAAAATGGTTTAGCTTCTATCAATAAAGCAACAGAAGATGCGACTACGAAAGAATGGGCTAAAACATGGTATTATAGAGGAAACCTTTATTTTAACGTACTAGCAAGTAAATCAAGCAAAGAATCTTGTGCTAATTTAGATGCTGATGCACTTGAAAAATGTACTGATTCATACATGAAGGCATTAACACTTAATTTCCAAGACCCACAACTAAAAAGTTTGGATTTAGAAAAAGAAGCAGATTTAATGAAATTCTTTTCTGCTATTCAAAGTCAGAGTAAAGTTGATGATGAAATGTACACGATGGACATTATTGGACGTAAATTTCCTGGTTTAGCTGGTGAATACGGTAATAAAGGTATTGGCGAGTTTCAAAGTAAAAACTATAAAGCAGCTCAAGAAAGTTTTGGAAAATCAATGCTTTTATCTCAGTTTACTGGTAAAATGGATACCATGATGCTTTATAACACTGCTTTAGCTTCAGATTTAGGAGGAGAAAACGAAACAGCTAAACAATTGTACGATGCTTTAATTATGCTAAAATACAATGTTGATGGCAATGGCCCGAGTTTATACCGTTCAATGGCTAATATCTACAAAAAAGAAGGAAACGATGCTAAAGCTCAAGAATACATCAAAAAAGGAAGAACTGCTTATCCAAACGATTACAATTTAATTGTAACTGAATTAGATGGTTATTTGGCGTCAGGAAAACATGCTGAAGCTTTAGAAAACTTAAATTTAGCAATTACCAACAATCCTAAAAATGAGGTATTGTATTTTGCTAGAGGTACAGTTTACGAAAATTTAAAACAACAAGATAATGCAATTAAAGATTACAGTAAAGCTATTGAATTAAAACCTGATTATTATGATGCACACTTTAACTTAGGAGCGTATTATTTTAATAGTGGTGCCGAAAAAATAAATGAAGCAAACAAATTACCTTACAACGAAACCAAAAAATTTGATGCATTAAAAGCTGAAGCAAAAGGTTTGTTTGAAAAAGCAATTCCATCTATTGAAAAAGCTCATGAATTAAACCCTGCAGATGTTGATACTGCAAACATGCTGATAAAAGTATATACTCAAACCGAGCAATACGATAAAGCAAAAGCTTTAAAAGCAAAATTTAACTAAACAGTTAAATTTTCTTTACAAAAAAAAGGGGAAGATGACATCTTCCCTTTTTTTTGTATTAACAGGTTTATTTAAACGAATAAACAATTGCCCAAGTACCAAACACTAAAAGTATAACACCAAATACTTTATAAATGGTAATTAAATAAACTGGACTAAGAAACTTTTTAATTCGATGAGCTGTAATAACTTTTAATAAATCGGTGGTAAATATTCCTGCTAAAGCAGCTCCTAAAAACATAAAAAAATCATTTGAACTACCATATTCGCTTTTAGCAATACCAATAATACTAATCCAAACAACAAAAACAAAAGGGTTAACAAAATTGATTAAAAAACCTTGTGTGAAAAACGCAGCGTAATTGGCTTTCGATAATTTTATTTTTTCTTCTGTTTGAGCAAAAATTTTAGGTTTAAAAATAAATTTCAACCCTAAAACCAATAAAATTAATCCACCAATAATACCAATCCAAAATTGATTTTTAGTATTCTCAAAAAAAGCAATTGCTCCTAATGAACAAATGGTAATACAAACAAAATCAGCAAAAACAATACCCAACGCAACTGATAAACCCGACCAAAAACCTGCGTCTAATGTGCATTTTAATAAATAAAAAAACACAGGACCTAAAAAGATCACAAAACCAAGTCCTAATAGAAATCCGTTTAAAAGTGCCATTCAAACAAAATTAGTAATTTAATTGAAATGACATAAAAAGCTTAAATTTATTGCTTCAAAATAATTAAACAAGCTAACCTACAAATTGGAAAGTAAAAACGAACTACGAAGAAGTTATTTCGACTCTGTAAGTACTATTGTTGCTACAGATTGGAATACGGTCAACAACAATCAAAACATTTATCTTTCATTGCCTTATCTTCAAGCCATTGAATCTGCATTAAACCATGAAATGGAGTTTAGATACATCTTGTTTTATGATAAAAATAATAAACCTGTTGGTATTGCAGTAGCTCAGTTGGTTCAATTTATTGACAAAGGCTCGGAGTATTACGGTCATTTATGTAATTTCTCTAACCAAATAAAAAATAAGATTGTTCAATCGTTAAACATTAAGGTATTGGTTTGTGGAAATGTATTTGCTTGTGGCGAAAATGGTTTTGTTTTTTCTAACGAATTAACCGATGAACAAGTTTATGACAACCTACAAGAAGGCTTAAATCAACTGAGTAAATCAGATAACATAAAAAAACAAACTTCTTTAATTCTTTTTAAAGAGTTCTGGCAAAGTAATGCCACTAAAAGTGACTTACTGAAACAACACCATTACCATGATTTCATGATAGATGTGAACATGGTTTTAACTATAAAAAAGGATTGGAATGCTTTAGACATCTATCTTGCCAACATGGTTGCAAAATTTAGAACTAAAGCAAATAGTGTTTTAAAAAAATCAACCCCATTAATCAAAAAGAACATGGATTTGGCAGCTATTATCCAACAAAAGGATAGAGTAGAGGAGTTGTACAACATGGTTTTATCCAAATCAGATTTCAGCATAGGTGTTTTAAATGCTCAAGCTTTTATCAATTTAAAGGAGCAATTGGGCGACCAATTTATATTAAATGGATACTTCTTAAATGATAAGTTAATTGGTTTTAGCTCAGCATTTTGGTTTGATAATATCATTGATGCAAATTACGTTGGCATCGATTATCAATACAATGTAGAATATTCAACCTACCAAAGAATGCTTTACGATTTTGTAGGAATAGCAATAGAAAAAAATGCTACCGAAATTAGGTATGGAAGAACTGCTGAAGAAATTAAAAGTTGTTTGGGAGCCAAACCTGTAAGCATGAAACTTTACATTAAACATAAAAATAGTGTGTCGAACAAATTGCTAAAAGCGTTAATAAAAACCATTACACCAACAGCATATGAAATTAGAAAACCTTTTAAAGCCGCTGTTGTATAACTTATGGATTCGTTAACTCAAGTAGTTTTAGGAGCAGCCGTTGGTGAAGCTGCAATTGGCAAAAAGGTAGGAAACTGGGCTATACTTTGGGGTGCTGTTGCAGGTACTATTCCAGACCTAGATGTGTTTGCAAAACATTTTACCGATAACATTACCGCGCTTGAAATTCATCGAGGATTTTCGCATTCTATTCTGTTTAGTGTAATTTTTGCACCCATTTTTGGTTGGATAGTTAGTAAAATTCATCGAAAATTAGATGCTACATGGAAAGACTGGACGTGGTTGATGTTTTTGGGATTAATTACACATCCTTTGTTAGATGCCCATACCACATGGGGAACACAGTTGTTTTGGCCTTTAGAATACCGACTAGATTACAAAAACATATTTGTTGTAGACCCATTGTACACCTTGCCTTTTATGATTTTTTTAATAGCTGCGATGTTTTACAATAAAACCAGCCTTACCCGACGAAAACTAAACAACCTAGGTTTAATAGTAAGCAGTTGCTACATGCTTTTAACTGTGGGCATCAAATGGTACACGTATCCAAAATTTACTCATTCGTTAAAGGAAAAGAATATTGCTTACACAGAAGTAAAAAACCGACCAACACCTTTAAATTCGATACTGTGGGCAGCAAACGTAATGGTTGAAGATGGTTTTTTAATTGGCTATTATTCGCTTTTCGATAAAAGTGATGATATTATCTATTCCAAATTTATTCCAAAAAACCATCATTTGCTTGGTAAAATGGCTAACGAAAAAAAGATAAAACAATTAATGAAAATAACTGAAGGATGGTATACTATTGAAGAAAAAGACGGTAAGCTAATATTAAATGATTTACGTTTCGGGCAAAACGGTGTTGATGCACGAACTGCAACTGATTTTATCTTTAGTTTCGAATTGTTTTACGATGAAAACGGAGTATTTCAAGCAGTTGAACGACCGCGAACTATAAAAGATGGTGGAAAAATGTTTGGTCAGTTGATTGAACGAATAAAAGGGGTATAAAAAAAGCAGCCAAATGGCTGCTTTTTTTTTTTATAATAATCTCATTTCAAATTAAGCAAATTGGCAAATAACTCCACCCATTAAACCTATAGTAATAATCCAGTAACCACTGTTTATTGCAACATATTTAAAACCTTTTCTTTCAAACATGGCATTAGTTGCTATAATTGGCAAAGCAAAAAAGAAACCATCTAAAATACCATGAAATAACCCATGTTTAAATGTTCTAAAGTTTTGACCATATTTAGCTATAAAATCTTGAGCATAAGCCCAAGCTTCACCAGTTTGCTCTTGCATACCAGGTTCGTTCATTAAAGCCGAAAATAAATGTGCTTGGTGAACTACAATAAAATAAACAGCCATTGCAAGCATTACACTAAACACATAACTTAATCCGAAAATCAAGCCCATGTTAGCTCCTTTCATTTTCTCTTCGGTTACGTCGGCTGCTTTCATCCAAGCATTACCTAACGTTTTTGGATTATACCATATAAAGCCCATTACCATTGGTATTAAGGCTGCTGCTAATAAAATTAAAAAATTTGGTCCCATATTAAATTAAAAAAAGGTTTATAAATTATTTTTTCTCGTCTACAGTAACTTCAATTGTTTTTTTCACTTCTTTAGTTCCATCTTCTGAAGTCCATTCCATTTCCATAGTTTTTTCTCCTTTTTCGCATTTCGACTTACAAGATTTTTCACCTTTCTCACATTTCGATTTGCAAGAAGAGTCTCCTTTTGAACATTTAGATTTACAATCAGTAGCTCCTGAGTTACATTCTGTTTGTGCTTTCGAACAAGATGATCTTCCACCACAGTTGCCACAACACAAGTGCATAATTACAGCTACAACAAGCATTGTTGCTAGAGTGGTAAGAATTGATGTAATAATAATTTTTCTAGTTTCCATATAAATTTAGTTTTGGTTTATGAGGTAAATATACAAATAAGCTATTAGTAATGAGCAAACTACAACATTATTCTGTTAATTTATCTAAATCTCTACGTACCTTCTTGGTTGGCCTACCTTTTATGCCCAACACTTTATTTTGGTGGTGTTGAAGTTGCATTTGTTCCAACAAAACTAAATCAGTTGGTGGAGTAGTTTCTACAACGTGTTGAGCTACCAATTTTGCCCCAACTCTCGATTTTGGTATTTCCACTATTTTAAATGTTCGCCAAATGGGATTTACTTTAACCGCTATTTCGTTACCTTCAGCAACAGCTTTACTTGGTTTTACAAAAGCACCGTTTAGTTTTACTTTTTCGTCGTCGCACCCTTTGGAGGCGAATGTTCTGGTTTTAAACAACCGAACTGCCCAAATAAATTTATCTATTCTCATTTATATTCCAATTAAACACGTTAAAGATAAGCAACCAATCTAACGGAAAACCTGCCGTTAAACACATTTCTTGATGGGTTAGGGGGTGAGTAAATATTATTTGATGGGCATGTAAAAACAAGTACATGCAGTTAAATTGGGTTTCAAACATTCTGTTATGAAATCGGTCGCCATACTTATAATCGCCCACAATAGGATGGTTAATTTTGTTCATGTGTTTACGCAATTGGTGCATTCGACCAGTTTCGGGCATTAACTTTATTAAACTGTAACGCGATTTTTCGTAAGGCGTAACTGGAATATCCAACTCAATGCTACAAATGGTTTTATAATTGGTTAAAGCTTCTTTATAAACTCCAGTATCGTCGTTTTTTACTGGAGCATCCACTTTTCCAGTTTCGGAAGAAAAACCTCTTACTATGGCGTAATAAGTTTTGTGAATGGTGTTGTTGGTAAACAACGCTTGAAATTGTGGTATAAATGCTTTATCTTTTAATAACAGTATAATTCCAGAAGTTTTGCGGTCTAAACGATGAACGGGATACAACGGAAAACCCAGTTGTTGTTGCAATTGTTCTAAAAGTGTAACTTCTTCAATGTTTCTAGCATAATTGGAGTGATGTATTAAATAATTGTTGGGTTTATTTACAGCCAACAACACATCATCTTCATAAACAATTTCGATGCTGGTTATATTGGGTTGAATGGAAGTGTTCATTGTGTAGTGCAAGATACAACTAATAAAAATATACCTAAATAACTTGAATGAAATTATATGGCTTAATGTTAACTTCACCACTAAAATTAAAAAAAAATTACTCAGCACAAGTAACTTATTTCATTTTCGTTACACTTACTATACAGAACACACCTTTTAACGTGTTATTGATGATTACAACTAAAGAACAACAAGAAAAATTTCTAGCACTCTACAAACCGATTCATGATAGGTTTGAACGCTTCTGCAGGGCAAGAGTTTTTGGAAATATGGAATATCAGGATTTAATGAACGATACCTTACTTGTTGCTTTTAAAAAGTTTAATACGCTTAAAAATGAAAAAGCTTTTTTATCATTTTTAATAGGTATAAGTGTTCGTTTATTAGCTAATCATCACAAAAAAACAAAAGAAGATTTAATAGTTGAATCTAATTATGACCATCATCAAGATGTAAATGCCAATACCGAAAGAGATGCTGAAATCTATTTTCTGTACAAAGCATTAGCGTTGCTCCCTGATGAACAAAGGGAATGTTTGGTACTTTTTGAAATTACAGGTTTCTCTATAAAAGAAATCATGGACATTCAAAACTCCTCCGAATCGGCAGTAAAACAGCGATTAAAACGAGGACGTGCTAAGTTATTAGAGATACTAACCTTTGAATCAACACATCAAACTAAGGAGGAGAACAATGGATAATGATGCTAATAAACTGTTGAACGATTTGTTCAACAAAGCCAAAAATGAACCTTCAAAAGTAAGTTTTGAAGAAACTAAGGAGCGATTTTTAACCTCGGTTGGCACTAAAAACAATGCTACTAAAGGGAACGATTTTGCTCGATTTTTTAACCTTAAACTCATTATTATGATAGCTTCAATAATAACAACTGTTGCATTGGTATTGGTTTTAAAGCCAACAAACACCACAAAAACAGTAGAAAAAATAACTACAACACCTTCAACACCTGCTACATTAGTGGTGGCAAACGAAAAACAAGTTTTACAAGAACAACAGCAAGTAATAACCGAATACTTACGAAAAGTAGATAAATTAACGCCCCAACGCATTGAATTAAAGCAAGAAAAGGAACAAAACCTGCTTATTCCTGCTGATAGTTTAAAGAAATACCAAGAAGCGTTAGTTCAATCGGCACGAATTACCGAATTGTTGGATACAGGGTATAAATTTCCAAAGTTAACCCCAGAAGAAATTCTTGCCAATAACAAACAAAAGGCTAAAATGATAAAACAGCTCGACAAATTGGATAAAAAACACTATGCTTTTATTCCAACGGGAACGTTTAAAGCAGACGATAAAAATTGGTCGGTTCAAGCATTTTATATGCAAACCACAGAAGTTACCAATTTAGAATACCGAACTTTTTTATTCGATTTGCTGATTCATGAGCGAAAAGATGAATTTTTAGCCGCAAAACCCGACCAAAGCAGATGGGTTAAAGATTATTCGTACAGCTACAACAAACCCATGGAAGAACAATACTTCTCTCATGCTGCGTATAACGACTATCCTGTGGTGGCAATTAGCCGAAAAGGTGCCGAAATGTATTGCAAATGGTTAACCGAAGAAGTAAACAAACAACGAAATGGCACGTTTATTAACGATGTACGTTTACCAAGCAATTACGAATGGATGTACGCCGCAGCTGGTGGCAAAGATGGTCAATCATATCCTTGGGGTGGACCGTACTTAAAAAATGCTAAAGGATGTTACTTAGCCAACTATCAACCACTAAAAGGTAATTTTAAAGACGACGGAGCTTTTCATACAGCAAAAGTGGATTCGTATTACGCTAATGATTACGGATTGTATTGCATGAGCGGTAACGTTGCCGAAATGGTTTATTACGAAAACGAAAACCAATTGCCTGGCACAAAAGGCGGAAGTTGGACCAGCGTAGCAGCCGAAATACAAATAAATGGAGCAGATAAATACAAAGGAATGTCGAACGCTTCGGTAGATATTGGGTTCCGACCTGTAATCACTTACTTTAACAAAATGATAAATCCAACGGGAACGGTTAAAATAAACGACCAATTGTACATGGATGAAACCGAAATAACCAACTTCAATTGGCAAGAATACGTGATGTGGTTAGCGAATAAACACGGTAAAACGGCTATAGAATACAAAAATGCGTTGCCCGACACATTGGTATGGAGAGACAAATTAGCTTACAACGAACCTTACACCAAATATTACTACAGCCACCCAGCATACAAAGAGTTTCCTGTGATAGGGATAAGCTACGAACAAGCCGTACAATATTGCAAATGGAGAACCGAACGCGTAAAAGAATTGTTTAAAACCAAGCAATTAACCGATAAAAAGAACGTGTATCCAAGCAATTTCGAATACCGATTGCCAACAAAAGAGGAATGGGAGGCAGCAGCAAAAATTGGATATTCCGAAAAAACTAAAAAACTATTGGAAACCAAACACAAAGGACAGCTATTAGCCAACTTAAGAAGAAAATTAGAAGACAATGTGGTGGTAGCTGGAAATCCAACACAAAATGCAGATGTAACAGCACCAGTTAAATCGTATTGGCCAAATGCTGCAGGATGTTATAATTTAATTGGAAATGTAGCCGAAATGATTAATCAACAAGGATTGGCTAAAGGTGGCTCGTGGATAAGCAACCCGAATGAAATTGACATTGAAAGGGATATAACCTATACTAAACCAACTGCGTGGTTAGGTTTTAGGTGTGTAGCCGAAATAAAGAGTAAATAAGTTAGTTAGTTGTTTCTTTTAAAAGCTCCTAAATTCTGTAAAAGAAGATAGGAGCTTTTTTAGTTTGTCAATTTCCCTGTTTTAAAACTTTCTATTTAACATAATATTAATTATAGGACAAATTAATATACTATATATATTTGCAATTCAATGACTTATAATAATTAATATTTTTACAATTTAAAAAATAACACTATATTTACACTAAAAAACATGAATAGAAACTTCTACATCAACTGCAATTTTAATTACACTACAGTAAATCAAATTCACGTAAAAAATGCTGAGCCTTCTACTATAGTATCTTTTCTAAAAAGAATTTGGAAATTCTGTAAACGATTTATTTAATCGTTATTTTTTCTTTTAAAACATCTACCAATGCTTTGGTTCCGTATTCGTAAACATCTGCAATGTTTAGCACCGTTATTTTGTGGTTGTACACACTCCCAAACAAGTCATTAATGGCTTGTAAATGTTTTTCTTCCATTACATACACACAATTTGCCATTTCTAATTGCTCTTGAGCAATGTAATTTGTTCCTAACTGATTACATATTTTTTGATTTGTTCCTGCCGAATCAAACTCCAGTTCAGGGTATTTTATCGCAAAATAATCTTCTGCCGTTCTCGAACGGTCTTTATTGGCAGAGCAAACAAATAAAATGTTCATGGGTTTATTAATTCAAGCTTGGTAAAGTGATTTCTTTATTTAATAACATCCACACTAATTTAAACTAAAACTTTTGTATTGAATTCTCAAATTATTACTTGATCTTTTTCGTTTTGTAATATATTCTTTTAGGAAATTATTTGTAATTTCTAAAGATTCGTTTGGCTTCATTACAGAGATTTCACTTTCTTTTCCTACGCCTAATGAATTTAAGGAAGTACCTAATCTAAGACCTCCGTTTTTTGTAATTATCCATCTATCGTGGAATGGTTCCTGGACATCCTTTTCAGGTATCCAGCAAAAAGTAATTGTAGTATAAGGGGGTATTTCATCAGATATTTTTTTCCAATAATTCGAGTAATCCGATTCTACGTTTTCTCTTTTTCCATCTACAGAACCCAAGATATCAATTTCAATTGTCTCGCCAAATATCTCTTTGATTGATTTTAAGATATCTAAATCTTTACAACAAAAGTATGGGTCAACAATAATTAGATACTCTTCAACTTCTTCTTCAAGCCACTGTCTTATAAAAGTTACCGCTGCTTCCCTATTACCTGGATTAATTGCTTTATTACTAATAAAATTGTCTTCCTTAAAATATTCTTTTACTGCTTTATTACTCATTTTTCTAGAATTAGATAGTAATTCTATCAAATTTGAAGATTTAAGAGCTTCCCTAAAATTCATTTTATGTAGATTTATTGCAAATTCATCAGAACTTGAAGCATATTTTTTTCTACAATTATTCAAATAAAATATATGTATAGGAAAGACTTCATGTAATGGAAGTTTTGTTCCCAGTATCAGATATTTTGATATATCTTCGATTTTCTTTGAAGATATCTTATCAGAATTAAGTGCCCTAAGAGCTGCAAATACACCTTGTACAACTATTCTTGAATTCTGTTTTTCTATTTCCGTTAAAGTTTTATTATTCTTAATTTTATTTGATATCTCTAGAGACTTATAATAATCTAATAATAATTTTTCAGAACGATTTGGCGCTTCATTTTCTTGTATTGATTTAATTAATTCTTTTGCAAATACAGGATCTGTTCTATATATAGAATCTATTATATTCTTTCTTGACGAAAAACTTTCTTGCCCTCCTTTTAGCTCCGCTGACATATTAAATGCTTGTTTTACTACCTCTTTCCATATGGTCGAGTTTACAATATACATTGTATCCGAAATGTCAATTACTCTTTGAATGTATTCAAAATGCACTTTAAAAGAATTTAACAAGTCTATTACTTCTTGGAATAAGTCTTTCTTAATTTTCATCCCATTACTCATTTTGTCGAAAGGTAAATTTGCTAGAAAATCAGATTTAAGAAATACTTGATCAGATAAATTTGTAACAGATTGTGAATCAATAATTAACTGATTCCAAAATAGTTTATTAGGTATATTTTTCTTTATCTTAGCAACCCTCATTTTTAAGAGATATTTATAGCCTTCATGTTTAATATTATTTAAATCAGGTAATTTAGTATCAATAATATTATCAATATCATCTGTAATTGTAGAAATAGCTATTTTTCCTAAACTACTTCTATTTTCATCTATAGCTTTAAATAGATTTAAAATTATGTAATAAAGAAGTCCATCTGTATTAATATCCTTTAATGCAGTAATAACATTTTTAATATCACTATAATTACTAGAATATTTAATTATTGATGTATCATATTCTTCATAAGGATTACGTTTTGTTAAATAATAAAACGCTAAATTCTTAGATATATCTTCTCGGTATTCTATTGATATCTTTGTAACAAATTCATTATATAAAGACGGATTTAGAATATGAATTAATGTTAATGAGTTAACCACTCTTTCAACATCAACATTACGAGCCATTAACTCTTGAAAAATAGGTATAATATGATTATTTAATACTTTTTTTCCAATATCATCTCTTTCAGCTGAAAAACATTGAAATCCAAGTTCAGTCCAAAGATTTAATTTTTCAATTTCAGATGGAATTCTTTGAATCATATCAGCTAATTGTTTAAAGTCATCATCAGTATCACCTTTTACATTAATTAAACCGCCATATGATCGAATTATAACTTTTAAACTATTCATAAAAGTATATGCTACTAATCTCGAATCTAACCAACTTTCGTTTTTTATTACCTCAGTTTTGGAGAAGATATTCTTTGCAAATTCAGGATTTATTTTAGCTATTTCGCTACAAACACGATATCCGTTGTCAATTTTTTCCCAATCAGCTTCTATACTGTCTAATGCATTCTCAATTTGTTTTTCAATTGAAGAGCATAATTTTTCTTTCCATTTAGTATTCTTATTAATTACTTTATAAATTAGTACTAATCCATATGCTCTCTCATCATTATCAGTTATTTGTTTTATTTTATCAAAATAAAATAGTAACTCGGTTATTATATTTGATGGAAGTGATTTAGCTTCCGAGAACCTTTCCATAACACGGATTGATAATTCCTGTTTGGTGTAACTATATATTAACTTATCCTCTATCTTTTTTATTAAATCAATATTCACATTTTTTAGATTATTATCTAAATAAGAATCTAGAATTAACATTCTAGCTCTTTCCCTTCGTGTCTCCGTATTTATATTTTCACTAATCTTTATAGCTAATACGGGGTTTCTTTTTGCTATTACTTTTAAAAGATTTTGACTAATTTCAAAATGATTAGAGGTATTTGCAAATAATTCAGCAGATAATTCAAGAATTCTTTTATAAGTGAAACTGACTCTCCTTGTTAGTTCTGGATGTTTTAAAATTGAAAGTTTTGAATAAACTTCAGCGAATGTATCTAATGCTATAAGATTATCTTCAAGTCTCTCTATTTCACTAATTAGACCATCTAAACATCTTATTCCTTTTTCTTTATCAATACTAAATATTGTATGTATCATATTTAACTCATAAACATACTTATTAGTACTTATTCCTAAATCTTCTACATCCTGTTCAATCGTTCTAAATTTTTTTATTAAATCAGATTTTTCTATTTTATTGTCAACATAAGGTAATTGATACGTTAATTCTTTTAATGTATCAATAGTTATTATTTTTTTTGTGGAAGTGCTTACTAATTCATTAAGTGCAGCAGAAATAATCTCTCCAACATTTTCAATCTTTCCTCTATTATTGTTCAACCACATTCGAATCAATTTTAATCTTTCAGTAGAATCATTTAGTTTCCTCACTTCTTCCATCATCCTATCTGAAGTATAATTGCCAACCATAAATGCAATAGCTCGATTTATCTTTCTTACATTAGGCGAATTAATATTCTGTATTGCTTCAAGTTTTTTTGAAGTTAATGGATCTTTATCGTCTTTAATATCTGAGTCTACGGCAGCAACGGATAATTTAGTAACAATCCAGTCGTTTATATCATCATCATTACTTTCCCCAGATGATTTATCAATCATCTCAATGGCAAGATTAGGAATACCATATATTAAATCTGAGACGATGTCGTATATTTTACCGCCAATTGAAGATAAATCAACTGTTTTATACAATTCTGTAATTAATTCAACTAATTCTTCATCAACATCCTTTTTAATTTCTTTCTGTCTTCTAGCAATTCGAGCTAATAATCTCAATCTATCAAAATCTAGTATTGCGGTCTCTGCTAATGAAATAGCTCCAGTAAAATCTAATATTGAAGTTCTAGCCTCTACTTCAGATTCCCAAAAAAGATAGTTATCAATTTCATTTACAATACTTCCCTGAATTGAAAATCTCCATAAGTCATCATATTTATTCATCTCACTTGAAGCCTTGACTCCAATAGATAAACTTTCATTAATAACTTTTAATGACCCTGTAACCCCCATAATTTTAGGTAAATAATCATCATTCAATACCTCTAGAATTCTACCCCATTGATTTATTTCAGCTAATAATTTGGGCAGTTCAACTAATGAATTAGGCGTAGCATTACTTGCATAATATTGAATCAATAAGTCTTTTATATCTTTTTTTGATGTCCTATATTGATTTGCTAAATATTTTTTATGAGAATTAGAAATGAAATGTATCATTTCCTTACGTATTCCAAATACAGAACTAGATTCAATAAAATCAATTAATTTAGGTTTTTCTATTGAAATAATATCGGTTACTTCTTGTATTGAAAACTCTCTGTCATTCAGACTAATTAATGCAACAACAGCATTCTCTTCCTTAGTATTAGAAGCGAATGATTCACAATCTAATTCAATCCATGATTTATATGTAGTTGTGTCCGATATTTCTTTAATAGAAAATTTATCATTTTCTATTAATCTTTTTAATGTAATTAATCGACCGGGTAACCCACCTTTAGTAATCTTATAAAGATCTTCTATTTCTTCTTGAGTAGCATTCCCCAAATTAATAAATTCGATTAATTCTGTTTTTGTGAACCCATTGAGACCAATATAGTATGTCTCAATTTTTTTAGATTTATATCTAATTTCTCAAAATCTTTTTTTGATCCAGTTAAGATTATTCTAAAAAAATCTTGTCCTATAGGCATTATACTTAAAATACTCTTTACAAAATCTGGTTTTTCATTAATAACATCTCCAAGTCCATCTACAACTAAATAAATTTTTTCATTTTTATTTTTATATCTCTTCCTTAATTGGAATTCTATTTTTTGATGCTCTTCTATACTTACCAAATTCTCCCAATCACTTATAACAGTCTCATCTTTCAGTATATTTCTTACTTGGTTAACAAAATTTGTACAATAAAATTCCTTTTGGTAATCCAAATTGTTTAATGGATTAAAAAAAACTGATATGGTGTTTTTTATATTTTTTTTAGTGAATTGAGCTGATAATGTTGTTTTACCTGAGTCTTCTTCTCCTTCAATATAAATTAATGAACAAGTATTGAATGAATCTTCTATTTTCGAAATTATATTCTCTCTACTAATTAATTCATCCCATTTTTTTTCTGGGAAACCAATTGAAAAATAACTATTATCTACAATTTGTGTTTTCTCTATTTTTTCCATTCTTTAATATCTAATTAGATAATGTTATTTTGTTAATTTCTAATGTAATTCTTCTTTCAAATATATTATTTTTTGGTTGGTTTTAATTAACTATTTTATCCCTTTATATCTTTTGAGTATATTTACTTATTATAAATTTAAGAGTTTATACTTAGTTGTATATTTTTTTTTAAACAGGAAAGATGTCGCTTATTCAAATAGAATACCCATGAAAAACCTCTTTTTGCTCGATCACAACATCACTTTTTTAAACTTTGGTTCGTTTGGGGCTTGCCCAAAAGAAATTTTCGACGATTTTATTCAGTGGCAATACTTGTTGGAAAAAGAACCTGTACAAATGATTGCTTTTGATGGTATTGGTTATGTTAAACGTTCGTTGTCGGCTTTGGCAACTTACATCAACTCAACGCCAACGATTTGGTTTTTGTGCCCAATCCTACACATGCCATCAACATTTTGGCAAAAAGCATTAAACTTAACGCTGGCGACGAAGTACTCAGCACCAATTTAGAATACGGTGCCATGGATAGAACTTGGAATTATTACTGCAAAGCCGCAGGTGCTAAATACATTCAGCAGCCCATTAGTTTACCGTTAACAAGCAAAGAAGCCTTTATTGAGGAATTTTGGAAAGGTTATTCGCCAAAAACCAAGGTGGTTTTTATTAGCCAAATTACCAGCAGCACCGCATTAATATTTCCGGTAAAAGAAATTTGCGAGGAAGCCAAAAAACGTGGATTAATTACCATTGTTGATGGAGCTCACGTTCCTGGGCATATCGATTTAAACTTAGCCGAGATACAAGCCGATTTTTACACGGGAGCTTGCCACAAATGGATGATGACACCAAAAGGCTGTTCGTTTTTATACGCCAAACCCGAATTTCAAACCATGCTCGACCCCTTAATTATCAGCTGGGGTTACCAAATTGCTGCACCAAGTAATTCGCAATTTTTCGATTACCACCAATTTAACGGAACTCGCGATTTTTCTGCTTATTTAACCATTCCAAAAGCCATCGAGTTTATGGGAAAACACGATTGGAAAAGAGTATCGGACGATTGTAAAAATAACCTACTGGAAGTTGCTCCAAAATTATTCGAATTGCTCAACACCAAACCTTTAGCACCTTTAACTAAAGCGTTTTTTGGACAAATGTGTAGTGCCGAAATAAAAACCACCGAACCCGAAAAACTACAGCGGTTGTTGTTTGAAAAATACCGTATCGAAATTCCTGTAATGCGACATGCCGATAAATGCTACATTCGGTTTTCGTTTCAAGCGTTTAACACCACTGCCGAAATCGATTATTTGATACAAAGCCTTGCAGAAATTAAGAAAGATACGTTGTTGATTGGGTAATTTTATACACCATTCACACCTCTGTAATCCAAATCTGCACAGCAGATTTTCCTCTTAATCTCAAATCCTCAAGGGGAATTTTCCCTCCTTGAGGAGGGATTAAGGTAGGTGATTTAATCAAATCACTTTTCGAAGCAAATACTGAAATGCTTCTGCATTCATCCATTGTTGGTTTTCTATTGTTTTAATAATGGTTAGCATGCGAGAATTAAACTCATCGTTTAGTTGGTTTTCAGCAATGTATTCAACCGCTTGTTCAAAGCTTTTGAGCATACTCTTAAAAAATGTTTCTTGTTTTACACCTTTCTTTTGGTGGTAACGCTGTGCTACTTCAATGTTGTGCAACATTATTTCGGCAACTACAAAAGCATCTACACCAAGTTGTATATAGTGTTTAATGTAGTTTTGTGCTACCGATCTTCGGGCTTTAGGTTTTCGGCTTCCAACAGGAAAGTATTCTTTGGTAATTTTAAATTTTGCTTCCTCTAGCAATTGCTCTTCTTGTGGCTTAAACACAAAGTTGTAAAAAGTTTTTACTTGCTTAAATCTATCATACAAATCGAGTACTTGATCCTCGAGTTGTTTCTTTTTAAGTCCCTTAAGGTATATTTTTAGGTCTTTTTTACTCATTTTCAAAAAAATCTTCAGGATTAAAAGGGAGGTCATCATCAGGGTCGTGATCATCATAATTTACACCAGGAGGATTAAATAACCCCCACCTGTCAATTATGTAATTCCATTGGTCAAAGGTTTTAACCCATTTAGCAAACTCAACTCGAAACAACTCAATTTCCTCACGTAATAAATCTAAATAATCAAACCCATCAATATCAAACATGGTTAATCCAGAACAATTGGTACTTATTTCTCTACCTGCTTTTCTTATGATTGCTGCATTTTCCATTTTTATATCATACAAATCAACCGCTTCGGCTCCTGCTATTTTTGCTGTAATAATATATGAATTGGAAACGATATCGTCAATGTAAGATTTAGCCATCAACAATTCGGTATCTTCAAGTTTTTTTTCGATAGAATCATTAACGAAAAAGGCTATTTTATCTGCTAATTCACTTATTTCAACTGCTTTTATATAAACAGGAAGTTTTTTAAAGTTCATTAATTCGTCATTTTCATCTTCTTCAAACATTATATAAATTTTATCAGTTCTAATTATATTCTTAACCTCTTGTTGCCGAACGAAAGTATTGAAATCTATACTCAAAAAAAAACGTCTCAAAAATTGAGACGTTTTTTTTAAATTATTTTCGATTTTTAGTCCTCTTCTACTTCAACCATTTTAAATGGCACGCTAATAATTGCTTGATAGTCCTCCCCTGCTTCTAACATGTCTTCATCATCTTCTTCGTAAAACCAATTAATGGTTACTTCGCTGCTACCCGAGTTGATTACTTCTAATTTTTTAAACACATCTAAAATACATTTAGATGAACTGGTGTTAAAATACTCTAATTGAATATCAACTTTAGTTTGCGGTTTTGAATTTTTATTATAAGCCTCTAAAGCATCAACTAATGGTTTATAAAACTCAATTGAGTTTTCAGGAATTGATCTACCTCTTACTAATAAGTATCCGTTGTTTGGATTAAACTTTATTGTTGGGGTTTTTGGTGTACCTTCTATTACTAATTCTTCCATATCAAATCTTTTTTATTGTGCTATATTAACTATTAAACTAAAAAACGAAAATTTATCATCTATTTTGGCAAAATCATAATCTAATTTTTTACCCGATTTACGAGCAATATCAATCATTCCTAAACCACCACCACCTTTGGCCGACATTTCTCCGTTATTTAATACTTCTTTATAATAATCTTTCAATTCTTCTTTATCCATACTGTTTATTTTATCCAATCTGGCTTTAAGAATATGAATGTTTTCGTTTGCAATGTAATTACCTGTCATGATAGAATACTCTCCATCATCATTTTTTCTAATCATGAAAAGAGCTGTTTTCTCATTAGCAGCAGTTAATGCATCATCTTCATCAATATGATGATAAAGATTTTGTAAACATTCTACTAAAATATTGTAAACCTTTTTCTTGATTTTTGGTGGTTCATCTAAGGTTTCCATCTTAGATTCCATAATCTGAAGTATAGATGTCAACAAATCAGAAGTTACTTCTCCTTTAAAAGAAAGCATTATGTTCCCATCCTCCATCATGTTGTAAAAATCGTGTATATTATCCATTGGCTACACTTCAACTTTTTATTTTCGATTTCAAAGATATTAATTTGATTGAATAATTCAACTTTTTAATTATTTATTTTTAATTTTTATTTCAATAACAAAAATCATTTTACCGCTTTCTTTACTCTAATTTAACTATCAAAAGTATTCTTTCATCGAAAAAGAATAGTAATTAGGTAATTTTTTACCTATATTTTTACTTTTATTCCAACAATTAAGACATCATCAAGTTGAGTTACATCTTTTTTCCATTCCAAAAACTCCATTAATAACTCATCTTTTTGTTTATCTAGAGATAATTCTGAATTTTTCAACAATAAATCCTTAAGTCTTTTTATAAGAAATTTTTTATTGTTGATTCCACCAAATTGATCTGCATACCCATCACTAAGTTGATAAACTATATCATCATTTAAGAGTTGGAAAATTTGGTTTGTGTATTTAAAGTCAAAAGCCGTTCTTCCTCCTATGGGCAATTTGTCTGGTTTTAATTCGATTAATTCTTTATTTCTAATGATAAAAATTGGGCGATTTGCACCTGCGTAAATCATTTCATCATTATTAATTGCAACAATGGAAATATCCATTCCATCATTACTATTAGTTGATAAATCATCACTTTTAAACGCTTTTTGTACCCCTTGATTTAGTTGAATTAGAATCTCAGAGGGATTAATAATTCCTCTTTCATTAATAATTTGATTAAGTAAGTCGTTACCCAACATGGAAACAAATGCTCCAGGAACACCGTGTCCAGTACAATCAGCAACAACAATGATTTTTGCTCCATTTTTTTCACTAATCCAATAAAAATCACCACTTACAATATCTCTTGGTAAAAATAAAATGAAATTCTCTGGAAAAATAGTTTTAATCTCTGTTGGTTTAGGTAAAATAGCCTCTTGTAGTCTTTTAGCGTAATTAATACTGTCTTTAATGTCTGTAAGCGCTTCTGACAACTGATTGTTCTTATCTCGTATTTCTTTTGTTCTTAATTTTATTATATTTTCTAGCTTTAAATTAGCCAACTTTAATCGATACACACTCAATCTAACAATAAGCCAGATGAGAATAATTAATAGAAATAAATAAGAAATATAAGCAATCCAGGTTCTATACCATGGAGGTAAAATAGAGAACCTATAAACTATTTGTATTCCTTGTTCATTAAAAATATTTTTTGAACGAACTTTAAAAATATAATCACCTTCAAACAAGTTAGTGTACTGTTTTTTACTTTCGTAAGACCAATCAGACCAATCATCATCAAATCCTTCTAATTTATATTGAAACTGATTTCGTTCTTCATTAAGAAAATTGGTACAACTAAATTCAAATTGAATGTTGTTAAAATCATACGCTAACATCAATTTTTCTTTTGCAATGGAATAAACACCAACGTGAATAACTGAATCATGCCCAATAGTTACTTTATTTAAAATCGTATAAAAAATAGCATTGTATTTTACAGAATTTTTTAAATGGTCATACTTAAACAATCCTTCTACTCCACCTAACCAAACGTCGCTATTGTAATCTGGGTAAATTGAATATATAATACCTTGTGGCAATCTATTAAATTGTTGGTAATTAAATATATAAGCATTATTGTGTGGCTTTACAAAACCTAAAGGTTCATTGTTAATAGCATTTTTAATAGGTGCATACATCCACACATTATGGAAGTTATCTTCTTTTAATCTATATATCAACCTAGTATTATTAGCGAAAGATGCTCCAAAAGTAGTATCAGGATAAAAAACAAGACTGTCATTTTTATTAATTTTCTTCATTAAACCTATATCTGTACTAAACACCAATTCATTATTATAGGTAAAGACATCCACTTCATAACCATTTAAACCTTGGTCATAACTATATTGTTTTGCAAAAGAATTCATTACCTTAAACTCAGGCGATAATTCATAGGTAAGATTTATAGCACCACTCACATAGGTTCCTGCCCATAAATTTTGCTCTGATTCTTCTTCTATACTTCGAACTTGAGTATCGATAGTTTCCAATTCCTCTTCTCTCCAGTTTTTATTAAAAAGCACAAAAGACAAACCACTTTCTTTTCCTGTAAATAAAAGATTGGAATAGTATTTTGATTTTTTTAACACATAAACAATATCATTGTTGTATTGAGTTACTTTATTTTTTCTATCAATACCAAAAACACCACCGCTTGTAGCCACCAATAAATCATCATTGAACTTTAGTAAATCCCAACATTGTGATTTGATTTCAGAGAGTAAAACAAATTCCATTTTATCACCTAAAGGTGTTGATGTTGTAACAGAACTATACAAACCTATTGATGTAGCTATATACAACTTATTATTAAACCTATTTATACTCATTATAGTTCCTTCGATTTCTGAATTAATGTTATAAGTAGAAAACGGACTATTGTATTCAATTTTTGTAATTCCTTTATCTAACATTAACCATAAGTTGCCTTGTTTATCAAAATAAGATTTCCAACAGGTTTGATGCTGAATACCACTCTCTTGATTAAATATTTCAACTATTTCACCAATCTGGTTTAAAATAATAACTCCATTCTTTAAGGTTGATATACATATGTATCCATCAGGCAATGTAATGGCTGAATACAAGTCCGATTGCTTTAAAATATCCCTAACTTTATTATCTCCCATTTCATAAATAGTATCAGCATCATAATAATACAATCCATTATCTTTAGAAATAACCATTAACCCATCTCTTTTTTGTACCACAGCATATATCTTCATGCTTCTAAAAAAATCGCCATTTGGTAATTTCAATAGTTTATCATCTTTAAATTCCATTAAACCTGATGAATCGGTAGAAACATAAATGGTGTTAGCAATTTTAGTAAAAAGCTTACCTCCTTTGTCTAATACTTTTGTTAGTTGTCCGTTTTTGTATTTTAAAATATACCTATCAGTAGAAAAATAAGTAATATCCATTAATTGAACAATGTTCCATACGCTTCCAAAATCCTTGTACTCATCAGGTAATGTTGTGGTAATCGAATTAAAATATGGTTTGCCTTGTGCATCACTTTCTATAATTCCAATTTCATTATATCCTCCTACAACCACTTTTCCTTCTTTGTTTAATTCTAACGACCTAATTATTGATTCATTAGGAGCACTTATTATCTCCCATTTATTACCAGAAAAAGTAAGCACACCATAATTATTTGCAAAATACATCACCCCTTTTTTATCCTGTATAGCATCCCAATTTTGAAAAAAGGCTTGATAATCTTTTGGTGTGTAATTTTTTACAAACGGCTTAGAAAATTGACCATTTGAATAAATGGTAATTAGTAAAAAAGAATAAAGAATAAAAATACGCACCTGATACTTTGTTTATAATAAGTTATTTTTGCGATTGAAAGATAAAAATAATAATGCAAAACAAACAAGATAAATTTAATTGGTTTGAAGATTGGTTTAATTCTCCTTATTATCACTTGTTATATAAGGATAGAAATCATATTGAGGCTGAGCATTTTATATGTAATATTTTATCTTATTTAGCTCCTGAAAAATCTTCAAAAATGCTTGATGTTGCTTGTGGAAAAGGGAGACATTCTTTATTTATAAGCAAACAAGGCTATACTACCGATGGTTTTGATTTATCGGAAAACAGCATTATTGATGCAAAAAAACATGAAAATCAGCATTTAAAGTTTCATGTAAACGACATTCGAATTCCTTTAAAAACAAATTACTACCATTTTGCCTTTAACTTATTTACGAGTTTCGGTTACTTTATTAATGAAGAAGATAATCAAAAAGCAATAGATGCAATTTCTGCTAGCTTGGTTAAAGACGGAGTTTTAGTAATAGATTTTATGAATGTAAATTATACGCTTGGTAATTTAACTCTTTCGGAAGTAAAACAAATTGAAGGCATTACATTTAATATTAAAAAAGAAATTGAACATGATTTTATTGTAAAACATATTGAGTTTAACGACAAAAATCAACATTATCATTATACAGAAAGGGTAAAAATATTGCATTTAAATGATTTTATTAATTACTTAACTCAGGCTAATTTAAAAATTGAGACTACTTTTGGAGACTATTCATTAAATCCATTTGATGAAAATACCTCGGAACGTTTAATTATTATTGCAAAAAAATGATGGAAATACCTTTCACTTATACTATTCTTTTCTTAGCTCCTTTAGTTAGTGGATTGGTGGTAATGTATTTTAAGCCTTCATTATCAGCAAATATTAAGTTGTTGCTTTCTTTTAGTGGTTCTTTTTTATTGGCGATTTGCTTTTTACACTTAATCCCCGAATTGTATCACGATTACTCTTATAGTGTAGGCATCTTTATTTTAGTTGGTTTTTTATTACAGATATTGTTAGAATTTTTCTCAAAAGGTATAGAACACGGGCATTATCACCCGAATAAAGAAAAAAAAATATTTCCTTATGCCTTATTTTTGAGTTTGTGTGTACATTCCTTTGTTGAAGGAATGGCATTGGTTGAGCCCAATCATTACCACGAACACCACTTTAGCAACAATTCTTTGCTTGCAGGAATCATTATACATAAAATACCTATTACCATAATATTAGCTACTATTATGTTTACAAATAAAATTAGCTTTAAATCTAGATTATTGAGTGTTGTTATTTTCTCACTTACAGCTCCAGTAGGTTTATTCTTAGCATCTACTTATGGCAAAATATTATTAAACAACGTATCTGTTTTAAACGCATTAGCAGTGGGTATTTTATTACATGTTTCTACCACTATTTTGTTTGAAACCAGTGAAGCTCATAAATTTAATCTAAAAAAATTCTTAGTTATTATTATAGGATTATTTACAGCTATTTTGGTTCTTCTTTAATGGTTATTTGTGAAATGCAACATAGCGATGTGTTGTCGGTATCATCTCTTTCCGACAACACATTTGGAAAAGATTTCTTAACAACTGATTTCATTCATTTTACTTTAGAATCAAATAACTACCGCTCTTTCTGTTTAAAAAAAGACAATAAACTCATTGGTTTTGCTATTTGGGAAGTGGCAGCAACATCAGAAATATCAAATTTATTTTATTCAGAAAAGCATTTTTTAAACAACTTTTTTAACTCAAGTAATGCTATAGCTAAATTAAATCAAATAGCTATTAATGAAGAATATAGAAACAAAGGTTATGGTGATTATTTGTTAAATGAATCTATAAAAAGCATTCCTTATGATGTCGATTTTTTAACCAGTATTTATTGGGTTAAAGATGGCTCTGAAGCAATGAAAAAACTATTGATAAAAAATGGTTTTGAATCCATAAAAACCATTACCCATTATTGGTATAACGATAGTATCGAAAAAAAATACAATTGTGCTATTTGCGGAACTCCTCCTTGCAAGTGTAATGCTGAAATTTTTGCAAAAAAAAAGCCTCAATAACATGAGGCTTATCTTTAATGTTTTTTTTATTACCTAATTTTTCTCATTCTTAAACTCAATGGTGTTACTTCTAAGTATTCATCAGCTTGTATATACTCCATCGATTCTTCTAATGAAAATTTAATTTTGGGAGCAATTTTAGTTCCCTCATCAGAACCTGAAGCTCTCATATTGGTTAATTGCTTTCCTTTAATCACGTTTACTTCTAAATCATTATCTCTTGTGTGTTCGCCTATTACTTGACCTTTGTATAAATTTTCACCTGGATCAACAAAGAAACGACCTCTATCTTGCAAACGGTTAATAGCAAAAGCAGTTGCTGGACCACTTTCCATTGAAATTAACGAACCTTTGTTACGCTCTGGAATTGGTCCTTTAAACGGGCCATATTCTCTAAAACGATGAGTCATTACAGCATTACCAGCAGTTGCAGTAAGCATATTATTTCTCATTCCAATCAAACCTCTCGATGGAATATCAAACTCCAAATGTTGTAAATCGCCTTTTGGCTCCATTACCAACATATCGCCTTTTCGTTGTGTTACAATATCAATAGCTTTGCTAGCGTATTCTTCTGGCACATCAATAACTAATGTTTCGTATGGCTCATACTTTTGTCCATCAACTTCCTTATAAATTACTTGTGGTTTACCCACTTGTAACTCATAACCCTCTCTTCGCATGGTTTCGATAAGAACAGATAAATGCAACACACCACGACCAAAAACATTGAATTTATCTTCCGAGCCAGTATCTTCAACACGTAATGCCAAGTTTTTTTCTAATTCTTGATACAAACGGTCTCTTAAATGGCGAGAAGTAACATACTTACCTTCTTTACCAAAAAATGGAGAAGTGTTTATGGTAAACAACATACTCATGGTTGGCTCATCAATCGCGATTCTTGAAAGTTCTTCAGGATTGTTTAAATCAGCAACCGTATCGCCAATTTCAAAATCATCAATACCTACTATTGCACAAATATCTCCACTTCTTGCTTTACTCACTTTGGTTTTACCCATTCCTTCAAAAACAAAAAGCTCTTTAATTCTAACTTTCTTTTTTACACCACCGTTTTTGCACAAGATGTAATCTTTATTTTCTTCTAAATCACCTCTAAAAATTCTACCAATGGCTATTCTACCAACAAATTTTGAATAATCTAATGAAGTAATTTGCATTTGCGGAGTTCCAGCAACATATGGAGCTTCAGGAATATTCTCAACAATAGCATCTAATAAAGGAATAATATTGGTAGTTGGTTTTTCGTGGTCAGTACTCATCCAACCTTGTTTTGCTGAACCAAATATTGTAGAAAAATCCAATTGCTCTTCAGTAGCACCAAGACTAAACATTAAATCAAATATCGATTCTTGTACTAAAATTGGTGTACAATTTTCTTTATCAACTTTATTTACAACAACAATAGGTTTTAAACCTAGTTCCAATGCTTTTCCTAAAACAAATCGTGTTTGAGGCATCGCTCCTTCAAAGGCATCTACTAATAACAATACACCATCTGCCATTTTAAGTACACGCTCCACTTCGCCACCAAAATCGGCGTGACCAGGAGTGTCAATAACATTTATTTTAACACCGTTGTATTGAACGCTTACGTTTTTTGCTAATATGGTAATTCCTCTTTCTCTCTCTAAATCATTATTGTCCAACAACAATTCGGTACGTTCTACTCTATCATCTAGGGTTTTACATTGGTCTATAATTTTATCAACCAATGTGGTTTTACCGTGGTCAACGTGGGCAATAATTGCAATATTTCTAATCGATTCCATATAAATTTTTAAGGGTGCAAAACTAAGATTGTTTTTGAAATTATGGTGTTTTGTTTTGGTTATTATTTTTAATTAATATTTCAAAATCCTTAAACTATTAATTGTTGCTAAAACAAACAGAATCAATGCCATTACCGAAATTAGTTCAAAAGAATATCCAGCATCAAGCAATATACCGAAAAACAAAGGACCTAAAGCGGTAGAAAACACGGTAAGCGTGGTAAATAAACTTCTAATCGAGCCCAACATTTTGGTTCCAAACAATTCTGCCATAGCGGTATTTTTAACCGAACTCCCAAAACCATTTGAAAATCCAATAGAGGCAATAAAAACCACATATACCCACCATCCATTAAACAATACTAGCACTATTAAACCCATTGCAAAAGGAAATAAAGTAAAAGGAAATAGTTTTTTGCCTGTAAACTTATCGGATAAAAAACCACCCAACAGACCGGTTAAGGCATTTGCTACAGCATAAGCCGCAAAAGCTGCAGCAATAAAAGTTGGAGACCAGCCTTTAATTTCGCCTAATTTAAGTTGAAAAAACAAATAACCCGTTCCTGTAGCACCCGATACAATAGCCATTGGAGCCATCATCCAAAAAAACTTGTTTTTAAGTAAACTCATGGTTTTTGCTTGCTCTACTTCCTCTTTAGTGACTATTGCAGGAAAATACATTTTGAGTTGCGAAAACTTTCGGTTTTTAAGCAGTAAATAAACAGTAAGAGGTATCATCATTAGTATTAATACAGCCGAAAACACTAACGAAATTCTCCAACCAAAATAAACCAACGAAGCCACTACTAAAGCTGGCAAAAAAGCCTCGCTAAAAGGATGTCCTAAAGCAGAAATACTAATTGCTTTACCCCTGTTTTGATTAAAAAATCGAGCCATGCTGGTAATAGATATGTGTATCATTAATCCTTGACCAAATAACCGAACGCCATAAATACCTAAAAAAAGAACAGGTAAATAGTAGGCTTGTGAAAGCAAAACAAGTGCAAACGCATAAGCAATTAACACACGAATACTAAAAGTGGTAAGTCTTATTTTATCAATAAAACGCCCCAACCAATTTATTGTAAATGCTCCAGCAAGAGTTGCTACTCCATAAATACTACTGAACAAACCATCAGACAAATTAAAATCACGCTGTAAATAAGGAACATAAAGCGAAATAACAAAAGTTTGTCCAAAAGAAGAAAAGAATGAAAAGCAAAATCCAAAGGAGAGTAAAATAAAGTTGTTTGCCAAAAATTGCTTAGTCGATTTCATAAAGTTAGGAGCAAAATTATCAATTTATATTGCTTTTATTTAGTTGGTTAATGATGAAGCAAAAAACTATAATTTCACCTTGTTAACTTTGTAAACATTCCCAATAATTTACAAATGTAACCCAATTTTTAAACTGCAAATCACTTGTTTAGCTAGTGATTTACACAACTGTAAACAGCAAAATTTTATCTCAATAAACTATATATGTTAAAATATTAGTAATCAGTTATTTATATTCATTTAATTAAACCAAATGTTAAATAAATTGAGTGTTTATTTGGTTAATTTACAATTGTAAATTATATCTTTTCGTTTATTTGTTTACATTTGTAAAATTAATTTTAGTTTACAATTGTAACTCATAAAAAAATATGGAAATAATAGACCGCTTACAATATTTAATGAAGCTACATAATTTATCAGCTTCAGCCTTTGCCGATAAAATAAATGTGCAGCGTTCGAGTATCTCACACATTCTTTCAGGCAGAAATAAACCAAGCTTAGAATTGATGCAAAAAGTTTTAGCAGCGTTTCCAAAAGTAAATGCCGATTGGTTAATTTTAGGAAACACATCTGCCGAACCAGTTTCAATTGAAGTAAAAAAAGAATCAACAACAGAAACTATTCTTCCACAAGAAAAAACAAACCCTACTCCTACTCCAACCCATATTTTAGGTAAACAGGTAAAAAAAGTTGTTATATTTTATACCGATAATACTTTTGAGGAAATTATAAAGAGTTAATTAGCTTAAAATGTTAAACAAACAGCATTTTTGATGTTGAAATTTTAGTAACTTCGCAACCTTATAAAATTTTAACAAACAATGATAAAAGTAACTCTACCCGATGGTGCAGTAAAAGAAATTCCGAAAGGAAGTACTCCAATGGATGTTGCACTAAGTATTAGTGAAGGATTGGCTCGTAATGTAATTTCAGCAAAAGTAAACGATACTACCGTTGAAGTAACCACGCCTATTACCACCGATGCAAAAGTTACCTTATTTACGTTTGACCAAGAAGATGGAAAAAAAGCTTTTTGGCATTCATCTGCACATATTTTAGCACAAGCTTTAGAAAAACTTTACCCAGGAATAAAATTAACCATTGGACCAGCAATTGAAAGTGGTTTTTATTATGATGTGGACTCACCTAATCCTATTAGAGAGGAAGATTTTAAAAAAATTGAAGAAACTTTTTTAGAATGTGCTCGCGAAAAAGCTGATTTTAAAATGAGAAGTGTTAGCAAAGCTGATGCTTTAGCAAAATATAAAAAAGAAGGTAACGAGTATAAAGTTGAGTTGATAGAAAATTTGAATGATGGTGAAATTACTTTTTGCGACCATTCTAATTTCACTGATTTATGTAGAGGCGGACACATCCCAAATACGGGATTAGTAAAAGCTTTTAAAGTAATGAATGTAGCTGGTGCATACTGGCGTGCCGACCAAACTAAAAACCAACTAACCCGTGTTTATGGAATTTCTTTCCCTAAACAAAAAATGTTGGAAGAACATTTAGAATTACTCGAACAAGCCAAACAACGCGATCACCGTAAAATTGGTAAAGAATTAGAATTATTTACCTTCTCAAATAAAGTGGGACAAGGTTTACCTATGTGGTTGCCTAAAGGAGCTATGCTTAGAGAGCGTTTAGAAAACTTACTTAAAAAAGCTCAACTTAAAGCTGGATATTTACCTGTAATTACGCCTCATATTGGAAACAAAGAGTTGTATGTTACATCAGGTCATTACGAAAAATATGGAGCCGATTCATTTCAACCTATTTTAACACCAAATGAAGGAGAAATATTTTTATTAAAACCAATGAACTGTCCTCACCACTGTGAGATTTATAAAAGTTCACCACGTTCGTACAAAGATTTACCTGTTCGATACGCTGAATTTGGTACTGTTTACCGTTACGAACAAAGTGGCGAATTGCATGGTTTAACTCGAGTAAGAAGTTTTACTCAAGATGACGCCCATTTGTTTTGCCGTCCAGACCAAGTAGAAGATGAGTTTAAAAAAGTAATTGACTTGGTACTATATGTTTTTAATGCCTTAGGTTTTGAAAATTATACAGCACAAATTTCGCTTCGAGACCCAGAAAACAAAGCAAAATATATTGGAAGCGACGAAAACTGGGAAAAATCAGAACGAGCTATAATTAATGCTGCTGCCGAAAAAGGTTTAAAAACTGTTGTTGAATTAGGTGAAGCCGCATTTTACGGACCTAAGCTCGATTTTATGGTTAAAGATGCTTTGGGTAGAAGTTGGCAATTGGGAACCATACAAGTAGATTATAATTTACCAGAGCGATTTGAATTAGAATACAAAGGAAGCGATAATGAAATGCACAGACCAGTAATGATTCATCGTGCACCATTTGGTTCTATGGAACGATTTGTTGCCGTTTTAATTGAACATTGTGCTGGAAATTTCCCTCTTTGGTTAACTCCCGACCAAGTTGCAATTTTACCTATTAGCGAAAAATACAACGAAAAAGCAGAAATTCTTTTAAGTTTGCTAAATAATTACGATATTCGCGGCTTTGTTGACGACAGGAACGAAAAAGTGGGTAGAAAAATTAGAGATACGGAAATGAAAAAAGTTCCGTTTATGCTGATTTTAGGGGAGAAAGAAGCAGAAAGCAATTTGGTTTCTGTTCGAAAACATGGTGTGGGCGATTTAGGTACTTTTAGTGTTGAAGAATTTGCAAACATCATTAATGATGAAATAAAAAAAGATTTTGTTGTTCATAAATAGCATATAATTAAAAAATAAGAAATTAAAAATTAATTAAATAAACTTGGCAGAAGAAAGAAAATTTGAAAATAAAGGTCGTTTTGATAAAAATAGAAATCAAGACGCACATAGAGTGAATGATAGAATTTTTGCAAAAGAAGTTCGTGTAATTGCAGATGGTGTTGAACCAGCGGTTTACCCGATTGCTAAAGCACTTGAAATGGCTCGAGAAATGGAGTTAGATTTAGTTGAAATTTCTCCAAACGCTGTTCCACCAGTTTGTAAATTAGTTGATTACAAAAAATTTCTATACGATCAAAAAAAGAAACAGAAAGAAATAAAAGCCAAGGCTCAAAAAGTTGAAGTTAAAGAAATACGTTTTGGACCAAATACCGATGAGCATGATTTTGATTTTAAAGTAAAACATGCCATTAAATTTATAAATGAAGGCTCAAAAGTAAAAGCTTTTGTATTTTTTAAAGGAAGAGCAATTGTTTTTAAAGATAGAGGAGAAATTTTATTGTTGAGAATGGCTCAAGCTCTTGAAGATATTGCAGTAGTAGAAAGTATGCCAAAATTAGAGGGTAAAAAAATGATTATGTTTTTAACCCCAAAAAAGAAAAAGTAAATAATTAACCTTAAAATAAAGTAGTATGCCTAAAATGAAAACTGGCTCCAGTGCTAAAAAAAGATTCCGATTAACTGGAACCGGAAAAATTAAAAGGAAACATGCTTTTAAAAGTCACATTTTAACTAAAAAGTCGACTAAACAAAAGCGTAATTTAACAAAATTCACAACTGTAGATCCTACAGATTTGAAAAACATTAAATTACAATTGTGTATCTGATAAACTCAGTTACTCAACTATGTTACCTTAAATCGGTTATCGTAAAGTAAAAAAAGTTTAAAACCAGGTATTTAGTTTTAAGACTACGCCAAAGCGAAGCACTAAACACCAAAAAACGTAAGAAATTATGCCAAGATCAAAAAATGCAGTAGCCTCAAGAGCTAGAAGAAAAAAAATCTTAAAAAGAGCGAAAGGCTTTTTTGGAAGAAGAAAAAATGTTTGGACAGTAGCAAAAAATGCTGTTGACAAAGCTGGTGTATATGCATACACAGGAAGAAAACAAAAGAAAAGAAACTACAGAGCTCTTTGGATTCAAAGAATTAACGCTGGAGCAAGATTACACGGATTATCTTACTCTAAGTTTATGGGCGAATTAGCTAAAAAAGACATCCAATTAAACAGAAAAGTATTGGCTGATTTAGCAATGAACCACCCAGAAGCTTTTAAAGCTGTTATTAACTCTATCAAATAATTTTACAATAGAGTATTTTCAATAGTTAAGAAGCCGTTTCAAATTTAATAGTTGAAACGGCTTCTTTTTTTTAATTGACTTAAATAAAGTATAAAAAAAACGTCTCTTCAATTTTTGAAAAGACGTTTTAACAACATTTTAATTGTAGTTTTTTTTTTACTTTTTAAACTGATTAGAAACAATTAAATCTTTGGTTGAGTGATTCCAATTATAGAATCCCTCACCAGACTTCACTCCCATTTTACCAGCAGTAACCATATTTACCAACAATGGGCATGGTGCGTATTTAGGGTTTCCAAATCCATCATGCAATACGTTTAAAATAGATAAACAAACATCTAACCCAATAAAATCAGCCAATTGTAATGGACCCATTGGGTGAGCCATTCCTAATTTCATTACGGTATCAATCTCCTCAACACCAGCAACACCTTCATACAACGTAATAATTGCTTCGTTAATCATTGGCATTAAAATTCTGTTTGCAACAAATCCAGGATAATCGTTAACTTCAACAGGAACTTTACCTAAATTTTTAGATAATTCCATAATAATAGCAGTTGTTTCAGCAGTAGTAGAATAACCTCTAATAATTTCTACTAGTTTCATAATTGGCACAGGGTTCATAAAGTGCATACCAATTACTTTATCAGCTCTATTGGTTACCGATGCTATTTTTGTAATTGATATAGATGATGTATTTGAAGCCAAAATAACTGATGGATCAGTTATTTCATCTAAATTTTTAAATATTTTTAATTTTAAATCAATGTTTTCAGTAGCTGCTTCCACAACTAATTGCACCTCTTTAACTCCTTCAGTCATGTCGGTAAAGGTTTTAAGGTTCATTAAGGTATTAGCTTTGTCAGAGGCTGAAATAGTTTGTTTTGCCACCATTCTATCTAAATTTTTAGTAATGGTTCCAATTGCTTTATCTAAAGCTGTTTGGGAGATATCAATTAAATTTACTTTATACCCTTTTTGAGCGAAAGTGTGGGCAATTCCGTTTCCCATTGTTCCTGCTCCAATTACTGCTACATTTTTCATAAATATTCTTTTATTAATTTATTAATGACCTTTTGCGGCTAAATATCTTTCTGCATCTAAAGCAGCCATACAACCTGTTCCTGCTGCAGTAATTGCTTGTCTGTAATTTTTATCAGCAGCATCTCCCGATACAAAAACACCTGGTACATTGGTTTTTGAAGTTCCTGGTACATTAATAATGTATCCTACTTCATCCATGTTTAAATATGGTTTAAAAATTTCAGTATTAGGTTGATGTCCAATAGCTACAAAAAATCCTGTACAAGGAATTACTTTAGTTTCTCCAGTTACATTGTTTTTTACTCTAACCCCCGTAACTAAATCATTTTCACCTAAAACTTCTTCAGTTTCTGTGTTATAAAGAATTTCAATATTTGGTGTGTTTTTAACACGTTCAGCCATTATTTTTGAAGCTCTAAAATCTTTACGAACCAACATGGTAACTTTTTTACAAATGTTTGATAAGTAATGAGCTTCTTCGCAAGCTGAATCACCAGCACCTACAATTACAGTTTCTTGATTTCTATAGAAAAAACCATCACAAACAGCACAAGCAGATACTCCGCCACCCATTTTAAGATAATGTTGTTCTGATGGAAGTCCTAAATATTTTGCTGAAGCTCCAGTAGAAATAATAATGGTATCAGCGTGAATTTCTTTTTTATCTTCAATCCAAACCTTGTGTACAGGTCCAGAAAAATCTACTTTAGTTACCCAACCATTTCTTACGTCAGTATTAAATCTTTTTGCTTGTTTTTCAAGTTGTTCCATCATTTCTGGTCCAGTTACACCATCTGGATAACCTGGGAAATTTTCTACTTCATTAGTAGTTGTTAATTGACCACCGGGTTGCATTCCTTGATAAAGAACAGGATTCATATTTGCTCTTGCAGCGTATATGGCAGCAGTATAACCAGAAGGGCCTGAGCCTATTATTAAACATTTTACTTTTTCTATTTGTTCTGACATATCCTCTCTTTTTTATAATAATGTGCAAATTTACTTAAAATGAGCAATGTTGTAAAGATAAATTATACACATTAATGACGTTTTAATAACAATTTTTTTATTAGACTTGCATCTCATTTCGGGGCGTAGCTCAGCTCGGTAGAGTACACGTCTGGGTGCCACGCTGTAGCGTGGAGGTTCAATTTGTTTATAAACTGTAAACGTACAGTTTTATTTTTTTTTCGGGGCGTAGCTCAGCTCGGTAGAGTACACGTCTGGGGGGCGTGTGGTCGCAGGTTCAAATCCTGTCGCCCCGACATTTATTTTATGTCATACTTCGTATATATTATAAAAAGTTTAAAACATGCTCGTTTTTATGTTGGAATGAGTTCGGATTTTGAAAAAAGACTTCAAAGTCATAATCTTGGATTAAACACCTCTACTAGAAACGGTATTCCTTGGATAAAAATTTGGCTAAGCAATTCTTTTGATTTAAAACATGATGCTTTAGTTTTAGAAAAGAAAATTAAGAAACGTGGTGCTCAACGATTTTTGGATGAATTACTTTAAAGTCTGGGGACCACGCTGTAGCGTGGAGGTTCAAATCCTGTCGCCCCGACATTTTTCAAAAAAAAACTATTAACATATCTTAACCTTTATTAACTTTACTAAAGATTTAGAAATGAAGCTTGAAGCTAATTTTACTTCACCAACTTTAAAATAAATACTTATGAAAAAATTAACTGTAACCGCTCTAATTTTTGCTTCTGCACTTATTTTTAGCAACGAAGTTGCTGCACAAACTGCGACCTCTAAAGAAGTAAAAAAAGAAGTGAATGTAGAAGAAAATAATGGTGAAAAGGTGTTAACCATTAAAACTACAGAAAACGGAAAAACCACCACTGAAGTTTTTAAAGGCGAAGAAGCTGATGCTAAATTGGCCGAAATGAAAAACGAAAAAAGTGAGACAAAGAAAACCATTAAAATGGACGAAAACGGCAAAAAAGTTTTGTTAGTTGAGAAGAAATTAGTGAAAATTAAAGGTGAAAAACAAGATTAATTAAAAAGAAAGTCCAGCAAAATTGCTGGACTTTCTTTTTAATCAAAAATACCTACTTCTTTTTGTGTTTTAAATTATATGTTTTATCTCCTTTGGTTTTTGGTTTTTTATATTTTTTAGCTAATTCTCTATGATAAGAACCTCCTAAATTTACTTTTTTGTTTTTCTCTTTTTTTTCGTGAAAACCCTGACCGTGAGTTTCTAATTTTATATTTTTACTGTATTTATCAACTATTTTTGTTGTTTCTTCAGCTAACAATTCATTTGAAATTTCAACTTCTTCTGGAAATTCAACAAGAGGAATTTCATAGTTCATTAATAACTCTATCGCAATTTTATTTGGTTCTTCTTTTTCGGTAAAAAACAATATAGCGTTTCCTAACCTCTCTGCCCTACCCGTTCGTCCAATTCGGTGCATGTAGTTTTCTGGATAAGTAGGTGTATCAAAATTAACAACATGTGTTATTTCATTTAAATCCAACCCTCGAGCCATAACATCGGTTGCAACTAAAATTCTACTTTGCCCCGACTCAAATTGTTCAATAGATTTGGCTCTATAATTTTGTGTTTTATTTGAATGTATAACACTAATACTATCTCCAAAATGTACATTTAATCTATCATACAGCGTATCTGCATTTTTTTTACTTGCCACAAATACCAACACTTTTGAATAGGTTTCTTTATCTTTTAATAAATGAGCAAGCAAATTTACTTTAGTAAAGAAGTTTTTTACAGCATAGCATTGTTGAGCAATGTTTTCTAATGGAGTTCCACTAACAGCAATAGCAATTTTTGTGGGTGAAATAAAAAAATCGTCTATTAATTGCTCTACTTCTTCGGTCATGGTTGCCGAAAACATAATGTTTTGTCTTTTCTCTGGCAACAACTCAAAAATGTTATTTAACTGAAACAGAAAACCCAAATCGAGCATTACATCAACTTCATCAATAACCAACTTTTTAATTGTTTTTAGTTGCAACGAACTATTTAAAGCCAAATCGTACAACCTACCAGGGGTTGCAACAATAATATCTGTTCCGTTGGCAATTTGTATTTTTTGGTTGTTGATATTTGTTCCTCCATGAATGCCAAGCACCCTTACACTCATGTATTTGGCATAACTCTCAATTTGTTCTACCACTTGTGTAACCAATTCAATGGTTGGAACAAGAATTAAAACTCGTGGATGTGTTTGATTAGAAAATTTAAGTTCGTGCAGCAAAGGCAACATATAAGCCAATGTTTTACCAGTTCCCGTTTGCGAAATACCCACCACATCTTTACCCGATAAAATAACTGAGAAAACCTCTTGCTGAACAGGAGTTGGGTTAACAAACCCCAAATCGTCAACTGCACGAAGTAATGGTTTAGAAATATTAAGGTTTTTGAAGGTAATCATTTGAAAATATATTTCTTGCAAAATTAAGCATATATAATCTAACTGTTTAGAAGGTTATTGATTAAACGATAATACATTAAAAGTTTCATGTAGACCATTTTTTATTATTTTTATACAAAACAACGACATTGAAGACTAATATATACACAACAACTTTTGAATCACCACTTGGAAGAATAACACTTGGCTCAACCAATAAAGGATTGTGTTTATTAGAGTTTGATAATGAGAAACGCATCAACAATCATTTCAATCAATTTAAAAAATACTGGGATGTTGAAATAATTGAAGAAGAAACATCCATTACAACCACAACCAAAAATCAATTAACAGCATATTTTTTAAACCAACAAACCACTTTTGATGTTCCGTTAGATTTAGTAGGAACAGATTTTCAATTAAAGGTGTGGAACGAATTACAAAGAATACCTTTTGGTTCTACTCGCAGCTACAAAGAACAAGCTATTGCTGTAGGTAATTTAAAAGCAATACGGGCTGTGGCTACTGCTAATGGCGAAAACAGAATTTCCATTATCATACCTTGCCACAGGGTAATAGGTTCCGACGGTAGCTTAACTGGTTATGGTGGTGGTATTTGGAGAAAACAAAAATTGCTTGAATTGGAATCTACTCAAAAAAGTTGTTTTGATTTGTAAAAAAGGTACATTTGATTATCAAAATAATCTGAATATTCCTGATTCAGTTTTTCATATTTATTAGAATGAAACCTATTATTACCTACATCACAATCTTAATGAGCATTTTAGTATTGTGGAGTTGTAAAACTTATCAAAAACTGTATGAATTGCGTAAGATGGAAGATTTTAATGTTGAAGTCGGAATAATTTCATAAAAAAAATACAACAATTACCAGAAATTCATGAAATATCTATTGTAGACACGAGAGCTGATGGAAACGATTTTATAGTTAATAGGCAATTGATTTTCTTGATTAATCAAATCAATCAGCAATTATTTCTTATTATAACCACAACCAAAAATCAATTAACAGCATATTTTTTAAACCAACAAACCACTTTTGATGTTCCGTTAGATTTAGCTGGTACAGAATTTCAATTAAAGGTGTGGAACGAATTACTTAAAATACCTTTTGGTTCTACTCGTACTTATAAACAGCAAGCTATTGCTGTAGGTAATTTAAAAGCTATAAGGGCTGTAGCTACCGCAAATGGAGAAAACCGTATCTCGATAATTATTCCTTGCCACAGGGTAATAGGTTCTGATGGTAGTTTAACTGGTTATGGAGGTGGAATATGGAGAAAACAAAAACTACTGGAATTAGAAACCACTCAAACCAAATTGTTCTAGTAATTTTGAAGCAATGAAAAAACAACTTCTCTATATTTTTATCCTCCTTGTTGCTTTTGGATGCTCTGATCCTGAGCCTGTTAAAGAAGAGCAAAAAATCGTTGTTCCGAAAGAGGTTGATAAACCAAAACCTTTAGAGAAGGAAGTAGCTCCCGACTTAATTAACGACGAAAATGTAAAAGAAAAGCTTTTAGCTTACGGAAAAGACAATCCTGAAACTGTTGTAGAGATATACACTACCAAAGGAAAAGTTACCGTAAAACTTTTTAATGATACACCCCTACACCGAGCCAATTTTATTATGATGGCTAAAAAAGGTTTCTACGAAGGTTCGGTATTTACTAGAGTAGTTAAAAACTTTATGGCTCAAGGTGGAGGAACATACAACGATAAACAAGTTGACATTAAAAAACAAATTGGAGCTTACACCATTCCTAATGAAATCACACGAAAACATATCCATAAAAAAGGTGCTTTGGGTGCTGCTCGTGGCTATTTAAGTAATCCCGACAAACGATCCGACCCCTATGCTTTTTATTTAGTAGAAGGTATGATTTACCCAAAAGAAATGCTCACCCATTACGAAATGAAAAACAACTACACGTTTTCTCCCGAACAAGTAGATTACTATACCAAAAACCCAGGTGCTGCCCATATTGATGGAGAACACACTGTTTTTGGTGAGATTATCGAAGGATTTAGTGTTGTACCAAAACTTACCAATGTAAGAACTGACAGCAGAGATTGGCCTCACGACGATATCTTAATTGAAAAAGTGGTGGTTGTAAAGTAATAGTATAATTACGAGGTATTTATTTTAACAAAGCGACAACAAATCTGACAGCTAATAAACAAAAAAGCCCCACTAATAGTGGGGCTTTGCGGTCTGGACGGGATTGTAAACTCCCCTTTTCACTATTACCTCATTTTACCATATTTTACATCAAAAGTCAATAATAGTAAGGTTTTGACAAATATTTTTTACTCCATCTTATTTAAACGATTTCTAACTTTGCTCGACAATTGCTCGACAGTTTTTCAATTGTTAATCAACAAGATTTATTCATTTTTAAACTAAATAATATTATGCACACAATTAATTTTACAATTAAAAAAAACCACATTAAAAAAGATGGTACAACTCCAATTTATTTACAGTACAATTTTTCAAGAGAAAAAAGAAGTTTAATTAAAACAGGTAAGTATATTGAGCCAAAGTACTGGAATCAGAATACAAAAGAAGTTAGACGGAATCATCCCGATTATGAACATCTGTCAAAATACCTGAAAAGTATTAAATTAAAACTCGAAAATATTGTTGATGAATGTATTTTAAAAGGTAAGACACCTACTATTTCTTATATAGATGAACAATTTAAATTAAACACTTCTCCCGAGAAAGTTCATAAACTTGATTTCTTTGACCGTTACGATGAGTTTATAGCTACTAAGGAAGGACAAGTAGTCTCAGACGTAATTAAAGATTATAATTCACTTAAAAAACATCTTGAGGGCTTTCAAAAATATCGTAAAAGACAAATCATGTTTAGTGACATTAATCCAAAATTTTACGATGGCTTTGTTGATTATCTAAGTTATCATGCTATCAAACCTAATAAGGAAGTAGGATTGAGAAAGAGTACCGTTGGAAAACAGATTAAAAATTTAAAAGTGTTTTTGAATTTTTGTGTTAAAAATAATTACACCACTCCGATTGATGTTTCTAGCTTTAAAACATTAAATAGTAAAGCGATTGATATTTACATTACAGAAGAAGAAATTGAAGATTTATTACGCTTAAATCTAACTCAAAACAACGAACTAGAGAAAATAAGAGATTTATTTGTTATTGGCTGTGAAACAGGTTTGAGGTTTTCTGATTTATCAAGATTAAAGCGACATCATATCAATGTAAATGAAGGATTAATAAGAATCAGTATGAAAAAGACTGTTTCTAGAGTTGTTATTCCTATTTCGAATAGGCTTAAAATGTTATTAGAAAAATATAATTACTCCCCTCCTACTAATATTGATAGTCATCATTTTAATAAAACCATTAAAACGATAGGTCAATTAGCCAATATAAATGAGCCTGTTGTGAAAATTAAAGAAATTGGTAATCAAAAAACCGAAGAAGTCTTCTTAAAATATGAATGTATATCTAGCCATACTTGTAGGAGGTCGTTTTGTACTAATCAATTTAAAAAAGGAATGCATTCACTTCTTATCAGAAAAATTAGTGGTCATAGCGATGAACGCTCATTTCTGCAATACATAAAAATTGATGAAGAAGAAGCAGCTCAGATGATGATAGACTTTTGGTTAAAGCTTGAGAAGAACAAATCTTAATATTTGACTTTAAATCAATTCACCTTTTTTAGATTATATCGTTTTTTTTGTTTTTTATAAATAGGGTCGTAGTAAATATTATAAGCAAGAGTTATTTCATGAGAACCTTTATTTGCTTTTGACATATTTGAAGTAGTGAAATCGTATGAATAAATTAAATTTAAATCATCCATAATATATAAATTCACAACTCCAATAATCGCATCATCGGTTCTGTATGAAATACCAAATTCAATAGCATTCTCAAGAATATATCTTAGATTAAAATCTATTTGTATAGGGTTGTTTGGAATATATTTAACTAAAAAAGAAGGGTAAATGGTATTTGTTTTATCTAAACTTATACCTATACCACCAATAGCATTGAAATGATAAACAGATGGAAGAGAACCACCTAGCATTCCATTTGATTTGTATAAAGGATCTTTTTGTTGAATGAGATTTAATGCTGAAACTCCTATATAGTAAATTTCATTGTGAAGAAGAAGTCCAAACGAGGCATTGTATTTTAAATTGGTTTCAGCTGTTGTTAAATTAATCAGAGGGTCTGCATCGTTGTTTAATTGTATTTTACTGCCATTAACTGAAAAATGAGAGACTGTTCCTGATAATCCGAATCCCAATTTAGTTTTTCTTGAAAGCTTCGTGTGATAGGCATATGAGCCATTGACTCCAAGATTGCTGAAAGGACCATAAGTATCATTAAATAAATATCCTCCAACACCAAAATTTCTGTTGTTTATAGAGCTGTGTAATCCCAATAATTGAGTAGTAGGTGAATTGCCAAAACCAACCCATTGAGACCGATGTGTTAGTTGAGCAACCATAAACATTTCTGAACCAGTTACAGCAGGGTTAAGGACTTGTTTGTTATACATGTGTTGAGAGAACTGTGGTAGTTGTTGCCCAATCGCCAATCCAGAAAAGGTAATTAATATGATGTTTAATATAAACTTCAAAATATCACTCCCTTATTATTGATAAATCACCTTTTAATATTTTTGAACCTAAATCAATTACATAATAATAAGTAGTTGCTGGTAAATCTTGCCCATTGTATTGACCGTTCCAATTGTTAGTATAGTTTATAGATTTAAATATGGAAGAGCCATTTCGGTTAAATATTTCTAGTTCGTTATTTGGATAAAATTCAATATTATCAATTATCCAAACATCATTAATTCCATCGCCATTGGGGGTTATGGTATTCGGAATAACCAATTCAGGTAACACAATAATTACTGGCTCTATAACTGGTGGCTCTATTTCAATTAATACTGAATCAATAGAAGTCGAGATTAGATTCGTATCTATACTCAAAAAAGTAGAATCTTGGTAATTGTATGAACTATAAATGGTATCGGAGATAGTCTGACCACAAATACTACTTTCGGTAATAAATGCAGAGTCAAGCCTTATACTATCAATCTGATAAAAAATATTTATTTTAAAGGAATCAATTTGTGTAATAATATATTCTGGAGTCGTAACTATAGTCTTCTCTGAATAATATAAGGAATTAGAGATAACACTACTACTATAGAAGTTTGTATTGGTCAATATTGAATAAGAAGTGTCAATATTGGTTGGGGAGGTATTGTTAATCATAAGAACCAATCCATCAGCATGATTTGCTATTGCTACATCTTTCTTCCCATCATTATTTATATCTCCAATACTAAGTCCATATGGATTGAAATGACTTGCGTAAGGAATTGGATTACTTTGGTAATTAGTATAATTATCATTAATATTTTGTTCGTACCAAGTAACACTTAGCCATCCACCATGCACAACAATTATTTCATTTTTACCATCACAATTAAAATCTGCTATTTCTACTGGTTGAGGGATATCATACGCTTGAATATCAATAGGAGTCTGTAATAAAAATGATGATGTATCTTGAAACCAAAATACAAGACGTGAAGATGAAAAATTTCCTCCATTAGTTGCTACGACATCATTTTTTCCATCGTTATTTACGTCTCCCAATGCTATTCCATTTAATGAGTTATAAGATGAGTTTAGATAGGAGTACTGAATATAATTATTAAGTAAGCCTGAACCGTTTTGTAAATAAACGTAAACTCCTGCTACACCTGTAAAACCCCATCCAGCCATATAAACGACATCATTTAATCCATCACTATTTACATCTGCAATGGCTATTTCAGAACGATTATTTGATTGAGGCTGAGTATAAGTAACTTGATTAAACCCAGAAACATCTTGAAGAAATAATTTAATAAAATTGCTGCCCTTATGACCAACCGAAATATCAAATAATCCATCGTTATTTAAATCTCCAATTTTTAATTCACCAACACTAATTCCACTATAAAAACTTACTAAAGGGTTTAATAAGCCTACTCCATTTTGATAAAAAATACCAATACTATCACCATATCCAATAACAATATCATTTAATTGGTCATTATTCACATCACCAATATCTATAGTCATTATTGCATTATTTGGGTAAGAGTATATTGTAGCTGGTAAAAGATTCCCGAAATTATCTTGTAAATAAACAAATATTTTATAATCAAGTACAGGGTTGAAAGAAAAGTCGGTACCAATAACAACATCATTTAGTCCATCATTATTAACATCGCCAATGCAAACAACTTCAACATCTGAGTTTAAGTTAATAGATTGATATGGCAGGAAATCTATTTGTGAGAACACCCAAGTAGGAAACATTAATATACAATAAAAAAAACATTGTTTTGTTATGTGTTTTTTTACAATTCTGTGCATATTACCAACCACTATTGATTCTCTTTATTTAAGTATAGTTTTTTTAATGATTTAGAATTTAGCTGTTTTAAACCTGATAAATTGGAACATTACCTCATTTTAATGATAAAGAATCTAATAAATGAAATTTTTGTTCATTAGTCATGTAGAGAAATTTTTCATGAACTATTTTGTAATACTTCTCTCTCCATGTGTTTCGTTCTTTAAGATTCCATTTATCACTAATTTCATAATCTTTAATATCATAAGAGGGCTTTATCGTGTTGCTTTCTAATAGGGAAACCGAAAATTTATTATGTCTTTTATTAATGCTATAGCTGAAAACAATTTCTCGTTCAGGAACAGAATCATTTAACTGAATAAATGTAAAATACCCATGTTCTATAATTTTGTATTGTATCTTAATAAGAAACTTATCATCATGCATTTGCTTCTCAAGTTTTGATGATGTAGAACACGCAAAAGGTAATAACCCAATAATACCAAATAATAATACTTGCTTCATCTGTTTTGTAAATAAAATGAAAATAAGTCAGGGCGAAAGCCACTATTGTATGCTTGAATTGAATAATGCAGCAAAGCAGGGTGTAAACCAATATTAGGGATGCCATTAAGCCAGAGAGATAAAGATGACATGTTAACACAGTTTATAGTTAATCCCTGGTATGGTAATACTTTTCCTAAACCTCTAGTTAATGTAAAACTGTACTTATTTACTGTCAAATTAACTGATTTCGATAAATCAATTGGAACCTCATAATTTGAAGTGCTTAGTTTTGGCTCTAAAGCAAAACCTACTTTACCGTTAATGTAACCTCTTGAATTGGGTCCAAACGACATCAATTTCTCCCCAGTTTCATTATCAACAATACCTGAATGTGATATTTTATCTTTACTTCCATCTTCATATCTTGTTTGAGTATATAAGTTTACATCTGTACTATTTATTAATTGATTAATGTCTCTAAGGTTCGCCAAAGCCCCAAAACCATACCCAATTTTTTCTATTGGGCTTAGGTTATTCCAGTTCCAAATGCCATTTGCTTTTCCATTATCAAAATCGTAAGAAGCAAAACCAACGCTTACTACAACACTTGTGTTTCCATTAAGCGTACTCATTCCTATATTACTGGTAAACGATGAAGCCACTATTGCAAAGGTATTAGCAAAAGGAATTGAAGAAGTAGAAATTGCTAAACCTGCATAAATAGAAACATAAGTAATGCCTGCCATAGCAAAAACTTGACCTGCTGCCATAGCCCCTTGAACTAATACTCCTGATGAAACAGCATTACTTGTTGCATCACCAATAGTACTAACCCAACCAAGAACCGCAGCCCCTATTCCTGAAAGAAACTCACCACTTGGGTCGGTATATTTTAAAGGATTATTTACCACATAGCTGTAACGGTTGTAACCTTGTGTACTGGTGGCATCTTGTACATAATTATCAGGGCTTAACATTCTTCCTAAAATAGGGTCGTACAACCTACCGTTCATGTTTATCAAACCAAACTCAGCAAGGTGTTCATGCCCTGTATAGCCACGTGTTAGCCAACTAAAGTTATAACCATTTTCAACAAAAGTTTCGGTGTTAGTGTAAGTCCAATTGTCTACATTTCTTCTTCTTCCCCAAGCATCAAAATTGGTTTCAAAAACACTGTTGCCTACATTATCGGTAAGTGTTAATATAGAACCTAAATGGTCGGTATAAGTATAAAAAGTAGTGGATGTTGAGGACTGAGTGTTGGGCGTAGTTATTACATGTATGGCTACTAAACCATCGCCTCCTGCAATGTAATGTAGTTCGGTTTCATCGCCATTGGCTAGTTTTATTTTTTCGTAATTACCAAAATAATAGGTTGTTTTTTCTACTGTTCCGCCAACTTTGTATTCCATTTTTCGGCGTTGTTGGTCAGCTCCATAAGTAAAGGTTAGTTCGTTGTTGTTTTCAAGAATGGAGCTAACACTGTTAAAGGGGGTGTAGATAATATCTTGTACATTGCTACTTATGGTTGCTAATGGGTTGCTCACTTGTATTGCTGCATTTTTTCGGTTTACATCGTAGGTGTAATTTCCTGCATCGGTTTTAAAGCCAATGTTCCCGTTGCCTTGATATTGTGTACTCAATTGTATCACTCCGTTTACTTTGGTTTCGGTTAAGCGTTGTAAATTATCGTAAGTAAATTCTTCCAACAAATTTTTGGTTGGGTTGGCTCTACTCATTAAATTACCGTTTTGTGGGTTAAAGTTAAGTACTAAATTTTGAATGTTGGGGTCGGAAGTACTTATTTGTGTTGGCAAGCCGTAATCATCATAGGTTTTAGTAGTGACTTGCCCATTACCCAAAGTATAGGTTTTGTATTGGTTATAGGCATTCATACTACCAGCTTGCCAATAAGTTACACTGGCTTGTTCGTCGGTTACCGCAGTAGGGTAACCAATGCTGTTATAGGTATGTTTGGTTATAAATCCTGAAGGGTAAGTGGTTTGCTCAACACGGTTAAATCCATCATACTGATAACCAAAAACATATTCTTCACCTTCAAAAGTTTCTTTAGTTTCGGTTACTCTACCCAAATAATCGTAAGTAAACTTCTGGGAAATGCCATTGTAGGTTATTTCTTCGGGTTGGTTTATACCATTTCCTGATTGTTTATAGGTATAGTTAGTGCTTAGACTACCATTTTCGGTTTTGGTTTCCAATCTTCCTATCGCATCATAAACCATTTCAAAAATGTTGTTTTTAGCATCTTTTTGATAAATAAGTTCACCAAATCCATTATAATCGTAAGTGGTAATTCCTGCATTTGGGTCAATTAATTTGGTTTGATTGCCCTGTTGGTCGTACTCCATAGTAGAAACCACAGCACTATTTAATTTAACCTCCTTTAATTGTAATTGTGTATTGTATAGGTATTCTAATTTACCTCCATTATCCACTACCTCTATTACTTTACCCGCAGCATCTGTCAATGATGTTTTTGTTTCTCCATCAGGTAAAGTAGCAATGGTTTTGGTAACTCTTCGTGTACTAAATCCAGGATAATCATTTTGAGAAAGCACTACTCCATACTGGTATTCGTAAGTGGTAGAACCAACAGCATTTTGCGATAATACCAATTTGTTGTAATTATCGTAAGTATTGGTTGTAACTATAGGAGGTTCGGAGGCATAATAAGGTGCGGTTTGTGTTTTAATGTTACCTAGATTATCATAAGAAGTAATACTGTAAATATTCTGGTTAAACCCAGCTATTTCTGTTTTTCGTTCCCTGCTAAAAGCATCAAACCAAGTTTTAGTTACTGGTTTTCCTGGTATAGTTGTTTTTTTTGTAAAAATAGCATTTTGCACTTCGGTTGGAGTACCATTTCCCCCACTACCTAAATCCCAAGCATATTCAATTGTAGCTGTTAGGTTATCGGGAGTTGTTGTGGAAATTAAGCTACCAAATTCATTGTATTGGTATGTTGTTGTTAATCCATCTACCCCTATTTGAGACAATGGCACTCCCCACAAATGAGAATATGTTGCATAGCTTTTCTGCCCTAAAGCGTTGGTGGTTTCTATAATAAACCTGCCTTTATAGTCGAATTGATAAGATGTTTCACGAATATCTCCATTGCTCGAAACAGTTTTTTTAATTGGATTACCAAACGCATTATATTCATATTCTGTAGTAACAGCTTTAGGAGAACCGACATTATTGGTTATATTTTTTATACTACCATTAGCGTAATAGTCATATGTAACAATTCTGCTTGTCTGTGTATTTCCTGGTCCTTCTCTATTAAAAGTTGTAGTTGAGCTTTTTACACTTGAAGGTATCCAACTCCCTTTTTGTTCATAGGTGTTAGTAGTAATGGTTGAGCCAGTTCCTGTACTGTTATTTACAGTATGGTTAATTAGATTTCCATTACCGTCATATCCAAAAAACTCAGCACGGTCTTGTACATTTAATTTATCAGTACTATTGATAAACGCTACATAAGGGAAGAATCTTCCATTAGATCGGTCAGAATGTGTATTTGAATAAAAGGTTGTACTCAACCATTGATTTCCTGAAGCAGTAGAATATACATCAATCTTTTCAGGAACAGAAGCATTAAATTTAGAGCCATCAATCTTAGGAGCTCCCATTGTTTTAAATTGGTATTGTGTTACGGTTTTTGTTTTACTTACATTATTTTGAGCGGTAATAATATGATAACCTAAAAAACCCTTATCCGCCCGATGAAGTTTTGCACCCTGATATAAATAACTTGTAGTATTAGTTCCTCCTATTCCATCTGGTATGGTAACAGCAGTTACTACAGGTATTGGTAGTTGAATATCCACCAATGGATAAATAGCATCATTTTCTTTGGTGTAAATAGCACTATTGGTAAGATAGTCGTATGTAAATGTTGTTAATTGATTAAATCCGTTTAATATCTTTTCTAAAAGCAATTCTTTTCCATTTTTATTAAAATAAATAAATGGAATTGGAGCAGTTGCAGTATAAGGTCTATTTAAAAAATCTAACTTACTATCTCCATTGTAATCTCCTGATACTAATACTTCTTTATTTAAGTCACTACTTCTGGTTATTGGAGATGGGGTAGTAAAGTTATTATCTCCTAATGAATAATATATTTTAATAGTTGATGATGGGGAAGAACTGTTAAAAGGAGAGGTCATGTACGCATGAAAAATGTCTGATTTTCCATCACCATTAAAATCTGCAATCATTAACTTGTGGTTAGTAACATCTACTGTATTTTGAAAATTAAAAGATTCTATTTGAAAAGAAACTCCTTTTGAGTAAGCTATATTCCAATTGTTACTAGCATTTTTAATAAGTAAATCAGTTTTACCATCACCATTAAAATCACCACCATATACATTGTAATTATTTCCTAACAATGCAGATGATGTGTACAATTGTTGTAAGTTATTATTGTTGTCGAATGTATAGATAGTGGTTACAGAGCCTTTTCTTACTAAAACATCTTGTTTTTGGTCGCCATCAAAATTAATTATGGAGATGAAATCTGCATCCGCTAGTTTTAATATATCAGTTGAATTCAAATCAACTTGTTGATTTTTTCGAGGAAATTGTAATTTAACTAGATTATTGAATGGAGTTGTATTTTGTTTTAATACTGTAAAAAAATCAACAGCACCGTCTCCATCAAAATCACCACTGTGTATAAAATTATTCATGTTAGCAATTTTACCACCACCTGCATGAGAATAACTTGTTATTATTTGATTATTATCATCTAATGAAAATAGTCTATAATTTATAACAGAGTATTCATTAGTTGCTTGATCAAAAGAGATGTCAGCGGTTAATAAATTATCTTTCCCAGTACCCATGTAATCAGATACGCCATAGACATTATTATTTGATGAACCTGTAATAATTATCTGACCAAACTGATCATAGGCATAAGAATAAGTATGCACCCTTATACATGTAGTATTTACAAGTGAAAAGGTATTGTTTTTATTATTAAGACGGACACGTGCAGTTGGTAACCCCAGTGTTCCTCCACTTGGAGGAGGACCTGCACTTGGGGTACAATAGTTATATTCCAAATCTATAACATCAGAATATCCATCGCCATTAAAATCACCCGAAAAAAGTGGTCTATCAGTAGGGATAGTAAGATTTGATAACTGCATTTCAAAGTCCTGAGGATTATCTCCATACTTAAAAATGGTAGAATTTAGTTCTCCACCATTTTTCCCTGTTTCTTTAACTTCTGTTAAGAAACTGTAATTGTTCAGACCATATTTAAAATGATAATTTCTGGCTATTTGACCATCTCCCCTAACTTCTATTTTCTTTAAAATGTAATTTGTTTTAATTGTTGAGCCTGCCACATAAGCTGTATTTTTATCTGTTCTATTATCGTAATAAAACTGAATAGTGTTATATGGCATAAGATTAGCAAGAGTATTTCCAGTATATTTAATTTTATCTATCCTAGAATGTCTTTCATCATTTTTATAAACAAATTCAATATAATTACCGTAAGGGTCTGAAATTTTGTTTACTCTCCAATAAATTACCGCAGTTCCATCATCACTCATGAACTTTGAATCATCAGAGTTTCCATACTCTATTGTTCTTCCATCTTTTGTTTCTACTTTAAACCATGTTGGTCCTTTACCAGAGACATAACCATAGGATGTAATTCTTGAAAAGGTTTCTATTTCTGTATAATAGATTGCTCCAGTTAAGCCATGCGATTGTGGAATTTCTGCAATAATACGGTTACCATCTAATGAGAATTGATCTGTATTATCTAATTTGACTGGTTCAATTACATTATTATGATATTTTGTTTTGGAAACTCTAGAAATAGCTGATAATCCATTAATATTCCATCCCATACCCAATTCAGCGTTACCTCCTTGACTACTATAAGAAATACTTAATTCAGGCATTAAACTACTTGTCCCTGGTGGAAGTTTTAGAGGTATTGTATAATTTGCTGCACCAAAAGGTGTTACAGCATGACTTCCAGTCGTGTAACCCACTGCCAAATCAGTATTAATATCCTTCTCAAATGTTCCTCCAGTAAAAACTCCTGAAGAATAATCCATTTGACCAGGTATCGTATTATCTATGTAGGAGTGATTTTGATTTGATGTACTACCCTGAAAATTATAATTAGGGATAAAATTAATTTTTTCCGTAGCTACATGTATTTTATTACCACTTTCGGGTTGATTCAACGTAATTACCGTTTGAGCATCTAAGGTGTTTGTTAAACACATTAAAATGATTATGCTGTTTATTAATTTCTTCATTATCCTTACTGTTTAATAATTTTCCATTCGGTAAATTGGTTGTTTGCTCCTGTGCGGAGTAGGTAAATCCCTTTAGGATAAGTAGTAAAATCGAGCTGAGTAGAACTGTCATTTATTGTTTTAGATAAAAAAACTTTCCCTGTTAGGTCGGTTAAAACAATATCGTAAGCTACAAATGAACCATCTACTTTTAGGTTTAATTGTTCTTTTACTGGGTTTGGATAGATGGTTAACTTCGAATCAGTTGTTAACTGTTCTGAGATTGGTTCTTCTGAAGGTATTTGACCAAGTCGTGAAGTTCCTCCACCAGGGTCTAAAACAAACAATTTTCGTTGTGTCCTGTTTCCTGCTGCATCATAAACATATTCAATAGTTTGAGAATAAACCGAAATATTTGTAAGCAAAAATGCTATCAACATTATGTTTTTCATCATGGTAATTTCCTTTGGGATTATTTTTCTTCTTTCAATAAAGTGTTTTCTTTTTCCAGCTTTTCTAACCTCTTGTTTAATTCTAAAATATACAAGGTCAACTCTTCTATTTTTTCCATTTGTTTCAGTTGGATTTCACTTACATTAAGTCCGTTTTTTTCAACTTCTTTAGCATTAGGAATATTAGGTAAATGTTTGTTTTTTGTAATAAATTTATCCAATTCAGCCAACGGCATCAATTGGTAGTCTTTTGCAAATACATAATCTGGGAAATCTTCTTTTAATTTAATGGTTAACTCGGTAGCAAATACATGTCCGTTACTCATTACTCTATACACATCATATCCTGAAACACCATCAACAACGGTATAAGTTTTAGTATTCTGTGTTGCATCTGACTTAATGCTAACTTCCCCAATTGCATTCCATGTTAAAATATTTTTAGTTACTGTTCCTTGTTTAGTAGCTAACGCTCCACCTGAATAACCAAACAAAACTGGTCCGTCAATAGTTTGGTCGGCATGAGCTTGAAAATATCCTAATCCATGATTTTCGTCTTTAAAAAACAATTTATTACTGTTAATACTCATATTTCCCGCAACATCAAGCTTGTACAAAGGTGTTTTACCTATTCCAACCATTCCAGTAGCAGAAGAAGTCATTGTTACATTTCCACCTTTCGCTGGGTTTGCATTAATAGCAACATCTTTTCCACAGTACCAATTAATTAACAATTTTGAGTTAGAGTTATCTGTATAAACTCCTTTCATATCTATAATCCCATTTGCCCCATCGTACCCCATATTCAACACATTTACTTTTCCGTTAATTGGGTCATTATCACTATAGCCCCATGCCTGTATCATTCCGCTAAACTGATTGTATGTTGGTATAACTGGAGAAAAACAGGGGTCAGCTAATGGGTCTAGACTAGGTGCTCTACCAAAGCCAATAATTTCTGGATTACCTCCTGATGCTGGTAAATAACCTATTTTTTTATTATTTCCAAATATAAATTCTCCTGTAAGTTTGATATCTCCATTAAATCTTCCTAAACCATCAACCACTATCTTATCTTTAAAATTAGCTATACTATCAACAACAAGTTTCTCTTTCATTCGTGCAGTACCTAAAACACGTAAATCACTTTTAAACTTTCCCTCACCATCAAAAACAGATTGCCCTTTAATTTTCACATCTTGTTCAACGGTTAATTTCTTATCAACTTTTAAGCTATCTTTTATACTCACTTCGTTTATAATTTCTAATCGTCCATCAAGTTTTGTATCTCCAATAACTTCCAATTTAGTACTTGGCGATGCTGTTCCTACACCAACATTACCTGTATCTGATAGCATGTTTACTGTTTGAGAGAATAATGCTGTTGTTGATAGCATTAATAGGGCTAAAATTTTAAAACTTTTTTTCATGTGTATTTTTCTTTAGTTCGTAGAATGATTTTAGAGTTTAACTTCTTTTTTCTTAAAAATGATGATGATTTAAAAAAACTAAAGTAAAAAAGTATGTTTAACTAAAAAATGAAATTTATGGTGTTTATAAAGTCTTAATAACTTTTACCCTACTTTACCTCTTTTTACTATTGACTTTTACACAGTTTTACATGACAAAAAAATTGTCATTTTGTTGATAACTATTTGAAATAAGGATAACTACATTAATTGACTAAGTAATTATACTTAATGAATTTTTAAGTAAAAACACCTAATTTTAAATGTAATTTCATTTGCTAAACATAGTAAAATGAGGTAAAAGAATTGTAATTTTAACTATCCTTAATTTCCATTATTTAAATAATACTATGAAAACCACTAACAAGGGTTCGTTTGAACAAAAATTAGTTGACCTCAAAGCCAATAAAGAAAAAATCTATGCTTTGATGCAGAAACAGGCATCCGACCCTGATACAATTACTTATTATGAGCAACAAGCAAAAGAGTTGGGCGGAATTGATTTGGAAATACTTAAAAACAATGAATAAAATAAAAAAATCAGAATACGAAGCAGCTATTACACGCCAAGAGGAAATAGCTGATTTAATTACTAATCTTACTCCGCAGTCAGACCCTTTGATACAAGAGCTTAATGAACTTTCTAAAATAACTGAAGCTTATGAAGAAATTCATTTTCCAATGGATGCTGGAAATATTATGGGAGAAAACGAAATAAAAAATCTTACATGTTATAATATGTTTGATTCAAGTGTTATAAAAAAAAGAATGTATCCTGAAACTATTCTTTCAGTTGTATTTGAATGGTCATTAGATATATTGAAAGATGTTGAAGTATTAGAAAAATATTATAATAGAGAAAAAATGGTTGAATTTTTAAAAGACCAACATGATTGGATTAACATTGGAGCTAGAAGAGAAATATATTTTAACTCTATTGGTGTAAAATGGAAAGGAATTACTCAACAACTAGGAGAAATTGGCATGATTAAACAATATGGAAATTATGGAGAATAATTTTTTTTGATAAACTACTCAGCTAATTAACTACTAACCATGCATCCCTTCACTCAATTTCTAACGCACTTTTAAAAGTGTTTAGGGTAGATTCAAAAAAATGGCTTCAGGAAAAAAAACGGATATGTATCTAAGTACAAAAGATATCTAAAATAAACAAGGCTTACCTTTCGGTAAGCCTTTATTTGATTTTTAGTAGCCACAACTTTTGATAACCAGAGAAGTTCTATTTAACATATCATCTCTTTTTGGATATCTAGAGTGCAAATTTAGAATTTTTTTCCAAATAAAAATCCACTTTTTTATTATTTAGTTTTTTCCCTTTATTGATTCTGCCATTCTTTGACTTAACGAACGCTGAACAATTGATTGTATTGTGGTATTCATATTTATTAATGTATAGATTTGTTGAAACTGGAAGAATCCTAAATCAATTACCATTTTTCCAATAAATTCATCTGCAAACGATGATGATACAATACCAATTTCAGCAAAATCTATAAGTATAGGTTTCTTAGTTTTTTTATACAAATTAATTATTTCATTTTTAAGCTTTAAACCCGATTGTCTTGTGCCAGTTCCTGAAGTAGCATCTGCAATTCTAAACACAATTCTATCATGTTCATCTTCCATATTTTCGATATACATATCTGTTAACTCATGACCACCTAAAGCTTCCTTTATAGAAATATCTTTACTAAGGTTTAAGTTAAAACTAACAATCGTAGCTTGTTGCTCTTTACTCAACATTTGTATTTCCTCAAATGTCTTCATTATCCCCTTATTCAGACTTAAACCGCCCTTTCCAGAAATAATAGTCATAATACCTGTATTTAAATTAACGATATTATACAATCCCCACATTCCATTACCTTGTCCAACACTTTTATCTCTTGTTATACCTTCTTGAACGGCTAAAGAAATGGCATCAGGTGCACTTTTAGGCTTGTGATTTCCTGAGTTTTTTAACGACTTATAAATTCCGATACCATAGTCAAATATACAAATGCTGATATGCTTTGTTTTTTTATGTACTACAGCCATAATAAAACCGCAATCAGCTTCAGAATGTTGAATAACATTATCCATTATCTCATTTAAACCCCAAGTACAAGCATCAATAACTCCTGGTTCACATTCAATTGCTTTTCTAATATTTGCTAATAAACCATTAACAAGTGCATGTACTTGATCTGAGTTACTAAACATCCATATTTTATCTAAACAATCGGTGTGCCTGTCAATTTTAGTTTCGTCAACAACAATTGGAGCTTCAAAATGAATGTTATGGAGGTATTCAGGTACATTTAAAAATTCAAATTCAATTCCATAATTGTTCTTAAAATAATGAATACAGCCAGAAATTGCAGTTGTTGGGAAAGGGTATATGGTTTTAATTTCTTCAAAATTTAATCTGATTGTTTTGTGATTAAATTTTAAATGTAATCGTTTAACAGAATTGATAAATTCGGGTACTACTCTTTGGTTAGAGAGGTTTGAAAATCGTAATTCATTGCCACTTGTCCAGGTGTTATAATTTTTAAAAAAACGATTGTCATTAGTAGTAGCCATGTTTCAAAACTATGCTTTTTTACTCAAAATCTAGCTCATTTAGTTCTTCATTTTCACATGGCAACACCAACTCTTTTATAGATTGAATAGTTATAGTTAAGAATAGGAAAGGATGAAATTGATGATAGTTTTTATATTAAACCAATTCAGGATATTCACTCCACTCTTTTCCTTCAAGGATACGTCCATTTGATTTTTTACTTCTTTTTACTCCATCAGCACCCCAAGCTCCCCATTGTTTAAAGAAAAAAGCTACATTTTGTTCTTCGCATTGTTTTTGAACGCTTAAAGCCCATTCTTTTTTCATTGGTCTTGCTTTCGCTCCACTTTCTCCACCAACTATAACCCAATCAATGCCTGTTAAATCTATTTTTCCAATATCTTCAAGTAATGGTTCTACTGAAAGAAACTTAATACTTGCATTAATGTTTCTTAATTTATCTATTCTAGGAACACCATGCTTTTTATCTTCAACAGTTACTCCTAACCAAATATTTTCAGGTACATGTTTATCCTTAAAATAGTCAAACATGGCATTTTCTCGCTTTGTGAGAATCTGATAAATATGTTGTGGTGTTAAGCTAATAACTCCAAGTATTTTGTCTAAAAAAACTTTAGGCATTTTTTCATGGAACAAATCACTCATTGAGTTTACAAAATACTTTGTTCCTTTTTTCTTTTTTAATGGCTGTTCTAGTCTATCAGGCATTAAAGTAAATTCAAAGCCATTTTCATAACCTGGTGTTCCCATCGCTTTCAATCTGTTAGCCATTACTTCTGCGTAACAATTTTTACATCCTGCCGAAACTTTGGTACAACCCGTTGTTGGATTCCAAGTTTCTTCTGTCCACTCGATTTTTGACTTTTTCATTTCTTTATAATTTGGTATTCAACTTTCTTTTTATTCTTAAATACATTATCATAAGTTACAGACGGAGAAGAACTCCCAATAAAATTGATTTCCCCTTTGCTTTTCATATCCTTTAAACAATCTGCTGCATGTTTACCAATATGACCTTGTTCATATACGAAATTCAACATTTCAAAGTTGTTTTTAATAACTCCTTCACGGATTCTATCACAAACCTCTTGTTTAAAACTCTCAATCTTACTTAGCTTTTGTCCTACAAATAAATCAAGTTGAGCATTTCCTGCTTCATCATCAATGTCGAAATTTGCATCTCCATTATCTCCATTTCTTTTCCAACCAATTGATAGAAACTTATCTACAGCTCTTGGATGAGAAGCACCAAATATAATTCCATGAATGTTTACTCCTTTTCTTAAAGAAAACGGATAAAGTTTCAGTTTTGTATAAACTGGAAGTTTATTTCTTAGTTCACGTGTAATGGTTCTATGTATTTTTTTATATCCATTCTTTTTGGCTTCATCCATATCTATATCTAAATGAATTTTAAATTCATCACTTTTTCCAAACCTCCAGAAATAGGAAGATGAAACAAAATATAGAAAATCGGTTTGTGAAGTTTTTTCTAACTCCATGAAATATTTTTCAGATAGAAATTTTATTCCATTTTGGTCTAAATAAACAAGTGAAGGATAATCTTTGATTGTTGAAATTAGCTTCGGGAATAATGTTTCAAAATCTTCATTGTAATATTCAATTTTAACCCTGCTGGAAAGACTTGAATCTGCTTCCATAAATTCTGAGCAAGATTTTTTTAACTGCTCAAATTTTTGTTGTTTCTTTTTAATGGGTTCAAATTCATTCAAATGAACCACAATATTTACATTCTTTTGAAAGAGATAACCCTTTTGCTCTTGTATTTTGGTTAAAATACGAATAGGGCTACCTGCCACTCCATTTTTATCGTAACCTGTTCCGGCAAAAAAATCGAAAATGTGAATTTCAGAAATATGAGGTTGCATTACAAAAGTTGGAATCCAAGCCTGTGCATAATCCTGAAATATTTCCAGTTTTGCAATGGTGCTTTCATCAAACGGTGAGTCATGTAAATCTTTGTACGCCATATAATTAATATTCTGCCTTTATTTAAAGACAAATTGATATTTTTTTTCACGTTTCATAAATGCTTCATCTCCTCCCTCAAGAATTTTTGCTACAGTATCTCTTATTATTGGATTTTCTAACGAACCAGATAATTCATAATCAATAGAATCATCACTAAATTTGGCAATTATCACTTGTTCGGAATCTCCGTTAACTACGATATTGGCATCATGTGTTACAAGTATTATTTGCCTCTTTTCTTTAGCACTCCTTAGTGTAGAAACTAAATCAGTATAAATAAAATGATTATCCAAATGGTCTTCTGGTTGGTCAATAATTATTGGACAATTACTACCAACACTTAAATACAGTTTTAATAATACGGTTCCTTTCTGCCCCAAAGAGAGAGTTTTTAAAGGTTTGAAATTACCTTCCTCCACTTCATAAGAAATTTGCGTATCTAAATAATAATAATTTTTAAATACGAGTTCTTCAAATGCCTTTAATCCATCTTCATAAAAATAGTTGAAGTTTTCAGGAGATTTTTGAAACTGTTTAATCCAATTGGAGTAATCAAACTTCTCACCAAGTGGTTCAGAAAGTTGAAGAATTTCATTCGCAAACTTATCAATTGATTTGACTTTTCTTCTATCAACTTTTTGAAATAAATCACGAACCATTTGTTTCAATCCAAAACCAACCTCTGATTTTAACTGTAAAGACTTTAATATACCTGAATGATTCTCTGCGAATTTTTCTATTGCTTTACTATATAAAACATCAAGTTCTTGATATAACTTATCAAATTCAATTAAAATATCATACCTTTCTTTCAGACTTTTAGTTAAATATTCTTCCTCTTGTTTAAATTGCATGATTAATTTATCTGTTTCCTCCAATTTTGACTTTAAGCTATCAAAATATGATGCTGAAATCTCTGTTTTGCCTTCAAGTTGCTTTTCAGCTTCTTTCATATTTTCATCATGCTCTTTAGGAATACTTGACTGATTTACTTTATTTTTAATATTTTCAATATCTGAAAGTATTTTTGTAAAGTCAATATGAAGTTCTATACCATCAATCCCTATTAACGGCAAGAGCTTATTTACTTCCTCAGATTGCGATTTATATTCTATGGTTAATTCTTCAAAATCATTTTTAAGCTCCTTTATAAGTTCCTTAACTTTATTATGATTATCTTTTTTCTTTCTACTTTCGCTTAGTTTTTCAATTATTTCTCTTGTTTCTTTTGATGAAAGAAGTTTTATTTCTTTTTCAATTCTTTGCTTTTCAGCTTTAACTTTATCTATATTATATGAAAGTAATTGAAGTCTTGAGGCTTCTATATCTTTATTTACACTTATTAATTCTGCTTCATTAGCTTTTATCTCATTCTGTATGCTACTTATTTCGTCTGATAACCCAGAGTTCATTACAACAGCTTCAAAAGCTAAATCATGAATCTTTTTAGAATTATTTGCAAACTCTTCAATTTGATTTTGACCTAAATATAAAAGTGGGTAATTACAATATTCTTGATTATTTTGAATTGTTGTTGAAAACTCTGGTAGTTCATTATTATCTAAGTCTGTATATCGTAATTTTAACTCAGCATCAGCTCCTTTTCGTTTAAAAAAATCAATGTATGTATTTGATTTTGCAAAATCATCAGAAAAATCTTCACTAAACCCTCCTCCGCTTTTGTTTTTACCGAAACAAAAAGTCATTGTTTCTAATAACGCAGATTTACCTGCTCCTCTTCCTCCAACAATAGAAACTAAATCACTGTTGAATGGTACTTTTTGATTAATTAACTGAAATCCGTTTGAATTTGAAATTTCTAACCCATTAATTTTTAATTTGGGAAATCTTGAAGTTGGATTTTCTCCAACATAAAGTCTTAAATCAGGTTCAAATTTTAATTGCCTCAACCCTTCAAATGTAGGGTCTGATTTTATCCATGTCAAACAATTACCTATTCTATCTTTTTTTGTAGTATCGCTAAAATGATGAGAATCACTACAGTCTAATAATAAATGGTTTACAGCTTGGCTGAGTAGTTTTTGTTTCGCTTTATCGTAATTTTCTTTTGATTCAGAAGCGGTAAAAACAAAATCTACTTTATTAATAATAGATTTCTTCTCAGCTGGAGAACCTTCCCATCTTAATGCGTCCCACTCTGTTTTTCCTAAAGCAGTCAAATATTTATTATGAAAAAAATGTGTTTTTTCAAGTTTTTCAAAAACTTCATCTTCTTTGAAATTTAAATTATAAAAACCTATTTTCAAATCACTATCAGTCATTGGAGAAGGTGAAGTTTCTTTTATCTTTTTTCCCAGTTCTTCAAGGCTTGTTCTAGAAATGACTCCACCCCAATAACCACTATGTTCAGGGGATAATTGATAACAGGTTTGAATTGCTTGTAAAAATTGTGCTTCTATTACATTTGCCGTTAAATCATTAGAAAAAATTATATGTAGATTAATTCTACTCCAAGCATCATCATTGCTTAAACTTCCAAAACGATTAATCCTAAGTTCAATAACAGGCAATATTAAATCTATTTTTGGCAATCGCCCATTCTGTTTGTACTCAATTACTTTTTTATAACCATCAAGAAAAATATAGTCGTTAATACCAAGAACTTTAATTTCAGGTGGTAAACTTTCTAAATCAGTAATATATTTCTCCCATACTTCAGGTGTGTCTCCTCCATATTCTTGATAGATAGAACATGGGGTATGTACATGCAAATCCCATTTTCTCCATATTGATCCTCTTTTATCGTTCATGATTAATTGTTTATCCAGTAATTAATGTTGCATCATCAAAATGAGTTCCTTCATTTGTTCTTTGAAAAGTAGTATCTACAATTTTATAGATATAAATAAATACACTATCATCATTCCCTCCTCCAGTATCTCCCTCAAAAAAAGGATATTTTTCTAATAGATATTTTTCTATTTTTCCAGCAGAGCCTTTAGAAATAGCTTCTCTTACATAGTAAGTTCCTTTTTCTTCATCTACCTTATGTTCGTCAAACAATCTTCTTTGTATATCATTTGTTATTCCGATGTAAAATTTACTCCCATTACCACCATGTACTAACGAAAAGTTTCTAATGGCATTTGCTATGCTAAATTCATTATTATTTAAAATTCTCATGTTTATTTTTTAATTCCCCTCCACAATTTTAATTTCCTCATCCGTTAACCCATAAAGCTCATAAACCATTTTATCTATTTCCTTATCAGTTTTATCAATTTCAGCTTTTAGGGTTTGGGCTTCTGCTTTTTTGGTTTCAAAAACTTCCATCCACTCCATTTCTTGCAGTTTGGTTAATGGTGTGCCTCCAACTGTTTTAATGGCTTTATTTATCTCTTTTATAAACTCTGCAAAGGTTAACTCGTGCCAGTTTTGGAGTTTGGTAGTAAGTTTTTCTATGAAGAATTGAGATTGTATGTAGTTTGTGAATTTATTGATTAAGCCAATTAACGTTCTATTTTTAATTAATAAAATATTGACTTTATTTTCTATTTCATGCTGAAATTTATTAGTAGCAATTGGTAGAATCAATAATCCCAAATGAAATGCTTTGACTTCTGCCATTGCCTCTCCTTTTTCAGGATTTATAGTCCAATAATAATAGTTAGTTAACTTAGAATTTAAAACTCCTAAAGCATAATTAATATTCACTCGATTATCATTTGGTAAAAGGATATGAGTATTGTTTCTCATGATATATCCTTTTTCAATCTTTGTTCCAATAATACTATCTGATGTTTGTCGAAAGATTAATTTTTCATTCACATCAAATATTGATGAATCTCTTGGTGCAGCTAACCATTCCCCATATTCAATCCAACTGTTTTCATCCCAATATAATTTATATCTATTAAATAAACTACCTCCAATTAATGGTAATGAATTTTCAGATATCTTGTTTTCAGAAGTGAATGGTTTTAATTTCATAGTTTCCACAGTTTGAGGAGGTGTTCCTTTTCCTTTTTCATATGGTTTGATGCCATTCTTAATTGAAAAAAGTTCAGAAATTAATTTACCTTGACTTTTAATTTTATCTATTAAAGTATAATGCCGCATAGTAAGGTTTAAATTAAAAAAAGGCTGTTCTTTTAATTTTTCAAATTCAATATAATGATTCAAAACATCAACTTCACCATTTTTAATTATTAAATTAACTTTATCTATATTTTTATCTTTAGTTAAGAAAACAGTATCACAATCAACAGTAGCATCTGCAAAAACTTTTTCAAGATGTTGAACAATTTTGAATACAGATACTTGCTCCCCCATCATATAATTTCTAAACTTATCGCCACTAGAAATTAACCTCCATGTATTTGGTGCAATAAAACTTAATAAGCCTTTGTTTTTTAAAAGCAAATTACTCGAAATGATGTAAAAAGCAATATAGGTATCGCTTAATAATTTTGTTAATCCACCAATTGAATATTTAGTAACGATAAAATCTAAATCTTTTTTATCAAGTTTTGCACCATAAGGCGGATTTCCAATTACCACATCAAAACCGCCTTTGGCAAAAATTTGAGGAAACTCATCTTCCCATTTAAACGCTTTATCTCCTGCAACTTTTGGGTCGTCAATTAAAGAATTGCCACATTTTATATTACTGCTTAAATCGTTTAATTTTCTGCGTGGCTGTGCGGTACGCAACCATAACGAAAGTTTGGCTATTTCAACACTTTCTTCGTTAAGGTCAACTCCAAAAATGTTGTTTTCTAATACGGTATTTTCAATATCAGGGAACACAAAACCACCACCCAACAAACTGGTTTGTAATTCGTCAATGTATTGGTGTTCTTTTATTAAAAAATCTAACGCTTGATTTAAAAATGCTCCAGAGCCACAAGCAGGGTCACAAATGGTTAATTGCAGTAACCAATTTCGGTAATTGTCCAATTGGTCTTTCAGCTCTTTTAGTTTGGCTGTTGTTCGTCCTTTTCGGTTTTTGGTGTATTCTTCGTCAACAATATTTAGTTCTGCTTTCTTTTCCTCACACAACTTGCCAACAGTATTGTCCACAATGTATTTGGTAATGTATTTTGGTGTATAGAAAACTCCGTCTTTTTTACGTTTGGTTTTTTGTTTGTCAAACTCAACGCCTTCAATTTCGGCATTTACACTTTCTATTTCGTTGAGCGAGTTTTCAAAAATATGTCCTAGTATATTTACATCAACTTGGCTTTCAAAATCATATTTAGAAAGGGTTTTTGTATGTTTAAAAAGTAATTCATCACTAATAAGTAAACTATCTAAAATGGTATCGGGTTTAAACAATCCGCCATTGTAGGCAAAAATTTCAGCTCCTTTGTCTGTTCCTTTTCTTCCAGTATCTAAATAACCAAAGTAGAGTTTAAACCTTTCGTAAAGCGGTGCATAAGCATCTAAATCTTTGAGTTTGTTCCATTGCTCTAATATTTTTAGGGTAGAGTTGGGAGGCAACAAATCCCTATCTTCAGCAAAAAAGATAAACAAAAAGCGGTCAATTAACTTTTGAGATTTTTTAAATAAAGTGTGTTTAATGTTTTTGTTGGCTCTTTCGGCATCCTGTATACTCAACTCATGTCTAAACACTTCGTTTTTCATGTTGAGTTTTACCAAATCTCTAAACAACTCGCGTTTAAACAACGAATAATCGTTGTAAAACTGTTTGGTAATTACTTCTTCCTCACGAACTGAAGCTTCTTTAATTTTAAGCGGAACATTGCTTAGTAAATTGTCTTTGTGCAAACACAAATAAAGCAGTTCAAATCGGCTTTCGGTAAGGGTAAACAAATCAAACTCTTCAAATTCAACAGCATTGTTAATGTAAAAACGAAGCTTTTCGAAATTAGAAGTAATTACATACACGCAGCCTGTTTGGTTTGCTTTGTAATCAAATGCCTGTTGGCGTATGCTTTCTAAATCTTTGGTTTTGGTGCTTTTTAGCTCAATAACTCCCAAAGCATTTCCATCGAGTAAAATTGCACCATCGGCTTTTTTTGCTCCTTTTTCGTTTTTTAGTTCGGTGGTTAGGTTATAATTGGGGTGTGGGTTTAGGGTGTAACCCAAAATATCTACAAACAATTCACGTAAAAATCCTTCCTGAAATTGTTCTTCTTTGCTTTCTCTAATGTTTTGCTGTATGCTAGTGTTATGGAAGTATTTGCTAAACTTTTTAAACGCTTTAGCGACGGTTTCTTTGTCCTGTCTTTTAAGGTAATTTTTTAATACTGATGTTTGATATAATGCCATATAAATCGTTGTGCTTTAAGAACTTTAAAAATCAGATTTTTTGTGCTAAAAAACGCTAAAACTTATGAAGTGTTTTCAACAAAGTTTGTGAGTTGGTTTAACATCTAGTATTGCTTTATTATCAGTAATTTTGCAGCTCAATAAAATGAGTAGAACTTTAGCCATATCAGACATTCACGGTTGCGGAAAGACATTTATAAAACTGTTGCAACAAATCAAATTCAACAAAACCGATAAACTTTACTTGCTAGGCGATTTAGTTGATAGGGGAGCAAACACGAAACTTTTAATCGACCACATATTAAAACTTAAGGCTGAAGGTTTTTTAATTGAAAAATTATTGGGAAACCATGAAGAATTGATGATAAACAGCGTTAATTCCGATTCAGATCAAGAAAGGTGGTTAAGAAACGGTGGAAGAGAAACACTTGAAAGCTTTGGAGTAACCAACTATAACGAATTGGAGCAGCAATACCAATTGTTTTTTAAATCCATGCTGCTTAAAGCTGAAGTTGATGATTTTATTTTTGTTCATGCAGGAATAAACAACATACAGTTTAAAGACCCATTTTTACCAAGTGTGGTTTTGTGGACCAGGAACTGGTATGAGTTTTTGGATTACAAATGGTTGGGAAATCGCTATGTTATTCACGGTCATACGGCACAAACACAACTTGATATTGAAACTCAATTTCACAACTTTGAAGAAAAAAAAGTACTAAATATTGATGCCGGTTGTTGTTACACTAAAGCTTATTTGTTAAAATCAGAAAATCAAAACCCTAAACCAGAACTAGGAAAACTATGTTGTGTCGATTTAACCAACCGTAAACTCTATTTTGAAGAGAATTGCGAACTTGAAGATTAAAAGCCTCTATTTCTGTTTTTGCGTTTCTTGTAATCTTCCTCTTCATCGTCGTCTCTAAAGTGTTTAGGATTAATATAAAAATCTGAAATCGACAGATTTAATTCGGTTTGATTTTCAACTTTTGGTTCAACAGTTAGTTTCGCTCCAGGTTCTTGCTTTAAATCTAAAGATGAAGCAGTTTGATTAAGTTGTTTTTCGATGCCCATTAGGGAATATTCCCTGCCAATTTCAGAACCTTTAAACTTTGCTCCCGAACCATCTACAAAGGCTATACCACGTCCTCTTAAAACCAATACATTCATGTTTTTCATGTGTTTGCAAAACTCGTCCATTGTTGAACTTTTTAAAAGGGCTTTGTCGATTTTGGCTTTAATTTGATTGGCTCTTTGGCTGTCCTTTACAAAATCGACACCTTTTTCTTTTCTATTGGTTTTAATCAACTGATAATGGTTTTCCATTTCTTTAGCAAATTCCAAATTCTTAAAGTAATTGTTGGAAGAACTTACACAAATTCCGTCCATTTTAATTCGGTTTGCAACAATATGTAAATGTATATGTGCCTTATCATTATGCAAGTAAACGGCAGCTTGGTTGTCATCAAAACCGTGTTTTTCCAGGTATTTATTTGAAATATCAATCAAGTCCTGTTTGGTTAATCTTTGCAAATCATCTTTTGGATTAAAGGATAAAATAGCATGAATGCTTTTGTTTTTGGCTCTATCGTTTAAATCTTGAATCAACTTAAAGTCGTTGAAAATTTCTTTTGGAGAACCAAACACGTTGTTGGTGTAAAGTTGTTCTCCGCCACGTTCAGCATATTCCAATGAATTTAAAGTATGCTGCTCTGCAATAATTGCCATTTTACAAATCATTTCTCCAGTTCTTTTATTCGTTGTTTGTTCTGTTTAATTTGCTGCTCTAAAACAACTTTTTCATGCTCCTTGTTCCAAAATTCAATGAGCTTTTGATGTTTCGTTTTAAACTCATTTGATTGGTTTTTGATTGATTCCATTAAACTGTCGAAGTGTTGAGTACTTTTTGTTTGGTAAAACTCATTTAATTGATGTGTTTCTGTATAGGTTTTGTAAATGAAAAATTCCTGTTCGAGCTGTCGTTTCTGAATCAAATAATTTGGAATATAATCAAAACCCAATTTCACTAAAACTATGATACCAAAACCTAACATAATTTGATGGTAACGAACAATTGCATTGTTTCCACCAAACACCACAATATTTTTAGCTTCTTCTTGAGGTTTTGAGAACCATTTTTCCAACTGAAGCTTTAACGCTTGAAGCTCTGATAATAAAGGCTTGTTTTCTATGACTAGATGTAGCGTTCTTTCTAATGCTGCTAATTTGTTAAGTGTTTCGTTTTCATTTGGGTTTTCAATATCATTAGTTTGAATAGCTTTTTGAACTTCGTTTAGCTTGTCCAGTACTTCAGCTAAAATACCTTCAGTTGTTTCAGTTGATGAATGGACTTCATCTAGCTTTTTAACTAAATCATCAATTGTTGCCATCTTATTTTGTTATGTTTTCTTTAATTTCTGAAATCAAACGCAATGCTTGTTTTTGATTTTTTAAAAACTCAATGGTAGAAGCTCCGTCCAAATCCAACCCTTTATTCAAGTGTTTTGCTATTTGATTTAAGTTTGAAGCCAGTTTATTTAGTTCTGCAATTATCCTGATTGCATCTTTATTGATTTTTGTTTTTTGAGGTGCTGAACCAACGTATTGCATTAAAGCATTTTTCAAGTGAAAAGAATGGCTTCCAATATTATTTCTCTTAAAAATTAAATACGCTTCTTTTTCGGTTTGGTCTAAATAAGTTACCAACCGATATTCTTGTTTTTCGTGTTCTTCAGATAGAGGTCGACCACCTTTGTTTTTTGTCGAATTATTTTCCATTTTTTTCTTTTTTTTGTATGAGCTGAAAGCGAATACCAAGTCGTTTTTTGAGCTACAATACATCGGTATTAATTAGCACTAAAAACATGACTTGCTATACCTCTTTGTAATAAAATATTTCTATCAATAAATTCACATTTTCTAACATGGTTCATCTTTGGCTTTAGGAAAAAAAAGCTATTCCATTTTTTTCCTAAAGCCTGAGTAGTCTATTTTTTTGTTTTTTTGATGAAATGATGAAAAAAAAGTCTGTAAACCAATAACAACAATACTTTCAGGATTCATCAATTTGTCATCATTTTATAATCACTTGTTATATTAGTATTATTCATCATTTTTACTTTTGATGAACTATTGATGATAAAGTGATGAATACATTAAGTCGTTATTAATCAATAGCTAACAAGTTTAGTTCATCAAATCATCATAATTTTCTTTAATCCAAGCTTTAGTAATGGTATAATACCTTCCTTTTTCTACATTTGAAGAAAAACTACCATCAGATAAAAGAAAAAACCTTTTGTAAGAAAGTGAATTCGATACAGGAACTAATTTCCATTTCTCCTTAAGCAGTTTTCTTATCATGGTTAAATCTGTTCGCAAATATGATTTAGATAAATAATTAGCCAAATCGTTCGGTTGAAAACAAATTGTATCTTCTTCAAAATTTTCCATAATGGTTAAGAAGATATTTACCAACTCAATTTCAACTCTATTTTTGTTATGGTTGATTACTCTTTTTAATGCTTCAGTTTCGTAATCTTTAAATTCAAACCACAATCTTGTACGGTTAGTTGTGTGCATTTTTCGTTGAAGTAGAAAATGTAGAAATTGAGGTATTTCATTTTTCATCTGCTCCAAAAGACTGACATCCTCATTTCCGAATGATTTTACTTGAATTACCCAGAATCTGTCTTCCCCTGGCTCAATTTTTATAAAGGTTTCCTCATGATTACTTAGTAGGATAAATTTGCCAAAGAAAGGAATCTCTTCTCTATCCTTTCCTTTTGATTCACTTTTGAAAGTCCTAGAAGTGCTTAGGTATTTGAACTTCTCGGTCTCCTCCAATCGCTCAAAAAGTATTTCTTCTGCTGCAATTATCAATTTACCAACCAAATCAGAATTAAACCTCGATTGTAAATCTTGAGTAAAACTTTTAGTCATGTTTCTACCAAAAATCAATTTAAGTAACTCCAAAAAAGTACTCTTACCTGTTTTCCGCTTAACTGACACCAAGCACAATATTGGCAAGGGTTGTAGAGGATATTTATACAAGATACTTATGTAATCTAACCCAATATCCAATTGCTCCTGAAAAATATGTTTTAAAAACATCAAAATCGTTTCACATTCACCTTCTATTGGCTGATAATCTAAAGGCTCATACGTGTTGTAAAATCCAGCTATACTTCGTTTATAATTTATATGATCGGGGTAAACAACTGTGCCAAAATATTTAGGAATATCCCGAAGTATATTTTTATTTGTTGGGTGGTCTTCTTTTATAGTTTCTTTTCTCCACTCCTGTAAAGTGGTTATGGTATCTCCTGATAATAATGGTTTTTCAACTATAATTTTATATGAAAAACCTATCCGTAGGTACGGATATTTTTCTTTATCTTTGTTCATGTAAATAGATAGTATTTTAAAGATTAATAAATGAGGGATGGCTGTGGTGGTTTATCCCTTTTTATTTGTTTCTAAAAGCTTTAAAACATCTTCTCTATTATAATAAACTCTTCCTTGTATTTTAATAGGTGTTAATATACCTTTTTCAATCCAATTATAAATTGTTGGTTTACTTATCCTTAGTAAATTGCAAACCTCCTGGATTTTCATAAATTGATTTGCATCATGTTGGGGAGTTAAAACACTAAAAGAATTACTGTTTTTGATTTTTAATGAGATTAAGGATATAAACTCATTTAATCCAACATAACTTAGTTGGTTTCCATTTAATAATTGGATTTTGATTTCTGCTTCCATTTTGCTTTAGTTTTAATTGTTAATACTAAGCGAAGTAAAGCAGGATAATTATATTTTAGTGATAGTTGGTAACCAACTATCCACCATAAATATCTACAAATAAGGCAATTAAATTAAATCCATTTGGAATATTCTTTCTTCAAAAAATCTAATCTTTCTTCAATTTTCTTTTTAACTTCATCATTTTTAAAATAAATCGCAATCTTTAAAGATTGATTTGACCACTTTATGGATTCTCTAATAGTTGCTTTGGAAAAAGTTACTTTCTCAATATAATTCAACTTTCCAATAATATCGTCTAATCTATCTTTATCAAGACTATCAACTCTATTCGCATACTTATCTCCAAGATATTTCTTGACTTTACTAAATTCTGGATTAACGAAATCGACAGATGAATTATTACAAAAATATTCATACTCAATTATTGCATTCATTGTTTCCTTATAACTATCAGGAAATTGAATTTTATCGAAAGATAATTTCCTCTTACTATATATTAATTCTTGCTCCTTAGATTTAATCTTCTGATATTCATTTTTAGCTTTTTCTATTTTCATTAATGCGTCTCCAAATAAAATAGAATTAAAAATTATCTTTTCATACAAATTTGAATTTACTATTGATTTATACATTTCAAATTCATTTCTAATAAAAATGTTTCTTCTGGATTTTCTTCTACCAGACTGATCTCTTTGAATTTGCATTTCTTCAATTTTATCCATTATAAACATCTGATTAGCTTTTACTCCGAAAAAAATAAACCGAAACTTATACTGAAGAAAATCAACAAACATCAAGTCTATACAAGAATATCTAACAGGGTAATTAGAATAAATCAAATTTCCATCTTTTACAAGAACTCTTTTTAAAACAATAAGTAAAGGAATAGAAACTATCTCGAATAAAGCAACAAACCTTAAAAAAGGTTCTCTCCATTTTTTTTCAACGGGAACTAGAATATTATACATAATAAAGTTAAATTTGATTCATCAAAGATAAACTAGATTAAACTAAGTAACAAATAAAAAAAACACAGATGGTTGCTCGACAATTGCTCGACAGTAGAAAACAAAAAAGCCTTGAAAATCAATGTTTTCAAGGCTTCTCATATTTGTTCTGCGGTCTGGACGGGACTCGAACCCGCGACCCCCTGCGTGACAGGCAGGTATTCTAACCAACTGAACTACCAAACCGTTTTCCTTTAAAGGAGTGCAAATGTAATTATTTTTTTAATGTTCCATAATTTTTTAAAAAAAATTATTTCATTTTTTTTCGCTTAATTAAATAGGTAAGTAACACCTGATGGAAACCTTTATTTACATCTATTTCAACAAACTCAATTCCATATTGACCACATTTCAATTTTAGTTGATTGGTTTGTTCTTGAATTTGAGCTATATAGCTTTCTTTTACTTCGTTTGGATGCAATTTAATTTCTTCTCCGCTTTCTAAATCGATGAACTGATATGGACGATTTTCAAAATTAAAATCAATTTCTTTATCCTTATCAACCGTATGAAACAATATTACCTCGTGCTTATTGTGTTTTAAATGCTGCAAAGCCGAAAAAAGCTCTTCTTGTTGACCTGTATTCTCCATCATATCACTGAACAATATTATTAAAGAACGTTTGTGCAGACTTTCAGCAATGGTATGCAACGATTTTATTGCAAATGTTTTTTTATTTACATTAGGCTTATTAATTAAATTTTCTAGTTCGTGAATTAAATATTTATGATGAACTGTATTCGATTTTGCTGGAGTATGAACATCTAATTTATCACTAAAAATACTTAAACCCGCTGCATCGCGTTGTTTTTTCATTAAATTCATTATGGCTGCCGATGCATAAATGGAAAATTTTAGTTTGTTAAATTTATCGGAAGCATAATCTATTTCAGGAAAATACATTGATGAAGAAGCATCAATTACCAACTGACATCGTAAATTGGTTTCTTCTTCATACCGTTTTAAAAATAATTTATCGGTTCTCCCATACAATTTCCAGTCAACATGACGTGTAGATTCTCCGGTATTATACAATCGATGTTCTGCAAATTCGACCGAAAAACCATGAAATGGACTTTTATGTAAACCAGTAATAAAGCCTTCTACTACCTGCTTAGCAATCAATTCCAATTTTGAGTATTGCTGTATTTGCTGTATGTCAATTTTAAAACTCATCTGTCAAATTTAGTTTTAAAATTATTTTCCGAAAAGGTTTATTTACTAATTGTTGTTAATAATCTATTTTAAACTTGAATTTCAGACTTATTAATCTTTGTACTTTTCGTTAAAAATTTAAACAATGATTTTAGAAACATTAGATTGGATAATTATCATAATATTTTTACTGATATCACTTTATATAGGTTTAAAATTTAAAGACAAAGCAAGTGGTTCGTTAACCGATTTTTTTCTGGCAGGAAGAAATTTACCTTGGTATATTGCAGGTTTATCAATGGTTGCAACCACTTTTGCAGCCGACACTCCATTATGGGTTACAGAAGTTATAAAGAAAAATGGTATTTCGGGCAATTGGCTTTGGTGGAATATGCTTATTGGAGGAATGTTAACAACTTTCTTTTTTGCAAAAATGTGGCGAAAAGCAAATGTTTTAACCGAATTAGAATTTTTAGAATTAAGGTATTCTGGAAAAGTTACTAAGTTGTTTAGAAAATTTAAAGCCGTTTATTTAGGTCTATTCTTTAACACTATTATTATTGGTTGGGTAAATGCTGCTATGATTAAAATTTTAATGATTTTTTTAAATATTGATTATCCTACCGCCTTTATTTACATCGCCATTTTAATGATACTAATAGCTGTTTATTCATCTTTATCAGGATTACTCGGTGTTGCTATTACAGATGCTTTGCAATTTACTTTAGCAATGGGAGGTTGCATAGTTTTAGCAATTATCATGTTAAATTCAGAACAAGTTGGTGGAGTTGTTGGATTAAAAGAAAAACTTCCTGAATGGCGGTTTAATTTTTTTCCAAACTTAAATGGAACCAATAGTGATATCGGAACATTTGGATTAACCATTGGAGCTTTTTTCTCATTTGTAGCTGTTCAATGGTGGGCAAGTTGGTATCCAGGAAACGAACCTGGTGGTGGAGGTTACATTGCACAACGAATGATGAGTACAAAAAACGAAAAACATGCTGTTTTAGCTACCTTATTTTTTCAAATTGCACATTATGCTCTTCGTCCTTGGCCTTGGATAATTGTTGGACTTTGTGCTTTAATAGTTTATCCCGATTTACCAATGAATGAAGCTGGTAATGGTTTTGTTTTTGCCATGAGAGATTTTATGCCTACTGGCTACAGAGGATTGATTTTTACTGCTTTTCTTGGAGCCTATATGAGTACTATATCAACCCAACTCAACTGGGGAGCTAGCTATATAACAAACGATTTGTATAAAAATATTGATACCGAAAACGATGAAGTGCTTTTTCAAAAAAAGTTAGTTTTAATAGGAAGAATTGCTACTGTTTCAATAATGGCAATAGCTCTTGTTATTACTTCTTTTATTGATACAATAGATGGTGCTGCACGTTTTTTAATAGCATCATCGGCAGGATTAGGTGCTGTTTTAATTTTACGATGGTATTGGAGTCGGATAAATATTTGGAGCGAAATTTCGGCTACCATTGCTCCTATTATTGGTTTTGTTTTAAGCAAATTTGTTGTAGCCCCTTTATTTGAAAGAAGTTGTAATGCCGGAAATTCATTTGTAGAAAACGAAGGAATATTGTTATTTACAACACTATTTACAACAATAGCGTGGCTATCTGTTACATTTCTTACCAAACCCGAAAATGATGAAACCTTAAAAAAGTTTTACCAACAAGTTGAGCCATTAGGTGCGTGGAACAGTGTTCGAGAAAAATTAAGTTTACCAAAAACAAAATCACAAATTCCAGCTTTAATTGCTTGTTGGATAAGTGCTGTAACCCTTACCTACTCTACACTTTTCTTTATTGGAAAATTAATTTTTGAGGAGTATTATTATGCGATAATTAACTTGGTAATTGGGGTTATCTCCTTTATTGTTTTAAGGTATTTTATGTTTAATACAAAAATATTTAACGATTAACTATAAAATCTGTTCATTAATCGAAAAAAATATGCTTTAATATTAAAGATTTTTTTTGTTTATTTGCAACAATGAAAATTCATTTCTAAAAAAATAAAAATGGTAAAGAAATTTTTTAACTTCAGAACTCAGCTATTGGTATTAACTAGTGTAGCTTTAATTTCTACAAGCTGTGGAGGAGATGCTCCTACAAACGAAGAAGAAGATGTTCAGGAAGAAGTAAATCCGAAACAATCTCAACTAATGGAAATTGAAGGAAAAGTATTTAGTATTCCTTCTCCAATTCAAACAGCTACACTTATTAAAAATTCTGGAACAAACTATAATAAAGAAATGTTAAATGTTCCTTCAAATGTTACAAAATACTCTACTAACTTTAAAAAAGCAATCAACTTAGGTGTTTATGGGGCTGATTTAGGTTATGTTACTCTTTACGAACAAACTCAAGATGCTATTTCGTTTTTAACAGCAATTAAATCTATTGGTGACGATTTAGGTGTTAGTAGTGCTTTCGATATGGAACTGGTTAACCGATTTGAAAAAAATATTGGAAATCAAGATTCTATTTTAGCAATGGTTTCTGATGCTTACAAAGCTAGTGACAGGTATTTAAAAAATAGCCAACAAAACGATGTTGGAGGTTTAATTTTAGCTGGTGGTTGGATAGAAAGTTTATATTTTGCTACTAACGCAGCAAAAATGACTAACAACAAAGAAATTATTAAACGAATTGGCGAACAAAAAACTACAGTAAGCAACCTTATCAAATTGTTAACTCCTTACTATAGTAAATCGGATTATACCGCTTTAGTTGACAACTTAATTGAATTGGATGAATTGTTTTCTAAAATAGAAATTGTTTATACTTATGTTAAACCTACTGTTGATGCTAAAAACAAAACAACAACAATTAACAGTACAACTGATGTTAACATTACACCAGAGCAATTAAATGCAATAACAGAAAAAGTAAATAAAATCAGAACAGAATTGATAAATTAATTTTATAAACATTAAAGAATTAGCAAAAATGAAAAACATAAAAATATTAAAATTAGTTATTGTGTTGATTGGTTTTATTGCTGTAAAATCGTCTTACGCTCAATGCGATACCATTGCATCAATTTGTGACAAACACATTAAAAAAGGTTTTATTTCTGATGGACAAGATTACCGTTCATTATTATTAGATGAAGAAGTTGCTGAATTTAATATGGTTCTTTACGGAAACAGCACTTATCGTTTTGCTGCTTGTAGTGGTTTAACCGACGGAAATCTAATTTTTTCAGTTTTTGACCAAGAAAGAAACTTATTGTTCACCAATAAAGATTATTCAAATGCTCCTTATTGGGATTTTAAAATCACCAATACTATCGACTGTATTATTGAGGCACAATTAGATCCAAATAGTTTAGCATCGGGTTGTGCTGTTTTATTGGTTGGTTTTAAGCAATAAATTATTTAAAAATGAAATATTAAAGGCATTGTTTGTTTAAATAATGCCTTTTTGTATCTTAACAATTATTTACAACTTATAGTATGAGTGAAAGAATATTAAAAGCATTAATGCAATTGTTCTCATTGTTTCTGAAGCAAATGAGATTTCTGATAATAGTAGAACAATCGTTGAATCGTTCTTAAAACAACAATTAAATCAACAATTGGTTGATGAATACTTAAAGTTGTATGACGAATTTATTGAAGCAAAAAACCAAAAATCAGATAGCGAGAAAAAAAGAAAAAGAACTTCGGTTAACTCGGTAAAAGTTCTTTTAATCTGTACTCAAATAAATGAAGAATTAGCTCAAAAGCAAAAAATAATCGTTTTAATTCGTTTATTAGAATTTATTTACGCCAACAAAGAAGCTTCAGAACAAGAACTCGAATTTGTTAACACCGTTTCTGAAACCTTTAACATACCAAAAGAAGAATTTGATTTGTGTTTAGCTTTTGTTCATAACACAATTGATGCTAAAATTGATTCTCCAAGTGTTCTAATTATTAATAATACGAAGGAAAATGAGTTGAAACAAAGCCGACACATTTATTCCGAAAGTATTTTAGGCGAATTAAGAGTTATTAAAATTGAAACCGTAAACATGTTTTTTGTTCGCTATTTTGGTAACAGCGAGCTTTACTTAAACGGTATTTTAATTAATAAATCGCGTTCTCATATTTTAAATCAAGGTTCTTCTATTCGTAGCTCAAGAGTTCAACCAATTTATTATAGCGACATTATTAGTGCGTTCTTTAAAGATGATAATGCTGAAAAAATAGTATTTAATGTAGAAAATCTTACCTATAAATTTAAAGGTGGAAACATGGGAATGCACCATTTTAGTTTTTCTGAAGAATCAGGAAGAATGGTGGGAATTATGGGGGCTAGTGGAGCAGGAAAATCAACGTTATTAAACTTACTGAACGGAACATACATGCCTACTACTGGGCAAATTACCATAAATGGAATTGACATACATCGTGAACCAGAAAAAATTGAAGGTGTAATTGGTTATGTTTCTCAAGATGACTTACTTATTGAGGAATTAACCGTTTTTCAAAACTTATTTTATAATGCAAAATTGTGTTTCGACAACTTAAATGACGAACAAATTTCAAAACGAGTTTTAGATGTATTAATTAGTATTGGATTAGATCAAGCAAAAGATTTAAAGGTTGGAAGTCCGCTCGAAAAAACAATTAGTGGTGGTCAGCGTAAAAGACTAAATATTGCATTAGAATTAATTAGAGAACCAGCTGTTTTGTTTGTTGATGAACCAACATCAGGATTATCATCAAGAGATTCGGAAAACATCATGGACTTACTTAAAGAGCTTGCTTTAAAAGGCAAATTGGTTTTTGTAGTAATTCACCAACCTTCATCTGAAATCTTTAAAATGTTTGATAATTTATTGATTTTAGACACTGGAGGATATCCAATATATAATGGCAATCCTGTTGATGCAGTAGTGTATTTTAAAGAATTGGTTCATCATGTAAACAGTAGCGAAAGCGAGTGCATTACTTGTGGTAATGTAAATTCGGAACAAATATTCAACATTATAGAATCAAGAGTTGTAGATGAGTACGGTAATACTACTACAAATAGAAAAATACTTCCAACAGAATGGTATAAATTTTATTTGGAAAAAATTGAAAAAGCCACTTCTACCTTTAAGCGACTTACAGAAAAACCAAACATTACGTTTAGTATTCCAAATAAATTTAAACAATTTAAAGTTTTTATAGTTAGAGACGTTTTATCGAAATTAACCAACAAACAATATTTATTAATTAACTTTCTTGAAGCTCCAATATTAGCTTTTATTTTGGCTTATTTGGTTCGTTATTACAATTCAGATGTAAACAACGAATTAGGTTATATTTTTAGAGAAAACGAAAATGTTCCTGCTTATATTTTTATGGCAGTAATTGTTGCATTATTTGTTGGGCTAACAGTTAGTGCCGAAGAAATTATTCGTGACCAAAAAATTAGAAAACGTGAAAAATTTCTTAACCTTTCAAAAGGAAGTTATTTGTTTTCAAAAATCTCTATCATGTTCATTATTTCTGCAATTCAAACCATGTCATTTGTTTTAATTGGAAATACCATTTTAGGAATAGACGGAATGAACATTACCTATTGGCTGGTGTTATTTACCACATCATGTTTTGCAAATATGATGGGATTGAATATATCAGCAAGTTTTAACTCTGCGGTAACCATTTACATTTTAATTCCATTTTTAGTAATTCCACAATTATTATTGAGTGGTGTTATTGTAAAATTCAACAAACTTAACCCTACAATTACTTTACAAGATAAAGTTCCATTTGTTGGTGAAGTTATGGCTTCTCGTTGGGCTTATGAAGCATTAGCTGTTCACCAATTTAGAGATAATAAATTTGAAAAACAATTTTACAAATTAGACAAAGAACTAAAAGTAGTAGAATTTAAAAAGAATTTTTGGTTAGCTAAGCTAAGAGAAAAATTGAGTACAACTCAGAATAACATTAGCGATAATTCTAAAAAAGAAGAAATTACAAACAATTTGAAATTGCTTCAAAATGAAATAACTAAAGAACTAGAAAGAAACCCAAAAATTAATTTTGCTGATTTAGATAATTTAACTCCTGAAAAAGTAAATGCCACAGTTTTTAACAACACTAAAAACTACCTTCAAGAATTAAACAACTACTATTTAAAGAAGTACAAAAAAGCAAACAGTAAACGCGATAAATTGGCTTCAGAATTAAATAAAGATACTGAAGCAAAAGAGTTGTTTATAAAAATGAAAGACAGATATACTAATGATGCATTATCTGATTTTGTGAAAGATAAAAATGAAATGAATAAAATAATTGAATTAGATAATCAATTATACCAAAAAGCAGACCCAGTTTATTTAAGCCCAGATGGTTTTAGAGCTCATTTTTATGCTCCAGAGAAAAAAGTATTTGGAACTTACATTGATACCTATTGGGTAAACATTGCTGTAATTTGGTTCATGTCAATTATACTTGCTTTTACGTTGTATTTTGATGTACTTAAAAACTTTATTTTAGGTATTGAAAAATTAATTGAAAAGATAAAAAAATAGACCTTTTTCAAAAACTATTTCTAATAATTAACGTAATCAGTTTTGAAAAGTAATAGTATAGTTAACATACGTTATGATTAGAAAGTTTTTTTATTTTTTACCAACTCAGCTTCTTTTAACTAATTTAAAACGAAACCACATTATCCTTTTATTTTGGATAGTATTGTTTGGAATAGTTAATCAAAGTTTGTTTGTAAAATATGGTATTCCAAACTTATTTTTAGCTCCCGAATACCTAAACGAAATCAACTTTTGGTCGTATGCTATTTTAGGATTTTCAATTGGAGGTTTTGTAATGGCATTCAACATTACAGGATATGTAATCAACAGTAGCAAATTTCCATTTATTGCAGCACTAAAATATCCTTTTTTAAGGTATTGCATTAACAATTCTTTACTTCCCCTACTCTTTTTAATATTTTATATTTATAAAATGGTGGGGTTTTTACGAGAAAGCGAAGCTGTTTCTGTAATAGAAATTATCATTTATATTTTAGGATTTTTAGCTGGTTATACTATTTTTATTACTATTTCGCTATTCTATTTTTTTTCTACAAACAGCCATATATTTAAATTATTAGGCATAAATGAGCCAAAGGACACCGATTCAAAATCGAGTTCAAAAGCTGTAAATTCGTTTTTACTAAAAGAAAAAAATTGGTTTACCATTTTAAGAAACACTAAAAAATGGCATGTTGAATATTACTTATACAACCCGTTTTCCATTAGAATAGCTAGAGATATTTCACATTATGATTTAAATATGTTGAAGTCAATTTTTCGACAAAACAATATTAATGCAACCATATTCGAAATAGCCATATTAATTACCTTCATTGGTTTAGGTTTTTTTAATGAAACACCAATGTTTATAATTCCTGCAGCAGCAAGTTTAGTGTTACTATTTACAACCATTTTAATTTTATTCAGCTCAATTCATTCGTGGTTAAAATCTTGGGCAACTTTTACGTTTATTGTGCTTTTTATTGTGATAAATATGTTATCAAAAAATCAAAATTTCAGCTATTCTAGCCAAGCATACGGTTTAAATTATAATGATAAAAAAGCAAATTATACCAATTTAACTATCGACTCATATCGCATAAATTCAAAAAATATTGAAAATGATAAAAAACATCATTTAACAATATTGAATAACTGGAAAAGCAATCTCACAACTAAAGAAAAACCAAAATTAGTTTTTATAAATACCAGTGGAGGTGGCTCTAGGTCGTCGTTATGGACATTTTTTTCGCTTCAATACCTGGATAGTTTAACGAATGGAAACTTGTTTACACACACCCATTTAATAACTGGTTCTTCTGGAGGAATGGTTGGTGCAGCATATTACAGAGAATTGTATTTAAAAAATTTAGAAGGCAATGACATTAATATTTATGCTAATGAATATCGTGAAAATATTGCAAAAGATTTACTTAACCCTATTGCTTTTTATATTGCGACAAACGATTTTTTTATTCGAACTAAAAAATTTACATACAATAACCAAACGTATTTAAAAGATAGAGGCTATGCGTTTGAACATCAATTGCTTGAAAACACAAATCAGTTGTTAGATAAAAAGTTAATTGATTACAAAACTCCCGAAGAAAACGCTCAGATTCCTTTAATGATTTTTTCTCCAGCAACATCAAATGATGCACGAAGAGTGTTAATTTCTCCCCAACCCATATCTTTTTTAACCAATAATTTACCAACAAATACAGTGTATAATCAACCCATTACCGAAAACATTGAATTTAGTAGAATGTTTAAAAACCAAGGTGCCGAAAATGTTCGATTTACAAGCGTTATTCGAATGAGTTCAACTTTTCCGTACATTATGCCAAGTGTTTCTTTACCTTCTGAACCAAAAATGTATGTTTTAGATGCTGGTTTAAGAGATAATTACGGTGCATTAAGCACTTTTAAATACATTCATACTTTTAAAGATTGGTTGGAAGAAAACACCAGTGGTGTTATTATTTTAACTTTTAGAGATAAACCGAAAGCTCATAAAATAGAATCCAATCCATTACAATCCATTTCTGAATCAATTAGTTTGCCCATTGGAAGTTTGTATGGAAACTTGTTTGTTATTCAGGATTACAACTTTGACGACATGATGCAGTATTTAAGTACAGGTTTCAAACAACCTATAAATATCATTGATTTTGAGTTAGATAACGCTAAAGACAAAATATCTTTGAGTTGGCATTTAACCAAAAAAGAAAAACAACATGTTGTAAATTCAATGAATTCTAAAAATAATCAAAAATCAATTGTAAGGCTGCTCACCTTATTAAATGACGATTCTTTTGAAGAATGATTTATTAAATTTTTCCACCTTTTATTCAGTGTTAAAAGTTTATTTTTGGGACAATTAACCAAAAGTAGATGTTTAAACTTTTATCAAAAAATAATTTATTGATGTTGATACTAATAGTTTCATCAATACTGTTGTTTTTAACAGATATTTTTCTTGGTTCGGTACAAATTCCATTTAAATCTATCCTCAATATTTTAACACAATCTGGTAACGAAAAAGAAAGTTGGCAAATTATTGTATTAAACAATCGATTACCAAAAGCTTTAGCAGCTGTATTATGTGGTGCAGCATTGTCGGTTAGTGGATTACAAATGCAAACCTTATTTAGAAATCCATTAGCTGGACCTTATATTCTTGGAATAAGTTCTGGTGCAGGATTAGGTGTTGCTATTTTTGTGATGGGATTTTCCATTTTTGGTATTTCTATGGCATCATACTCTTTTTTATACAACTATGGATTAGTTTTATTTTCGTTTTTAGGTTCATTATTGGTTTTACTTATTCTACTTGGAGCCATTTATCGGCTTAAAGATATCATGACAGTTTTAATTCTTGGCATTATGCTTGGAAGCATTATTACTGCATTCGTTGGTATTATTCAGTACTTTAGTTTCGATAGCCAGTTAAAATCGTTTATTATGTGGACTATGGGAAATTTGAGTGGTGTTTCAAATCAGCAAATTTTAATTATTACCCCCATTTTACTATTAACTCTTATTTGGTCGTTTTTAGTTTCAAAACAACTCAACCTTTACTTGCTTGGCGAAGACTATGCTAAAACCATGGGATTAAATGTAAAAAAATTTCAATTAACCATCATATTAATTACAGCTATTTTAACAGGTGTGGTTACAGCTTATTGCGGTCCTATTGGTTTTATTGGAATTATTGTGCCTCATTTAGCCCGTATGTTGAGTAAAACATCAAACCACCAGTTGTTAACTCCTTTGTCTGTTTTACTTGGTATAAATGTGCTACTTTTTGCTGATATTGTTTCTGTATTACCAAACTACGAAACAGTGTTACCAATTAATGCTATTTCTTCTTTTATTGGAATTCCGATAATTATTTGGATAATTTTTAAAAACAAACGAATAACAAACGTAGGTTAATGAAGGAATTAATAACCATATCAAAACTAACCATTGGGTATCAGAAATGCGCTATTGTTAAAGATATTTCGGCTGTAGTGATGCCTAATGAACTGATTTGTTTAATTGGAAGAAACGGACAAGGAAAATCGACCTTAATTAAAACCTTGTGTAAACTACTACCTCCTATTTCTGGAAATGTTACAATCAATTCCAACAACTTATTTAATTTATCCGATAACGAGTTTTCTAAATTAATTAGCGTTGTGTTAACATCAAAAATTAATATTTACAACACTTCTGTAAAAGAATTTGTTGCTTATGGCAGATATCCTCACACCAATTGGATAGGAAAATTAACTGAAACAGACCAAGGGCTTATTAACAATGCTATTGAATTGTGTGGTATCAACCATTTAGTTAATAGAGATTTTAGCTCATTAAGCGATGGCGAAAAGCAAAAAGTAAATATTGCCAGAGCTATTGCTCAACATACGCCAATTATTATTTTAGATGAACCAACTGCTCATCTCGATTTAGTTAACAACATCGAAATTTTTAAATTATTAAAGGAACTTACACAAACTCATCAAAAAACCATCTTGTTTTCTACTCATCATATTGAGTCTGCTATCAGAATGGCAGACCAACTTTGGGTGGTTGAGAATGGAATTTTTTATGCCAATACTCCAAAACAATTAGTTGATCAAAACATTATCAACCAATTGTTTTGTAATTCAGGGATTTCGTTTAATAATCAAACCATGATTTTCGATTACAACCACTAAATCCAGTTTTGCTTGTTGGCGTAAGCAATTAATTCGGCAGTATTTTTAACATCTAATTTTTGTAAAATATTTCTTCTGTGTGATTCTACCGTTCTTGGACTTAAACACATTTTTTCTCCAATTTTATTATTAGACAATCCTTGTGCAACAAGCAAAATAACTTCTTTTTCTCTGTCAGAAATAATATCTCGAACATGCTTTTTTGGTTCTTCTTCAATAATTGATTTTACAATAACTGAAGAAACTTCGGAACTAAAAAATTGTTTACCCGCTGCTATAGTTTTTATAGCTTCTACCAAATCTGATGCTCCAGATTCTTTAAGAACATAGCCGCTCGCTCCTGCTTTCATCATATCCATAATATAGGATTTTTCGATGTGCATGGTTATTGCTAATATATTTATTCCTGCATGATTCGATTTAATATCTCTAGTTGCTGCAATACCATCTAATTTAGGCATGCTAATATCCATTAAAACAACATCAACTGATGTTGGGTTTTTATCAATATATTTAATTACATCTAACCCATTATCAAACTCATTAACAACCTTAATTTCTGGATTGTTTTTTAACATTAATTTTATTCCATCTCTAATCATTTTATGATCATCAACTATAATTACTCTTATTGTGTTTTCCATATTTTTTTAAGTTTAATTGCTAATTTTTTTAATTTGTTTTTTTTCCAACTGAGAACTACTAACTGAATGTTGTTACCCTTTCTCCTATTTAATTAAATAGGAATTTTTATAGTTATTTCACTTCCTGTGGTTAATTCTTCATTAATTGTAAATGAGCCCATTAAATAATTTACTCGAGTTTCCATGTTTCGTATTCCTATACCAATGGGTTTTGATAAATTTATTAGATTATTACAAATGCCCACACCATTGTCGTAATAGTTTATGATTAAGTAATTATTAACTAGTTTTAATTCAATTTTAGCACACGAAGCTTCTGAATGTTTTATCAAATTGTTTATTAATTCCTGAATTACCCTATACAATCCTTTTTCAATATCTTCACTAAATCTTCTTTCTCCAATTTCAGAATTGAACTGAATTACAACATTAGAATCTATTAAATTAACATTGTTTATTACATTATAAATAGCCTGTGTTAAACCAAATTGAAGCAAAGCTCTACTCATTAATCCATGCGAAATATTTCGCGTTTCTTGAATCGATTCGTTTAAAATTTTAAGTGCATTTTGGTATATTTCGTAAGCAAATCCACCCGTATTTTTTAACTCGTTTTCAATAGAAACCAAATTCATTTTAGCAGCGAGCAACATTTGACCCAATCCATCATGTAATTCTTTTGCAAAATTTTCTTTTTCTTTTTCTTGAGCATCAATTACATCTCTAATTCTATTTAATCTATTGTTTTTTACCTCTGTAATATCTTGTCGAATATTGATAAAATACTCAATTTCATTATCTAAATTTTTAATGGGAATTATGGTGCCGAAAATCCAATAAAAACTACCGTCTTTTCTTTTGTTTCTTATTTCGCCATTCCATATTTTACCCGATAATACAGTCTTCCAGAGTGAACTAAAAAACTCTTTTGGATGATAATTGGAATTAAAAATGCTCATAGATTTTCCCAGCAACTCATTCGGAGTATAACCTGATGATATTGAAACTTTATCGTTGCTATACATGATTATACCTTTTGTATCAACATACATTACATTAGAAACCGAATTTAAAGCTCTTTCAAAAACTAGAGCTTTATTAATTGCTTCATTTCTTTTGGTTATATCTGTAATAAATGCAATAAAATAGTTGATGGTTTTATCATCATTAAATACTGGTTTAATAAATACTTTACAAATTATTTTTTTACCTGTTTTATGAATCGACTCTTTTTTAACTTTTAATGATGCAATTTTTCCCTTTATTAATAAATCAATTTTTTTTCGAATTTTATCTACATCTTTTGGAAGGGTTAAATCAAAAATGGTTCTACTCAATATTTCATTTTTTGAAAACCCAAGTATTGAACTCATTCGGTGGTTGCAATCTATTATTTTAAAAGCGGTATTGAACCGCATAATTCCATCATTAGCATTATCAAAAATAGTTCGATAGCTTTCTTCTTGCTCTTGCAATTCTTTTTTTGATTGCTCAAGTTTTTTCTGGTTTGCTATTTGCTCGGTAATATCATGAGCATTAAATACAATTCCATTAATATCTTTATTTTTAAGTTGATTATTTATGGATATTTCAACTATTCTTGGCTCATTTAGTTTTGATTTTAATTTTATTAAAACCCTCGGAATATTTCCTGTGTTTTTTGTGTATTTAATAAAATTTGCCCAAGTTTCTTTTTTCTTTTTTTCTACTACAAAATCAATAAACGATTTACCAATAAGTTCGTAATTATGGTACTGTAGAATAGGAAAAACTGATGAAGTAATAAATTGTACAACACCATTTTCATCAACAATACCAGTTACTTCGTTCGATTTTTCGATTAGTTCTCTAAAGTATTTCTCTTTTGCCATTAAATTTCGCTGCCAATGGTCGCGTTCCAAAATATTCGATAATTGAGTAGCAACAAACTCAAGTAATACAACATCATTTTCGCTAAAAGTTTTTTCGCTTTTATATGATTTTAGAGTTAAAACCCCCATTATCATCCCATCGCATTTAAGTGGGAAATTCAGCATCACTTTTGGTATAGGGTCTGAAAATTGAATTTGTTCTTTGGCAATTAGTTTTAAAAGTTGTTTTTCGGATAAACAACTTGTGTTTTTTTGGCGAAAAAAGTACTCAATCAATCCGTTTCTAGGTTTTCTTGAATGAATACTTGGATAGTCCGGAATTTTTTCATCATGAAAAACTAAAAAATCGATGGTTTTAGTTGAACTATTGTTAACGGCAATGTAAAAATTTGTGGTATCAACAATGTTTTTTAAGATAAAATAAACATATTCAGCAATTGCTTTTATGTTTACCAATTGACGCTGCGATTTTTTTGCAATTAAATACGCAATTTCTCGTCGTATTTCTTCTTTTCTTTTTTCTGTTACATCTCTAATTACAGCTCTTATTTCAGTTGGTGTTTTATTATCAAAAATCAACTGAACTGTTGCTTCAACATAAACTATTCCTCCTTTTTTATTTAATAAGGATAAAGGGAAATTTTTAATTTTCGTTTCCTGTATCAACAAGTTCATCATTTCGTTTCGTTGATTAACATCTTGATAAAATATTGTTGTAGGTTTGCCAACTACTTCAGCGGGTTTATATCCTAAAATTGAATAAACTGATGGAGATACTTCTGAAATTATTGATTTTCCATTTGAAAGAATTGATACTCTAAGGAAAACATCTTGAAATTTATCTATTACATCTTTGTATTTTAATTCATTTAATATTAATTGGTTTTCATAATTTTTCCGTTGAACTTCACTGGTTAAACGCGGTATAAAAACATCAATAATTTCTTGCTTTTGAAGTAAGTTATCGATTGGTTTATCATTTAATAATACGATTAAACCAACTGGTTGTTTTTTCTCATTTTCTAGCCGTATTCCTATATAACTTTCAGCATTTAATTTTTTTAGATATTCATCTTTAGGAAATTTTTTTACTACATCTTTTTCTATAAATACAAATGGTGCATTGTTATAAACATTTTCGCACGGAGTATTTAATAGCGAATAGATTATGTTCGATTTTTTTTTGTTGTTTTCAACAAAAGCAAACGTATTTACTGAAAACGTATCAGATTGAAAACCACCAATAAAACAATGTTTCATATCCAATACCTTGGTTAGGTATTTTGCAAGAGTAAAAAAGTACTTTTCACCATGATGCAAATCCAATTTATTTTTTATTAACCCCGATTTTTTTTCTAATTGTTTTTTATAAATAATTAGTCCTATAGTATCGGCAATTATTTTAATTGAATTAGCATCTAATGCTAAACTTGATTTTTCATTCGAAATATACAGCGAAATAACACCATAAACTTTGTTATTATAAGAAATAGGTATGCTATAATGCCCATGATTATTGCTATGGATTTCATTATCCTCTGCAGTACAACTTGCTTGATGGATAAAATTCTCTTGTGCAGCCATACCACAAGCACAAGAACCATATTTTATCAACTTACAATTACTAAGTATTTTTTTTCGATGTTCTTGTGTGCCAACATTTTTAATTTTTCTGGTTCTTTTACCAAGAAAATAACACCTCTTTTATTTACCCCTAATGTCCCTGATTGGTTTATTATAAAATGAAACGATTGCTTTAGAAATTCTTCAGTTGTAAAATCATTACACGATAATTCTAATATTTGATTTAACAGTTTTTGTAATGGTAATTGAACTTTCATTTAGTATTTTTTTATGACTGTTAAATATAGCCTTCTTGATTATCATTTCTCATGTAAAAATACAACATTTAAAAACAGGTTCTTTACCTAAAAATACTCAAATATGCTTAAGTATTTTTAAGTAATAATACTGAAAACCTCTTATTTTACTATATAATAAGGTTGCAACAAAAAAAACTAATTAATGGTTTAATTACGAATAAAAAGGGGCTAACGCATTTAAAAAATGTTCTGGAGCCATACAAGGTCGACCTGTAGTTTTATTTACAAATACCAAGCTGGTTTTTGCTTCGTTAATCAATTCATTTTTGGCATTATAGGTTTTGTATGTAAAGTGAATTCGAGCTTTTGGTATTTCTGTTATTGTGGTTTCTATAGTTAATTCATCATCATAAAAAGCAGGTTTATAATACTTTATTTGATATTCCAAAACTGGCATAGCAACTCCATCTTCTTCCATTTGTTTGTAGCTCATGCCCAATTTTCTAAGAGCCTCTACCCTAGCAACTTCAAAAAAAGCTGCATAATTTCCGTAATAACAATATCCCATCTGATCGGTTTCCGAATACCTTACCCTAACTTTTGTTTCTGCTTTGTACATCTATTTCTAATTTGATTGTAAGTTATGAATTTACGCCATTTGTTAAAACAATTAATGCCACAGATTACACAAATTTACGCAGATTCCTTTTCACAAATTAAGTTGGAGATTAACATAATTATTGCCACGCCTTAGGCGTGGCAATTAAATCTGTGTAAATTTGTGTAATCTGTGGCAAAATACTTATTCTAATTTCAGGTATCCACCAATTTCTAATATCCAATAACAAGTGATAAATTTGAAACAAATTAAAGTACAATAATTGAATAAAAAAATCTTCCATATCATTTCTTTTGTTGTTGGTTTTACCTTAATAATGGTTGTTGGTTGTAAATCATCTGTTTACCACCCTCCTAGTTGGAATTACCTAACTGTTGATTCAAGCATTACAGAGCACCAACAAGCAAAGCAGCTTATTGAACCATACAAAAATGCTTTAGACTCCGAAATGAACGAAGTTTTGGTATTTTCTGCAATGGAATTTCCAAAAGAAAAAAACAAACCAGAAACCCTATTGGGCAATTTAGTAGCCGATTTGAGTTTAGAAATCATCACTAAAAAATTTCCTGAAACTAAAATCGATTTTTGCTTACTCAACAATGGTGGATTGCGAACCAGCTTACCTAAAGGCGAAATTACAAGAGGCAAAATTTTTGAATTAATGCCTTTCGATAATGAATTGGTTATAGTTACCATAACCGAAAATCAACTAATCAACTTAATCAATTATATAAAAAAAGTGGGAGGACAACCCATTTCAGCTATTTCATTCGATTTTTCCACAACGGAAAACAACGATGTAAAACAACTTTTTGAGGAGAATGGATTATCATCAATAAATATACTTACTTCCGATTATTTGGCTCAAGGTGGCGACAACATGAATTTCTTTTTAAATCCTGTTAAATATGAAACCACTGGAATTAAATTAAGAGATGCTATTATAGCATATTGTATTTCAGAACATAAAAAAGGGAACAAACTAAACTCAAAATTAGATGGCAGAATTCGTTTTGAATAACAGAAGAAAATTCATCAAACAGTCGTTATTGGCTAGCGGAGGTTTGTTAGCATTAAATGCTTTGCCTTTTTCGTCGTTTGCTTTAGCGGATAAAAAACATACTAAAATTACCATTTTACACACCAACGACGTACACAGCCATATTGAACCATTTCCGAAAAACGACCCTAAACATGCTAATTTAGGTGGTGCAGCTCGTCGTGCTGCAATAATTAACGATATTAGAAATAGAGAGAAAAACGTATTGTTACTCGATGCCGGAGATATTTTTCAGGGAACACCTTATTTTAATAAATATTTAGGCGAACTTGATTTTAAACTAATGAGTTTGATGCAATATGATGCTGCAACTATTGGAAACCACGATTTTGATAATGGAATTGATGGTTTAAAAAATGTTTTACCTCATGCTTCATTTCCTTTTATTAACAGTAATTACGATTTTAGTAATACCATATTATATAATAATGTATTAAAACATAAAATATTTATTAAAGAAAATATAAAAATTGGAGTTTTTGGGTTGGGGGTTGAATTAGAAGGTTTGGTGAATAAAAGTCATTACAAAGAAACCATCTATCAAAATCCAATTGAAATTGCACAACAAACAGTATCGTATTTAAAAAATGAAGAACAATGCGACTTGGTAATTTGCCTATCGCATTTAGGTTATTCGTATAAAAACAATAAAGTAAGCGATTTAGTTTTAGCAGAACAAACCAATAATATTGACCTAATTATTGGCGGACACACGCACACTTTTTTAGAAAAGCCCACCGAAGTTAAAAATTTAAGTCAAAAAAAGGTATTAGTTAACCAAGTTGGTTGGGCTGGAATTAATTTAGGACGTATCGATTTTTACGTAACTACCAAGAAATCTGCAAGCTACTACCAGTCAAGTGTACAAGCAGTTTACTAAAAAAATTAATAGAGAAAAAACTTTTAAAAAAACAATAGCAAAAAAGTTTTTTTTTTCACTTTTTTATTCAAATCTTTGTTAGGAAGAAAAAAACAAGGCTTTTTATTTGTCAAAAGCCTGATTTTAAAAGAGTTTTAGTAATTTTAGAGTTGAATATTTTTATCAACATGAAATTATTGAAATCTTCGACCAAATAGAATAAATTATAGTATCAATATAAAAGGAACATTTTACAATGCAGAAAGATTTTACAACGGTGTGGGATAATTGCCTTCAAATTATTAAGGACAATGTTAGTTTACAAAGCTACAAAACTTGGTTTGAGCCAATTAAAGCAATTAAGTTGAAAGATAAAGTCTTAACTATTCAGGTTCCAAGTCAGTTTTTTTATGAATGGTTGGAAGAGCATTATGTTGCTATTTTAAAGAAAACCATAAAAAAAGAACTAGGAGCTGAAGGAAGACTAGAGTATAGTATTGTTATGGAAAACAACCAAAGCAGTTCTAACAAACCTTATACAGTTAAAATTCCGGCAACCAACCGTCAAGCGTTAAAAAACAATCCAGTTAACATGCCTATTGATTTAAACAAAGACAAAGGCATTAGAAACCCATTTATTATTCCTGGTTTACAAAAAATTAATGTTGACTCACAATTAAACCCCAACTACTCGTTTAAAAATTTTGTAGAAGGAGATTGTAACAGATTAGCTCGTTCAGCTGGTTTTGCTGTAGCAAAAAATCCAGGAGGAACTGCTTTTAATCCATTATTAATTTATGGAGGTGTCGGTTTAGGAAAAACCCATTTGGCACACGCCATTGGTATTGATGTAAAAAATAAATTTCCAAATAAAACGGTTTTATACGTTTCGTCAGAAAAATTTACACACCAATTTATTGATGCAGTTAGAAACAACGAACAAAACGATTTTATTCACTTCTATCAAATGATTGACGTGTTAATTATCGACGATGTTCAATTTTTTGCTGGAAAAGCAAAAACACAAGACGTTTTCTTCCACATATTCAATCATTTACACCAATCAGGAAAACAAATTATTTTAACTGCTGATAAAGCTCCAGTTGAAATTATTGGCATGGAACAACGCTTATTATCTCGTTTTAAATGGGGTTTAGCTGCCGATTTACAAGCTCCTGAATTGGAAACAAGAATTGCAATTTTGGAAATGAAAATGTACAATGAAGGATTAGAATTACCAAAAGACGTTGTTGAATACATTGCTTATAGCATTACATCAAATGTTAGAGAATTAGAAGGTGCATTAATTTCATTATTGGCTCAATCATCATTAAACAAAAAAGCTATCAACCTCGATTTGGCTCGCCAAATGGTAGATAAATTTGTTAAAAATACAGCTCGTGAAGTATCTATTGATTACATACAAAAAGTAGTATGCGATTATTTTGAAATGCCAATCGACCACTTAAAATCAAAAACAAGAAAACGCGAAGTAGTTCAAGCTCGTCAAATTGCGATGTATTTTTCTAAACAAATGACCAAATCGAGCCTTGCAACCATTGGAATGCATTGCGGAGGAAAAGACCACGCTACTGTTTTACATGCTTGCAAAACAGTAAACAACTTAATGGATACCGACAAACGTTTTAGAGGTTACATCGAAGATTTAAAGAAAAAAATTAGCTTACAATAAGTAAACATTAATTAAACAGGAATCTCAAAAAGGTTCCTGTTTTTGTTTTCAATGAGTTTATTTAACCGAAAATACGAAACCCCACAGCAGTATAAACCCATTGGTAAAAAAGGACAGCAATTCATTTTTTATTTAATGGTTGGAATTATAGTGATAACATTTTTATACATCCTCTCTTTTTATTTATGACAAAGGTATTGTTTGTGTGTTTGGGCAACATTTGTCGCTCGGCAATGGCTCAAGGAGTATTAGAAAAAAAAGCCAATGAATTAGGCTTAACAACTTTGATTGATTCGGCAGGAACATCAAATTATCATATTGGAGAAGCTCCCGATAAACGAATGCAGAAAAAAGCATTGGAATACGAAATAGATATTTCAGGTCAACGAGCCAGGCAATTTACATCATCCGATTTTGATGAATTCGATTTTATTTTTGCGATGGATACGAGTAATTTAAATAACATTCTTAAACTTGCTAAAAATGAACAAGATAAGATGAAGGTTAAATTGTTTCTTGAATACACCCACCCTAACCAAAATAAAAATGTTCCAGATCCATATTATGGAGGCGAAGAAGGTTTTGAAGAGGTTTACCAGCTGCTAAATGAAGCGTGTAACAAGTTTATTGAGTCGCTGCAAAACTAATAATACACTCCTCACACAAACAGTTATCGAAATGCTCTTTTAAATAACTCAATTGTTCAACAGATAATTGATGTTTTTCGCACCAACACCCACGTTCAAGATTTTGGCAACCAAATAGTTTACCACATTTCGAACATTTTTTTTCGGTTATTTTAGTGCTATTTTCGATGCTCAACAAGTTTTACTGCAACAGCATTAATATGTCCGCCCAACGGTGGATTTAGTTTTGAAATTTTTATTGAAATGGTTTCAATCGTATCAAATTGTTGGAATAAACTTTTTATACAACGACCAGCAACATGCTCCAATAACCTTGAAGGCGTTTCCATTTCTTTTTTGATTACTTGAAAAACCGTTTGATAATTAACTGTGTCATTCAAGTTATCTGATGCAGCAGCTTTAGTTAAATCTACATCCAACTCCACATCAACCAAAAAGTTAGTACCAATCAACGTTTCTTCTTTAAAGCAACCATGATAAGCATATATTTTTATTCCTTCAACGTATATTTTTCCCATATTTTTAGTTCACAGTTGTCAGTTTACAGTTCACGGTTGTCTTCAAACTTCGGTCATCCGACTTCCAACTTCTTTACCATCCCTCTTTTAATGTAACTGTTCTATTAAAAATTAAGTTGTTTGGCGTCGAATTTTTATCCACACAGAAATAGCCAATTCGTTGGAATTGATAACGCTCTAGTGGTTTTGCATCTTTCAAAGCCAACTCTATTTTACAATCTTTTAGCACCGTTAATGAATTTGGATTGATAAGTGTTTTAAAATCTACTTCTTTATCGGCATCAGGTGCTTCAACAGTAAATAATCTTTCGTAAACATTTACCTGAGCAGCTACATTGTGGGATGCGGAAACCCAGTGCAATGTTCCTTGAACTTTACGTTTACTTTCTTCAGTTCCGCTTCCGCTTTTACTTTTTTCATCGTAAGTACATCTAACTTCCACAACATTACCGTTAGCATCTTTAATAGCTTCCTCTCCTTTAATGATATAACCGTGTTTTAAACGCACCTCTTTACCAATTCCAAGTTTGAAAACTTTATTTGGACAATCTTCTAAAAAGTCGTCTTTTTCGATAAAAATTTCTCTAGAGAAAATCATTTCTCTGTGTCCAGCTTTTTCATCTTCTGGATTGTTTTCAGCCAAAACAGTTTCTGTTTTTCCCTCTGGATAATTGGTTATCACCAACTTTAATGGGTTTAACACCGCCATTATTCTGTTTGTTGATTTGTTTAAATCAGCACGAATACACGATTCCAACAAAGCAACATCAATCATCTGGTCTCTTTTTGAAACCCCAGCTTTATCAATAAAATCGCGAATTGCTGCAGGTGTGTAACCTCTTCTTCTTAAACCTGAAATGGTAGGCATACGTGGGTCGTCCCAACCATCAACAATATTGTCTTCAACCAATTTCATGAGTTTTCGTTTACTCATTACCGTATAGTTCAGGTTTAACCTCGAAAACTCTCTTTGTTTTGGTCTGATATTTTTTTCGTCGTACACTTGATCCAAAAACCAATCGTACAATTCTCTGTGAGGTTTAAATTCTAACGAACAAAGTGAATGAGAAATGTGTTCAATATAATCTGATTCACCATGAGCCCAATCGTACATTGGATAAATACACCAGTCGTTTCCAGTGCGATGGTGATGTTTGTGCATTACACGATACATAATGGGGTCACGCATCAGCATATTGGTATGCGTCATGTCAATTTTTGCACGTAAAACGTGTTCACCTTCTTTAAATTCGCCCAATTTCATTTTGTTGAACAAGTCTAAATTTTCTTCTACACTTCTATTTCTGTACGGACTATTTACTCCTGGTTTGGTTGGAGTACCTTTTTGTTCAGCCATAGCTTCCGATGATTGAGAATCGACATAAGCTTTGTCGTTTTTAATCATTTCAACAGCCCACTCGTATAGTTGTTGAAAATAGTCGGACGAATAACATTCTTCAGCCCATTTAAAACCCATCCAAGACAAATCGTATTTTATAGCGTCAACAAATTCTTGTTCTTCTTTAGAAGGATTGGTGTCATCAAAACGAAGATTTACTGGTGCATCATATTTTTCACCCAACCCAAAGTTTAAGCAAAATGCTTTAGCATGACCAATGTGTAAATAACCATTTGGCTCCGGTGGAAATCTAAATTTTAATTGACTAGCGGTATAACCGTTTTTTAAATCTTCTTCAACAATTTGCTCAATAAAATTGAGGGCTTTGTAAACTTCGTTTGGGTTTTCCATTTTGTTGTTACTTGTTTCTAGTTACTGGTTTCTGGTTTCTCGCAGATATCGCTAATTAACGCAGATTTTTTCTTTTTTTTTGCAATCCCGAAAGCTTTCGGGAGCTAAGTTCGCTAAGTTTTTTTCTTCCAACTTCGGTCTTCGGTCTTCTAACCTTTATTTATTTTTTCAATGCCACTTTTCAGTCTGTTTATAGATTCCTCTTTGCCAATCACTTCCATGATATCAAATAAATGAGGCCCTCCTCCAACTCCAGTAATAGCTAATCGAATGGCAATCATGGCAACACCAAAACCTAAGCTGTTGTCTTCAACATACTTTTTAAAAGCAGCCTCCAAATCGTGAGCATTAAATGCCGTGTTTGAGAAAACAGTAATTAAATCTGTTACAATTTTAGCCGATTCGTCTTTCCATTTTTTCTTTACAGTTTCAGCATCATAAGTTGTTGGTGCTTCAAAAAAGTAAGTTCCTTTTTCAATAATATCGTTTAAGAAAGTTGCTCTTTCTTTCATTAGGTTACAAACCGAAACTAAAAATTTATCATCGGATATCTGATATCCTTTAGCTTGAGCCATTGGTTTAATTAACTGAGCCAACTCCTCGTTCGATTTAGCTCTTAAATATTGTTCGTTAAACCATTTTGTTTTTTCAGGGTCGAATTTTGAACCCGATTTACCTACTTTATCTAATGAAAAAGCATCAACAAGTTCTTGAACAGTAAATAGTTCTTGTTCGGTTCCTGGGTTCCATCCTAACAACGCCAACATGTTTATTACAGCATTTGGAAAATATCCACTTTCACGGTAACCTGATGAAATTTCTCCTTCGGGCGATTTCCATTCGATTGGAAACACTGGAAAACCTAAGCGATCGCCATCTCTTTTGCTCAACTTTCCATTTCCATCGGGTTTTAAAATTAGTGGTAAATGTGCAAATTCGGGCATCACATCTTCCCAACCTAAAAAACGATACAACATTACGTGTAATGGACCCGAAGGCAACCATTCTTCTCCACGAATAACGTGTGTGATTTTCATTAAATAATCGTCCACCACATTTGCCATGTGATAGGTCGGCATTCCGTCCGATTTGTACAACACTTTATCATCTAAATTGCTCGAATCTACAATTACCCAACCTCTAATGATGTCTTTAAATTTCACTTCTTCGTTACGAGGAATTTTAACTCGTACCACATAAGGTTCACCAGCAGTAATTTTTCTAGAAACTTCTTCCGCAGAAAGAGTTAGCGAATTTTTCATCGAATTTCGAGTGGAAGAATCGTATTGCTGAGATGAACCACCTTCGGCTTTTAATCGTTCACGCATTTGTTCCAATTCCTCAGGAGTATCAAATGCGTAATAAGCATGCCCAGCTGCGAGTAATTGGTCAACGTATTTTTTATAAATTCCTTGTTTATTTCGTTCCGATTGGCGGTAAGGTTTACAATTTCCTCCTACTCCAACTCCTTCATCAAAGGTTAATCCGCACCATTTCAACGATTCTAAAATATATTCTTCAGCACCTGCAACATACCTTGTTTGGTCGGTATCTTCAATTCGCAAAATAAAATCGCCACCGTGCTTTTTGGCAAACAAATAATTATACAATGCTGTACGCACTCCACCAATGTGCAATGGTCCTGTCGGACTAGGTGCAAACCTTACTCTTACTTTTCTTTCCATGATTTATTTATGAGGCTGCAAATATACCCAATATCAGAACAAAAAAAAGCCCTTTGTATAAAAGTACAGAGGGCTTAAATTATTTATTTTTAAATGGAAGAAGAAAAGAAATAGGATGAATTTTCTTCCTTGAGTTTTCCTCGCAGATATCGCAAATTATCGCAGATTTTTTTTTCTCGCTATCTTCGTCCCTGCGGATGCAGGGAACCAGTTTTTTTTTTGGGGAAAGTGTTGTGGTCTAACCCCTTTCCGTTAGCTAACGGAGGCGGTGACAGGAAACCAGTTTTAACGGTTTATATTATTCGTTTTAAAGGAACGTCAATCCAATTTTTCTATTTAAGCCTTGTTCAAAAATTCGGATTAATGTAGAAAGCTGAATATTTCCTTTAGCATTTTCAAGCTTAGATATATAGCTTTTTTTTGTTCCTGCCTTTTCGGCTAATTGTTCTTGTGTAAGATTCGCATCTTTTCGAGCTTCTTTTAGCATTTCACTCACAATGAACATTTGAGCACCTTCTTCGTATTTGTTTCGACTTTCTGTTCCAATTTTTCCATGCTCTAGTTCAATTAGATCGTCAAATGTTTTTATTTTTTTATATTTTTCCATATCTGTTATTTTTTGTTTTTAAAATAATCTTTCATTAATCGTTCAGCTTTTTCAATTTCTTTATGAGGAGTCTTTTGGGTCTTTTTTTGAAATCCATTAAAAAGTACGACAAGTTTTTCGTTATCGAAGCAGCAGAAAATCCGATAAATATTTGATTGATATTCAATACGAATTTCATAAAGTCCATTTGTCCCTGCTAAATGTTTCAAAAACTTTTCAGGAACTCGGTCAACTTGTTTAATCAATTCAAATACAAATTGAATTTTCCCTTTTACTTTTTGGTCAAGCACTTGGTAAAACTCAATAAAATAATCTTCATAAAAAATTATTGTTCTACTCATTTAGCAAAGTTATCTCAAAAGATAACATTTTCCAAGTTTTTCATACTATTTTTTTTTGCGTGGTATGTTTATTTAGAATCTATTGAAACTGTTTCTGTCGAAGATTCGTCAGCACTATTTTTAAAGAAGTTTCGATAAAAAAGGAAGATAGACACAATACCTACAGAAATAGAAGCATCAGCTACATTAAACACTGGGCGGAAAAACAAAAATTCTTCGCCTCCCCAAACTGGAAACCACTCTGGGAAAGTGCCTTCAAACAGAGGAAACCAAAACATATCCACTACTCTGCCGTGCAACAACGAAGCATAACCTCCTTGTTCTGGAAATAAGGTTGCTATTTGATTTAAGCTGTCGTTAAAAATTACACCATAAAATGCACTATCAATAATATTTCCTATTGCTCCTGCTAAAACCAATGCTCCACATATTTTTAAGCCTTTTGGTGTATTTTTTGGTAAGGTAAACAATACATAACCAATACCTGAAACAGCCACAATTCGAAATAAACTTAATGCTAATTTACCATACTCACCACCAAATTCCATCCCAAAAGCCATACCTGGATTTTCGGTAAAATGAATGTAAAACCAATTGCCTAAAACAGGAAATTCTTGTCCTAAAAACATGGTGGTTTTTACCAAAATCTTCGACCATTGATCTACAATCAATACAAGAAAAATGATAAATACAGGGTGGGTTAAAAAACGAAATTTCATTAAAATTGGATGGGTTTGAAGTTAGATGTCCGAAGACCGAAGTTAGGATATGTTTTACCTCCAACTTCGGTCTTCCAACTTCCATCAATAATTAATTACCCTTGAGATTCTTTTGCTTCCATGCTTAATGTTGCATGTGGTACTGCCATTAATCGCTCTTTTTGGATTAATTTTCCAGTAACTCTACAAACACCATAAGTTTTATTTTGTATTCTAACCAATGCGTTTTCTAAGTTTTTTACAAACTTTTCCTGACGCAATGCTAGTTGAGCAATTTCTTCACGAGTTAATGTTCCTGCTCCATCTTCCATCATGTTAAAAGAATGAATGGTGTCGTCGGTTCCATTATCGTCTTTGTGTGATAAAGATGCTTTTAATTCCTCTAAATCTAATGTAGCAGCTGCAATCTTTTTTTCAATAAGTTCTTTAAAAACTGCTAATTCTTCGTCTGAATATCTGTTTTTTTCTGGCATAATTTCTTCTGTTTAATTTTATACTTTTTCTACCGACATTATCGTTGAAACATTTTCGTCAAGTTCTACGACAACCCCATTGTTTTGTTCCAACTTTTCAACTAAGTTTAATTCTGTTGCTAAAGTTTCGGAACAAATATAATTTTTATTCTTAATTATTGCTTCATTTATTTCGCTGTGTTGAAGAATTTTAAGTGATATTCTATCATTTACTTCAAAACCACTGTCTTTTCGCAAGTTTTGAATCCTGTTAATAAACTCTCGAGCTATTCCTTCTTCTTTTAATTCCTGAGTAATGGTTATATCTAAAGCAACTGTAATTGAGCCTTCAGTAGCAACCAACCAACCCGGAATATCTTGTGTTATAATCTCAACATCGTTCATATCCAATACCACTTCTTCTCCTTCAACAGTTAATTTTGCTCCACTATTTTTTTCAAAGTTTTGAATATCGTTTTGATTAAATTGGGTTACCACCGCTGCAATTTGCTTCATTATTTTGCCATACTTTGGACCTAATGTTTTAAAGTTTGGTTTAATGCTTTTTACTAAAACACCTGCGGTATCTTCCAAGTATTGAATTTCTTTTACGTTTACTTCCGATAAAACCAAATCAGCTACATCTTGCAATTGGCGTTTAAAAGTAGCATCTAAAATAGGTACCATAATTTTTTGTAAGGGCTGACGCACTTTTATTTGTTCCTTTTTTCTTAGGCTCAACACCATTGAAGATACTTTTTGAGCTATTTCCATTCGTTGCTCTAAATCTAAATCAATGGCTTTTTCGTTTGCCAACGGAAAGTCGGATAAATGCACTGAAGTAGTATTTCCTTTACCACTAATTTTACTTAAATCGGTGTACAATAAATCGGCATAAAAAGGTGCTATGGGTGATGATAATTGAGCCACCACCTCCAAACAAGTATAAAGCGTTTGGTAAGCAGCAATTTTATCTTCCGAGTAATCACCTTTCCAGAAACGTCTTCTACACAAACGAACGTACCAATTGCTTAAATGGTCGTTAACAAAATCTTGAATTGCACGCCCAGCTTTAGTTGGTTCATACGTTTCGTAAGCAGCATCAACTTCTTTTATTAACGAGTTGAGTTTAGAAATAATCCAACGGTCAATTTCTGGTCGTTTTTCTAAAGGTATTTCTTCTTCGGCATATTTGAAGCCATCTAAGTTGGCATACAAAGCAAAGAAACCATAAGTATTATAAAGTGTTCCGAAAAATTTCCGTTGAACTTCTGTAATTCCTTCTAAATCGAATTTTAAATTGTCCCAAGGCTGAGCATTGGTAATCATGTACCAACGAGTGGCATCTGGACCGTATTTATCTAAAGTTTGGAATGGATCAATTGCATTTCCCAATCTTTTCGACATTTTTTGTCCGTTTTTGTCTAAAACCAACCCGTTTGATACCACATTTTTGTATGCAATGTTATCAAAAACCATAGTAGAAATTGCATGTAAGGTAAAAAACCAACCTCGTGTTTGATCAACGCCTTCGGCAATAAAATCGGCTACACCAAGTTTTTGTTTTTCAATTAACTCTTTGTTTTCAAATGGATAATGCAACTGAGCAGTTGGCATAGAACCCGAATCGAACCAAACGTCAATTAAATCAGTTTCGCGTTTCATGGGTTTGCCCGAAGCAGAAACCAACGTAATTTCATCTACATAATTTTTGTGTAAATCAAATTTTTCGTAGTTGGCTTTACTCATGTCGCCCACTACAAAATTTGCTAACGGGTTTTTAGTCATCAAACCTTTAGCAATTGCTCTTTCTATTTCACTTTTCAGTTGTTCTACTGAAGAAATGCAGATAGCCTCAGCTCCATCTTCTGTTCTCCAAATTGGAATTGGAATTCCCCAATAACGCGAACGAGACAAGTTCCAATCGTTTAGATTTTCCAACCAATTACCAAACCTTCCTGTTCCTGTGCTCTCTGGTTTCCAGTTAATGGTTTTGTTTAGGGCAATCATACGGTCTTTTGCAGCCGTAGATTTAATAAACCACGAATCTAAAGGATAATACAATACGGGTTTATCAGTTCTCCAACAGTGTGGATAGCTGTGTTCGTATTTTTCTACTTTAAATGCTTTGTTCTCTTCTTTTAGTTTAATAGCAATTTCTACATCAACTGATTTTTCTGGTTCTTCGCCTTTGTTGTAATATTCGTTTTTTACAAATTTACCTGCAAATTCTCCCATTTCTGGACGGAATTTTCCTTGTAAATCAACTAACGGAACAGCATTACCATTTTCATCTAACACCAACATTGGTGGAACTCCAGCTTCTTTAGCCACTTTAGCATCATCGGCACCAAAAGTTGGAGCAATGTGAACGATACCTGTACCGTCTTCGGTAGTAACAAAATCGCCCGGAATTACTCTAAAAGCTTTGTCCGCATTTTCGTGAGGCAAAGCATAAGGCAACAATTGTTCGTATTCTAAGCCTACCAAGTCAGAACCTTTGAATTCATCTACACCTTTCCATATTGACCGAGGGTATTTAGTATCAAAATTAATTAACTCTCCATCCTATCTATACCAAAAGACCTACTATCTGGACTATTATTCAAATCAGCATGAGCTGAAAAATATTTACCTATTAAATCTCTAGCTAAAATAACATAAACTTTACGTTCAGTATATTGATTATATGTTTCTAACAACACATAATCAATCTTTGGACCGACTGCCAAAGCTGTATTCGATGGCAAGGTCCAAGGAGTAGTTGTCCAAGCGAGGAAAAACACCTCCCTACCTTCCTCAAGGATGGATTTTACCACGTTCAACTTCTCAATAAATTGTTGATTTGGTTTCACCTTAAACTGAGCAACAACGGTGGTATCTTTTACATCACGGTAACAACCTGGTTGGTTTAACTCGTGCGAACTTAAACCTGTACCTGCTGCTGGTGAGTAAGGTTGAATAGTGTAACCTTTGTATAATAAATTCTTTTTGTACAATTCGCCCAACAACCACCAAACCGATTCAATATATTTGTTTTCGTAAGTAATGTAAGGGTCGTTCATGTCAACCCAATAACCCATTTTTTTGGTTAAGTCGTTCCAAATGTCGGTGTAACGCATTACTGCCTCACGGCAAGCTTTGTTGTATTCTTCTACAGTAATTTTTTTACCGATATCTTCTTTGGTGATACCCAATTCTTTTTCCACACCCAATTCTACTGGTAAACCGTGTGTGTCCCAACCCGCTTTACGTTTAACTTGGTAACCTTTTAGTGTTTTATATCTGCAAAAAATATCTTTAATAGCACGAGCCATAACGTGATGAATACCAGGTAAACCATTTGCTGATGGCGGTCCTTCAAAAAAAACAAAAGGTTTTTTACCATCTCTGGTTGTTACACTTTGTTCAAACACTTTGTTTTGTTCCCATTTATCCAACACTTCTTTGGCAACATTGGGAAGATTCAATCCTTTATATTCTGTGTATTTGCTCATTTTACCACTAATTTCGAAGAATGGCGAAATTAACGATTTTTAGGAAACAACTAGTATGGAATTTGTTGGTTTAGTTAAATTTTATATATTTGAACCAATATGACCAAAATTGAACTAAATAAGGCTTATTGTGAACTGATTGAAGAAGGTGTAATTCTTATTACATATAAAAACAATGTAGAGATTGAGCTTGATGAAGTTATTGAAATAAGAAATATAACCAATGATTTAGCTAAAGGCAAACCTTATGTTTCAATTTATGACGCAGGAAATGATACTACAGTAACAAAAGAAATAGAGAAATTTCAGCTAAAGATGGAATTATAGTAAACAGAAAAGCAATGGCAATTATTGTAAAGCACTTAGGTCAACGTATTCTTACAACTTTATCAACCTCAACAAAAAAACGCACCCCATGAAGGCTTTTACCAATATAGAGGATGCTATTAAATGGGCTAAAGAATATCTTAAACAGTAGCTATACACTTTAACTCTATACAAATAGGAGAAGGTAGTGCATTTACTTCAACGGTTGTTCTGCAAGGCTGATTGGTTTTAAAATACTCGGCATACAAACGGTTGTATGTTTTAAAATCACGTTTCATATCGGTTAAGAAAACAATGCTTATCCCTATGTTTTCCCAGCTAGAGCCTGATTCTTCTAAAATTGAACGCACATTTTCGAACACCGAACGGCATTGTGCTTCAAAATCAAAACTTCGAATTTCATTTGCTTTCTGATTTAGAACAAATTCAATATAATTTTTAAGATTTCTACCTGCTTTTTTAGCTTGATACTCAAGTATCAAAATAATTTCTTGGGATAGGTGAATTTCTTTTCTTTTTAAGTCTGTTAGCATGATTAGTAATATTATAGCAAACCAAATATACGTATAATATCCGATAACTAAATAATTCTAATTAGATAATTTGAGCCTGTGGATACATTTTTTTCCACTTGGCAAATTTCTCCATACTCGATATGGTTATAATAGTTCGTGGGTCTAATCTTACTTTAATTTTTGGTACAGCATTTTTTAACTTATTTAAAATTTTCGCTTGTTTGGTCTCGCTTATTTTTCGTCCCATGATAAAAATGTTTAATGTTTTCGATTCAAAATTAAACAAATTATGTTTAACTTTATTTATAAAACATTAAACATTATTAAAATAATTAGCTTTTAAGTATAATTACAGGTAAGTTTTCTTCAACAAGATTAAAAAGCTCGATAACTTCTTCATTTTTCATTCGAATACAGCCATGAGAAGCTGGCTCGCCAATAAAACCTTCTTCAGAAGTTCCATGAATGTATATGTATCGTTTGTAAGAATCAATATCTCTACCTCTATTTACACCAGGTTCTTCACCATGTAACCACATAATTCGAGAAGTAACATCATCGGTTGCTGATTTTTCTTTTGTAGTAAATATTTTTGCTTTTCTGCCCACATATTCTCTTGAGAAAAACAAGCCACCAACTGGCACTCCATCACCAATTTTTCGTTTAATGGTATGTAAACCTAAAGGTGTTTTATTGCTATTAAATTTATTCCCGATACCGTAAGCAGATGTAGAAACTAAATACTTTTTTATCACTTTTTGTTTTTCAATGAGGTAAAGTTTTTGATATTTTACCGAAACATAAATAAACTTATCGAAGTTCCATTCAGGATACCTTAGCATCAAATATTCGGTTAAAAAATTTGCTATAGTTTCGTTTGAAGGCTCTTTTTCAGGAACATAAACAGTTTCATCTTCAGGCGGAATACCTAAAATATAGGGCGACTTAACCACTTTTGTGCTTTTGCATGAAACCATCAATAAAAGAATTCCAAAGAAGATAACCTGAACAATAGATTTCATTACTTTCCTTTACTTAGCTTAATCATTAACTGATAAAATAAATTGGGAAAAAGCATTTTAAAAGGAACGGATAACAATTCTTTTTTTCCGATATATATGTGCGTTCGATTGCTTTTAAGTGCTGATATTAATTTTCTTGCAAAAACGGATGTTTCCATTCCATTAATTTGAGCTGGACTGTTTTCGTTTGATAAACTTCCATCAGCATTGAGTGAGTTTATTGAAGCATTGGTTTTTATAAATCCTGGTGCAACTAACAGCACTTTAATATGATGCGGTTTAAGCTCCATTCGCAACGAATCGTAAAATCCGTAAAGTGCATGTTTTGAAGCTGCATAGGTTGAATGAAAAGGCAAACCAAATTTTCCTAATATACTGGTTGTTACAACTATATTTCCAGCTTGTTGTTTTTTCATTATTGGTATTACAGCTTTAGTTAAAGCTACGTTTCCAAAATAATTGATTTCCATTATTTTACGCTCAACTTCCAAGGTAGTGTCCATTGCATTTCCTTTCTGACTCAAACCTCCGTTGTTTATCAACACATCTATTCTCCCAAACTTTTCAATTACTTTTTGAACCCATACTAGTGCTTCACTATTTTTTTCCAAATCAATTGGCAATAATAAAACATCTTCATCTTTAAGTTGTGTTTGTTGTTTAACCCGAAGCAATTCTTCTGCTCTTCTGGCACTTAATACCAGTTTACAACCTTCTTTAGCAAAAGCATAACATAAACCCTCTCCTATTCCAGAAGAAGCTCCTGTAATCCAAACTACCTTGTTTTTTAAATCCATATTAACAAAACTATACATTAATTGTTTTTTATCCTTTTAAAAAAGTGTAACTTATAAAAAGTGCTTTGTCGATAAGTTGAGTTTAACTCATTTGTCGAATTATAAAAATTGAAATTATTGTAATTGTAAAAAACATAAAAAAACCTCTCAACTGTTGTTAAGAGGTTTTAATCATTAAAAAAATTAGTTTATTAGGCTTTTAAAAAAGCGAGAATTTTATTTACGCTATCTTTTGCATCGCCATAAAGCATTTCTGAGTTTGGTTTGTAAAACAACGGATTGTCTTCTCCAGAATAACCAGCACTCATCGAACGTTTCATAATTATTACTTTTTCTGCCTTCCAAGCTTCTATAACAGGCATTCCGTAAATAGAACTAGCAGGGTCGTCTTGAGCACTAGGATTTACTACGTCGTTTGCTCCAATAACCATAACCACGTCAGTATTTGGCATATCGTCATTAATTTCATCCATTTCCATTACAATATCGTAAGGAACATTGGCTTCCGCCAACAATACATTCATGTGACCAGGCAAACGACCAGCAACTGGGTGAATAGCAAAACGAACCAGTTTTCCATCTTTTCTTAAGTTTTCAACCATTTCGTAAATTGGATATTGAGCTTTAGCAACTGCCATTCCATAACCAGGAACAATAACTACCGATTTTGCTTCTTTTAATAAATTAGCAACCTCTTCGTGATTTAATGCTGTTACTTCTCCTTCAATGGCTTTTTTCTCACCTCCTGAACCATTTCCTGAGCCACTGGCAAAGATTACAGAAAAGAACGAACGGTTCATTGCATGACACATGTGCATAGATAAAATAGCACCCGAGCTACCTACTAACGCTCCTGTTACAATTAATAAATCGTTGCCCAACATAAAACCTGCAGCAGATGCTGCCCAACCCGAATATGAATTTAACATAGAAACAACAACTGGCATATCGCCTCCTCCAATTGCCATTACCAATACAACTCCAATAAATGAAGCTATTGCTGTCATTATACCCAAGTACAACATTCCCGAAGTGCCTTCTGCATTGTTGTAAAGAACACCTAAAATAATGCAAATTACTAATAATATTAAATTCATTAGTTGCAATCCTTTAAAACTCCATGGTTTAGATGGTACTTTACCATCTAATTTTCCCCATGCGATAATAGAACCTGTAAAGGTTATTGCTCCGATAAAAATTCCAGCAAATACTTCAACTAAATGAATGGTATGTTCAGCCCCTGTTAATAATTGAGTTGCAGGATCGAGGTAAGAACCAAAACCTACTAAAACTGCTGCCAAACCTACAAAGCTATGAAGTATTGCAACCAATTGAGGCATTGCTGTCATTTCTACTTTTCGAGCAACCATAATTCCAATTACTGAAGCAATTGCAATTGCTGCAATGATGTAAACATGACCCTCTACTCCTTTTCCCATTACCGTTGCAATGATGGCTACAATCATACCCACAATACCGTATAAAACACCACGCTTGGCTGATTCTTGTGAGGACAACCCACTTAAACTTAAAATAAACAGAATACTTGCAAATAAATATGCTGCTGTTTGAATTTCTTTAGCTATATACATAAGTCTTGATTATTATTTTTTAAACATTTTCAACATACGGTGAGTTACTACGAAACCACCTACAATATTAATACTAGCAACCAAAATAGCTATTGAAGCAAGAATGGTCATGATGTTATTGATGTCGTTTTTGGTTTGCAACAATCCTCCAACTATAATAATACCGCTAATTGCGTTAGTTACAGCCATTAAAGGAGTGTGTAATGCATGAGATACATTGCTGATAACCTGCCACCCTACAAATACAGCCAATACAAACACTGTAAAATGTTGAATAAACGCTGGTGGAGCAAATGCTCCAACAAATAACAATAAGGCACCTACAACACCCAAACTAATTAATGTTGAAACAGCTGTTTTTTTTGCTTTTTCTGCTTCAGCAATTTTTATTTCTTCGGCAGTTGGAGCTACAACTTTTTTTGCACCACCACCTGCTGTTGGACTAACCTGCAAAGGTTTTGGTGGCCAATTTATGTTTCCGTTATAAGTAACCATTGCACGAGATACTACATCATCTTCCATATCGATTTTGAAGTTCTCTGATTTACCCATATCATCTAATAAATGACAAAGGTTGTTTCCATACAATTGCGATGCTTGATTTGGCAACTGGTCTAGTTTACCAATTATAGTTACTCCATTATCGGTGGTGTAAATTTGTCCGTTTTTGGTTAGAACACAGTTACCTCCAGTAGAAGCAGCTAAATCAACAATAACAGAACCTGGTTTCATTGCAGCTACATGGTAATCTAAAATTAACTTTGGAGCTTCTCTTCCAGGAATTTGAGCTGTAGTAATAATAATATCTACATCTTTTGCTTGCTCTAAAAACAGTTTCATTTCAGCTTCAATAAATGCAGCACTCATTTCTTTTGAGTAGCCTGATGCTGTTGCACCATCTTCATCTATTTCAACTGTTAAAAACTTAGCTCCCATTGATTCGATTTGCTCGGCAACTTCTTTTCTGGTATCGAATGCTCTAACAATTGCCCCTAAAGAGTTTGCTGCACCAATTGATGCTAAACCAGCAACTCCTGCACCAATAACTAAAACTTTTGCAGGATCAACTTTACCCGCAGCGGTTATTTGTCCGTTTAAAAATTTACCATAATGATTTGCTGCCTCAATTACTGCTCTGTATCCGGCAATGTTTGCCATTGATGACAATACATCCATTTTTTGAGCTCTCGAAATACGAGGAATGGCATCCATCGCAACAGCATTTACCTTTTTATTCGCTAGTTTTTGTAGTAATTCTGGATTTTGTGCTGGCCATAAATAACTTAATAATACTAAGCCCTCTTTCATCATATCAACCTCGTCAAAGGTTGGACCTTGAACTTTAAGAACAATAGCTGAATTACTATAAATTTCGGCTGCCGAAGAAACGATTGAAGCTCCTGCTTCTTTAAATGCTTCGTCAGAAAAATTTGCTTTTACTCCTGCACCACTTTGAATGCTTACATCAAATCCTTGCTTAATTAAGCGTAAAACGGTTTTCGGCGTAGCAGCAACTCGTAATTCGTTTGCAGCTATTTCCGAAGGAATTCCAACTTTCATACCCATATTATAAATGTTTTTTTTACTTATTAGAGTCAACGAAATTATCAATAAAACATCAAGTTTCCAAACAAAAAAAGCATTGAGGTAATCAATGCTTTTTTGGATGATTTAATCAGTTTATTCTAATCATAATCTTTTGCCCAATTATCTAGTTCTTCTTTGCTCCACAAACCAGGGAAAAAGACTCTTTTTTGATACATTGGGTGAAGGTATTTTTTCCAATCGCTGCCACCTGTTGCTTTAATTACTTTGCTACCGTTATCTAAATATTGTTCGGCAGCTCTTAAATGAACTATTGGCCATTTGATATTAAATTCAATATCTAAATCTTTCAGGGCTTGTATTAAAGCAGGATTGTTTTTATCTTTTTCGGGCATTGCAACATATTTTTGCCAAATATTCTTGGTTTTATATTCGTTTGCCATAGCTATAAACTTATCCAAATATTTTTCTTCAAATAGGTTTAATAAATAAGATTTTTTTTCTGTTTTATGGTCTTTACCAGCAGCTTGCCAATAAATGTTTTCAAATAAAAATGCAGTGTCGTAGTTTGCAGGAAGATTTCCTTTTACTCTAGTGTCTAATAAATTTTCTATGTCGGTTGAATAAATTTCGGCAAACCTAAATGAAGCACATTGAAAACCACTTGCTGGGGTTAATGAAAAACGAAACTCGTTGTATTGGTTTGGATCCATTCCTAAACGCATAACATCAAATGAGTTGGCCAACATTTGAATATAACGATTCATTCTGCCTAGTTTTTCAATAAAATAATCGGCAGTTAGGTTTTCGTTGTTGCATACTTGATGCATTTCGTGCGTCATCATATTCAACAACAACTCGGTTACTTGATGATACATGATAAACACCATTTCATCAGGGTAATCGGTTCGTGGTTTTTGCAAACTCAAGAGCGATTCAACTTCAATATAATCCCAGTAGTTAATTGGTTTTGAATACAGTAAACCTTTGTAAAAGGCTTCTGGTTCTAAACCCATGCTGATGTATTTTTCGTTAATTTTTTGTATTAGTTCATTGTTGCTATCCATACGTTTAATTTAAAATAATTTTCAATAGTAATAATTAAAACACAAATCTAACATGATTTATGTCATACAACATATACAAAGGTGAAAATTAAAAATTTAAATTACAAATCAGGATTGGATTAAAATCCTATATTAGAAAGGGTGTTGCAACGATTGTAGATTATTTCGTCTAATTCTAACATACTTGCCAAAACCAATTGAGAATAGTTTTGTGAAGCGTTTTTAAACCCACCAGCTTCGGTTTGCCAAAGTGTGGTAATTAATTCCATATTTCCTTCTTTTGGATTAATTACATCTAACACTCTTTTAACATTTCCAGCACCTGCATGATACACATGCATTACCATTAACCTATACCAGATATCATTTTGATTATATGCTATTCCTTTTGCATCTAATATTTTATTTAACTCTGGAATACAAATGGTTCTAATTAATTTTGCTGCTGCCCAAGCCGATTTATCAAAATCTTTTCGTTCGTCAACATATTTATTAACTTTTAACCCTAAATGTATTGCAACATCTTTCATTATTTGAAACGAGCCGTATGCTCCTACATTAGATTTTTGGAGCTTATTAGGGCTTTCAATTAAAAGAATTGCTTGTGCGTAAAAGGGGTCAACATTGTTTTGTTTAAAAACAGTTATTCCTCTACTAATGTATGGCATCACATTATCAAAATCGTAAAAGAATTTTCTGCCATTGGTTACAAATATTCTATCTTCAGGGTTTAAAAAATAATAGCTTCTTACACTATCTCTAAAACATTCTTTATCTATTTCTGATAAGCTATTCCAATCTTTTAATGCTACTTTTTTTATTATTTGACGGGTTGAGCTAACATTTATTAATGCAGAATCATGGTGCATGTTCATTAATGTTCTCCAAAAATTTGGTTGACTAAGGGTGTCCCAACGCTCTACATACAATTGATGAGTTTTAATAAAGCTGTAATCGGCAGTATCGTTTTCATTTAATCCTGAAACAGATAATAATTCAACCTTTTCGATGGTTGGATTGTAAAATGATACACTTGTAATAAAAAGTGTAAATAAAATGATATTTGCTACGATTTGTTTCATGGTTATAAAGATAACGAATAATTACTAAAAATGTTACCTAATAACGCTTTTGACTTATTAACAGGGTAATCTTAATATCAAGAATGGTGTTTATTCTTTAATATTTCTTTTAACTAAAAGATACATATCGTTATCGAGCAACAAATAACCTTGATTATAGCAGAAATTATAGGTAACTCCTTCTTTGGTAGTATGAATATTGGTAAATAAATTAAATTCAAATCCTTTAATCATTAGTTGTTTTTTACTTACTGTTTTTTTATCTGTTGGATTTAGCTCTTCAAGGATACGCCAATTTTTACGCAATTGATTGTTTGTGTTTCTAATAAAGTTTTTATCGTTTTTGTTTACCTGATTGTTGTATGAATTCCTACAAGCATCGGAGCAAAACTTTTTGTCCGACCTACCAACAAAAGGTTCTCCACACTCTAAACATATTTTTTTATCCATGGTTTTGGTTTAATGTGTTCTTCAAATATACAATATTTATCCGTTTACAAACGGATAATAATGAACTTAAAAAAAATTTAAACTGATCATGTTTCAACTAATTAGTTAAAATTAATCATTCGTACTATGCTCGCTTTTTAGGTCGCTCGTAGAATTCTATTTTTAATTGGATCGAATTGAGGGGAAGCTTACAGTATAATGTCGCCCAACGGTTGTGTGTATGAGCAGTAGCGGAGTAAGGGAGCCGAAACTTTCAGTTTAACACCAACGCAAGCTACTGCAAAAATTCATTTGCTAATTTACGAAAAGCAAATGAATTTGCAGTAGCGACAAAGAATGTAATAATCTTGATTTTAGCACTTAACCCGCTATTGC
>JABTUP010000007.1 GCA_015075325.1 Flavobacteriales bacterium | reverse complement strand
TCACCTTTTCTATCCGAACGATTTAATGGTTTACCTAATTTTATGTTTCGAACAACTGTTCGTACATTTTTTGCAAACAAAAAAGCCGAAGCAGCTAATAGTGCAATGAATATTATCGAAGAAATCATCATAAATTATTTACTTAATCTTTTCTGCCAAAAATTGAAAAATGAACGTATCGTTTCGGATTTTCTTTCATGTCAATTAAAAGCTTATCTAAATCTTTGGTTGCCGATTGTAAGTTAAAATATAAACTGTCGTTGTTAATTAACTGCCCCATAGAACCTTCGCCATTTTTAATTTTTGCCATAATAACCGACATATCATCAAAAGTTGCTTGAGCTTTTTTCAAGGTTGCATTCATTTCAAGTACAGCTAACGAATCGCTAAATGTTTTAAAGTTTTTTAGTGTAGGTTGTAAAGTTTTCATTGATGTGTTCATACTTTCGGCAACTTCTTTGTATGAAACAATGGTTGCATTTAAGTTGAATAATGCGTCAGAAAATCGTTGTTTATTTCTATCATTTAACACATCATCAACATCTTTTAAAACCACATCGAGTTGAGCTAAAGTTTTATCTAACGAAATCATTAGTTTTTCAGCCTTGTCTTTTATTGGTAAAATTTGTTCAGAAACATCATCAAACATCGACTTTTCTAAATCAGCAATTAATGTATCGCCTGACATTACGTTTTTTCCGCTATTACCAATTTTTATAGCAATTGCTTTTGAGCCTAAAAAATCTAAACTAACCAAGCTAGCAATTGAATTATCAGGAATAAGAAAATCGGTTTCCGTAATTACCATGTCTACCACAATTTGTCCCGTATTGTTAGGATGAAATTTTATTTCTTCTACTACTCCAATTTGAAATCCATTTACAATAATTGGAGAAGATTTGGCTAAACCAGCAACTGAGGGATAAACAGTGTAAAGGGTTTTACTTTTGTATAAAATATTGGTACCTTTTAAAAAGTTATAACCCCAAATTAATAAGGCTATACCTAAAAGCGAAAAAAAACCAACTTTTACTTCTTTTGAAATCTTCATGTATAAAAAATTGTCGGCAAATATCGTGAAATCAATTTACATGACAAAAAAATGAACTCCTAAAGCAATTTATTTTTCTTGAAGTTTTATTGCTTCACTTATCGGAATTCGAATACCATCTTTAAAAGCAACAATAAATGCGTCTTTAAAACCTTTTTCTTTTAGTTGTAATTGAAGTCTGTTTGCATCATTCATGCTTTTTTCGTTTCCGTAAGTATATCGGTACAAACCACCCGCTTCGTACAAGGTTACTCCTTCCAATCCATTAAAATTTTCGGGTTTTAGTTCGGTTTTAACCGATGATGTGGCAATTTGAATTTTAAAAACAACACCTTCTTCCTTTTCAGGCTTTTTGTCTTTTTTATTTTTCTTTTCTTCAACGACTTCTTTTACTTCTGGTTTTTGATTTTGGTCTTCAATTTTCTTATCTTCTGTTTTTAAACCTTTGCTTTCAATTTCAGTTTTGTATTCTTTAAAAGCTCTGTATATTGCCGAAGCCATATAATCCTGTCCGATATCTGAAGCTAAAAACTTTTCTTCTTCTCTGTTGGTAATAAAGCCAGTTTCTATTAACACACTTGGCATTGCTGTTTGATGTAACACTAAAAAACCCGCTTGTTTAACTCCTCTGTTGTATCTGCCCACTTTTTCGGTAAACTCTTTTTGAACTTTACTGGCAAACATTAAACTTTGCTCTAAATGAGCACTTTGGGTTAAAGTCAATACAATGTATGATTCGGGTGAATTGGGATCGAAATTTTCGTATTTCGATTCATAATCGTCCTCTAAAAGGATTGAAGCATTTTCTCGTTGTGCAACTTTTAAGTTCGATTCGGTTTTGTGCAAACCCATCACATAAGTTTCAGTACCAATTGCTGTTGGAGTTGCCCCAGAGTTTACATGAATACAAATAAATAAATCAGCATTGGCTTTGTTTGCAATTCGAGCTCTTTCTGTTAATTCCAAAAACACATCAGTTGTTCGGGTATAAATAACTTTTACATCTTTAAAATTTTCTTCAATGTATTTTCCCAATTTAAGTGAAATAGAAAGAGCGATGTTTTTTTCGTTGGCAATTGCACCAACACAACCACCGTCTTTACCTCCATGACCAGCATCAATAACTACGGTTTTAACTCCAAAAAAATCGTTAGTAACTCCAGCCTGATTGCTTAAGAAAATGGACGAGAAAAATACAAGAAACAAGAGAAATGAACGTTTTAACGCCATCTTGTTTTTATTAATGTTATTGATTTTCAACATAACTGAGGTCAAATTTATTTTTTTAATTTTGAGCCTTTTAAATAAAGAAAGTAATTTATCACAATATCAATGTTAATAATTCCAATCTTTGGTGTTTATTAATCAAATGTTAATAAACAAAAGGTTCTCGTTTTAAATGAAAAACAACTATTATACCAAGAGTCTGTGTTGCTTTTACCTATTAACATTGTTAATACTTGGTATATTTCCATTTTCGTTAACTGCACAAACCGATACACTAAAAACAGACAGTGTTTTGGTGATGCCAATTGATTCATTTATTTCTAAAGACGCCCTAGAATCGAAGGTTGAATACAAAGCCCGAGATTCGATTCGTTTTGATTTAAAATCGCAACAAGTTTTTTTGTTTGGAGAATCAGAAGTACATTATCAGGATTTGGAATTAAAATCGGAAGAAATTGAATCGAATTTAGACTCAAATATTGTAACAGCAAGAGGAGTTAAAGACAGTACTGGCAAATTTATTGGCGAACCTTATTTTAAACAAGGAACAAAAGAGTTTTATGCTCATCAAATCAAGTACAACTTTAATTCACGAAAAGGCATCATTTCTGATGTAAAAACCCAAGAAGGCGAAGGATATATTCATGGACAAAAAATTTATAAAAATCCAGATAACATTTTATACATCAGAAACGGAAAATACACTACTTGTAACTTAGCCGAACCTCATTATCATTTTGGAACAAACCGCTTAAAAATTATTCCGAACGATAAAATTATTACCGGTCCGGCCGATTTGTTTATCGAAAATTCTCCAACACCATTTGCCATCCCTTTTGGCTTTTTTCCGAATACCGAAAAACAGAAATCGGGTATTATTATTCCAATGCCAGGAGAAAGTCAACAACTTGGTTTTTTTCTTTTAAATGGAGGTTATTACTTATACATTAACGAACATGTTGATGCTCAAATTACTGGAGATTATTACTCGAAAGGAAGTTGGGCAACACGATTAAGTTCAAATTACAACAAACGATACAAGTTTAATGGTAATATAGAAAGCAACTATTCTATATTTAAGAACAGCTTTAAAGAATTTCCTGATTATAGCGAACGACGCGATTTCTTTTTTAGATGGCGACACAACCAAGATGCTAAAGCACGACCAAACAGTGTGTTTTCGGCAAATGTAAATTTGGGTACCAGCTCTAACTTTGTTAATAATTTCAATAGTTCTGCTACCGATTATCTTTCAACCAACTTTAGTTCAACGGTTTCTTATACCAAACGCTTTAATGACAGCCCTTTTACACTTAATGTTAACGCATCTCACAACCAAAACACCTTATCGAAACAAGTAAATGTTCGTTTGCCCGAAATTGCTTTTAACATGGCAAGAATTTATCCTTTAGCACGAAAAAAAATTGTTGGAAAGCAACGCATGTATGAAAAAATAGGGCTTTCCTATTCATTTAACTTTAGAAATGAAGTTACAGCAACCGATTCGATGTATAAAAACTTAGATTTTATTCAATCAAAATTAAAAAATGGTATAAAACACTCAATTCCAATTAGTACATCTTTAAAAGTAATGAAGTATTTTACATTAAATCCAACAGTTAATTATACTGAATTGTGGTATTTAAAAACCATAAAAAAATCGGTTGACAGATTTGATAATGCTGTTATTACAGATACCATTACCGAATTTGCACGAGGTGGAACATATAATGCTTCTGCCAATTTAACTACAAAAATTTATGGAATGTACAACCTTAAAATGGGTAGAATTAAAGCCATTAGACATGTTATAACTCCAAGTGTTGGAGTTAGTTACACTCCAGAAAACAACTCTGGCATTAGAACCTATACCGATACCACCAATACCAGCTACAAGTATTCTATTTTTCAGGAAGGAATTTATGGCGGAACAAATTCAGCTAAAGCTGGATTATTAAATTTTAACTTGCTCCAAAACCTGGAAATGAAAGTGAAATCGAAAAAAGACACACTCAACCCCATTAAAAAAGTTACTCTTTTAGAAAATGTAAGCCTTGCCTCTAGTTACAATATGCTTGTTGATTCGTTTAACTGGAGCAACATTAGTATTGGAGCTCGAACCAGTTTGTTTAATAAATTTAACATCAATTTTAATGCAATAGTTGATCCTTACGCATTAGATACAACAGGAAGAAGAATTAATAAATCGCACTTAAGCCAAGAAGGAAGTATAGGACGATTAACCAATGCTTCGTTAAATTTGGGTTTTATGCTGAAAAGCAAAACCACAGCAAAAACCGAAAAAACTACCCGATTTGCTTCTGAAGCCGATTTAGCGTATATCAATGCTCACCGAAACGATTACATTGATTTTGATATTCCGTGGACTTTAAATTTTGCATACAACGTGTATTATAGCAAACCTGTTTTTGAGGATTCGAAAAATGTTGTTCAAACGGTTGCTTTTACTGGAGATTTTAGTTTAACTAAAAAATGGAAAGTAGGTTTTGGCTCTGGATACGACTTTCAGCTCCGCGATTTATCTTATACTACTTTAGGTATATACAGAGATTTACACTGTTGGGAAATGGATTTACAGTGGATTCCTGTTGGTCCTCGTCAAAGCTACACGTTTACTATTCGAGTAAAATCGGCTATGCTGCAAGATTTAAAACTAATCAGAAGAAACATTCCGAGTATTTTTTAACGTGATTTTATTCCATGTTATTCAGTTCTTCTTGCAATTCCAAACTTTCAATGCTTGTTGTATCTTGTTTTATTAAATAACCTTGAGCTTGTGGCGATAACATAATTTGATTGGTAAGACTTTGTTGTTCTTCAACCGAAATGGCTCCTTTTCTTGCCAAAATACCACCAATTAAATTAAAATAACTTTGAGTACTTTCTTTCAGTTGACCATCGCTATTAAAGTTGTACATAAACCACTTTGGACGAGGAATAATCATGGAAATAAAAATGCTTTCTTGCAATGTTAAATCTTTGGGCAATTTGTTAAAATAGAATTTTGACGCCTCTCCTATTCCATACACATTTGGTCCAAATTCAATCACATTTAAATACACTTCAAACATTCGTTCCTTGCTAACTAATCTGTTTCGCTCGATAAGCCAAACCAACAAAGCTTCTTCAATTTTTCGAGCTATTGTTTTATTTCTTCTTAAAAACACATTTTTAATTAATTGCATTGAAATGGTACTTGCCCCTCTGGCAAATCGTTTTTTCTTAAAATTTTCGGCTATAGATTCTTTAAACCTAAACTCATTAAATCCTTTGTGATTGTAAAAGTTTCCATCTTCTGAGCTTAATATGGTTTCTTTGAGGTAAGTGCTAATGTTTTCAATTGGTGTATAATTTGGGTTTGATGGACCAACCAAAAAGGTTCTAAATGGACGATTATTTTCGTAAACGGTATAACTAAACTCATCGTTTAATTTACTCAAATTTTCTTCTCCAAATGATTGAATTTTAAATTGATAAGGCGTTAATGTTGAACTAAAAATTAAACTGTCTGGCATTTGGGTATCCATCATAAAACGCAAATGATATTCGAGCTCGCCTTTGGTTTTAATTCCATCTAAATTGGTAAACAACCCTTGTGGTAACGATTCAAAAAAATATTGCGACGATACTTTGGGCATATTGAGGTTAAATGTTACTTTTTTTGATGGATTAAAATCTATTTTTAAAAATGGTTTTAAGTCAATTTTATTTAATCTAACTAGGCTGGTGCTATCGAGTTGAATAAAGTTTTTACCAACAGTTATGCTGTAATCGACAAAACTATTGTTTAACACCACATTTTTCGATGAAATTCGCCAATGGTTAGCTTCAAAATTGCTCAGCTTAGCATTTCCTTTTAAATAAAGTTGATTGTTTTGGTAATCAAATCCTTTTAGCGAAACCAAAATGGTATCGGCAGTAGTTTTTAAATTGTAAACATTTACTAAAGGAAAATAACTCAGCGAATCGTTTTTAATTAATTTAAATTGTGCTTCATTATTTTTTTCGTTTATAGAACCGTTAATTTGCCAAACCGACTGATTGTTGTTTTCTTTTATGCTAAACTGGCTGTAAAACACTCCATTTGTTACTTCTGCTTTTGGCACAGTTAAATCATATAAAATGCTATCGGTAGTTAACTTGATGTTAAACGAATTAAGTGTTAAGTTTTGCGGTATTACATCAAAAAACAGCGTTAGTAAATTATTCGCAGCCAAGGCATAATCCATACCCTGCTGTTTTTTATTGTTTTTTGTTTTTCCATTTTTTAGCAAGAAAGAAAAATTATCTTCATTACTTTTTTTGATTAAGTTTAACGAGGTAGAATCTACTGATAAACTTAAAAAACGAATATGGGTTTTTAACAAATCCCACAAACTTATGGTTGCTTCAATTTTTGAAATGCTTAACAAAGTATCAGTTTGTTGCTTATCAACAATAAACAATTCGTTTAATAAAACCGTTTTAACTCCTTTAAATTCAGCATTTTTAATATTAATATCTATTTTAAATTTTTCGGAATAGTGTTGACTGTATTTGTCTTTATAGTGATTTAAAAGAGCGTTTCTAAAAAGAAACAACAAAACAAATGAGCAAACAATAAATACGAACAGTAATAATAAAGACTTTAATAACTTGCTTCGATTTTTATAAAAAAAAGCCTTTATCTTTAAGTTGAACTGCATATCAATTTAATTGGAACTCCAAATGTATTTAAATCATTGATGAAAAGGGAATAATACTCTTATTTATTGATTTTTTTAATCATCTTCATCAACCCCGATTTAAAAATTAACAACTCATTCTGCTTTAGTTCATCTACAAATTGTTTTTGTTTTGAATGGTAATAAAATGGAAATGGTTTGCGTTCGCCCACCACTTTAAAACCCAACTGTATAAAACTTTTCCCATCCGACCAATCTTTGTCGATATACGTCATTACATCATCAACTTGGTGTTGGTTTATAAAATGATTTAACAATTTACTCAACCCACCTACCACCGTACAATCTAATTTATTGCAAAACCTTATCAATTCGCCCGATTGCTCTCCTTTGCCTTCGTTTTTTTTGTGCATTACTGGACCAAACGAAGCTAAAGCAACAATTTCATTTTGATAAATTAAGCCATAGTTGTATTTATTTTTTAAAGGAACATTGGTGTGATTTTGGTTTAAAAATGCATAAGCTTCGCTCCTATTTAGTTTTACAACTGTTGTTTTTCGAGCGTAAATTTTGTTGCACAAGCCAAATTTTGATTTTATTCGCGATAGCACAACTGTAGGTTTTTCTGCCCATTCGTTTTCGAAAATAGAAACAGTTTGTTCAGCATTATTAGTTGCTTTCCAAGAAGGTAAATCGAGGTTTTTAGTGAGTTTATTTAATTCGATAAAATGAACGATTAATGTTGTGTTTACAAACAACAAACAACCAATTTCGGTTGGCGTAGAATTAATGTTTTGATTCGTTAATGTTTCTAATGCTTGTTTAAAATCGTTTAACATTAACTTTCTAGGTTTTTAAATATTTCGCGGTATTCCATCCAAAACACATGCAGTTTTACCATCTTATTTTCAAAAAAATCAGTAACTTTTTTCCAATCATCTTTGTTAAACAAGTTTACATCGGGTAAAACCACATAAATTCGGCAAATGGCTTTATCGTATTCGTTGATGTACAATTCTTCCCATACCAATGGAGTTCCTAATGCTTTTTCTAACAACACTTTTAATTCGGTAAATTGCTCATAAAAAAGTTCTCTAATGCTATCGGGGTGTTGCAATTCAATCGAAAATCGTGCTTCGGTCTCATTAAAATCTAACCTAAAATACAAATCCTTTATTTTGGTTTTGTAGTTACTCCAATTGATGGTTCCATGTTTTTGGGTATGCTTTCGCATGTAAACCGAAAACTTATTCCAAAATTCAATTTTAAAGTTCTTTTTTTCTTCTTTGGAGTACATAAGTTGAGCTGATTTTTCCTTTTACAAAAATAGGTATTTCGTTAAACAAAAAATTAGTGTAATTCGTGTCAGGAAAAAATAGTATTTTGGATTTTTTAAATTTATACTTATTATGAAAATTATTTCTTGGAATGTAAACGGCATTAGAGCTGTTGCTAAAAAAGACTTTTTTGAACAAATAAAACGCTTAAATCCCGATATACTTTGCCTGCAAGAGACCAAAGCACAAGACGACCAAGTGCATGAAGCTTTGGCTGAACTTAAAGGTTATCATATTTATACCAATTCGGCAGTTAAAAAAGGTTACTCGGGAACTGCCATTATTTCTAAAACTAAACCTTTAGCTGTTTTTAAAGACATAAACATTGAAGAACACGACCAAGAAGGACGAGTGTTGACTGCCGAATTTGACGACTTTTATTTAACCGTAGTTTATGTACCTAATTCGGGTAGCGAGTTGAAAAGACTGGATTATCGTCAAACTTGGGACGCCGACTTTTTAGCATTTTTAAAAAATTTAGAGACAAAAAAACCAGTTATTGTTTGTGGCGATTTAAATGTTGCTCATAAACCAATTGACTTAGCAAATCCTAAAGCAAACTACAACAAATACGCTGGTTTTATGCAGGAAGAAATTGACGGCATGGACAATTTTATTAATGCTGGTTTGGTTGATACTTTTAGGCATTTTTATCCTGATAAAGAAAAAGCATACAGCTGGTGGAGTTTTAGAGGTGGTGCAAGAGAACGAAATGTGGGCTGGAGAATAGATTATTTTTTGGTAAGTCAATCGCTTATTAACAAAGTAAAAAATGCTGAAATTTTAGCTGAAGAATATGGCTCCGACCATTGCCCTGTTAGTATTGAAATTTAAAATACTACTTTAGTCCATCAATTGAAACAGATAGTTTTCCACTAATAGTTAAAAATGCTACAATGGCTTTGTTGGTGAGTTGTATTTTTTTAAATGCAATGTCATTGATATTTCCATTTATAAATACACCCGGCATAGGCGAATAGTTTTTGGTGTAACCAAGCATTTGTTTTTTTCCTTCTTCTAAATTGGGCTGAATGGAATATCGGCAGCTTTCTTTTATTTTATTCAACACCAACCCTGAGAGCAGCCAATTTGCTGATTTTACCAATTTATTTTTGGTATCTAAAACATACTGCAATTGGTCGAAATAAATTTCTTTTGTTGTATCATTATATTGTGGCAATCCTGTTAAATAAATGGTTCCGTTTATGGTTCCAGATAGTTCTAAAGCAATAACCATTTTCCCTTCTTTATGCCACAACTCTACATTTTTTACCGTTACTTTTTTCTTTCCTTCACCAAATTCTTGACCTTGAAAATTCTGCAAAATCAACTTGGTGGCATCAGCATAAGTAGAAATAGCAACAATATTTGCCGTTATTTTATCGGGCATTGAGGTTACCGTTTTCAACGCAATTTTTGATTTATCAAACTGTTTTTCAGGTTTTTGACCAATAATTGTTTCGATATTGCATTTTAAGCCCATTTCCATTTTAATGGTATTGTTTTTAATTAATGCATTGGTTGCGTACAATTCTTCGGGAACCATACGAAACCAAGTATTGTATTCAGTACTCATTTCTACTGGATTACTGATTTGTTCTAAAGCATCAAACACATTTGGTTTAAAATCAAGTGCATTTTTTATGGCATCATCAATGCTTTTTTCAATATCTTTCTTAAATAGTTTTAATGCTGGATTTACGATGTAGGTAATTGGAATGTCTTTTCCTGCAATTGAAATAGTTGGGCTTTCATTCCAATCGAGCGATTTTAAATCGGTTTGTGTGTTTAATTTCCAATTAATTAAGCCAACATTACTCAATAAAGTAACTTTTCCGTTTAAGTTAACTTCACGCGTATCGTACATAGAAATACCAAATTTAGAAATTCCATAACGGTATTTTATACTTGCTTTTAACGGTAAAATGGTTTTAATTTTTCCTTCTTGATTGTTATCTAAAACAATAGGTGCTTGTTTCCAAATTTTTACGGTTAAATTGTCGTCTTCAATATTATTGTCTTCGTAAATTAACCCGTTTAACAATTTATTTATTTGATTTTCTACATCTTTTACCTGCAAAGTAATTGGCAAACTAACAAACGAAGGTGAATGATCATAAACCAACGGACTTGCATCGTCGGGTTCTGGTTTTAATGCTTCAATTTTTTTTGAAGTTGAACAACCTGATAAAAATAAACCTATTAACGAAAAAAAGAAAATAATTTTATTCATGATAATTTGCTGGATTGTTCTAACACTGCGAAATTAAGTAATAGAACGTAAGTTTAACACAAAACTTCTACACTTTTAATTCCATTCGCTCTCCATTAAACCTACTAGAACCAACAAAAAATAACATTACAAATTTAATTGAGCCAATCGGGTTTTAATTAGTTTTGAAAAATGAATTCAAATTACGACGTAATTATTGTTGGAGGTGGTGCTGCAGGAGTTTTTTCAGCAATTAATACTGCCAAAAACAATCAACATTTAAACATTGCAATATTAGAAAAAACCACTCAATTGCTTTCAAAAGTAAAAGTTTCGGGAGGTGGCAGATGCAATGTTACTCATGCATGTTTCGAGCCCAAAGAATTGGTTAAATTTTATCCTCGTGGCAGCAAAGAGTTGTTAGGTGCTTTTTATCAATTTCAACCAACCGATACCATTAATTGGTTTAAAGAACGAAATGTAGAACTAAAAACCGAAATTGATGGTCGTATGTTTCCAGTTACCGACAATTCTCAAACCATTATTGATTGTTTTACCAACGAATTAACCAAATACAACATTGATATTTTTTACAACACTAAAGTTGAGCACATTTCAAAAAACCATCAGGAATTTGAACTAATCACCAATCAGAACTCGTTTAAAACCACTAAACTGTTGATTACTACTGGAGGATTCAACAAACTAGAACATTATCAATTCATTACCCAATTGGGAATAACTATAGAACCACCCACTCCATCGCTGTTTACTTTTAATTTGCCAAACAACCCAATAACAGAGCTACAAGGAATAGCCACTCCAGCAAAAGTAAAACTACTAGGAACCAAATTTGAGGAGCAAGGTGCTTTATTGATTACGCATTGGGGAATGAGCGGACCTGTAATTTTAAAACTTTCTGCCTGGGCATCAAAAGTGTTAAACGAAAAAAACTACGAATTTGATTTTATGATTAACTGGTTGTTGGATAAAAAAGACGACGACCTAAACGAAATTTATCAACTAAACAAACAACACTATGGCAGCAAAAAAGTAATCAACCAATTTGAGTTTGGATTACCAAAAAAACTGGCTGCTTACCTTATTAATAAAGCAGGAATTGGCGATGATGATAAATGGGCTGATGTTTCGAAAAAGCAATTGAACAAACTTACCGAGACATTGCTTCGCGACACATACCACTCTAGTGGAAAAACAACATTTAAAAGTGAATTTGTAAGTTGTGGCGGAGTTAAACTCAACGAAATAAACTTTAAAACCATGGAAAGTAAAAAAATACCCAATCTCTATTTTGCTGGCGAAGTTTTAGATGTTGATGCATTAACGGGTGGTTTTAACTTTCAGGCAGCATGGACAACTGGTTGGATTGCTGGGCAAGAGTTAGCAAAATAATAAAACATAAATTATGAACTTTTTAGAAATAAAAAAAGCAACCTTAGTTGACATTTATCAATTGCAAAAAATTGGCAGAAATACATTTTATGAAACATTTTCATCAGTAAATTCTGAAGAGAATATGACAAGATATTTAGACGAAAGTTTTTCAATTGAAAAACTAACATCTGAACTTAACGACAACAATACAGAGTTTTATTTAGCATTCTCTAACAACAATGTGATTGGTTATTTAAAACTAAACTTTGGACAATCTCAAACAGAATTACAGGACGATAAAGCAATTGAGATTGAACGGATATATGTTTTAAAAGACTATCATGGTAAAAATGTTGGACAAATTCTCTTCAATAATGCAATAAATATTGCAAAACAGAAAAACGCTTGCTATGTTTGGTTGGGTGTTTGGGAAGAAAACCTAAGAGCAATAAATTTTTATAAAAAAAACGGTTTGATTGAATTTGATAAACACGTTTTTAAATTAGGTGATGATATGCAAACTGACCTAATGATGAAACTAAAACTGAACTATCCTCCTTATGACCAAAATTTAAATCAGTATAACTCTAATAGTTTGGATTAAAAAAGAAAAAAATACAATAAAAATCTTACTGATAAACAAGTAATTATTATTTACTTAAATATTCAACATACTTTAATAAATCATCTGAAAAGTTAAAAATATCATCAATGGTATTGATTTCATTTTTAATTTCTTTTTTCTGTTCATCCATCAGAGCAAAATATTTTTTTCCACCGTTTAAATATAATCTACAAATGGTTTTTCTGTTGTTATCATCTAATAAAATAGCACAGTACGATTGAGCATCTCTATAAGTAATTCTTGAAGGTTCAATTTTTTGTCTTAAAATTGTTTTAACAATCATAAAAGCCTCCAATTCATCTTCAGTTGTTTCAACTTTATTTTTATCCTCAATTATTTTAATAGCTTCTTGCTCTTTTGCAACCTGGTCTTCTTTATTTAGAGCAGTTTTTAATCTTTCTGTAATTAATTCACTGATATGTAATTGAACAGACTTCTTAGTAAGGTTTGTAAATTGCTCCAACACTTTAGCCGTAATTATTCCTGGATAAACTTGTTTTGCAAAGTATTTAACTATTTCTGGAGAAGGATTATTAAGTTCGTTTTGAATAAGGTTTTTTAATTCGTTTGTAAATTTTAATTCGCTAGCCGTATTTACAATGTTTTCGATGTTAAAGTTAGCTTTATGAAACTTTTTCAACTCCTCAATTTGGTTATCTCTTAGCTCATTAATATTAAATTCTAAAAATGGTTTTTCATCCATTTTGTTAGGTTCAACTAAATCTGAGTAAAATCTGTAATTTATCCCGTTAGTTAAAATACCAAATTTTGCTTTTGAAACATGAAAATATCTTAGTAATTGTCCATCATGTATATTTAAATTTTGAGCCCAATGTTTACATTCAACCAAAATAGTTGGAACACCTTCTTTTAAAATTGCATAATCAATCTTTTCTCCTTTCTTTAAACCAATATCCGACACAAACTCTGGTACAACTTCTAAGGGATTAAAAACATCGTAACCTAGGTATTGAATAAAAGGCATTATTAGTGCATTTTTTGTAGCTTCTTCTGTTTGTATTTGATGTTTTAATTTTTCTACTCTATCTCCAAGTTGTTTTAGTTGATCTTTTAAATCCATTGCTTTTACTTTTTTGTTTTTACTAAAAATTATGTAAACAAATATAGCAATTATTTCATATTCGACATATATGTCGATTTGTTTTAGCTTATTTCTAAGACTTTAGACTTGTGAATAATATCTTAGAGAACATAGCTGTAATTATTAAACGAGAATATCCAAAGAAATTTAAGACCAAACTTGAATTTGCTGCTGCAGCAGATGTTGAAGAAACAACAATAAGACGAGTTTTAAAAGGAGAACAAAATCTATCAATAAAACTCCTTCAACAAATTTGTAATGCGATAGATATAAAGCTTTCCGATTTATTTAAAGAAATAGGATATTAATAATAAAAAATCCCTCGCAAGAGGGATTTTTTATTTTACATCTATTAATTCAACATCAAATAGCAAGGTTGCTTTTGCTGGAATAATTGGCGGATAACCTCGCTCACCGTACCCCAATTCTTGTGGTATAATTAAACGGGCTTTTTCACCAACTTTTAACAAGGCAATGCCTTCGTCCCAACCTTTTATTACCCTTCCCTGACCTAAAGGAAAATCTAATGGCTGACCTCTTTCAACAGAAGAATCGAACATTTTTCCATTTTCTAAATAACCAGAATAATGTACTTTAACTATTTTTCCAGCTTGAGCTTGAATGCCTTCTGTAGTGTTTAACTTAATGTATTTTAATCCGCTAGAAGTAGTAATGGTATCTTTTCCAGCAACATCAAATGGTTTTGGAGCTTCAATAATATTTAATAATTCTACCTCAAAAATCAATGTTTCATTTGGACCAATAACTCCACCAGCACCTTGCGTACCATAAGCTAAATGAGGCGGAATGGTAAACGTAGCTTTGTCGCCAACGTTTAATAAAGCAATTCCTTCATCCCAACCTTTTATTACTTGACCTTCGCCTAATTTAAAATTAAAAGGTTGATTTCGGAATAACGAGCTATCAAAAATTGAGTCGTTGGTAAGTTTTCCGGTGTAATGCACTGAAACTTTATCGCCAACAGCAGCACGTTTTCCATTTCCTTCGTGAGTAATAGTGTATATTAAACCCGATTCTGTTTTAAATTCTTTTCCCACTAGTGTTCGTTTTTTTGTTAAAGAAGAACAGGAATAGATTAGCAAGGTTGCTAAAACTATTCCTGTAACTTTTTGAAATATTTTAATTTTAGTCATTTACTTTAATGAGTTCAACCTCAAAAATCAAAGGCATATAAGCTTTAATTACTCCTCCAGGTGGAGGATTTGAGCCGTAAGCCAATTCTTGTGGTAAGAAAAACTTAAATTTAGCTCCTTCTTTCATTAATTGCAAGCCTTCTGTCCAACCTTTAATTACTTGATTTAAACCAAAAGTTGCTGGCTCTCCTCTGTTAACTGAGCTATCAAAAATTACTCCTTCTGGAGTTGTTCCATGATAGTGAACAGTAACACTTGATGTCGCCGATGGTTGTTTACCAGTTCCATCTTTTAAAACAATGTATTGCAAACCACTTTCGGTAGTTACCACACCTTCTTTTGCTTTGTTAGCTTCTAAAAAAGCCATACCTTCTTTTAACATTTTTTGAGCCTCAGCAACACGTTCGTTGTTTACAGCATCTTGTTTACGTTTAAAATAAAAGGCAACCACCTGTTGAAGTTGTTCAGCTGAAATGGTGTTAGAACCTGCTACACCATCTTTCATTCCTTGAATAATAGCTTCGAGGTTGGCTTCTTTAAACTCTTTGTTTATGCTTTGAGCCATGTTTACACCAATTCCGTAACTAACCGAATCAACTTCATTTTTTAGTTCAAATGCTTTAGTTTCTGGTTCTTTTTTTGACGGTTTTTTACCTTTTTGAGCAGAAGCAGTGCTTACAAAAGCAACTACTGCAAAGGATAATACAAGAGATTTAGAAAACATATTTTTTAATTTTTAATTACTAGTCAACAACTTTAATTAACTCCACCTCAAATACTAATGGCATAAAAGGTTTAATTGGTCCACCTGGACGTGGATTTGCACCATAAGCTAAATCTTGAGGAATAAAAAATTTAAACTTTGCTCCTTCTTTCATTAACTGTAAACCTTCTGTCCAACCTGGTATTACTTGGCTAGCATTAAATGTAATGCTTTCGCCACGTTCTACAGAGCTATCAAAGACTGTTCCATCAGGAGTTGTTCCGTGGTAGTGTACTTCTACATTAGATTCGGCAGTTGGCTGTTTTCCTTTACCTTCTTTCATTACAATGTATTGTAAACCAGAAGCAGTAACTTTTACACCTGGATTAGATTTGTTGTCTTCCATGAATTTTTCTCCTTGAACCTTAACATCTCCAAACTGTTCTTGAGCTGCTTTTTCGGCTTCTTGTTGTTGTTTTATCATCGCTTCTTGTTGTTTTCTTTGGAAGAAAGGTTGTAAAACACCTTGTAATTCTTCTAAGGTAATTTTCATTGTTGCAGAATCCAACACATCGTTAAATCCTTTAATAAAAGCATCGCTGTTTGCTTCCGAAAAATCTTTAACAATGTTGTTTGCCATATTTGCTCCAAGTGCATAACTAACTGAATCGATTTCGTTTGCTAAAACCACATCTTTTGAGTCGTTGTTTCCGCATGACGACATTAATGCAACTGCAATAATTGCAGGAAGAATAATTTTTTTCATTTTTTATTTAATTATTTGTTTAGGTTATTTGATGTCAATTATTTCTAAATCATATACTACTGTGGTGAAAGGTGGCACAATACCTGTGGACGACCCTTCATCTCCAAAAGCAAGTTGCGAAGGTATGATAATTTTTGCTTTTTCTTTATTTTTCATTTCGTATAATGCAATTTCTAATCCTTTAATAAGTTGATTAGGAGTTCCAAACTTGTATTCAAAATTTTGATAAAAATAGGTGTTATCAAATTCTACTCCATTAATAAAACTAGCTCGGTATTTTAGTATTACATTTTTATCGTGTTCAACTTTTTCTCCTTCTCCTTTTTTTATGGTAATAATGCTTACTCCATTTTTGTTTTCAATCTCTTTAATGTTTGAAAGATATTTTTTTATGCTAAGTTGCTCTAATAATTCAGGGTCGTTTTGTGAAAAATAGTTTTCTTTCTCCTCGTCATTTAAATATTGGTGTATTTTAATGTAACCAATTAAGGTATCGGCTGCATTTTCGGTATAAATATTAAATTTTACTGCTTTCAAATAGGCTAATGGAACTTTAAAATAAGCACTATCGCCTTCATTTAATTCTTCAAACAGTTCGTTAAAAGGACTGTTTTCTATTTGAAGAACTGCATATTCATCTTGTTGGTACAATACATCGTTCGTTGAATTTAATTGAATAGCGGCTCTAACATATTTTTCATTCTTACGTTCTTTTTCTGATTCTCCAAAAGCAATTAACTTAAGTTGAATTCCATCATTTAATGCTTTAAATTCGGGTTTTGGTTTGCCACAAGCAAACAACAAAAAAAACAACAATATGGGCAATAAAAACCTCATGTTACTTCAACGCTTTCAATTCTATATCATAAATAATAGTTGAACGAACAGGTATTTTTTTGAAATCGCCAACCAAACCGTGAGCTAAATGAGAAGGTATAATAATTTTAGCTTTATCGCCTACACTCATGTAACAAATCCCTTCGTGCAAACCACTTTCTACACGGTCGTTTCCAATGGTAAACTCTTCTACTCCAACTTCTTTTGTAGAATAAATTACTCTACCGTCAATTAACGACATTTCGTATGAAATCACAGCTCTCATTCCTGGTTCGGCTTTTTTTCCTTCACCTTTAAAATAGATTTGATAACGCAGACCTGTACCAGTCGTTATCACATCTAACTTTCTTCGGCTAACATATCCGTCGATTTGCAACGATTCTTGTTCGGCAGCAACCTTATTTGCATCAATTAAAACTTCTTTAATTTGTTGATGGTTCATTTCTGTCTGTTCATTGCCAGAATTACCACAAGAAATACAACCAAATAAAACGATAACACCAACTAATATTCGCATTGCTAATGAATTTCTTTTAAAAGTGATTCAAGTTTTTCAATGGTTTCGCTTAACGAAATAGTAGTTCTGCCCCCAGCTGCATAAATGTGTCCTCCACCGTTAAAGTGTTTATTTGCAAACTCGTTAACGTACACATCATCTTTTGATCGAAACGATAACGAAATTTCATTTTCTTTTTCGGTAATTAATGCTGAAAACTTTATTCCATTTATGGAAAGTGGAAAATTTACCAACCCTTCAGTATCTCCTTTCTTAAAGTTAAAATGTTTTAATTCTTCTTGAGAAAGTGAGATATATGCTGCTCCAATTTCTTTAAACACTTTCATTTTATTGGTTAACGCAAAGCCTAGCAAACGTAATCGTTGTTCGGAGTAAGTATCATAAACCTCTTGATGAATTTTTGAACCATCGGCACCTAATTTTAGAAATGCTGCTATTATTTCGTGAGTTCGAGCGGTTGTAGATGGATAACGGAATGAGCCAGTATCTGTCATTATTCCACAATACAAACATTCTGCAATGGCTTTATTCATTTTGTCAAGTTCACCTAACTCTTCGATAAATTCGTAAATCAGTTGGGCGGTTGAACAGCAATTTGTATCTACAAAATAATGGTCGGCAAAAGGTTGTGGATTTTGATGATGGTCGATAACCACTTTAAATGAATTGGTTGTACTAATAAACTCGCCCATCTCTCCTATTCTATTTAATGCATTGTAGTCTAACGAAAAAATCAAATCACTTTTTGAAATCAATTCTTTCGCTTTTTCGGTTGCAGTATCGTAATATATAATCTCATTACTCAATGGCATCCAATTTAAAAAATCGGGAAAAGCATCGGGTACAACAACTGACACATTCGCATTAAATTGTTTTAAAAAGTTGTATAAACCTAGCGAAGAGCCAATTGCATCACCATCAGGAGATTTGTGTGTGGTAATTACAATACCTTTTGATGTAGATATGAGTTGTTTTAAATGTTGCATTAATGTGTTTATTAAAATTAAAAAGCCCCGCAAATTGCGAGGCTAAATTAATATTATTTGGTCGATTAAAAACCTGTTCCGTAAAACCCTTGTTTAGGAGTTGTCATGTGTTCAATTAAAATTCCAACACAACCCATTTCGCTCGATTTCATTAATTTACCTTTTCCTTGTGAAACACCTTTTGCTTTTCCCGAACCACCAGCATCAGGAATTGATATTTCTAATGTTAATCGACGTGTAGTTTCTACGGTAAATTCTAATTCTGTAGCATAGTTATCAGCAGAATTATCGTACAACAATTCTTTTCTCGATTCTTCTACAACTTTTGTTTCTTTTGTAACTACTTCTTTTTGTTCTCCTGTTGGATTTCCATCTTCATCATAAATATCTTCCATTACTTTGCTTTCTACAACTTTCTCTACTTTAACTTTTTTTGTTTCGTACACTTTAAAAGTGATTTGCGAACCCAAGTTTTCATCCATACAAAGTGAAAATCTATAATCCTGTCCTTTATAAACAATAACACTTAGTTCAGAAGTTTGTCCTTTACTAAATAAAGCACTTTTAGACTGCCCATTAGGTTTGTACATTTCATCTTCTGAAGGAGTACAATAACTAGTGTGGAAATAATTACAATATTGAGCTTTAGCAACTACTGGCAATATTAAAATTGATATTGCAACTAAATATATTTTTGTGAAACCTTTCATTTTTGTTTATTTATTTTTTTCTAAAACTTATTTTTATTAAGCTTGAACTTTTACAATGTTATTTCTAATTTCTGATATTTTATCTTTAATAGCATTGAATTGAGCTTCTGATATTCCAATAGTTTCTCCACCACCTAACACCATTTTTTTAGCTCCTTCTTTTTTCTTTAATGTAATACCTGAGCCAGTTGATTTTTCTTCTAAACCTGCAAAAGTTGCTTCCAATTCTTTAAACCAACCGTGTACTTCTTTAACATCGGCATCACTTTCTGCATATTTTTCTAAATATGCTAATAAGTTATCCAAGGTAAGTTTTTGGTCAGCTAAACGCTCAATTGCTGCTTTATCTTTGCCATATTTTGCAGTATTAGAAACAATATATACTGTTTCTAACCAACCAGCAGAAGCTATTAACCCCAATTTACCACCTTGTTCGTTTTGCTCTAAATAATCTACTACAGAGAAATAGGAAGTATTTGTAATAGAAACTAATGAATCTGCATTGTTTAAGTTGTTTTGAACTCTCTCAATCAACATTTTATCAAAAGCTGAAGATAAACCAATTTGGTCAGCCAATTTTTGTATGCTTCCAAAATATTTAATTGATTCTTGATATTCTTCGAAAGCAGCTGTATAAGCTAAATCAGCAGAATAAATACCGAAGTTCAATGCTTGTTGTTTTGGGTCGGTATATGAACTAACATTTTGAATTGGATTTAAAGCACTTTTATTGTATTTTAAACCACTTTCTTTGATAAAACCAAACATTTCATCAGGAGATGGAATTTGATAATAACTTTCGTTTTTTACTTCTTCAATAACTTCTTCAATGATATCTTCATTGATTTCATCTACTGGTTCATCGCCACCACATGAAGTTAAAAATACTAAAGGAAAAGCAACTAGTGCTGTTAATGCTATTTTTGATGTCTTATTCATATTTAAATAAATTTACTCTCGTCAAATGTATAAATATTTTAGTTTATACTCAATAAAATTATTCGATAAAGATATAAATTAATCTAAATTAGTTGCTTTTTCTGTCTTAGAAATAATTAATAATCCTATAAATGTTAGCAATCCGTTAACAATTAGTATCTCGAAATTAAATTTATACCCATTAAGTAACTCAACCGAAAATTCATTTAACAAATAGCTAAGAATTGGAGCTAAAATACAAACCAAAGGCACCCATTTATCTTTTACATTTTTCTTGGTAAATAACCCAAAAGCATACAAACCTAATAATGGTCCATAAGTGTATCCAGCAGCTTTAAATACTGAGCTAATCACACTTTCATTACTAATTAAACTAAACAATAAAATTGTTAAGAACATTGCAAATGATACCAATAAATGAACTTTTTTTCTGAGCGATTCTTTTTTATCGTTTGTTTTTCCTTCAATAGAGAAGAAATCGATGCAAATAGAAGTTGTTAACGCTGTTAAAGCCGAATCGGCACTCGAATAGGCTGAAGCAATTAAACCTATAATAAATAAGATTCCAGCAAAAGCAGGTAAATGTTCCGAAGCAATTAGTGGAAACAAATTATCTGTTCGTTCTGGAATTGCTACTCCCATTTTATCGGCATATATAAACAATAAAGCTCCCAAAACCAAAAAAGCTAAGTTTACAACAATAAGAATAATACTAAAAGTAAACATGTTCTTTTTTGCATCACCAATATTTTTACAGGTTAAATTTTTTTGCATCATATCCTGATCTAATCCTGTCATTACAATAGTGATAAACATTCCGCTAAAAAAATTTTTAAAGAAATGGCGTTTATCGTTCCAATCATCAAAAAAGAAAATTTGAGAATAACTACTGTTTTTAACTTCTGTAAACATGTTTGACAAACTCAAACCTAATTTATCGCTAATCACAAAAATGGTTATACCAACCGATAATAACATAAAAAGGGTTTGTAGCGTATCTGTCCAAACAATGGTTTTAATTCCTCCTTTAAAAGTATATAGCCAAATAAGCACAATGGTAATAGCTACGGTTACAAAAAAAGGTACATTCCAACTATCAAAAACCAACAACTGCAACACGTTTGCTACTAAAAACAACCGAAAAGCTGAACCTATTGTACGCGACAAAATAAAAAATGAGGCTCCCGTTTTGTATGAATAATATCCAAACCTATCATTTAAATAGGTGTAAATGGAAACTAAATTTAACCGATAATACAATGGCATCAATACCATAGCGATAACCATATACCCAAAAAAGTAACCAAAAACTACTTGCATATATGAAAACTGACTATCGCCCACCCAACCTGGAACAGAAATAAACGTAACTCCTGATAGAGATGCTCCTATCATACCAAATGCTACCAAAAACCATGGCGACTGTTTTTTTCCTGAAAAAAAATCGTCGTTATTTGCACCTTTTGACGTAAAAACTGAAATTAAAATCAGCAAAAAGAAATAACCAAGAATAAATGCACTTATAATTAATGGACTCATTGTTTTGTTTATAAGATTGTTAAAACAAAAGTGATTTATTTTTAGCTTTATTATGCACTAAGAACGTATTTTTGATAACAATTAAATGTTGAAAGATTAATACACTTATGCAAATCTCCTCATCTTCTTTTAATCAAGCTGTTGAGCAATTATCTTCTTTACCAGGAATAGGTAAAAAAACTGCTTTACGCTTGGTTTTAAAATTACTCAACAGAAGTAAAGAAGATTTAAGGTATTTTGGAAATGTATTTATAGAATTGTCGGAAGACATTAATTATTGCAACACCTGCTTTAATATTTCCGAAAATCATACCTGCTCTATTTGCTCCAATTTAAACCGCAACAATCAAGTTATTTGTGTAGTTGAAAATGTTTTAGATGTTATTGCTATTGAAAACACCAACCAATACAAAGGAAAATACCATGTTTTAGGAGGAATTATTTCTCCAATGGAAGGAATTGGACCAAACGATATAAAAGTTAATGAACTAATACAACGCGTGCAAACCGAAAATATTAACGAATTAATTATGGCCTTAAGTACCACTATGGAAGGTGATGCCACAAACTTTTATATTTACAAAAAACTGAAAGAGTTTGATGTAAAAATTACTACAATTGCAAGAGGTATTGGCATTGGTGATGAATTGGAATATACTGATGAATTAACCCTTGGACGATCCATTTTAAATCGAATTCCTTTTGAAAATACCTTATCTATATAAATGAAATTATCCATTATCATAGTTAATTTTAATGTAAGGTATTTTTTAGAACAATGTTTAACCTCTGTTTTAAAAGCTACCACCCATATTGATGCTGAAATTTTCGTTGTAGATAACGACTCAAAAGATGACTCTGTTGAAATGGTTAGCAACCTATTTCCTGAAGTTAAAATAATTGCCAACAAAAAAAATGTTGGATTTTCTAAAGCAAACAACCAAGCAATTGCTATAGCAAAAGGTGAATATATTCTATTGCTAAACCCCGATACTGTTGTTGAAGAAGACTCATTTGAAAAGTGTATTGATTTTATGGATAAACATCCAAAAGCAGGAGGTTTGGGTGTTAAAATGATTGATGGCAATGGTATTTTTCTCCCTGAGTCAAAAAGAGGACTACCTACTCCATCCGTTTCATTTTATAAAATTTTTGGATTATCGAGTTTATTTCCAACATCTAAAACTTTCTCTAAATACCATTTAGGTTATTTGAATAACAATGAAATTAACGAAATAGAAATATTGTCGGGTGCTTATATGTGGATGAGAAAGTCGGTTTTAGATGAAGTTGGATACCTCGACGAGAATTTTTTTATGTATGGCGAAGACATTGATTTATCTTATCGAATAATAAAAGCTGGTTATCAAAACTTTTATTTCCCCGAAACAAAAATTATACATTACAAAGGTGAAAGCACTAAAAAAGGAAGTATTAATTATGTGTTTGTATTCTACAACGCTATGATTATTTTTTCTAAAAAACATTTTGCACAAAAAGCAAAAGCTTTTTCATTTTTTATCAATATAGCAATTTATTTAAGGGCTTTTATAGCCATCATTATTCGATTTATTAATCTTATAAAACTACCTATTATCGATATTTTAATTATGTCGTTTATATTAGGAGTTCTAAATTTTTTAAAACCTTTTATTGGATTTCCAAACAGAATTGAAATTACTAACGAATACGGACTTTTAAACGTGCTCACTGTTTTTATTTCTTTTTTAATTGGATTAACCCTTACAAAATCATTTGCTCAAACCGTTAGCATATCTAAAACATTACTTGGTTTAACTATTGGTTCAGTTATTTTATTTTCACTAAACACTATCTTTCCTGATCATTCATCTTTTTCCAACAAATTTTTAATTACCATATTAATAGGCGTATTTTGTTTAATTCCAACAAGTAGATTTTTACTTAATTATTTTAACAAACTAAAAATTAAAAAAAGTAATAGAAAAATTTTGTTAATAAATGGAACAATAAATTTTATAGAAAAAATTGGAAATCAACTCAAAGCAAAGCATCCTGACATTCAAATCTTAACAATTAAATCGAATAATATTTACAATAAACACGATGAACAATTTTATATAGCAAAACAATATCAGTTGCCTGATATTGCTGAAATATATTTTGCAAACGAAGTCATTTTTTCTTCAAAAGACGTTTCGTATAAAGACATAATAGCTGTGATGGACATTACCAAAAATAAATATATTGATTATAAAATATCGGTAAATGATAGCTACATTATTGGAAGTCGTTATGTGGAAAAAATAATAGAAAAATAATATAATTTGTTTTGTTTTAGAGAACTTATATAACTTACTTTTGCTCAAAAAATTAATAAAAATAAACCATGTCAAAAGTTCACAATTTTAGTGCAGGTCCATGTATTTTACCTCAAGAGGTATTACAAAAAGCTTCAGAAGCAGTAATTAATTTTAATAATTTAAACCTATCGTTAATTGAAATTTCGCATCGAAGCAAAGATTTTATTGCGGTGATGGAAAAAGCTCAATCGTTGGTAAAAGAATTATTGAATGTTCCTGATGGATACTCCATTCTTTTTTTACAAGGTGGTGCTAGTTTAGGATTTTTAAAAGTTCCATTAAACTACTTAAAAGTAGATGGAAAAGCTGCTTATGTTAATACTGGAGTTTGGGCTTCAAAAGCATTAAAAGAAGCTCAGCAACTTGGTGAAGTTCTAGAAATTGCATCATCAAAAGATAAAAACTTTAATTATATACCAAAAAATTATCAAATACCTGGTGATGCTGATTATTTACACATTACCACCAACAATACAATTTTTGGAACTCAATTTAAAAATATTCCAATCAGTAGAATTCCTTTAATTGCCGATATGTCGTCAGATATTTTCAGTAAAAAAATTGACGTTAGCAAATTTGATATGATTTATGCAGGAGCTCAAAAAAATATGGGGCCAGCTGGAACAACATTGTACATTGTAAAAGATAGTTTGTTAGGAAAAACTGGAAGAAAAATTCCTACTATGCTAGATTTAGCAGTTCATATTAAAGGAGAATCAATGTTTAACACCCCTCCTGTATTCCCAATCTACGTATCGATGTTGACTTTACAATGGTTAAAAGACAATGGTGGTGTTGAATGGATTGAAGGCATTAACCAACAAAAAGCCGATTTAATGTATAGCGAAATTGATAACAATCCACTTTTTGAAGGAACTGCAAACAAAGCTGATCGCTCAAACATGAATGCAACATTTGTTCTTAAAAACGAAAACCTTAAAGATGAATTTGATAAAATGTGGAAAGCTGCTGGAATAAGTGGAATTGTTGGACATAGAGATGTTGGTGGTTACAGAGCTTCAATGTACAATGCTTTACCTTTAGAAAGCGTTCAAGCTTTAGTTGATGTAATGAAAGCTTTTGCTGTAAAATTTGGGTAAATAAATAAAATAAAAAAATGAAAATATTAGCAAACGACGGAATTGCTCCAATTGGAAAAATAAATTTAGAAAAAGCTGGATTTACGGTAGTAACCGAAACTGTTCCTCAAGCTGACTTAATAAAAGTAATTAACGAACAAAATTATGTTGGCATAGTTGTTAGAAGTGCTACTCAGGTTCGAAAAGATATTATTGATGCCTGTCCTAACCTAAAATTAATTGGAAGAGGTGGTGTTGGAATGGATAATATTGATGTTGCTTATGCAAAAGAAAAAGGCTTACATGTAATCAATACTCCAGCATCTTCATCACAATCGGTTGCTGAATTGGTAATGGCTCACTTATTTGGTGCTGTTCGTTTTTTATACGACTCAAACCGTCAAATGCCTGTGAATGGATTAAGTGACTTTAATGGTTTAAAAAAGAAATACGGAAAAGGTTACGAATTAAGAGGTAAAACAATTGGTATTATTGGATTTGGAAGAATCGGTCAAGCAGTTGCAAAATATGCTTTAGGTTGCGGAATGAATGTAGTTGCTTTCGATCCATTTTTAGCTAACGCAACTGTTTTAGTTGAAGTAGCAAACCAAACGGTAAAAGTTGATATTAAAACCATCTCGTTAGATGATTTATTAGCTCAATCTGATTTTATTTCGCTTCACGTACCTGCTCCAAAAGATGGAAGTGCTGTTTTAGGTGCATCCGAGTTTACTAAAATGAAAAAAGGTGTTGTTATTGCTAACGCTGCTCGTGGCGGGGTTATTGATGAAGATGTTCTAATTGCTAATTTAGACTCTGGAAAAGTAGCTCATGCTTGTTTAGATGTTTTTGTTAATGAACCTACTCCACGTCAAGATTTGTTATCACATCCAAAAATTTCGCTAACACCACATACTGGTGCTGCAACTGAAGAAGCTCAAGACAGAATTGGAGAAGAATTGGCTACACAAATTATTGAGTTGTTAAAGTAATGGCTAAAATAATCCCATTTAAAGCTATTCGTCCAACAAGAGATAAAGCCTATTTGGTTTCATCGTTGCCTTCTTACGTTTACAAAAAAAACATTTTAACAGCAAAATTAGAAAGCAACCCATTTACTTTTTTACATGTAATTAACCCAGAGTTTAGAAAAGATAACAAAACCAAACCAAACTCAATTGAAAGATTTGAAAAGGTAAAGGAAAAGTTTGATGAATTTAGACGTAATGGTGTTTTTATCCAAGATAAAAAAGACATTTTTTATTTGTATCGACAAATAACACCTACCAACACTTATATAGGAATTATTGCTGGTATTTCTGTTGACGATTACTTAAATGGGACAATAAAAATTCATGAACAAACACTAACTCAGCGTGAAGAAACATTTAAAATGTATTTGGATGTTTGTCAGTTTAATGCAGAACCTGTCCTATTAACATATAAAGACAACCCAGCAGTTGAAACCATTATTGATAAATACTTATCAAAACGATCTGAATATGAATTCTGCACCACCCATTTAATCAAGCAAGATTTATGGTTAATTGATAGTACAGAAGATATTAAAAATTTAACTGTTGCATTTAGTAATATAAACGAAATCTATATTGCTGATGGACACCATCGTTCATCTTCATCTGTTTTATATGCTAAAACAAGAAGAGACTCTAATCCAAATTACAATCCTGACGATAAATTCAATTATTTTTTAGCTTACTTTATTGCCGAAAGCAAACTCAATATAGTTGAGTATAATAGAGTAGTAAATCATATCAACGGATTAACTGAAGATGAGTTTCTAAACAAACTGTCTATATCGTTTGATATTGAATTAAAAAAATCAAGCTTTAAGCCAACTCAAATCCATCATTTTTCAATGTATTTAAATAAAAAATGGTATTTGCTTAAAACAAAAAAAGAGTTAGTTTCGAGTAAAAATATCATTCAGAATTTAGATAGTAAAATATTATCTGACCACGTATTAAATCCTATTTTAAATATTAGGGATTTAAAAACAGACGATAGCATCTCTTTTATTGAAGGAACCAAAGGGGTTGAAGGTTTGAAAAAAGTAGTTGATTCAGGAAAAGCTAAGGTGGCTTTTGGTTTATTCCCAGTTTCTATCGAACAACTAAAAGCTGTTGCGGATGCCAACGAAATTATGCCACCTAAAAGCACTTGGATTGAGCCTAAAATGCGTAGTGGACTAACAATTTATAGTTTGACCCCCTAAATCCACGAAGGTGGACTTTTCTTACAGTAAAAAACTTATCAGGACTATTATTCTGAACGATATTTTTCATTCCAAAGCATGAAGAATAGAAAAATGATATGAAGATTCTAAAATAAAAATCACATTTAAAAGTTTCATTAAACAATCTTACTTAAATTGGTTATATGAAAAAGTTAATTCTAATCATTGTTTCTTTTATTTGTTTTTTCAAAATAAATGCACAATCACAACAACAAATAGATAACCAAAAAGTATTCGCTAAAGCTTATGGTTATGTAAAATATTTCCATCCAAGTGATGAAGCTGCTCATATAGACTGGAATAGTTTTGCAATTTATGGTGCAGAGCAAATAGAAAGATGTACATCACAAGAAGATTTAATTAATACCTTGAATCAATTATTTCTTCCAATTGCACCCTCTGTTGTTTTTTCTAATACAAAAAGCGAATTTGATTATAAAACTATAACACCATCCAATCTAAAAAAATACAAACCCATTTATTGGCAACATAACGGCTTAGGTACTGATATGAATAGTAGTGGAGAAACCTATACAAGCGTTAGAGTTAACAGTAAAGATATAACTATAAAATCATCGGGTTTCGGGAATATAATGTCAGGGCTAGATGCGGATAAATACATTGGCAAAGAAATAAAATACACAGGGTTTGTAAAAATAAAAGAAGGTAGTACAGGAACAGGACATCTTTGGTTACGAGTTGATAACAAAGACAAATCAATGGGATTTTTTGATAACATGGGGAACAATCCCATAAAAAAAAATGAATGGCAGCAATATGAAATTATTGGAAATGTAGATTCAATTGCTAAACAAATTGTATTCGGATGTTTTTTACAAGGTAAAGGGGCTTTATATTTTGATAAAGCCCAATTCTTTTATAAAGAAAATGGTGAATGGATTGAAGTTCCTCTAAAAAATAATGATTTTGAAAATGGTGAAATTTCCGAAAAATGGAGTAATGACAGTTGGGTTAAAAGAGGTGCTGGATATGATATAGGCTTAACAAGCTCTGTAGTTTATGAAGGAAAAAAATCTTCGGTTATTGGGTATATACAACAAAAAACAACTAACACACCCAATAAAAAATTATTTGAACACCATCCCAAATCCAAAGAATTGATTGAAAAAGAAATTGGTAACGGAATATTTTGTCAAATTCCAATAACTCTTTACACCAATGATAAAAATGGAACGTATCCAACCGCTAATAATAAAAGTCTTACAAATCTAGAAAAATCATTGAGTAACATCGTTACAACAGACAATAACCTTTATTTACGGTTAGGGAATATCATCAATATATACAATGTATTCCAACACTTTTATCCCTATTTTGATGTGGTTGATGTAAATTGGGAAAAAGAACTGGAAACTGCTTTAAAGTCAGCCTATAATGATAATGACCCTTACGATTTTTTAATTACCTTAAAAAAATTTACTGCTAAACTGAAAGATGGGCATATTTGGGTAAATAAAGCCCCTAATAAAAACAGTTATTTACCTCCTTTTAGTTGGGAATGGATTGAAGGCAAATTAGTTATTACTGAAATTTTTGGTAATGAGTTAAATTTAAAAGTGGGAGACGTTATTACAACAATTGATGGTATAGCCCCTAATGAGTATTTCAATGAAATTAACTCACAAATATCTGCTGGAACACAAGGTTGGCTAGAATATAGAGCAAGTACTGAAAGTTTGTATGGAGAAAAAGATTCTGAAATCACATTCACCACAGAATCAAACACATTTACTATAAAAAGATACTTAACAAGGCAAGAATACTTTCAAAAAGAAATTCTAAAAGAATCTTACAAAGTAATTTATGATACCATTTATTATCTAAATTTAGATTTAATCGAAATGGACGCCATCAATTTACTTTTGCCAAAACTAGAAAAAAGTGCCGCCATAATATGTGATTTAAGAGGTTATCCCAATGGTAATGATAAATTAATTTCTTATCTGCTAAAAAATGATGATACCTCAAAAGCTTGGATGCAAATTCCTCAAATAATTTATCCCGACCAAGAAAAAATAATTGATTATGAAAAACATGGTTGGGAAATAAAAGCAAAGCAACCTTATTTAGGTAATAAAAAAATTGTATTTATTATTGATGGAAGTGCCATTAGTTATGCCGAAAGCTATATGAGCTTTATTGAACATTATAAATTAGCGACTATTATAGGACAACCAACAGCTGGAACAAATGGAAATGTAAATCCATTTCGATTACATGGAGGATATACAGTAAGTTGGACAGGTATGAAAGTTCTAAAACATGATGGTTCTCAACATCATGGAATTGGTATATTACCAAATATTTATGTTAACAAAACCATTGAAGGAGTTAAACAAGGTAGAGATGAATTTTTAGAAAAAGCTATTGAAATTGTTATTCAGTAAAATATATATTGGCTATTTCAATCTTTTAAAACATCAGCTAAAAAACTAACTTTGTTCCATGAACATTACAGCAAACCTTCAACAAATAAAATCCACTATTCCTGCTAAAGTTACTTTAGTAGCGGTTTCTAAAACGTATCCAAATACATCAATTTTGCAAGCATACGAAGTTGGGCAACGCGTTTTTGGCGAAAACAAAGTACAAGAATTGGTTGAAAAATATGAAAGTTTACCAAAAGACATTGAGTGGCATATGATTGGTCATTTACAATCGAATAAAGTAAAATACATTGCCCCGTTTGTGAAGCTAATTCATGGTGTTGATAGTTTAAAACTGCTGCAAGAAATAAACAAACGAGCCGAACAAAACCATCGAATAATTGATTGTTTACTGCAGGTACATATTGCTCAAGAAGAAACTAAATTTGGTTTTGATGAAAATGAAGTTATTGAATTGCTCAAAAGCGATGAAATAAAAACATTAAAAAACATTAATGTAATTGGATTAATGGGAATGGCAACAAATACCGAGAATGAAACCTTGGTTAGAAATGAATTCAAAAATTTAAAACAACTCTTCGATAAACTTGCAGCTTTCAACCTTCAACTTTCAACTCTAAGTATGGGCATGAGTAACGACTACAAAATAGCCATCGAAGAAGGTTCTACAATGATACGAGTTGGCAGTTCAATTTTTGGAAGCAGAAATTACCATTAATTTAATGGCATCTTTTCGATAAAGCTACTTCTATTTCGATACCCACATTTGGCCATAAAACACTTACTCCATCAGCTCCTTTATGTAAATCTTCGCAAACTTTGTTAAGTGATTCAATAGCTGTTTTGCCATCAAATTGATTTAAATCAAGTTCTCCTGCTAGTTTCACTATATTATCGCTAACGGTATAATCAAATACAACTTCTTTTTCTATATCGTTAAGTGTAATCAGAAAAGAGCATTTGCCTGACTCGTTGTTACCATCCACATTTTTAACTTGACCAATAATTAAATCGGTATTAAGCATTGCTCCAAAAAATGAATTAACAATTTTTGAATCTCTATCTGGATTTGTTGTATTGGTTGAATTTGTTTGAATTGAAAATTTAATTTCTTGAAGAACCTCTGGTAATTTGGTTGATTTCTCACCACCAGTAACAAAAATGGAATTAAAAGTACCACTTACTCCTACTTTTTCAGATGTTTTAAAAGCTGTCCATTTTAAGCTAACAGTATTAGTATCTTCATATTCATAAAAACATGTATTTCCTGTTGTTTCTTCAGTTTTAGAAGCATTATTATTGCCACAAGATGTGATAAATACTGTTGTAATAATTGCTATTGGAAAAAATATTTTTTTCATGATTTTTATGTTTTATAAAATGTTTTTGCAAATGTAAGGTTTCCTATTTGTATTTTAAAAGTAAATTCGGATAATCAGAAATAATACCGTCGACTCCCCTATTTATTAATTTTTCAATGGTTTCGGGGTCGTTAACTGTCCAAACGTGTAATTGTTTACCAAAATCATGTACTTTATCAATCAAAGCTTGCGAAGCGTATTTGTGCTGAACAATAATTTCATCAACAAAATGGTATCGTTCTAACGGTTTAAAATTTATGGTTGTATCGTACGACAATGGTAGGTTTGGCGATTTACCAACAAACAATTTTCCTGTTCTAATTTGTTTATTTAAATTATGAATTCTAAACAACGCTCTATCGTTAAACGAAATAATTTTACACCAATCAAACGCATTTTTATTTTTCAATACGTTTAGTATGTGGCGTTCAATATTGGGGTAATAAAGATAGCTGTATTTGGTTTCAATCACCAATTCAACTCTTCCATTAATTAAATCAATAACTTGTTCCAAGGTTGGAATTTTTTCGTCGGCATAAACTTTATTAAATTTTATTCCTGCACTATATTTTAGCAAATCGGCATAATCGATGTTTTTAACAAAACCAAAACCATCAGTAGTTCTTCTTAAAGTTCTGTCGTGCAACACAATAATTACGTTATCTTTGGTTTGCTGAACGTCAATTTCAATTCTATCAACTCCCAAATCAAGAGCTAATTGAATTGATGCTAAAGTATTTTCAGGAGCAAGTCCACCAGCACCTCTATGTCCTGTAATAATTAATGGATTTCTCATTTAATTAAGTTCAAGTACCGAATAATCGTTTAATTCGTTATAAACACTATCTCTTTCTATTGGTTGTCTGCCAACTTGTTTAATTAAATCAATCATTTGTTGAGATGTCATTACAGGTTTTTGTTCTTCCGAACCAGCCATTGAGTATATTTTGGTTGAATCATCTACAGTTCCATCAATATCATTTACTCCAAACGAAAGTAATAATTGGGTTGTTTTTCTTCCAATCATTGGCCAGTAGGCTTTGATGTGATTAAAATTATCGAGATAAATTCTACTCATGGCAAACACTTTTAAATCCTCAATAATACTAACCTCCTCTATTTCAGACATCTGATTGTTTTTGTTTCTAAATTTTAGAGGAATAAAGGCATTAAAACCTCCAGTTTTATCTTGCAAGTCTCTTAAACGGGTCATGTGGTCGATTAAATGCTCATAGTTTTCAAGGTGACCATAAAGCATTGTAGCATTAGAAGGCATTCCTACAGCATGAGCCGCTTCGTGCATTTCTAACCATTGTGCAGAAGTACATTTATCTTTACAAATTTGTTCTCTAATTGTTTCATCAAAAATTTCAGCACCTCCACCAGGCAAAGAACCTTGACCAGCATCTTTTAAAATTTGTAATCCCTCTTTGTACGATACATTGGCTTTTCTGCACATGTATTCGAGTTCAACAGCTGTAAAGGCTTTAACATGTAAATCGGGTCTTATTTGCTTAATGTTTTTAATAAGGTTTTTAAAATATTCTAAACCCATTTTTGGATGAACTCCACCTACAATATGAACCTCTGTAATATCTTGATTGTTGTATGATTTTATAGCATCGTAAATTTGTTCTTCAGATAATTCCCAAGCTTCGTAGTCGTCTTTTTCTCTCAACTTTCGAGAGTATGAACAAAATTTGCAATCGTACACACAAATGTTGGTAGGCTCTATATGAAAATTTTTATTGAAATAAGTTTTATTACCATGTCGTTTTTCTCTAATATAATTTGCTAATAAAGCCAACAAGCTTAATTCAGCATGGGTATATAAATACAAACCTTCGGCTGGAGTTAGGCGTTTTTCGTCAATTACTTTTTGTGATAAGTTGAGTAATTGTTCGTTTTTAATGGTTTGTTTTAATAAAGAAGTTACTTGCATTGCTATCAAAATATTTTTTTTTACAAAGATAAGGTTAATATATAAAAAAAGAGTCTCGAAAAATTCGAGACTCTTAATTTAAAAAATACAAATTTATTATTTAGATAAAAGAACTTTTTTAGTAGTTACCTCTCCATTTGAAGTTACTTTTACAAAATAAATACCATTTGATTGATTAGTTAAATCAACTACAGTTTTATTTGAACTTACATTCATTGAAGAAACTTCTTCTCCAACAACATTAAATACAGCAACATTAAAATTAGTTGTATTTTTTGGCATCAATACATTAATTAACCCAGTTGATGGATTTGGGAATACTCCAATATTGGCATCTTCATTTACAGTATTTATACCAGTTGTGAAATCAATCAAAATATCATCAATTTTAAAATTAAAAAAGTCTGTTGATCCCCAATGTCTGAAAGCAATATAGATATTTTCACCATTATACGACGATAATGGAACTGTTCTTTGAACCCATGTAGAAGTTGCAGCAATTAAAGTTTCAGTAAATACAGCTGTAAAATCAGCAGGATTTTTACCTGTTGTAGAAACCATTACTGAGTATTTCTCTGATGGCCAAGAAGGGTCTTGTGTTGCCACCCAATAGGTCAACTCTAAATTACTTGCACTAATACCAAACTGAGGAGTTATTAAATAGTTATCAGGTGTTAAAGCACCAACACTATTAATATATGAATCTGAAGCTGCTGAATTTAAACCTGAATGTGGAGTAACAGTACTTATTCTCCAGTTATAAGTATCACCATCAACATCATTTAAAGTCCAACAATCTGGTGCAAAAGTAGTTCCTTCAAAACCTTCTGAAAAAGGGAATGAGGTAACAGTATTACATATAATTCCAGTTCCATTTAAAGAAATAGAAATGTTTCCACCATTTGTATTAATTACAGCTGTTTGACTTACAGGTCCAGCAACAGTTGGATCAAAACTAAAAGTAAAAGTAGCTGATTGACCAGCTCCTAAATTAATTGAGCCAGGAACAAAGTTAGTAGTAAAAGGAGCACTAATTCCCGTAATTGAAGAAGCTGTTAACGTACCTCCACCTGTATTTGTCAATGTAAAAGTACCCGATGTTGCACTTTGAGAAACCTCAACTGAACCTGCGTTCCATGAAAGTGGTGTACAAGCAGCAAGTGGGGTAGATAGAGGTGTTCCATCAACCATTGCTCTAATGTGCCAGTTATAAGTTAAAGAAGCTGATAAAGCAGGTAAATGGTACCATGTTCCACCAAAAACAACCCAATCTCCATTTGGATTGGTAGGTCCAGCATCACAACCTAAAGGATAACCTGTATCTGCAACACACTCATAACCAATATACAAGTCCGTTGTTGGAATTGCAAAAGGAGTTGTTAAAACCACATCATTCCATCCATCTACTGGAATAAAAGACTGACTATAAACTACTGTTGATTGGTCTGAATAAAACTTTAATTGCGTTGAAGAAACATCAGCTGCACCATTTATAAAAACTTTAACAGAAGATATTGTGTTTCCATTAGCGTTGTGTCCAGCAAGTTGAGATGCCGAGAAAAAAGCGTGTGCTTCAAAAGTATTCGCAGAATTCGTTCCAATAGCATTTGTAAAATCATTACCATCATAATGTAAAGAATCAACTATTGCTTTTGCTGTTGATGAATTGTTTATAATGCTAATTCCTTTAGCAACTGGCACTGATGATAGGTCGCTTGCTATCACTTTCTTTGATGAGGATTGAGCAAATGTTAAACTACTCAATGTAATCAAAGCCATAAAAATGTAATTTTTTTTCATAATCTTTAATTTTAAATTAATAATCAACAAATCTACTCATATAAATTTAACATCAGTTATTTTAAAAACATCATTTATTAACAATTGAATTAGTTTTACTTTCCAATAATATAAATTTTCGAGCACTAATTTATTAAGTTTAAAACTTACTTTTAGGCTTTAGAAACTAACTAAACATTCAAAAAAAATGATTAAAAAACTAATTACAATAACTGCATTTTGCTTAGTAGTGTTTTCAGCAAATTCGGCTACTCATGAGCTTTATGGTAAAAAAGCCGATGAAAAAATACCTGGAAGCGAAGTAGTTCGCTACAAAGATTTTACTAACATACCAAATTATGTTAAATTTAAATCGGGTAACGAATTACCATTGAATAAAATAGAAAATTGGTTAGCTAGTTACTACAACTCCGATGTAAAATTTGGATTAACTCTACTAAGTACTGAAACCGACCGTTTAGGTTTTACACATTATCGCTACCAACAAATCATCAATAACATTCCTGTGAAATTAGGAATGTACATTGCCCATGTTAAAAATGGAATGGTGATTTCAATGAATGGCGAATTGTTTAGTCAAAACATCAACAGTAATTCGGTAAATATTTCTGAATCAAAAGCTTTATCAAAAGCATTAGATTTTGTTGGTGCAACCAAATACAAATGGGAAATTGCAGCTGAAGAAAATCATTTAAAATGGGAACAAAACAATGCCAATGCTACTTACTACCCTACTGGCAAATTAATTTACATCAATAAAAATGGAAAACCTTCTAATGAATTAAAATTAGCTTTTGTATTTAATATATACGCTCAAGAGCCCTTGTCTCGACAAGAAGTATATGTAGATGCTGCTAATGGCGAAATTATTTGGTCAGAAAATAAAATACATCATGTTGATGAAGTTGGTTCTGCAGTAACCGGTTATAGCGGAACTCAAACCATGACATCTAACAATGCTGGTGGAGGTGTTTATAATTTACAAGAAACAGGACGTGGAAATGGTATTAGAACCTTTAATTGTAACAATACTACTAATTATACCAACACTAATTTTACCAACAGTTCTAGCAGTTGGAATTTAGCTGGAGTTGATAAATATGCTACCGATGCACATTGGGGCTCTGAAATGACTTACGACTATTTTTTAAACAAACACGGAAGAAACAGTATTGATGGAGCAGGTTTTAGATTAGACAGTTACGTACATTACGATGTTAATTATGGAAATGCATTTTGGGACGGACAACGAATGACTTATGGAGATGGAAGTTCAGGAAACAGACCTTTTACTGCTTTAGATATTGCTGGACATGAAATAACTCACGGTTTAACAACATTTACTGCCGATTTAGTTTACCAAGATGAATCGGGTGCTTTAAACGAATCATTTAGTGATATTTTTGGAGTTTCAGTTGAGTTTATTAGTCGCCCAGGCAATGCTAACTGGTTAATGGGTGAAGATTTAGGTTTTACTATTCGAAACATGTCTAACCCAAATGCAAATGGCGACCCCGACACCTATTTTGGAACAAATTGGGCTGCTCTTGGCGGTGGCGACAACGGTGGTGTTCATACCAACAGCGGAGTGCAAAATTTTTGGTATTATTTATTAACAATAGGTGGTACTGGCACAAATGACAATGGTGATTCGTATAATGTTTCTGGTTTAGGTTTAGATAAAGCTGGTGAAATTGCATTTAGAAATTTAACTGTTTACTTAACCACAAGTTCTGGTTATGTTGATGCTCGCTTTTATGCAATTCAATCAGCAGCTGATTTATTTGGTGCATGTACCCCTGAAGTGGAATCGGTAACCAATGCGTGGTATGCTGTAGGTGTTGGTTCTGCTTATCAACCATTTGCTGTAAGCGATTTCGAATCTTGTATTACAACTTCATGTTCTGTTCCTTTTACAGTTGATTTTAATAATACAAGTGTTAATGGAGGCACTTTCGATTGGGATTTTGGTGATGGAAATTCAAGTTCAGTAATGAATCCTTCTCATACTTATACTTCTTATGGAACTTATACGGTAGAACTTTTTATTGATGGTGGAGCATCGTGTGGCTCTGACACCGAAACTAAAGTTGGATACATTACTATTGACTCTACTTTAGCCTGCAATACTATTATGCCTAACTCAGGTTCATCAACACTAACTAGCTGTTCTGGAACTTTGTATGATAGCGGAGGACCATGTTCTATTTATGGTGCAAATCAAACAGCTCAGGTAACTATTGCTCCTACTGGTGCAGGAAAAGTTAATTTAAACTTTACATTTTTTGATGTTGAATCTGGTGACCAAGGTGGAACGATTTGTAACTACGATAATTTAAAAATTTATGATGGACCATCAACATCTTCAACTCTTATTGGAACTTATTGCAACAACAACCTTCCTCCTTCAACCATTTCATCTTCAGGTGGTTCAATAACCATTTTGTTTTTATCAGACCCTGGTTTAGAGGAATCTGGTTTTCAAATTGACTGGACTTGTGAACTACCAACTTTAGCACCAGTGGTTGACTTCGCTGTTGATATGGATACAACCTGCACTGGAGTAGTTAAGTTTACTGATTTATCTATTAACGGTGCTTCATCATGGAGCTGGAATTTTGGTGATGGAAATACGTCTACTGACCAAAATCCAAACCATACTTATTCACAACCTGGAACATATACCGTTCAACTTACAGCATCAAATATTATTGGTTCTGATTCTCAAACAAAAACCAACTTTATTTATGTAAACATGCCCGAAGCTCCAGCTGTTTTAGGTGATAGTATTTGCACCAATAATGTTGCTAACTTATCTGCTACTGGTGTTGGCGTTTTAAGATGGTATGCAAATGCAACCGGAGGTAGCTCATTGTATTCAGGAACCAATTTTACCACGCCAGTTTTAACAAGTACAACAACTTATTATGTTGAAGATTTTATTGCTGCAACAATACAAAACTTAGGTAAACCTGATAATTCAGGTGGCGGTGGTTACTTAAACAATGAACATTACTTGGTATTTGATGTTTACCAACCCATGTTTTTACAATCAGTAACCGTTTATGCCAACACTACTGGATATCGAACAATTCAACTTCAAAATAGTTTCGGTACTGTGTTGGAAACTAGAAATGCCCACATAACAGCTGGTACTAGAACAGCAAATCTTTATTTCAATATTCCTCCTGGTGAAGATTATCGATTGGTTTTAGCTGATGCCTCTACTGTTAAGGATTTATACCGAAATAATGCAGGTGTTTCTTACCCTTATACTTTAAACGGTATTGGTTCAGTAAAAAATAGTAGTGCAGGATTATCGTATTACTATTATTTTTACGATTGGGATGTAAAAGGAGTTGACTGCAAAAGCACCAGAGAACCTGTTACTGCATTAGTAAACATGTGTACTGGTATTGAAGATGCTCTAAATCAAAACAATGTAGTTACTTACTTTAATTCATCAAGCAACCAACTAGAATTGTTGTTAAATGGTATTGAAAAAGGAAATTATTCCATTTCAGTATTTAATGCTGTTGGTCAATTGGTTATTGATGAAAAAGCTCAAGTTACTTCTGATCAATACAGAAAATCAATTGATTTATCAAATGCTTCGAACGGGGTTTATTTAATTAGAATAACCAATAACAAAACTTCATTTACCAATAAGTTTATAAAATAATATTTTTAATTAATTTTTAGTTTTAAAGAGTCGCAATATTGCGGCTCTTTTTTTTATGATATTTACAACATGAATAATTTATCTGGCGACCCCAAAATATTGCTTGAGTTGATTACTACTCAAATGCCATTTGGAAAATACAAAGGTTGGCTTATTTGTAATTTACCAGAGTTTTATTTGGTTTGGTTTAAACAAAAAGGTTTTCCAAAAGGGAAATTGGGAATTTTACTTGAAACGATGATGGAAATAAGAATAAATGGATTGGAAGAATTATTAATTCCTTTAAAGGAGAAAATTAAAACAACAAAAAAGCCGAGATAAACTCGGCTTTTTTGTTGAAACTATTTTCGATTATTTTTTCTCATCAGAAACTTCTTCGAAATCTACATCAGTAACTTCATCATTACCTGATGCACTTCCCTGCCCTGCTCCACCACCTTGGTTTGTTGCATCAGCTTGTTGTTGTGCATTGTACATTTCTTGTGAAGCTGCTTGGAAAACTGTATTTAATTTTTCAATACCTGCTTTCATTGCTGCAACATCTTTAGCTTCGTGAGCTTTTTTCAGTTCAGCTAAAGCATCTTCAATTGGTTGTTTTTTATCAGCAGGAATTTTATCTCCGTACTCTTTCAATTGTTTTTCTGTTTGGAAAATCAACCCATCAGCTTGATTTACAGTATCAGCATTTTCTTTAGCTAATTTATCCGCTTCAGCATTTTCTTCAGCTTCACGTTTCATTCTAGCTATTTCATCGTCACTTAATCCTGAAGAAGCTTCAATTCGAATACTTTGTTGTTTTCCTGTAGCTTTATCTTTAGCAGAAATTTGCATAATTCCGTTTGCATCAATATCAAAAGTTACTTCAATTTGAGGAACTCCTCTTGGTGCTGGTGGAATATCTGTTAATTGAAATCTTCCTAACGACTTGTTGTCTTTTGCCATTGATCTTTCTCCCTGCAACACATGAATATCTACTGCTGGTTGATTATCAGAGGCTGTTGAGAAGGTTTCTGATTTTTTTGTTGGAATGGTTGTATTTGCTTCAATTAATTTAGTCATTACTCCACCCATGGTTTCAATACCTAATGATAAAGGTGTAACATCTAACAACAACACATCTTTAACTTCACCAGTTAACACGCCACCTTGAATAGCTGCTCCAATAGCAACAACTTCATCAGGGTTAACTCCTTTGCTTGGCTCTTTACCAAAGAATTTTTTTACTGCATCTTGTATTGCAGGTATTCTAGTAGAACCTCCAACTAAAATTACTTCGTTAATATCTGAAGTAGAGTAACCAGCATTTTTAAGAGCTGTTTTACATGGCTCAATGGTTCGTTTTATTAAACTATCAGCCAACTGTTCGAATTGTGCTCTGTTTAAAGATCTAACCAAGTGTTTTGGTCCACTAGCTGTTACCGTAACATAAGGCAAGTTAATTTCTGTTTGAGTAGTACTTGATAATTCTATTTTTGCTTTTTCGGCAGCTTCTTTTAATCGTTGAAGTGCCATTGCGTCTAATCTCAAGTCAACATTTTCTTCTTTTTTGAATTCATCTGCTAACCAATCGATAATTACTTGGTCAAAGTCATCTCCTCCTAAGTGAGTATCTCCGTCAGTAGATTTAACTTCAAATACTCCATCACCTAATTCAAGAACTGAAACGTCGTGTGTTCCACCACCACAGTCAAACACAATAATTTTAAGGTCTTGATTTTTTTTGTCTAAACCATAAGCTAAAGCAGCTGCTGTTGGTTCGTTAATAATTCTTTTTACTTTTAAACCTGCAATTTCTCCAGCTTCTTTTGTTGCTTGACGTTGAGCGTCATTAAAGTATGCTGGTACAGTAATAACAGCTTCTGTAACAGTTTGTCCTAAATAGTCTTCAGCAGTTTTCTTCATTTTTTGAAGTACCATTGCTGAAATTTCTTGAGGAGTATAAAGTCTATCATCAATTTTAACTCTAGGTGTATTGTTATCTCCTTTTACTACTTCGTAAGCCGATCGCTTAATTTCTTCACTTACTTGATCAAAAGAGTTACCCATAAAACGTTTGATAGAGGCAATTGTTTTTTTAGGGTTTGTTATTGCTTGTCTTTTTGCTGGGTCACCAACTGCTCTTTCGCCACCTTCTAAGAATGCTACGATTGATGGAGTTGTTCTTTTACCTTCAGCATTAGGAATTACTACTGGCTCGTTTCCTTCCATTACAGATACACAAGAGTTGGTTGTTCCTAAGTCTATTCCAATTATTTTACTCATAATATTTAGTTTTAGTTTTTTTTTTACGATTAGCTTTTATTCAAATGATATGCCATTGAAAAACAACCCTGTTTTAAAGAAACTTTGACAGACTAAAGAAAATGATTGCGATAATTTATGACAAAACAACTGACATTTAGGCAGAAAAAAAAGCCGCAACTAGTAGTTTGCGGCTTTTATCACTGATTTAATTTTTATATTAAGGATTAAATGTATTCCAATTTGAAATTACATCAACACATCGAGGAGCGTAAGTACTGGTATTAAATGGGTCACAAAAATTTAATCCCATGGTTAATATTTTTTCCTTTGTATCATTATCAAAATTTGTTTGTCCATCGTTATCAAAACCATTAAGGTTTTCGGTAGAAGGATTGGTTGCATTAAAACCCGATGATGCGGTGTAAATATTTTTAATGTTTCGTGATGAAAAAACACCTAACGCATTAGTTAAATTGGTAAACTCTGGTTTGTTTTGAGTAATTGATGTTGATGGCTCATTAACTGAAATGTATGTAGCTAAATCAACTCCTGCTGAAATTACCTCTAAAACACAGTTGTTAATTCTTCTGTAGTTTAAATTAGGTACACTAGCACTAATAGAATTGGTTAACGCAGAAAAGAAGTTAGCTCCATTAAGCGTAAAAACTAAAATATCTCCACCTTCTGTGGTGGTTGTTTTTTGTTCGCCTAATGAAATTTTTACTGTTTTTACCTCTGGTTGTATAGCCGTATCAGTAAAGTGATTGGCATAACTAAAAATTAAGTTAACTTTTACTTTTCCAGAATTAGCACCTGTTCGTATGTTAAAATCGTGGTTTAAATACGAACCCGATGAGTTAACTAATTTTAGTTTAGTTATTTGGTTTAAGTTAGTTAAACTAGGGTCGTTTGCAATTTTAGTTTCAGAAGTAATTTCTTTGCCTAAAGTTTTATTTACAATGTTTAATTTATATGAATAATCTTTTTTAAGCGATGGTTCAACAAACTTATACAACACATTATCGGTATTTGAAAAAACACCATCATCTTTTGGTATTTCATTTACTGTTCTTGATAAAGAAAATGAACGAACAAAAGTACTGTTAGCATTATACTCATCAATTCTAACATCTAATTCACCATCAGCATAATTAAAATTGGCTGAATTATTAGCCAAATCATTAGCATTGCCTTCGCCTAAAAATGCTTTGGTAATTTTAATGTAATGGTTTGATTCGTTTGGATTTAACAAACCATAAATCACCGTAATATCTTTATACTCAGCATTGGTTTTTATTTCTGTTTCGCAAGAGTACAAAGTAAAAGCTCCAACAATTGCTAACAAATAAGATAAATTTTTTTTCATATGTAGATATATATTATTTTTTAGTTGTCATATGGAATAGCCTTAACTTCATTGATGTTTGTGTGCAACAAACAAGTTGTTAGTGGCTATTTCATATTTTTTTTTATTAACCGAACTACAAATTTATCATTTATAATTAAAACAAACATATTTTGTAGTTTTGCCAACTATATATTTTACAAAAGGTAAATATTAATAATAAACGGCAGTATTAATCAAACCAAAGGAAACCATGTCGGTACATAAAGACGTTAAAAGAGTAACTACTCACGTGTTGCAAGAAATGAAACATAGAGGCGAAAAAATTGCCATGTTAACTGGCTATGATTTTTCATTAGCAAAAATTATTGATAATGCTGGTATAGATATTATACTGGTTGGCGATTCAGCATCTAATGTAATGGCAGGACATGAAACCACCTTACCAATTACGCTTGACCAAATGATTTATCATGCTTCATCAGTAATTAGAGCAATTAATCGTTGTTTAGTAGTTGTTGATTTACCTTTTGGAACCTACCAAGGAAATTCAAAAGAAGCACTCTCTTCTGCAATTAGAATTATGAAAGAATCTGGTGCTCATGCGGTAAAATTAGAAGGTGGTGAAGAAATTTTAGAATCTGTAAAACGAATACTTTCTGCAGGAATACCCGTTATGGGACATTTGGGTTTAACTCCTCAATCTATTTATAAATTTGGAACTTATGTGGTTCGGGCTAAAGAAGACGAAGAAGCAAAAAAACTAATTGCTGACGCCAAATTGCTCGAACAAGCAGGTTGTTTTGCTTTGGTTTTGGAAAAAATTCCAGCTAAATTGGCTACAAAAGTTGCTCAAGAGGTTAAAATACCAGTAATAGGTATTGGAGCTGGCAATGGTGTTGATGGACAAGTATTAGTTGTACACGACATGCTAGGCATAACGCACGAATTTAGCCCTCGATTTTTACGCCGTTATGCAAATTTGTATGATGAAATTAAAGGTGCCGTTGAAAACTATATTGAAGATGTTAAAAGCTTAGATTTCCCGAATAAAGACGAACAGTATTAACAAAGCAGTTTTTACATTTCAACTTTTATTTAAAAGCATAATATAACAACTTAGGGTACAACAATACCCTAAGTTTGCTAACCATTAAAAGCCCTTTTAATGGTTTATAACAAATTAAATTAATATTTTTGAAATTAGATATATACACCAAAAGGTGTACATATATACCTGTTTTTGGGTGTATTGGTATACTTAAGGTGTATATATAAACAAGTTGTGCATAATTTAAATGAACAGATTTCTAAACATATTTTTCCTCCTTTTTATGTCATTCGGTGGGTTCGGACAAAATAAAAATTGGAGTTCAGAATTATTAAAAATGTCGGAGACGGATTCTTTGTATTTGACCGCAATTGAAAAATATACAATAGAAATTGACTCGTTTTATAACAAATACTCTCAAACAAAACAACCGACAACAATTTTTATAGAAAACCAAGAATACGTTTCAAAAATACCAGATTCAATTAATGGATTTCGGATTCAAAAAATCGGATTGGGAAATAGGAAAAAAATATTTCGGGAAAACAAAAACAAACTGCGGTATGTAAAAGTTTCACCGTTGACAATAAGAAATGGAGAATTTAGCATAACTCTGACTCCCTACTTTGCCGAATTAAAAGGAAAAAACCATTTGTTTTTAAGTTTGAGCGACTGGACTAGAGTCTTTTTTGAATTTAAAAATGGACGACTGATTTATAAAAAAACTGAAAACGGTGGAATATAAAAAACTATGCATAATCGAGTAGATGGCTCCGCCAGATAAACTGACGGAGTGCACCTCTCACACCACTCCCGAAAGCTTTCGGGATAGGTTCTCGTATACGGCGGTTCGCAAAATGATGGGTTAAGTTCTAAGTAAACATCCAACATAGCTTGGTACTTTCGTAGTAAGAGCCTTTTAAGTGTTATCGTTGTTCCCAAAATAGGACTCTGAGCAACTGCCCAACCGCCTTTCCTCGTTCTACTCCATGCGTAGGCGTGGTCTTGGTCAACTCCTAATCGTATAAGGTTTTTCCTCTTGCGTTCGGGTTTTTTCCAGTCGTGCCATATACAGTAGCGTAAACGGTTACGCAACCATCCGTCTAAATCGCGAAGTTTACCGTATATACTCGTACCTCTAAAATAGTTTAACCATCCTCGTTGTACTTCGTTTATTTTGGCTATTCGTTCTTCAAAACTTGCTGGTGTTGTTTTTCGGGTTATCGATTTTACTCGCATTTTTAATCGCTGCCATGCTTTTTCGCTTACTACCAATTGGTACTGCCCTTTGTCGCCTTTCTTATACGTGGGTACAAACCCAAACCCCAAAATCTCGAATTGAACGGGTTTTCTTATCCCACTCTTTTCGGTGTTGATGCTTAGTTTTAGTTTGGTTTTCAGGAACTTGAATACCACTTTTTCTATCATCAACGCTTGGTTTTTGGATTTGGTGTAGATACTAAAATCATCGGCATAACGTACAAAACGAAGTTTTCGCCGTGTTAGTTCTTTATCCAACTCGTTGAGCAGGATGTTTGACAACAGTGGGCTTAGTGGACTTCCTTGCGGTACTCCTTTTCTGCGTTTTTGTAGCTTGCCGTTTATTCGTATTGGTGTTCGTAACCATTTACGGATAAGTTGTAGGGTAATGGGGCATTTTACTTTTTGATACAGTAAGTTTAAAAGCAGGCAGTGGTCTACTTCGTCGAAAAAGTTCTTTAGGTCGGTATCTACAATGTAGGTAAACCCTTCGTGGATGTGTTCCAATGCTTTGCCAACTGCTTGGCGTGCATTTTTTCGGGGTCTAAATCCGTAACTGTTTTCACTAAATTCTTGTTCGTACTTAGGCATCAACACTTGTGATACTGCTTGTTGTAGTAACCTATCGGTTACGGTGGGTACTCCTAGTAGTCGGACTTTGCCATTGCTCTTTGGAATTTCCACGCCAAGTATGGCTTGTGGCTTGTAGTGGTTTTCCTTTACTGCTTGCAATAGTGTTGGTTTGTGTTCTCGAAAATGTGCCTCTAGTTGTGAGGTTTGCATGCCATCTACTCCTGCACTACCTTTGTTAGCTATTACTTGTTGTAATGCTTTTTGCAAATTGTAAGGGTGTACTACTTGTTCAATCATACTCGGTTTACTTTTGTTTTAACTTGTTTTCGTTTCGGGTGGCTATCTTTTAAATTCCATTCCGAATTGAAAACCATTTTACGTTCTGTCCTTCCTTTGCTTGTGAGTCCTCCAACCTTTTGTTCACGTTTTCAGTTAGCTCGTTGCTGCAAAGTACTATGACTTCTGCTGACTTCTTCGCTCTGTTAACTCGTAACTGCGAAGACCTCCCCTGGTAAGAGCTTTTTCTTTCGGTTAATGCCCGGTACATCTACTAGTAAAAGGTTTTTGTTCGCTTTGGACGTTGCAATGGTGTGCTTGCTTATCCCCTTTTAATAGCCTCTTATGTACTTCCTGTTCGTCGGTACTAACTTTTGCAGTCTTGCTTCCTTCAGTGCTAACTTCACAGTTAACCACCTTGCAACTTGCTAGCGTTTCGGATTGTTAGTCCCGCACGCAAGGGACTTTCACCCTCTAGAAAAAATTAAACTCCCTATCTTTTGCTTTTTCATCTTTTATTTGCATATTTGATGTTTTTATAAAGCTTCGGATAGGTGTGCTTTGCTCATGCAGGGCACACACAATGGCTATACGTAATGCGGGGTGCAGTTTAAAATTAAACTTTGTAGTTCATATTACGCCAAAGCTAAGTTTAGTATTTTTATAATCAAATTAAAACACAAAACTTAGCTTTAGCTTACGTTGGTGCTAAACTGAATGTTTGCAGTTCAAATCCCGCACTACGCATAGCCGAGCCGTTGGCTGCAACCGTAGGTGAGGTGACAGTGCTAACATCAACAGACACGACAAAACCGACACGTAAATCGGACATAACAAGAAAGGGTTTAAAAATTTTCCCACCACACTTAAAAAAATAATTTCAGCCGACACACATTGGCACATTTGCAAACGCACGACATAACAACCAATGAATGAATTTGTAACTTTGTAAAATGAATATTCTTTTAATAGAAGACGACCAAACGCTAAACAAAAACATCAGCGACACATTGAAAGCCGAAGCTATCAATACAACTTCGCTGTATGATGGATTGTTAGCTGAACGATTGTTGAAACGAGAAAATTACGACTGTGTAATTATGGACATCAACTTGCCTGGCAAAAACGGCTTTGACCTGTGCAAAGATTTTCGTCAATACAACACGCAAACACCGGTAATAATGCTCACGGCTTTTTCTGAATTAGACGACAAAGTGCAAGGTTTTAATTGCGGTGCTGACGACTATTTGACAAAACCGTTTTATATGCGAGAATTGTTGCTTCGTATCAATTCGCTTATTAAACGCTCAAATACAACCACCACACAAAACACCGTAATTGTAGCAGACGATATTGTAATTTATCCAAACACAAAAAAAGTAACCCGACAAAATCAAGAAATAACGCTTACACCGAGAGAATATCAAATTTTGATGAAACTATCCGAAAACAAAGGCGACATTATTTCTAAAAACGATTTGATAAACGAAATATGGGGAAAAACATTTGAAGCAAACACAAACACCATTGAAGTTTACATCAACTTTTTGCGAAACAAAATTGACAAACCATTCGGCAAAAACAGCATTAAAACCAAAGTGGGCTACGGCTACTATTTAGACACCGAATGAAAATCAGAAACAAAATATTGCTCTATTTTTCCGTAACAAGTATTTTGCTTGTTGGAGTAATGTTTGTTATTGTGTATTGGTTGTTTTCAGAATACAGAGAAGAAGATTTTCAACAACGACAAAAAGAAAAAATCATTACAACACTTCGTTTCATTTCAGAAATTGAAAAAGACGAACACGAATTGGCAGAAGCCATTGACCGACTTTCAATCAATTCAATGTTGAATGAAAAATTGCTCATTTTTGACAGCACAAAACACCTTATTTATTCTAACCTTGATGATGTACCGATAAGCTATTCAAAAAAATTATTGGCAGAACTCAACGAACAAGATGTTTGGATAGAACAAAAAGACGGAGTTTATGATGTTGTTGCTATTTATTTTACAGCAAACAACAAAAATTATTACGGTATTAGCAAGGCATATGACCAATTTGGCTACACCAAATTGTATAAATTAGGCATTATTCTAATTGTTGCGTTTATAGTTTTTACAGTTCTTGTAATCGTAATTTCTGTTTACATTGCCAATCGTATTTCAAAACCAATTTCAGAACTTGCAACGCTTTTAGAAAAATATCAAATTGGAGAAAAACCCAAGACAACCAATCTTTCAACCGATACTTTTGAAATGGATTATTTGAACACCAAATTCAATGAATTGGTAAACCGAACCAACAATGCTTACGCTTTTCAGAAAAACGCAATTCATCACATTTCTCACCAACTAAAAACGCCTATTGCGGTGCTGATTTCGGAATTGGAACGAATCAAAAAAAGTGCTGAAAACACCGCTTTGAAAAACGACATTGACAATCAAATTTCCAAAACAAAATCGTTGGCAGAAATCATAAATACATTGCTCGAAATTTCTAAAATTGAAGCGGGACAAGGCTTTGATCAAAAGAATATACGAATAGACGAATTGATTTTTGATTGCATTAGCGAATTAAATACACTTTATCCCGATTTTATTTTTGAAATAAATTATTTGCCAACTGAACCCAAAGAAGAATTGATTTTTGTAAAAGGGAACGAAATGCTTATCCGACAAGCGTTTCAAAACCTTTTAAACAACTGCATTGCTTACAGCAACAACAAAAAAGCAGAAATAAAAATTGATGTTTCGCAAAACAACCAACTAAAAATTTCTGTTTTAAATTTTGGAAAATCAGTTTCGGAAGACGAACAAAAATTTCTGTTTACACACTTTTTCAGAGGCGAAAACAGCCTTAGCAAAGTAGGTTTTGGGCTTGGTTTGGTACTTACAAAAAACATCATCGGGTTACACAACGGGAAAATCAATTATTCCAATCCTGCCGAAAACGTGAATGTTTTTGATGTTATTTTTTCTACTCTTTAAGCCAAATTTTATTCGTTTTAAGGTGTTTTTAAGGTCATTCTAAAAATCTTTATGCCTTTAAAAAATGAGGCATAAATGTATTTCAAGAAGATAGTTTTTTTAGTTTTAGTTCTTTCTGTTTCTACTGCAAATGCACAAGACACACTCAAAATAAATCTTCAAACTGCCGACAGTCTTTTCCTAAAAAACAACTTCTATTTGTTGGCTTCTTCAATGAACATTGAAGCACAAAAAGCACAAATCATTCAGGCTAAAGTTTATCCCAACCCTGTTTTTTCGGCAGATTTAAACACTTACGACCCCGATAACAACAAGGTTTTTCACATTGGACAAACAGGACAAAAAACATTTCAATTAGAGCAACTTATTTTGCTTGGTGGCAAACGAAAAGCAGAAATTGAAATGGCTAAAACTAACGCCAACATTGCTGAATTAGAATTTCAACAGCTTTTGCAACAACTCAAATTTCGTTTGCACAGCGATTTGTTTTCAATTGGACAAATACAAGGTTTATTACAGCGTTACAATCAGCAATTAAGTTTGTTGGAAACCTTGCTTTCTTCTTACGAAACACAAGCCGAAAAAGGCAATATTCCTTTAAAAGATGTTGTGCGTTTAAAAGGTGCTTACCTTAAACTAAACAACGAACGTGCAGAATTATTGAAGTCGTATTTTGAAACACAAAGTTCGTTACAAACGCTTTTGCAAACTACATCAGTTGTCGTTTTTCAATTTTCAGAAACAGACATTACAAAATACATTCAACTAAAAACGATTGATGAAATAAAATCGGAAGCCTTTGCTAATCGCCCCGAATTGCTGATAATTCAACAAAATAAAACGCTTGCAGAACAGTATTTGAACTATCAAAAACGCCTTGCCGTTCCCGACATCAACTTATTTACTTCTTACGACCAGCGTGGCGGTGCGTTCAATAATCAAATCAACGCAGGATTTTCTATTCCCTTGCCGTTTTGGAACAGAAATCAAGGCAATATCAAAACTTCGCAATTCAAAATAAAAGAAGCCGATTACAATTTACAGGCAATGCAAAACGAAATGATAAGCGAATTGCAAAATGCGTTTATGCTTTACACACAAACCGTTTCAGAATACCAAAAAGCAACTTCGCTTTACAATTCTGATTTTGAAACTACCGTAAGCGGAATGACCGACAATTTTCAAAAACGAAACGTGAACATCATAGAGTTTATTGACTTTTTTGAAGCATACAACGAAGTGTTGAATGAACTGACACGCATCAAAACGCAGTTAGTTATTTCAGCAGAACAAATCAATCTTTTAACAGGAAAAGACATTTATTAGAAATGAAAAACAGAACAGCAAATATCATTTTACTTTTTGCGGGATTTTTAGCAATGACAAGCGGTTGCAAAAACAAACCGTTAGAAGAAAACGCAACAGCATTTTCAATGAGCGACACAATGCTCAAAAAATGTAAATTTTACGAAGTAAAGAACGAAGAGGTAAAAAATGAAATCCGCTTGTTCGGAAAAATAGAAGCCGACAATAATCATGTCGCACAAATATTCTCTTCTGTTGGTGGATTAGTCACATCCATCAATATCGGACTTGGAGATTACGTAAAGCAGGGCGACATTTTAGCTACTGTTAAAAGTACGGAAGTGGCCTCTTTTCAAAAGGAAAAGCTCACTGCGCAGAACGATGTGGCTATTGCCGAGAAGAATTTACAAGTGGCAAAAGATTTATTTCAGGGAAAACTTAATTCTGAAAAAGATGTAACCGCTGCAGAAATAGAGTTGGAAAAGGCCCAAGCCGAACTGACAAGAGTAAATGAAGTTTACGGTATTTACAATCTGAAAAAAGGTTCTGTTTTTAACGTTCGTGCGCCTATCAGCGGCTTTGTATTGTCCAAACAGATTTATATCAACGAATTGCTTCGACCCGATGAAGAGGAGCCTTTATTTTCCATAGCCAACACCAACGAAATATGGGCCGTGGCGTATGTAAACGAAAGCAACATTTCGCAAATAAAAGAGGGTTACGAAGTAATTGTAAATACACTTGCTTTTCCCGACATAAACTACAAAGGCACTATTGAAAAAATTTACAACGTGATTGATGCCAACACCAAGTCAATGAAATTCCGTGTTCGTTTGGCAAATAACGATTTCAAACTAAAACCCGATATGAATTGTACGGTTAGCGTTCATTATTCTGAAAACAAAAGACTAATTGCCGTGCCTTCTTCGGCTGTCATTTTTGATAAGAGCAAATATTGGATAATGATATTCAAAGACCGCAACAACATTGAAACCCGACAAGTTGAAATTTACAGACAGTTGGGCGATAAAACTTACATACAATCGGGCTTAAACGAAAATGAAACGGTGATTTCCGAAAATGGAATTTTGGTTTACGATGCGTTGAACGATTAAAAAAATATTCAATGAACAAGTTTATCAAAAATATCATTTCGTTTTCGTTGAAGAATAAATTCTTCACGTTCTTTTTAGTTGGAATAATAGCTGTTTCGGGCATTTTCAGTTTTCTTAAAATTCCCATTGAAGCGTTTCCCGATGTTACCAATACGCAAATAATTATCGTAACCGAATGGAACGGAAGAAGTGCCGAAGAAGTTGAACGCTTTGTAACGACACCAATTGAAATTTCAATGAACAGTGTGCAACGCAAAACCAATGTGCGAAGCATTACAATGTTCGGATTGTCAATCATCAAAATTATTTTTGAAGATGATGTAGAAGATTTTTTCGCACGGCAACAAGTAAATAATCAGTTGCGAAATGTGTCTTTGCCCGAAGGAGCAGATCCCGATGTACAACCGCCTTATGGTCCGACAGGCGAAATTTTTCGCTATGTTTTAAAAAGCGACAAACGAGATACAAGAGATTTACTCACTATTCAAAATTGGACGATAGACCGTGAATTAAGGCGAGTTTCTGGCGTTGCAGATGTAGTTGCTTTTGGCGGACAAGAAAAAATTTATGAAATATCTGTAGATCCATTAAAATTGCAACAATACGATTTAACACCTTTAGAATTGTACGAAGCAGTTAGCAAATCCAACTTAAACGTAGGTGGTGATGTAATTGAAAAAAACGGACAAGCGTATGTTGTGCGAGGCATCGGACTGTTGGATAACAAACAAGATATTGAAAACACGATTGTAGATATTTTCAACGGAAATCCGCTATTGGTAAAAGATGTAGCCAATATAAACGAAGCAAGTAAACCACGAGTTGGACAAGTTGGTTTAAACGAAAACGATGATGTTGTTGAGGGAATTATCGTAATGCGAAAAGGCGAAAATCCAAGCGAAGTTTTGGCAAGAGTAAAAGAAAAAATAAACGAACTCAATACTTCCATTTTACCAAGCGATGTAAAAATGGAAACTTTTTATGACCGTGATAATTTAATGGCGTATTGCACCAAAACCGTAATGCACAACTTAGTTGAGGGAATCATTTTGGTAACGGTTATTGTGTTTTTGTTTATGGCAGATTGGCGAACAACCGTAATTGTTGCCGTTGTTATTCCGTTGGCTTTGTTGTTTTCGTTTTTGATGTTAAAGTTAAAAGGAATGAGTGCCAATTTGCTTTCGTTGGGTGCTATTGACTTCGGAATTATCATTGACGGTGCAGTCGTTATGGTGGAAGGAATTTTTGTTGCCTTAGACCACAAAGCACATCAAGTTGGAATGAAGCGTTTCAACAATTTGGCAAAAATGGGCTTAATAAAAACCTCAGGAATACAAATGGGGAAAGCCATTTTCTTTTCAAAACTCATTATCATTTCTGCATTGCTTCCAATTTTTTCTTTTGAAAAAGTTGAAGGAAAAATGTTTTCGCCTTTGGCGTGGACATTGGGTTTTGCTTTGCTTGGTGCGTTGCTGTTTACATTGACGTTAGTTCCGCTTTTGTGTTCGTTGTTGCTCAAAAAGAACGTAAAAGAAAAAGAAAATTTCTTTACACGCTTTGTAAACAAAACCGTTGCAAAAGGTTTCGGTTGGACATTCGCCAATAAAAAACTTTCGTTGATTATTGCAGGTGTTTGTTTTGCAATCACAATTTTTTCTACACGTTGGTTGGGAACGGAATTTTTACCTCAATTAAACGAAGGTGCTTTGTGGGTAGAAGCCAAAATGCCGATGAGTTATTCCTTGCCCAAAACCGTTGAAATGGTTAGTGTGTTGAGAAAGGAATTGCAACAATTTCCCGAAGTAAACGGAGTGCTTTCGCAAACAGGAAGAAGCAATGACGGAACAGACCCAAGCGGTTTTTATTATGTACAAATGCAAGTGAATTTAAAACCGAAAGAAGAATGGAAACGCAAAATTTCTCTTGATGATTTGGTAGAAGAAATGGACGTTCAGTTGAAAAAATATCAAGGTATCAATTACAATTATTCGCAACCGATTATTGACAATGTTGCAGAAGCAGTAGCAGGTATGAACGCTTCCAACGCTGTAAAAATTTACGGTGATGACTTAGATAAATTAGATGAATATGCCAACCAGGTGATAGAGCAAATAAAAAATGTTGCGGGTATTAAGGATGTTGGAATATTAAGAAATATCGGTCAGCCGGAAATAAGCATTTTATTGGATGAGGAAAAAATGGCGATTTACGGTATTACCAAAGCCGAAGCACAAGCCGTAATTGAAATGGCAATTGGCGGTAAAACAGCCACACAAAAATACGAGGGCGAAAAGAAATTTGACATTCGTATTCGTTACGACAAAGATTATCGCCAAACCGAAAACGATATTTTGATGTTGATGATACCGACTATTACAGGTAATCGTATTCCATTAAAAGAAATTGCAACCATAAAGCAAATTACAGGGCCAGCTTTTATTTATCGTGATAACACCAAGCGTTTTATCGGAGTAAAATTTTCGGTGCGTGAACGCGATTTGGGTAGCACCATTACAGAAGCACAAAAGAATGTAGAAAAGAACATCAAGTTAGATGAAGGCTACCGCATTGGTTGGACAGGCGAATTTGAAAATCAAGTTCGGGCAAGTCAGCGTTTGGGGCAAGTTGTCCCGATAAGTTTGATTTTAATTTTTGTATTGTTATTTATAATGTTTGGCAATGCAAAAGATGCGAGTTACGTTTTGATAAACGTTCCGTTTGCATTGATTGGCGGTATTTTGGCGTTGCACGTAACAGGAATGAATTTTGGAATTTCGGCAGGCGTAGGCTTTATTGCCTTGTTTGGAATTTGCGTACAGAATGGTGTAATTCTCATTTCCGAATTTCATAAGCAAGCAAAAACTATCAGTGACTTAAATCAAGCAATTATCAACGCTGTAAAAGTGCGAACACGACCAGTTGTAATGACAGCGTTAATGGCTGCAATCGGTTTACTTCCTGCGGCAATCAGTACGGGAATTGGTTCTGAAAGTCAAAAACCTTTGGCAATCGTAATTATTGGTGGACTTGTAACAGCAACTTTGTTTACGTTGTTGATTTTTCCTATTGTTTATCACAAAGCATTGCATTTGCGAGAAAAGAAAAAAGCCAACGCACAAGCGTAAGCACATTCCGAAAAACGGAAAGAGCTTTCGCTTTTCCCGACAGAGAAATTATTCTTTAAATCCCTTCCCTTGAAAAATTTTTAAAACCGCAAACACACAACCGACACGACAAACGACAAAACGGGCAGCAGCCAATCGAGTAGATGGCTCCGCCAGATAAACTGACGGAGTGCACCTCTCACACCACTCCTGAAAGCTTTCGGGATAGGTTCTCGTATACGGCGGTTCCCTTCGATAAACTCAGGATAAACTCCAAATGATGGGTTAAGTTCTAGGTAAACATCCAACATAGCTTGGTACTTTCGTAGTAAGAGCCTTTTAAGTGTTATCGTTGTTCCCAAAATAGGACTTTTTTCATCGCTTGTCTATTTTTTTTTGGAATGAAAGCTTGCTTCGCAGGTGAGCAACTGCCCAACCGCCTTTCCTCGTTCTACTCCATGCGTAGGCGTGGTCATTCACTGCACGAGTATTTGTTAAAATTAATGAGTGTTACAAAGAGCTCATGTTTATTAATTAATTTTATCGCTATAAATTCACGTTTACAAACCATGATAGGTATTCAAGAAGTTATATTAATTATCTTAATTTCGTTGTCGCTTATTTACCTCGTTTATAAGTTGATAAAAAAAAGTAAAAATCATAACTGTGATGATTGTGGAATGTCAAACTAAAAAGCACGTTGAATTTTAATTATTCATACCTCATTTCCTATTTAAAACAGATTGGAATTGCTTTTTTAGTCTTTACAATCTGTCGGTTACTCTTTTTTTTGTTTAACCTCTCTAATTTTAACGAACCTGTACCATTCGCTGTTTTCATTTACGGTATTCGATTCGATTATTTAGCCGTTGCTTATCTTTTTGTTCCTTTTACCTTTTTTGCTCTGCTTCCTGTATCGTTTAAGTACAAAAAAGGCTATCAATTAGTGTTAAAATCAAGTTTTCATTTGGGCAATACGTTGGGTATTGTACTCAATTTAATTGATGTTGGATATTTTCAATATTCGTTAAAAAGAAGTACAGCCGATTTGTTTCAATTTTTAGGCACCGGAAACGATGTGCTTGTATTATTGCCACAATACATGGTAGATTATTGGTATTTATTTTTGATTTTAATTGCATTAATTGGGTTTAGCGAATGGCTGTTTAACAAAAGCAAACACGAACTAAAAACAGAACCATTTACTTTAAAAACGAGAGGTATTCAGCTGTTATTTTTGCTTTTGTTTAGTGCGTTAACAGTGGTTGGTTTTAGAGGAGGAATTCAGTTTAAACCTATAGATATTATTAATGCTGCCAATTATGCAACGGCTAAAAACATTCCCATTGTATTAAACACGCCTTTTAGCATTATTAAAACCGTTTTAAACGACCAACTTAAGCTTTTGAATTATTTTGAGGAAAGCCAACTCGTTTCCATTTATAATCCAGAAACAACTATAAAACCCACAATTAAACCGAATAAAAAAAATGTGGTAATCGTAATTTTAGAAAGTTTTGCCAAAGAGTATGTCGGATTTTTTAACAATGGCAAAGGCTATACTCCATTTTTAGATTCGTTGATGAACGAAAGTTATGTTTTTACCAACGCTTATTCGAGCGGAAACAGGTCTATTGAATCGCTGCCATCTATTTTTGCTGGAATTCCGCCATTAATGAACACTCCTTATATCATATCAAACTATTCGGCAAATAAAATTGATGCACTTCCGGCAATATTAAAAACAGCAGGTTATAACACTTCTTTTTATCATGGTGGAAATAATGGCACCATGGGTTTTAGTGGATTTACTGCAACTGCAGGAATTGATGAATATTATGGCAAAAATGAATATCCACACAAAAATGACGACGATGGTGCATGGGGAATTGCCGACGAACCTTATTTAAATTATTTCTCTGCCGAATTAACTAAAAAGAAAACTCCTTTTTTTAGTACCATTTTCACCCTTTCATCGCACCACCCTTTTCAAGTTCCTGAAAAATATAAAAATACATTTGCTGAAGGCGAACTTCCTATTCACAAAACCATTTCGTACACCGATTTTGCTTTAAAGCAATTTTTTGAAATTTCTAAAAAAATGGATTGGTTTAAAAACACCATTTTTGTTTTTACTTCCGACCACTCTTCCACTACTTTAAATCCAACGTATTCAACTTTTATTGGAAATAATGCTATTCCAATTTTTATTTATGATGCATCGGGTACACTAAAAGGTAAAAACAACAACTATTTTCAACATACCGACATTACCCCAACCGTTTTAAGTTTGTTAGGAATTAATACAAGCATCGTTTCATTTGGTAGCGATGCATTTTTTGATAACAAAAAACATTTTGTTGGATTTGCCAGAAACACCTACTTTTTAGCTCAAGACAGCTTAATTTTATTGTATGATGGCGAAAAAAGTTCGGGATTGTTTGATTTATCAACCGATTCGTTGATGCTCAACAATAAAATAGATTCACTAAATTTTGTGAACCAAAAAAATACTCTCGAAACAAAACTAAAAGCCATTTTACAACAATACAACAACCGACTGATAAACAACAAAACTTCATTAACTACAACAAAATAATGATTGAAAAAACAAACATATTATTCATCATCAACCCCATTTCTGGAACGGTAAAAAAAAGTGGTGTTGAACAACTCATTAAAGAAAATTTAGATTTAACAAAATTCAACTATACTGTAAAACACACCGAATATCCGCTTCATGCCACCGAAATTGCTAAACAAGAATCTGCCAATTTTAAAGTTATTGTAGCTGTGGGTGGCGATGGAACTGTTCACGAAGTGGGTTTAGGATTAATTAACACCAACACCATTTTAGGAATTATACCAATGGGCTCAGGCAATGGTTTAGCTCGACATTTGTTGATACCGATGAACACCAAAAATGCCATTTTAAACCTCAATAAACTCACCTCAAAAAAAATTGACACAGTAAAACTAAACGACACTTATTTTTTAGGTGCTGCAGGTATTGGTTTTGATGCACACATCAGTTATTTGTTTGCAAATGCAAGTAAACGAGGATTTATGACCTATCTAAAAATTTCGATAAAAGAATTTTTTAGCTACAAAGAAAAAACCTACGAACTTACTTATGATGGAAAAACAGTAAATAAAACAGCTTTCTTAATCACATTTGCTAATTCCAATCAATACGGAAACAACGCTTTTATTTCTCCTCATTCAATAATCGATGATGGTTGGTTTAGCATTGTCATTTTAAAGAAATTTTCGTTACTCGATGCCATTCCTTTAGCTATTAAATTGTTTACCAAGAAAATAACTTCAAGTAAATTTGTAGAAGAAATAAGGGTGAGTAAAGCACGTATTTTGTCTCCAGAAAACACCATGCACGTTGATGGAGAGCCTGTTCTAACTGATAAAAACATCGATTTAGAAATTTTACCACTTTCGCTAAATGTAATTACTTATGAGTAAAAAAGAAAAACAAAGAGTTAATGTTGTGTATTCTACCAACCCAAACTTTAGCTACGACGAAGAAGAACATGATGACATTGAAACGCTTGATAAACAGCAACAACAACTAAAAGTTAGTATAGATAGGAAACAACGTAAGGGAAAATCCGTAACAATAGTTTCGGGTTTTATTGGTAATGATGATGATTTAACTGATTTAGCAAAAACACTAAAAACCAGATGCGGTGTTGGTGGAAATGCAAAAGATGGGGAAATATTAATTCAAGGTGAGTTGAAAGATAAAGTTTTTGATTTGTTAATAAGTTTAGGGTATTCTAAAACAAAAAAAATGGGTGGATAAAATAAAAGTTTCTACTTTTCAGAATTAAAAAAAATTGATTTTTAACTACTTACATACTCGTTTATTTTATTTGGTGCTTGGTCTGCTTTGCATGACTATTACAAGCAATTTAACTATTGCCCAAACTTTCAATTTTCAATTTTTTAATGTTCAAGAAGGATTGCCACAATCAAAAGTAAATGCAATTTTTCAAGATTCTCGTGGCTTTTTATGGATTGCTACAGCTGGTGGAGGTATTTGTAAATTCGATGGCAAAAATTTTACTCAATATTCTTCAAAAGATGGAATTGCAGGAGACATTGTAACCGACATTACCGAGGATAAAGATGCAAACATTTGGTTTACCTCAACCTGGGGTGGAGTTACAAAATTTGACGGTCGAAAATTTACCATTTACAACAAGTACGAAAACAATACTGAAATAAACGGTCAAGAATCAATTTATACCGACTCTAAAGGTACAATTTACATTACCAACGATAAAAACCTTTATTATTACAGCAATGGTATTTTCAAGAAAATATCAACCAACATCAGTAAACACATAAAAGCATCTATTTCGCAACTATTAGAAGATAGCAAAGGAAATTTATGGATTTCAACCATTGAAGGTTTACTTTATATAAATGGAACAGATACGCTTTTAATTACTGAAAAAGACGGACTTCCTTCAAACTTTATTACCTATGTTCACGAAGATATTGACGGAAATTACATTATTGGTACACACCGAAGTGGCGTTGTTAAATTATTAAGAGGAAGTATTGACAATAAACGTCAATTTGTATTCAACCCAATAAATATAAATCCCAATATTGTTGTTACTTCAATAAAAACCGATAGAGATAAAAACACTTTAATTGCAACAGCTAATGATGGATTGTACGCTATTGATGTTGACGGGGAGATTATACACATTACCAAAGAAAACGGACTTCCAACCAATAATTTAACCCATCTGTTTAAAGATAAATCGGGCAACTTATGGATTGGAACCAATGGACATGGATTGGTTAAACTTGGCAACAAAGCATTTACTTACTTCGATAATGTAAATGGATTAAACAACTCCAGCATTTTTGGAATTGTTGTTGACCAAAACAATATTTGGGTAGCCACAGGAGATGAAGGTGTTTTTAGGTACGATGGAAAAACGGTGACACACTTTAATGCATCAAACGGAATGGGTGGCAACGAAGTAAGAGCTATAGTTAAAGATAAAAACAATGCTATTTGGTTTGCAACCAACAATGGTTTAACGAAATACGAAAACAATAAATTTTCAACTTACACAACAGCCAATGGATTGCCAACCAATAAAATTCGTTCGTTAATGTTTGATAAAAACCAAAACCTTTGGATTGGAACTTCAGGAGGAGGATTAAGTGTTTTAAAAGAAAATAAATTTATTAATTACACCGAAAAAGATGGTTTAACACATAATTATATCCATTCCATTTTGGAAGATAAAAAAGGAAACATTTGGCTAGGAACAGGAAACGGAATAAACAGATTTTCAAACGGTCAATTCCATAATTACATTGGTTCAACTACTATTTGCAATACCTACATTGGCTCTATTACCGAAGATGATTTTGGTAACATTTGGTTTGGAACAGACCGATGCGTTGTAAAATACGATGGAGTTGATTTTAAATCAATTACGACCAACCAAGGACTTTCTTCAAACACCATATATTTACTTTTAAACGATGGAAATAAAAACATTTGGGTTGGAACCAATAATGGAGTTAACAAAATTAGTTTAAACAGTTACGGTCAAATTGAACAAATCAAAAACTATGGCTTATACGAAGGTTTTAAAGGCATCGAATGTAATTCGCGAGCGGTTTATAAAGACGAGAAAAACAACATTTGGTTTGGAACCATTAAAGGGTTAATAAAATACAACCCAAAAGAAGATAGAACCAATGTTTTTCAGCCAACAGCTCGTATTGACAACATTAAACTCTTTTTAGAAGATGTAAATTGGGGGAATGTTACCAAAGACTTTGAACCTTGGACAAATTTGCCAAAAAAACTGGTTCTAAAACACAATCAAAACCATGTTACTTTTGAATATTCTGCAATTAACCTAACCAATCCCGAATATGTTCAATACAGTTTTAAACTAGAACCTTTTGATAAAGATTGGTATAAAAACACACAAAAAACATCGGTAACCTACTCCAACTTACCTCCTGGTGAATATAAATTTTTATTAAAAGCACGAAACAATGACGGAATATGGACCAACGAACCCATCTCCTATTCTTTTACCATTGAAACTCCATTTTGGCAAACTTGGTGGTTTTATTTAGTAGCTTTTATTGGTTTGGTTTATTTATTCATTCAACTATCGTCGATAAAAGAAAGACGACAACGTAAAATTAGCCTCGAACTCGAACGAAAAGTGCGAGAAAGAACCATGTTAATAGAACAACAACGCGATGAAAAAGAAATTCTCCTTAAAGAAATTCATCATCGAGTTAAAAACAACATGCAAGTAATTAATAGCTTGCTTAGTTTACAATCTAATTATACCAATGACGAAAAATCATTAGCTCTTTTTGATGAAGCAAAAAATAGAATCCGTTCCATGGCTCTTATTCACGAAAAAATGTACCAAACAGGCGATTTAGCAAACATTGATTTTCAGGATTACATTGTTTCATTAACCAACGATTTAATTGCAACTTATTCCATAAACTGTGATATTTTCCTCGACATTAAAATTGTTGACCACACTAAATTTGATATTGACACGATTATTCCATTAGGTTTATTAATTAATGAAATTATTTCCAACACATTAAAGTATGGGTTTATTGGAAAAGACAAAGGAATTATTTCTGTTTATTTATCCAAAAATGAGAACGACAAATTTGTACTTAAAATAGGCGATAATGGAATTGGTATGTCGAGAGATCGATTTGAAGGAGATAGTGAAAGCTTAGGAATAGAGCTTATTAAAGTATTTACCGAACAACTCGATGGAGAAATTAAACTTCTTGACAATAAAACAGGAACAACCTACGAACTTACCTTTCAGAAAAGAAAAAAATAAGACCCTCTTAACATAAAATTGTTTAAAAACAAAATAAACAATTACATAAAATATCCAATTTACCAACCATCTTTGTACTTAGTTAAACTAACTTCATTATAATTAACCGGAGCTGCGTTGCGATTTTTATTTTTCATCACGTTTACACTAAGCTATTACATCGTTTTTGGTCAACAGCCAAACATCGAAAAATCGGTTTATGTTAAGCAATTTGAAAACCTAATGGAAAATGAATATACCCGTATGCTTTTTCAAAAATCTACCTTAAATACCGATTCAATTTTAGAACATGTTTCGTCAACAAAACCGTTTAACCCACTCTTTGGCGATAGTTTATTAAAATCAGTTGAAATAACAATTCCGCTAACTTATAAACCCGAAGTACACGAATTTATAAAGTTGTACAGCCAAAGTATAAATCAGCACTTTTTAAACTACATCATCAATTTTCGTGCATCAGAAATTCGTGCTGAATTAAAAAAACAACAACTTCCAGAAGAATTAATATTACTTCCTGCAATATTATCAGGATTTAATCCGTATTCATCTAACACCTCTGGAGGCGAAGGTTACTGGCACTTAAACTATCCTCAAGCCATTAAATTTGGTTTAAACATAAACGAATACATTGACGAACGACGAGATTTTTCTAAATCATCAAAAGCCGCAATTGCTTATTTAAAGCATTTACAATTAAATTATCAAAACTGGGACTTAACTCTTGCAGCATTTGTTGCTGGGCCAAACAACATCAACAATTTAATTCAGCGAAACCAATCAACCGATTATTGGAAGCTTTACCCTTATTTAAATCCAAAAACAAGAGATGTTGTTCCTGCTTTTAGTGCGTTACTCTATTCCTACACACAAAACAACAGCAACATGATTGAGCTAAATCCAATTATTGAAGCCGATACTTTTTTGGTAGAAAATAAACTTAGCTATAAAGCCATTTTAGATGTAGTTAATTTAAACAAAAAAGAACTGCAATTTCTTAACCCTAGCATTATTGATGAGGTATTTCCTTCAAATTACATTGCTATTGTTCCAAAAAATACAGCCTGTAAAATCAATCAATTTTGCGATTCCATTTATTTCTATCAAGATTCTTTAATTAATAAACCTAAAATTGATTCAACTATTGAAGAAAAAGAAGATGTAGAAACCATTTCAACTACAAATGAGGAAATTATTCATCAAGTTAAATCGGGAGATGTGCTGGGTAAAATTGCCGAAAAATATGGTGTAAAAATTAGCGAAATTCAAGAATGGAATAAGTTAAAAGGTACAACCATTAACATTGGTCAGCAATTAATAATATACAGCAACAAGAAACCTGCAACCAATAGCCAAAAACCAGCTACCAATAACCAACAATCAGAAATGATTCTTTATACCGTAAAATCGGGTGATAACTTATGGGATATTGCTAAAAATTATCCTGGTGTTTCAGCCGAAGACATCATGGAATTGAATAATATTGACGAAAATATAAAAATAGGACAAGTATTAAAAATCAAGAAGAAATAGAATCAAAACCAACAGATATTAAACCATCTAAAACACTTGGTATTTTACTAAGTGTAATGGCTATTTTAGGTATTGTTTTAGTTGTTTTCCCCGAAAAAGGTATTTCAATTGGAGCTACTACTATTGAATTTCCAACTTACCGCGATTTTTTTGCCGTAAAAGTTGAAGAAAACCAAGTGAACGAAAAAGACTTATCGGAAATTTTTGATAGTACTGTTGTAATTTCTGAAATTGATTCTGCAATAATAAACCACAAACTCGATTCGCTACACGAATATAGAAAAACCATACAAATAACAAATGTTGCCAAACCTGCTCTTCATCGATTTTTTGATGCCTTAGATAATGCTCAAAACAAAAAAGTGCGAATTATGCATTATGGCGATTCGCAAATAGAAGCCGACCGAATTACTTCTTATTTTAGAAACGAACTTCAACTAAAATTTGGAGGATATGGCGTTGGTTTGTTTTCGGTTATTGATGTAGCACCCAAAATGAGCGTAAACATTTCTTATTCTGATAATTGGAAAAGGTATTCGGGTTTTGGACAAAAATCGCCCGAAGTGAAACACAACAAATATGGTGCTTTATTGAGTTTTTGCCGTTATGCTCCTATTTCGGATGCTACTGTTGTTAGCGACACCTCTTATCACCATGGCTGGATTAAATTAAGAAAACCAACCGCATCTTTTGGAAGAACCAAAAGTTATCAGCAATTACATATTTTTTTAAGTAATACACATGCTGCAGTAAACTATGTAATACTAGCCGATAATGTTGTTGTAAAAAATGGAACAATTGATGCCAATACTCCTTTTGATGTTATAACAGCTCATTTTAATACCACTCCAGAAGAAATTACCATTTCTTTTGAAGGTAAAGACAGTCCAAATATTTTAGGTTTATCGTTAGAAGGAAATACAGGGGTTGTTGCCGACAACATTGCTTTACGAGGGTCTTCAGGAACAGTATTTAGCCAGCTCGATCACACCATGCTTAGCAACATGTATGCAAACCTAAATCCCGATTTAATTATTCTTGAATTTGGCGGAAACGTAATGCCATACATAAAAGACGAAAAAGGAGCAAAAGAATATGGCAATTGGTTTAAAGCACAAATTTCATTTTTAAAACGATTAAACCCTAATGCAGCTTTTATTGTAATAGGCCCTGGCGACATGTCAATTAAAGAAAAAACAGAATACGTAACTTATCCAAATTTAGAAGATGTTAGAGATGCTTTAAGAGATGCAGCTTTATCTACCAATTGCTTGTTTTGGGACATGTATGAGGTAATGGGAGGCAAAAACTCCATGCCAACATGGGTTAATGCCCAACCTCCATTGGCTGCCTCAGATTATATCCATTTTAGTCCGCTTGGTGCTCGAAAAATTGGTGAAGAGTTTTATCTCAATCTAATGAATATGTATAAAGAATATAAAGGCATAAAAGCCTCCCCTAGCCCCTCCGAAGGAGGGGAACTTTCTCCCAATAAAGAAATTACAGGAAACACACAACCCAATTCTTTAACAAATGAAAATTAAAAATATAAACCTTTTTATATACCTATTTCTTTTTCTGTCTTTGATTAAAGGACAATCAAACCCACATGTTATTAAGCAATATCCATTTGTTAATTACGATTCCAATTCGATTCATTTTTTTGAAAACAATTTATCATTTTCTAACTTCTATTCAAAATTTGATTCGTTGGTTACTTCAGGAAAAGGAAAAATCAACATCATGCAGTTTGGTGGTTCTCACGTTCAGGCTGATATATGGTCGCATCGAATGCGTAAAAATTTCCATAATAATTTTAATTTAAACGGTGGAAGAGGTTTTATCTTTCCATTTAAATTAGCAAAAACCAATAACCCTTATTATTATAATGTAACTTACACTGGCGAATGGAATGGTTACCGAAATGCCATTACCAAACACCAAAGTACATGGGGCGTTTCAGGAATTACAGCCACCACAACCGATAGCATTTCTACTTTTCAACTCGAGTTTAAAGGCGATGACACTCCTTTTTATGATTTCAACACCATTAAAGTTTTTCACGATACCGATTCTTCTAGTTTTTGTTTAGAATTGGTTTCAGACACTTCCCTAATATCAATTGATGTAAATGAGGAATTAGGTTATACCGAGTTTAAATTTAATAAACACCACGAAAAATTAGCATTTAGAATTTATAAAACCGACTTCCTTCAAACTCACTTTAATTTATACGGTTTAAGCCTTGAAAACAATGACAACGGTATTGTTTATCATTCTATTGGAGTAAATGGAGCAAGCACTTCTAGCTACCTTCGCAATCAACTTTTTACACCACAAATCAAAACCATAAAACCAGATTTGGTCATTTTTTGTATTGGAATAAACGATGCGTTTGAACCCGGATTTTGTGCAAAATGTTTTGAAAACAATTACAATTTGTTAGTTTCTAAAATTAAAGAAGCAAACCCAAACTGTGAGTTTTTATTTGTTACCAATACCGATAGCTATTATAAAAAACGATACTTAAACAAACGTGCTTTTGAGGTTCAAACAGCCATGCAAAACCTTGCAAAAAAACATAAAGCAGGTTATTGGGATTTGTTTACCATTATGGGAGGATTAGGCTCTATTAAAACATGGGAAAAAAATGGATTAGCACAAAAAGACCGTGTTCATTTTAAAACTGCAGGTTACGAATTAATCGGAGATTTAATGTTTTCTGCATTAATGAAAGAATATGCAAGATTTGTATCTATTAAAACAAAGAACATTGAAAATTGATGCAGTTATATATGATATGGATGGGGTAATTATCGACTCAGAACCTTTGTGGAGAGAAGCCGAAAAAATTACATTTAAAACCGTTGGTTTACATTTTACTGACGACATGTGTAGAGAAACCATGGGCATGCGTTTGTACGAAGTGGTAGAATATTGGTATGACAAATTAGGTTGGGAAGAAAAATCATTAAAACAAATTGAAGAAGAGCTTCTTGCCACAGTTACTCAACTGATTATTGAAAAAGGTGAAGCTATGGATGGTGTTTACAGTTCGCTAGAATATTTTAAAAACAAAGGGGTTAAATTAGCCTTAGCATCATCATCGGCAATGAGTTTAATTGAAACAGTGCTGCAAAAACTTCAGCTAAAACAATACTTTGATGTAATTAATTCTGCCGAGCATTTAGATTTTGGTAAACCTCACCCAATGGTGTTTATTAAAACAGCTCAAGACTTAAATACAAAACCAGTAAACTGTTTGGTTATAGAAGATTCGTTTAACGGATTAATCGCTGCAAAAGCTGCACTTATGAAAACAATTGTTGTACCCGATAACGAAAATTGGGATAACCCAAATTTTAATATTGCCGATTTTAATATCAGAAGTTTAACTCAACTAAATAGTTTAAATTTTGGAAAGTAGTTTTAACATAATCAATTGGTTTTCGTGGTTTTTTAGTTTAGAAAACCTAAAAGGTATTTTCCTTTACAACGAAACTCAACCGTTAATTTTTACTCAGTTTTTCTTCTGGGGATTTTTTGCAATTGTTCTTTCTATTTATTCTATTGTTTACAAAAAAAATGCACTACGAAACGCATTTTTATTTCTTGTAAGTTTATTCTTTTATTACAAAACCAGTGGTTTATTCATCAGTATATTAATCTTTTCTACTATTCTCGATTATTTTATTGGTAAAAGTATTTATACTAGCAAGAGCGAATTAAAACGTAAACTACTAGTTGCAACAAGTATATTCGTTAATCTATTTGTGCTTTGTTACTTTAAATATGCCTATTTCTTTACCGATTCTTACAACACCATTTTTAATACCGATATTCAAGTATTTAATCATTTTGCACAATTTGCCAATAATATTGCTGGCACTCATTTTACTGTCGATAAAATTTTACTCCCTGTTGGTATTTCCTTTTATACTTTTCAAACCATCAGTTATTCGGTTGATATTTACCGCAAACAAATAGCTCCTGTAAAAAACATTGTCGATTTTGGCTTTTTCGTATCGTTTTTTCCTCAATTGGTTGCTGGTCCAATTGTTCGAGCTTCAGAATTTATTCCTCAATTGTACCAACCCTACCGATTAACTCATTACCAATTTGGATTAGCATTTTTTTGGATTTTAAATGGTTTAATTAAAAAAGTAGTAATAGGCGATTACATTGCTGTTAATTTTATCGACCGAATTTTTCAAAATCCGATGATGTACACTGGATTTGAAAACTTAATGGCTCTTTACGCCTACTCACTTCAAGTTTATGCCGATTTTTCGGGTTATACCGATATGGCAATAGGTTTAGCAATTTTAATGGGATTTACATTGCCTGTAAACTTTAACTCGCCATACAAAGCAAAAAATGTTGGTGAATTTTGGAAACGTTGGCACATGAGTTTATCTACTTGGTTAAGAGATTATTTATACATTCCTCTTGGAGGAAACCGAGGTGGAAGCTGGGGAACTTGGATAACAGCTATTATTATTATTGCTTTTGTTGTGCTGCTATCTGGAAAAATGATGGTGCTTTATATTTTTATTTGGTTAGCGTTATTAATGATTTTTTTAGCTCTTTGGATAAAATCGTTTAAGGAATGGTTAGTAACCAATATAAACCTTTTAATTACCATGTTGCTTGGTGGATTATGGCACGGAGCAAGCTGGAACTTTGTATTTTGGGGCGGATTAAACGGTTTAGGATTAATGGTTTATAAACTATGGAAAAAAATTAGCCCTTACGAAAAGTATAACAACTTCTTAGCTATTGGCTTTAAAGTATTTGTTACTTTAACATTCATCACCTTTACTCGAATTTGGTTTAGAGCTTCAAACATGGAAATTACTTGGCAAATTCTTGCTCAAATTAAATCCAACTTTAGATTAGATTTAATACCCGAAATTATTTCGAATTACAAAATGGTATTTTTTCTTACTGCTATTGGCTTTGCAATACACTGGTTGCCTTCAAAAACCAAAACTTGGTATAAAGAAAAGTTTATTTTTTCGCCTATTCCGGTTAAAATACTTGTAGCTGTACTTACTGTTTTTGGTGTTTATCAAGCCATGTCGTCAGAGTTGCAAGCATTTATCTATTTCCAATTTTAGGTTAATAAATCAGCTATTTTTTAACTAAATTTACAACCAGCATTTATAATAATTATGAAAATAAACACCACACCAAAAACAGTTAACCAAACTCCCGAAAATGTTTTTAACTTTTTGTTCGACATGAACAACTTTAAAGAACTTTTTCCTGAAGATAAAGTAGAAAATTGGAACTCGACCGATGAGTTTTGTACCTTTAGGATTAAAGGAATGACCGATATTGGATTAAAACGTGTGGCTGCAACTCCAAACTCATTAATTTACCTCGATTCGCACGGTAAAGTGCCGTTTAAATTTACGCTAAACATTTTTTTAAACCCCATCAACGACAACCAAACCGAAGCTCACCTCGAATTTGATGGTGAAGTAAATCCGTTCTTAAAACTGATGGTAGAAACTCCTCTTACCAACTTTTTTAACATGCTTTCGGATAAATTGGTACAAAAATTTAATTAAAAAAAACTAAAATGATGAATACAAAAAATATACTTATTGCTTTGCTAATTGCTTGTGGAAGCGACGAAAACGAAAACATTGATGTAGAAAAGAATCCGATGGAAGCCCTGATAAAGATGGGTGAAAACATGCAAAGACAAGCTGAAAAAATAGAGGAGAAACAAAAAAATAGAGAAAATGCTTCTGCCATGCATTACGAAGAGTTGATGAAGTATTTACCAGAATCTATCGAAGGTTACGAAAAAAATGAGCCTAAGGGAGAATCTGTTGAAATGGGCGAAATGTCGTTTTCTTCTGCTGAAGTACGTTTCAAAAACCAACAAGATGAAATAAAAATAACCCTTTTAGATTACAATGCCGCACTATCAATGTATTCGATGGCAACAGCCATGTGGAGCACTGGTTTTAAAATTGACAACAGTAAAGAAAAATCGCAAAGTGTTAAACTTACCGATGAAATTACTGGTTGGGAAACTATTCTAAAAAAATCGAAAGACGCAAGTTTAATTTTAGGTATTAATGATCGTTTTTTACTTACAATTGAGGCCGAAAACCAAGAAAACACTGATTTACTAAAAGAAATTGCTAAGCAAATGGACTTAAGCAAATTAAGTTCGCTATAAAACCAACCCAATCTCTTTCAAATCAAATTCGTGTACTTGCAGGTTAATTTCTAGTTGTAATTTGCCTTGTTTACTTACCCCTTTAATTACTCCAGTTACAGTCTGGTTGGCAGTTTGATATTGCAACGGTTGTTGGTAGCCCAACAAATGGTCTAAATAATGCTGTTGAAGTAGTTCGGTTTTACCCGATTTTAATTGTAAATACCTTACTTCAATACATTTTAATAGGTTACTGAGCAAGTCATTTAAATCAAATATGGTGTTCAATTCTCTTTTTAGCGAAGTAGCTAAAGGCAGATTTTCAAACTGTTCTTGGTTAACATTTAAGCCTATACCTACCACACAATTGCTAATTGAATGTCCTTTTAGCGTGTTTTCAATTAAAATTCCCGCAACTTTTTTGTTGTTAAAAAAAATATCGTTGGGCCATTTTACTTGAACTTTTAATGAAGTTAAGGTTTTTAAAAAATCGGCAACACCCAACGCCACCATTTGACTCAACAAAAACTGTTCGTCAATTTTAATATGGGGTTTTAACAACACCGAAAACGTAAGGTTTTTTCCTTGTTCGGTTTGCCATACATTGCCTCGTTGTCCTTTTCCTTGTGTTTGATTTTTTGTAATTACCACTAATCCCTCAAAACTATCTTCATTATTAGCAATGGATTGCAAATGGGTATTGGTTGAAGGCGTTTCTTCTAACTCAATTATTCGATTTCCTAATAAGATTAAACTTTCCATTAAAAGCAAAAGTATTGAATACTAACTAAACTGACAAAACAATAAATAATGCTCAACAAGCTTTAATAAAAGGTAATTTTATTAGCTTTGTTGCTTATCGTAAAAAAATATGGAACACATTCTATCAGACAGAATAAACAGCCTAAGCGAATCACAAACTTTAGCTATGGCAAGATTGAGTAGAGAACTTATTGCTCAAGGAAAAGACATTATTAGTTTGAGCATTGGAGAGCCTGATTTTGACACTCCTCAATTTATTAAAGATGCAGCAAAAAAAGCCATCGACGAAAACTATACACACTACACACCAGTGCCAGGTTATCCTGAGTTACGAAAAGCTATTTCATTAAAATTTAAACGCGACAATAACCTCGATTACAGCCCTGAACAAATTGTGGTAAGCACAGGTGCAAAACATTCGTTAACCAACTTGGCTTTAACCATTTTAAATCCGGGCGACGAAGTAATTGTATTAGCTCCATATTGGGTAAGCTACATCGACATGATTAAAATTGCTGAAGGCAAACCTGTTATCATCAATTCGGGTATTGAAGCCGATTTTAAAGTTACCGCTTCACAACTAGAAAAAGCCATTACTCCAAAAACACGAATGTTGTGGTTTAGTTCGCCTTGTAACCCAAGCGGATCGGTTTATTCAAAAGATGAATTATTGGCTATTGCTCAAGTTATAGCTAAACACCCTAATATTATTATTGTTGCCGACGAAATTTACGAACACATTAACTTTTTAGACAAACACCAAAGTATTGCCCAGTTCGATTTTATTAAAGAACAAGTAGTTACTATAAATGGCGTTTCTAAAGGATTTGCAATGACGGGCTGGAGAATTGGATACATTGGTGCTCCAAAATGGATTGCCGATGCTTGTACCAAAATGCAAGGGCAATTTACTTCTGGAACCTGTAGCATAGCTCAAAAAGCTGCACAAGCTGCTTTAGAAGCCGACCCATCAAGTATTATTCCTATGCAGGAAGCATTTAAAAAACGTAGAGATTTGGTATTAAAATTAATGAGTGATATTCCTGGATTAATACTCAACGAACCAAAAGGTGCTTTTTATGTTTTCCCAAATATATCGTACTTTTTTGGAAAATCTGATGGAGAAACTACCATTAAAAATGCCGACGATTTATCCATGTTTTTATTAAACAAGGGCTTAATTGCATTGGTTTCGGGCGATGCCTTTGGTAATCCAGAATGTTTACGTTTATCGTATGCAACTTCTGAGGATATTTTAATCGAAGCAATTAAACGAATGAAAAATGCGTTGGCTACACTTAAGTAACTAGTGATTAGTAATTAGTGATTAGCAAAAACACAAAATGAATAAACAAGACATTACATCTCTTTTTGAAAATTTTAACCAACTCAATGTGTTGATTGTTGGCGACGTAATGATTGACGCTTATTTTTTTGGTAAAGTTGATCGTATTTCTCCCGAAGCTCCTGTTCCTGTGGTTTCTGTTCAACGAAAAGAAAACCGTTTGGGAGGTGCTGCTAACGTAGCTTTAAACATCCAAGCATTAGGTGCAAACCCCATACTTTGTTCGGTTATTGGCAACGATACCGAAGCAATATTATTTGACGAATTGCTAAAAACAACCCAACTTTCCAACAAAGGAATAATTAAAAGCACTAATCGAATTACAACCGTTAAAACGCGTGTAATTGGCAACAACCATCAAATGCTTCGAGTAGATGCCGAAATAGACCATAATTTGATTGATGAGGATAAAAAATTACTGATTGAAAAAATTACTTCCATATTAACTTCCGAAAAAATTGATGTGGTTATTTTTGAAGATTACGATAAAGGAATTTTATCGGAAGATGTAATAAAATCGGTAGTAGAAATTTGCAACAGCAAAAACATTCCAACCACAGTTGACCCGAAAAAACGTAATTTTTTACACTACAAAAATGTATCGTTGTTTAAACCCAACCTTAAAGAATTGAAAGAAGGCTTAAACATTGACATCAATCCAAAAAATAAAAGCGAAATTGAAGCTGCCGTTTTTCAATTAAATCAATTGCTCAAAAACAAAAACACATTTATTACCTTGTCGGAAAACGGTGTTTACATTACCGACCATCAAAACAATTTCCACGAACCTGCACACGTAAGAAACATTTCTGATGTTTCGGGTGCTGGAGATACGGTTATTAGTGTTGCTTCGTTGTGCCTGGCTCTTCAATTACCCATTCAGCAAGTAGCTGCATTAGCTAATTTAGCTGGTGGTTTGGTTTGCGAAAAAGTGGGTGTTGTTCCTATTAACAAAGACGAACTATTGGCAGAGGCTTTAATAAAATTAATATAACTAAATTTGCACCTAGTTTATTAATAAAAAGCATGACGGTTATCCCTTACAAAGAACAACAAGCAGGAAAAAAAGAACAAGTTGCAACGATGTTTAACAACATCTCAAAAAAGTACGATTTTCTAAATCATTTTCTTTCGTTGGGTATTGATATTTTGTGGAGAAAAAAAGCCATTAAATTGCTAAAACCTCATCAACCAAAAGTAATGCTCGATATTGCAACTGGAACTGGTGATTTTGCTCTAGAAGCATTGGCTTTAAATCCTGAAAAAGTAATTGGTATTGATATTTCTGAAGGAATGTTGGCGGTGGGTAAAGAAAAAATGAAACAACGCAAAGTAGATAACATCATTACACTTCAATTGGGCGATTCAGAAAATTTGCCTTTTGATAATGATTATTTCGATGCTTACACGGCTGGTTTTGGAGTTAGAAACTTTGAAAACTTAGAAAAAGGTTTAGCCGAAATGCTACGAGTACTTAAACCTAACGGACAAGCTGTAATTCTTGAATTTTCGAAGCCAAAAAAATTCCCAATAAAACAGTTGTACAATTTTTATTTTAACAACATACTACCAGGAATTGGCAAATTGGTTTCAAAAGACAATGCTGCATACACTTATTTGCCCGAATCGGTTAATGCTTTCCCCGAAGGCGATGATTTTTTAGTAATTTTAAACCAGTTGGGCTATAAAAATGCAAAAGCTATTCCCTTAATGTTTGGAATTGCTTCAATTTATACGGCTACCAAATAAAATTAAAAAAAGGTCGTTTTTAGGAATAATGTTTAAACAAAAAATAATACTGTTACTCATCCTTTCAACCTTAACGGTTAGTGTTTTTGGTCAGCGAGAAACAACGCTTAATCTTCCTAAGTTTGAGCAACGATTTATGCACTTTGGTTTTTTACTCGGACTAAATTCCGCTAATTTCAGGCTCGACAGATTTTCGCCAAATGTTTACGGTGCAGATACTTTACTAATTTTAGAACCTCAAAGCACTACCGGATTCAACTTGGGAATTGTTTCAGAAATGCATTTGGGCGAATATTTTGGTTTACGTTTTACCCCAAATTTAGCTTTTTCACAGCGTAAACTTATCTATACATTTCAAACCTTAGATGGTGTAAAACAATATATTAAAGCCATTGAATCAACCCTTGTAAATTTTCCGCTTAACTTAAAAATTAAATCCAAACGATTAAACAATTTTAGTGCTTATATTATTGGTGGTGCAGCATACAGTTTAGATTTAGCTTCTAACGAAAGTGCGGAAAATAAATCAACCAACTTAAACGATATTTTTATTAAAATAGGCAAACACGATTTTATGGGCGAAATTGGAGTTGGCACCGATTTTTATCTCGAATACTTTAAATTCGGTTTAGAGCTTAAAATGTCGTACGGTTTAAAAGATATTCACTATCGTGAAGATAATGCATTCTCTAACCCTATTGACAAACTGAAAACCAAAATGTTTTTACTTTCATTAACTTTTGAAGGATAAATTAATTTGAAAATATTTCCATTTGAAAATTTGAAAATGAAAGCAAACAATAACCTCCAATCTCTAATCAGTAATAGATAATTTTATGCAAACCATAGAAATATCCGTTTTACCTGAAGAAGCAGCAAACGAATTACTGTTGAAACAACTTATTGGACAACAAATTAGCAAAACCGATTTTGATTTTCGAATTATAAAACGTTCGATTGACGCAAGGAAAAACCCAGTAAAAATTAACTTAAAAATAGAAGTTTATATTAACGAAACTGTTCCAAACAGAATAAACAAAACCACTTACCAAAACGTAGCCAACAAACCAACAGTTAATGTAATTGGTTTTGGTCCGGCTGGCATGTTTGCTGCTCTTAAACTTATAGAGCAAGGCTTTAAACCCATTGTGTTGGAACGAGGAAAAGACGTTAGAAGCCGAAGAAGAGATTTGGCAGCGTTAACAAAAAATCAAATCGTAAACCCCAATTCAAATTACTGCTTTGGCGAAGGTGGAGCAGGCACTTACTCCGACGGAAAGTTATACACCCGCTCTACCAAGCGAGGAAATGTAACCGATATATTAAACATTTTAGTAGAGCATGGTGCTGATGAAAGTATTTTGGTTGATGCTCACCCTCACATTGGTACCAACAAATTACCCAAAGTGGTTACTGCCATTCGCGAAACGGTTTTAAAATATGGTGGAGAAATTCATTTCGATACGCAAGTGGTTGATTTGGTGATTGAAAATAATAAACTTAACGGAGTAATAGACCAACACAACAAAACGTATTTTGCCGAAAATACCATTTTAGCCACCGGACATTCGGCTCGCGATATTTTTTATTTGCTTCACCATAAAAAAGTGTTGATTGAATCCAAACCTTTTGCTTTAGGTGTTAGAGTAGAACACCCTCAAGAATTAATTGATAAGGTACAATACCACTGCCCTACAAAAAATGATTACCTCCCTCCTGCTTCCTATAAATTGGTTCATCAAGTAAAACAACGGGGGGTATTTTCGTTTTGTATGTGTCCTGGAGGTGTTATTGCTCCATGTGCCACTGCTCCAGGCGAAATTGTAACAAATGGTTGGTCGCCATCAAAACGCAACAATCCTTTTGCTAATTCAGGAATAGTGGTAACTGTTGAGCAAGAAGATTTAGAAGAATTTAAACAATTTGGTCCTTTGGCAGGATTAAAATTTCAGGAAGCGGTAGAAAGAGCAACTTTTGTGGGTGGAAAAAATGATGTAAAAAACAACTTCGGACAAATTGCTCCAGCCCAACGATTAATTGATTTTATTAACAACAAAACTTCCGATTCGCTACCAAAATGCTCTTATAAACCAGGTGTTGTTTCAGCTCCAATACATCAAATTTTACCAAAAAAAATGGTTTATGCACTGCAAGAAGGATTTAAAGCTTTTGGCAAAAAAATGAATGGTTATTTAACTAAAGATGCTATTATTGTTGCTGTAGAAAGCAGAACTTCTTCTCCTGTAAAAATACCTCGCGACCGCGAATTTTTTGAACATCCCAATTTAAAAGGACTTTACCCTTGTGGCGAGGGTGCTGGTTATGCAGGCGGTATTGTTTCTGCTGCAATCGACGGACAAAACTGTGCTTTAGCAATTGTTGCTAAAAGTTAAATTTCATTTTTCTTCCAGCAATTTCATCAAAAATTACAACTGTTAACAAATTAGGTTTTATAAGCTAAAACTTTTCATTTAACACTTTTATAAACGAAAAATCCCAAACATCAAAAAGACGAATGGGATTTAACTTTACAAGTGAGAGGTGGAAGCCCATTCACAAGTGTTTTGAATATGTTGTGTGCTAAATTAAGAGAGATTCTTAATCATAGCATAAAGAATTCTTGAAAGTTCGTCAGCGTTTTGTTGATATACTTCAAATTCTATTTTTGTAATTTTTTCCTCATCTGAAAGTATGTCTAAAATAGCTACACACTCAAAAACCGAAGCTCTTGCAGTGGTAAAATAATTTTTTCTATCAGCCTTTGAAAATTTACCAGAACCTTCAGCAATATTTAGTGGCACGCTAAAGGAAGCACGTCCCAACTGATCTCTGACATAACTATCAACTTTTTTCTCAATAATTAACTTTTTGCAAGAAATATGAAAACCTTTAGCTTTTTTGTAAACTTCTAGTTTTTGAAAATCAAACATTCCGATAGTTTTGAGGTGAGAAACAGAATGAGAATGAAAAAAAATCAGAGGAGTATGTTCGCTTTCGCTCTCATTCTCACTCTGATTTTGGTACTCGGGGCGGGACTTGAACCCGCACGCCCTTACGAGCACAGGATTTTAAGTCCGGCGTGTCTACCAATTCCACCACCCGAGCATCTCTTTTATAAAAAAAGAAGAGCGAGAGACGGGGTTCGAACCCGCGACCTCGACCTTGGCAAGGTCGCGCTCTACCAGCTGAGCTACTCTCGCTTATAATTTCTTATAAGGTATATCGTTTTACCGACTAATTTCTTGTTAAGAACATTCTCCTTTAAAAAGGAGTGTGCAAAAGTATATATTTTTTTAATTCCTCCAACTTTTTTTACTTTTTAGTTGTAGTTTTTTTTTACTTCAACCAATTGTATAATGCTAAGTATTTATTGCTCAATAAAATATTATATTTTCATTAAAGTTTCTAATTCTTTAATTCGCTGACTTAAATGCTGTTGTTTAAGTGGTTCAAGGTGCTCAATTGCATAATTGGTGTGGTAATGGTGGTTGCTTAAAAAGTGTATTTCTGTTTTCAACCACTCTATATCATCTATTACTTTGTTGTTTAATATACTCAATTCCTGTCGCAACAGAGCAGCATTTTTAAAATGATTTTCGGTACTTAAACCATACAAATCGGCATCAACCAATATTTTTTCTAAAATTGTTAATGGCTTAGCATCTAGCTTGGTAGCTAAAATACATTGTTGTACTTTTTTGGTACTTTTTTCGGGGAATTTATTTTTTTCTAAAAATCGGGCTGCAGTATTCGCACTATGTTTTTCATGATTTATACTATTTTTTAAGTAACCAATATCATGAAACCAAGCAGCAATTAACAAAATTTCTAAATTTTCCCCAGACAAATGATGTCTATCACCAAGCTCTAGAGCCGAATTTACCACGTCTATGGTGTGATTGATGTTGTGATAAAGCAATTGTTGTTTGGATTTTGAAAAAACCTCAGTAACGTGTTCTTGAACAATAGTAAGTAAAAGTTTTTTTTCGCTCAACTTATGCTAGTTTAGTTTTGAAGAATAAAATTAATCAGAATTTATTTTTTTATACAGCTTACTATTCGATTTTTATTATTCATGTCGTTTATGATTTTTACGGCATCAAAACCCGTTTTTTCGAATAACGATTTCACTTCTTGTCCTAATTCTTCGTGAATTTCAACATACAATTTTCCGTTTGGAGTAAGGTTGGTTAATGCAAATTGAGCAATGGCTTTGTAAAATAATAACGTATTATCGTTTTCAACAAACAAAGCAAGGTGTGGCTCAAAATCCAGCACATTTTTTTTCATTATTTCTTTGTCTTTTATCGGAATGTATGGCGGATTACTTACTATCACATCAAATTGCTCAACTATTTTAAGTGGTTTTAAAATATTTATTTGTTTAAAATTTACTTCCACTTCATTAAGCAAGGCGTTTTGTTTTGCAATAATTAATGCTTCTTCCGAAACATCAAATGCAGTAATGGTGTTTTCGGGCAGTTGTTTTTTTATGGCAATGGCAATACAACCCGAACCAGTTCCAATGTCTAAAACATGTAGTTTTTCCAATTTATTTTCGTTTACAATAAGTTGAACCAATTCTTCGGTTTCTGGACGAGGAATTAAGGTGTGTTGATTAACTTTAAAAGGCAATCCATAAAATTCCCACTCACCAAAAATATAAGCCAACGGTTTAAGTTTTTTTAAATCCTTAACGACATATATAATTTGAAGTAATTCCGATTCCGACAACCGTTTATTCTTCTCTAAAATCAACTCTTTTTTTGAAATAGAAAAAAAATGGTCGAGCATAATATGGGTCATGCTTTTAATTTCCGTATCTTCATACAAATCAGAGAGCTCTGTTTTAATGTAAGAAATTACAGCAGTTAGGGTGTTATTTGGCATTTTCATCACTTTGGTAAAATTATTGATTTAGATAAATAAACACTGCTTTTTGTTATTAACTATTAAAAAATCAAATCCTAATAAAATTGAATTAATTAAACATTATTATTATCTTGGCTCTTTATAATTGAAAATACTATGATAAATTGGAAAATTACACTGGTGAGTTTTGTTATATTATTTAACACAACAAACTATTTTGCACAAGATGTAAAAGTTGGCGACGAGTCGGCATTAAATGTGGCTAAAGCCGAAGAACTTTACAACAGCGGAACAGAAAAATTTAATGCGAAAGATTACGATGGTGCTATGGCCGATTTTAATGAAGCTATTGCATTGGTTCCTACTTTCGAAAAAGCCATTTTTAACAGAGGTTCGGTTAAATTTCAAAAGAAAGATTATGCTGGTGCAATAATGGATTTAAATTCATTAATACAAATTAACCCCGAATATGTTGGTGTTTATTTTTTAAAAGCACGTTCGCACTACGAAAGAAACGAGAAGGAACAAGCAATGGTTGATTTTACCAAAGCAATTGAACAAGAAAACACCAATGCCGATGCTTATTATTACAGAGGTGGTTTATATTTTCTGGAAGAAAAATACACCGAAGCTATTGCCGATTACGATAATGCTATAAAAAACAAATCAAACTTTGCTTATGCTTTTAACGATAGAGGAAGTGCAAAACGTCAAACCAACGATATAAAAGGAGCAATTGCCGATTACAAAAAAGCAGTGTTGGCTGATGATAAATTGTATTTTGCTTACAACAATTTAGGAAGTGTATTGCGAATAGACAAACAATACGATGAAGCGATAAAAAACTACACCAAAGCTATTGAGCTAAAAAACGATTATTATATTGCCTATAACAACCGAGGATATACTAAACACGAAAAAGGCGATTACAAAGAAGCAATCGAAGATTTTAATAATGCACTACGTTTAAAAGCAAGTTATGTTCAGGCTTATAACAACAGAGCCGCTTCAAAATATAAACTAGAAGATTACAAAGGTGCAGTTGACGATTGCAATAAAGCCATTTTATTACAAGACGATTTTGGTCCAGCATACTTAAACAGAGGTATAGCTTACGAAATGCTCCGCAAAGAAGATAAAGCATGTGAAGATTGGAATAAAGCAGCATCACTAGGGTTGAAAAATGGAAAAACATTTGCTCAAGAGAGCTGTAACTAATAAAAGAAGAATACTTTCAAAGCAATAAAAAGACAACTTATGAATACAAGATTATATATAGCATTAGTGCTGACTTTTAACTTTCTACTTTTAACTTTTACCTCTCTAGCTCAGGATGTACCTTTCGATAAGAATTTATTCAAGGAAAGAAAAGAAGAATTTAAATTAGCCAAAGAAAAACTCGATGAAGGTTATAAGATTTATGAAATCTATCCAGAATCTTTTATGGATGCAAATCATCAGGATTACAGAATTAGAGCTAGTTACCACAAAGAAGCCTTGCCAATTTTATTTGAAGCAAACAAATTTAACCCCGATAATGCTCAATTAAATTATCGATTAGGACGATGCTATTTGGCTTCATCAATTTATAAAGAAGAATGTTTACCTCACTTTCAAAAAGCCCAAAAACTAAATCCAAATGTTACTCCCGATATCAATTATTATTTGGGAATTGGTTTTCAATTAACCATGCAATTCGATAAAGCAATAGCCGCTTTTAAAATTCATCGTTCAATATTAACAGGAAAAGACCCCATTGAAGTAGAAGAAACCGAAAAACGTATTAGAGAATGTGAAATGGGTAAAAAATTAGTAGCAAAACCTGTTCGTGCTTTCATTGATAACTTTGGAAACGTAATCAACTCAAAATACCCTGAATATGGAGCTATTATTTCTGCCGATGAATCGGTAATGATGTTTACTTCCAGAAGAAACACCACAACTGGAGGAGCTGTAGCCGATGGTTTAAACGAATACTATGAAGACATTTACATTTCTACTAAAGCAGATGGAAAATGGACAACCCCCCAAAACATGGGAACCAATGTTAACTCTGAACAACACGATGCAACAGTTGCAGTTGCTCCCGATGCTCAAAGCATGATTATTTACAAAGACGATAAAGGTGACGGAAACCTTTATGAAACAAAATTGGTTGGTGCTGTATGGTCGAAACCAGTAAAAATGAATAAAAACATCAACACCAAATACCACGAATCTTCTGCTAGTTATTCAAACGATGGCAAAACCCTGTATTTTGTTTCAAACAAACCAGGTGGTTTAGGCGAACATGATATTTACTTCACCAAGTGGGATGATGTTAAAAAAGAATGGGGAGTTGCTGTAAATGTTGGTCCAACTATAAATACCAAATACAATGAAGAAAGTGTGGTAATTCACCCCGACGGTAAAACATTGTATTTTAGTTCGCAAGGACACGAAACCATGGGTGGTTACGATATTTTTATGTCGAAATTACAAGATGATGGCGTTACTTGGGGCAAACCAGAAAACATTGGGTACCCAATCAACTCAGTTGATGATGATGTGTTTTTTGTAATTAATGCAAGTGGTAGAAGAGGTTACTACTCATCATTTAAAGCAGATGGCTTTGGTGAAAAAGATATTTACATGATTACTTTTTTAGGACCAGAAAAACCAGTTCAGTTGAGTGCCGAAGATAACTTACTGGCAAATATTACTGAGCCTGTTCGCGAAAAAATAGTTGAAAAACAAGTTGATGCTGCAACCAAACGAATTACCATTTTAAAAGGAGTTGTACGTGATGCAAAAACCTTAAAACCTTTATATTCTGACATTGAATTGATTGATGTGGAAGAAAACAAAACACTGGCAAAATTTGAATCGAATGCTACCACAGGTAAATATTTGGTATCGTTACCTTCTGGTAAAAACTATGGTTTAATTGTTCGTGCTGATGGTTATTTATTCCATTCCGAAAACTTCGATATACCCGAAACTGCTGCCTACCAGGAAGTTGAAAAAAACATCGACTTACAAAAAGTGGAAGTTGGAAGTACCATTGTATTAAAAAACATTTTTTACGATTACAACAAAGCAACCTTACGTGATGCATCAAAAAATGAATTGGATCGTTTAGCCAAATTGTTACTAGAAAACCCAACCATTAAAATTGAACTTTCGGCACATACCGATTCTCGTGGAGGTGACAAATACAACGAAGATTTGTCGCAAAAAAGAGCCCAATCGTGTGTTGATTATTTGATAAAAGCTGGTATCGCAACCGACCGTTTGGTTTCTAAAGGTTATGGTGAGCAAAAACTAATTATTACTGATGCTGAAATTGCGAAATTGAAATTTGAAGACGAAAAAGAAGATGCTCATCAACAAAACCGAAGAACAGAATTTAAAATTTTGAGCAAATAAGTTGTTATAGATTGATTAATGAACCATTGATATAGATTATAATATTTTTTCAATCACATATTCAATACCATTAAAAGAGAAGTTTTCCTTCTCTTTTGTTGTTTGAAGCAATTTACCAATTGGTGATGATGTTGAAATTAGAATATAAGTTTCATTATCGAGCAACAGTTTACCTAAGCTTACCGATAAATAAAAATTTCCTTTGTTGGTAAAAACCAAACTACCCAAATTTGCTTTATTAAACCTTAATATTGGGTTTATTTGCGACAAGGTCTGAATTATTTTTATTGCTTCGTTTAATTGAATGCTCAACTTTTCAGTTTCCAACTGAGCCATTGCTTTAGCTGTTTCGTGCTTATCTCCAGCAGTACTTTTGGTTTCATTATTTGCAGCATCTTGCACATCTACTAAAGCTACTTTCAATTCATCAACTCGTTTGTTTGCCATTTCAATAGCCTGTTGATGCAATTTTAATTTTATATTTTCTTCCACTCGAAAAATGAATTTAAAACTGTTAAAGAAGTAAAATTAGACTAATTAACGTGAATTAGACATAAATTTTGCATGAACGAAGGATGAATATTTAGGAATCAAAAAAAATAAGAAGCCAAGCTTTTTAAAAAAGCTTGGCTTCTATAATATCCAATTAAACTATTTTTATTTTTTAAACTCTAAAATGGTTTTTTTGATGATGGCAACACAATCCAAAAGCTGTTCTTTGTTCATTACCAATGGTGGTGCAAAACGGATGATGTTACCATGCGTTGGTTTTGCCAACAAACCGTTATCTCGTAATTTAATACAAATATCCCAAGCCGTTGAGCTGTCTTCGGTATCGTTAATTACAATAGCGTTTAACAATCCTTTTCCTCTAACCAATTTCACCAAAGGAGATTGGTCAACCAATTTTTGTATTTCCGAACGGAACAATTCGCCTAAAACTTGAGCATTTTCGGCTAATTTTTCGTCTTTTATCACTTCTAAAGCAGCTATAGCAACTTTAGCAGCAATAGGGTTTCCTCCAAACGTAGAACCGTGTTCACCTGGTTTAATTACGTTCATGATGTTATCGTTAGCTAAAACTGCCGAAACTGGATAAACCCCTCCCGACAAAGCTTTTCCTAAAATCAAAACATCTGGCACTACATTTTCGTGGTCGCAAGCTAGTAGTTGTCCTGTACGAGCAATACCTGTTTGAACTTCGTCAGCCACAAACAACACTCCTGCTGCTTTACACAGTTCGTAAGCTTCTTCTAAATAACCATCGTTTGGCACATAAACTCCTGCCTCACCTTGTATTGGTTCAACCAAAAAACCAGCAACATTATCGTCTTTTAAAGCTTGTTCTAGAGCATCAATATCGTTGTAAGGAATTTTAATAAAACCAGGTGTATAGGGACCAAAATTAGTGTAAGAAGTTGGGTCGCTACTAAACGAAACAATGGTAGTGGTTCGTCCATGAAAGTTACCTTCGCAAACAATAATTTTTGCTTCGTTTTCGTCAATTCCTTTCACCTCGTAAGCCCATTTTCTGGTAATTTTTAAAGCAGTTTCTACTGCTTCTGCCCCACTGTTCATGGGCAATACTTTGTCGTAGCCAAAATATTCGGTTACATATTTTTCATAAACTCCCAACACATTGTTGTAAAAAGCTCGCGACGTTAATGCTAATGTACTAGCTTGGTCAACCAAGGCTTTAAGAATTTTTGGATGGCTGTGTCCTTGATTTACTGCCGAATAAGCCGATAAAAAATCGTAATATTTTTTGCCTTCAACATCCCAAACATAAACACCTTCGCCTTTTGCTAACACAACAGGAAGTGGGTGGTAATTGTGAGCACCATATTTGTTTTCTAAATCAATTAGCTGTTGTGAGTTTAATTTTTCTTTTACCATTGTTTCCATAATAATTTGTTTCTTAAATAAACTTAACAATGAACAAAAAAATAAATTCCAAGATTTGAACTAACTTAAAATTGGGATTTGAATTTTGTCTTATGTTATCATAAAATTTTTATGGCTCATCGCGGAGAGCTCCTATCCTTTCCTCATTAAAATAACACGAGAGGTTATTCATTTGGAGAGAAATCATCCAACACAAAGTTAACAAAAGATAACTAAATTTGCTAAATTAAATTTACTTACCCCCTGCCCCCTCTCTTGCAAGAGAGAGGAAAGAATAACGAAGTTATTCAGGGGTGAGTTGAAAATGCAGAATTCATCCTAAATGGAGGAAAGAAAAAACATAACACAGCTTGCAAGAGATTTAAGAAAAAATCAGACTAGCTCAGAGAAAATACTTTGGATGAACTTAAGAAATCGAAAACTTAATGGTTTTAAATTTAACAGACAATTTCCTATAGTATATGGTCGTGATTTTAATGGAACATCTCATTTTTTTATTGCTGATTTTTATTGTCATGAAAAGAAATTAGTAATCGAACTTGATGGAAAAATTCATAATTTCCAAAAAGAATACGATAAAGAAAGAGATTCTATTTTAAATCAGCTTGGGCTTAATGTTATCAGAATAAAAAATGAGGAACTAGAAAATATTTCAAAAGTATTGGAAAAGATTAGTTATGAACTCTCCCCTAACCCCTCTCTTTAGAAGAAAGGGGAAAGATTATCGAAGATAATCAGCGGTGAGTTGAAAAATTTAGAATTAAAATACAAAAAATGACTCTCCCCCTACCCCCTCTCTTGCAAGAGAGGGGAAAGATTATCGAAGATAATCAGGGGTGAGTTGAAATTTAAAAAGAAAATTATATGTCGTTAAAAAGAGGAGAACTTATTGAAGTTGACATTACAGATGTTGCTTTTGGAGGAAATGGAATTGCTAAAATTGCTACCGAACAAGGCGACTTTGTGGTATTTGTTCCAAATACATTTACTGGTCAGCGAGTTAAAGCTAGGATTACCAACAAACGCAAGAAACACGCCGAATGCAAGTTGGTTGAGATTATAAATAAATCATCGTTAGAACATGATGTGCCTTACCAACCTATTTCTGGTGCTCCTTACATTACTTTGCCTATTGAAGTTCAAAAAAAGTTTAAATACGATTCGTGTTTAAACATATACAAACGCATTGGGAGGGTTGAAAATGTTGAACAAGTTTTTGATGAATACATTGAATCGCCAGCGTTTTACCACTACCGTAACAAAATGGAATATTCGTTTAGTGCCATTGGTTACGACTTAGAAAAAAAGGAAGAATTTGATGGTTTTGCATTGGGTTTTAAAAAACGTGGAACTTGGTGGATAGTGGAAAACTTAGAGAAAGATTCGGGTATGTTTGATGCCGAATTTGAAGACAAATTAAAACTGATTAGAGATTTCTGCTTTAAAACAGGTTTACCTGCTTGGCACCCACCAAAGAAAGAAGGTTTTTTCCGTTTTTTAATTGTTCGAAAAAGCTATCAAAACAATAAATTACTGATTAAATTAGTAACCAGTGATACCAACATTGGTTTGTTTAACTTCAAAGCTTTTGCCGATTATATTGTGGAGTTGTTTGGCGATAGAGTTGCCGGAATTTTACACACCATAAATAACGACATTGGAGACAATGCCCAATCTCGATTAGGAAATGAAACACTGCTTTACGGAAAATCGACCATTTCAGAAAATTTACTGGGTTTATCGTTTGATGTAAGCATGCAAAGTTTTTTTCAAACCAACCCAAAATGTGCCGAACTGTTGTACCAAAAAGCAATTTCATACGCAGTTGAAAACAATTCAACTATTGCTGATGGATTGGTTATGGACTTATTTTGCGGAACAGGAACCATTGGTCAGTTAATTGCTGCTAAAACTAACACACGCGTTATTGGAGTTGATATTGTTGAAGAAGCCATAGAAAATGCCAAAGAAAATGCAATAAAAAACAACATTAAAAACGTGGAGTTTTTTGCTGCTGATGTCAATAAATTTTTGTTTGAATATCCGCAATACAAAAACCAAATTGGCACCATTATTTTAGACCCGCCTCGTGCAGGAATTGCTCGTAAAGCGTTGCTAAAAGTAATTGAATTAAATGCCAAACAAATTGTTTACGTGAGCTGCAATCCATCAACGCAAGCTCGCGACATGGAAGACTTGTTTGCCGCAGGATATCAATTAAAAAAGTTAAGTTTAGTCGACCAGTTTCCTCATACTGCACACGTGGAAGCGGTTGCTTTATTTGTAAAATAAAAGAAGCCCCACGCTTTGCGTGGGGCTTCTTAATTTTTAACCTAACTATACTTATTACTCTTTTATTAGTTTGATTACTTCTTGTTTTTCATTTAAAATAACTTTCACAAAATATATTCCTTTGTTAAGTTTGGTCAAGTTTAAATTTACTTTATCCGATTTGATATCATTCATAAAATACACCTCTTTCCCTGTAATGTCAACAATTGAAAGTTGAGCATTTTTAGTTGAGTTACTCAACAACAACGTAGAAATTGAAGTTGTTGGGTTTGGGAAAAGATTTATTCTTCGACTAAATGAATTCTCAATAGTTCCAACACTTACAATGCTAACACAGCTAGAAGTATCAACACAACTGTTTTGAGTAATTTCAACTGCATAATTTCCATTTGCTGTAGCTGTATAACTTTGTGCTGTTTCATCAGAAATAATAGCAAATGCATTATCACAGTCTAACCACTGGTAAGCAGCTCCAGTTGCATTTGCAGTAATAATTAGATTATCTACTATTAATGAAGTATCTACATTGATTATAGTAATATCAACAGTTAAATTTGAATCACAACCATGTTGATTTATTAAGTTTTGAGGATAAACACCCGTTTCAGTATAGGTTTGTGAATTTAAAGTAAAACTACCACAAGCGGTTTCTATAACCATTCCATAAGAAGGTTGATTAACTGTAATAGTAATTGTGTCAACATTCTTACATCCATTTGCATCATAACCAGTTACGATGTAATCTGAAGTAGAAGAAGGATAATATGGAACATTATCGGTTACACCATTATTCCAAGTATAAGAAGTACCATCACCACTTCCAAAAAGTGTTACTGAATTACCCTCGCAGACCTCTAAATCAGATCCATTTGCATTAATAACAGGAACAATCGTATTTAAAATAATTGCATTCGAATTAGTATTTGTACCATTTGCCGTTGCAATATCTAATTTTGAATCACCATTAAAATCTGCAACAGTTATAGCTTGTGTAAGAAATGTAGAATTATTAACAACAAACATATGTGAATCAAAGTTTCCTAGCCCATTACCAAGGTAAACATTCACCGTACTAAAACCACTTTTTCCTGCACCTGCCAAGTCAAGATGACCATCTCCATTAAAATCAACTGAGAATAGTGATGAATTATATGTATAAGTGGCAAAAGCTGAAAAAGTTCCATATGCTCCAGTACCATTTCCTAAAAATAAACATGTTGTAGTTGTTGGCCCTGATGCTCCATCATGACCTACAACAATATCAACAAATCCATCATTATTGTAATCTCCATTTGTAATTGAAATTGGGTTATCTCCATTGCTAGAAAAAGTAAATGCAGAAGCAAAAGTACCATCGCCATTTCCTAAAAATACATAAACTAAATCATCTGTTTTTTTAGTTGTAGCAATATCTAATTTATTGTCGCCATTAAAATCAGCTACAGTAATAGCAGAAAAACCTCCACCAGTTAAAGTTGGTGCTGCAACAAATGTAGAGCCTGTGCTACCTAACAAAATTGTTACACTTTGAAAAGGACTATTAAAACTTACAACAGCTAAATCAGGGTCACCATCATCATTAAAGTCCCCAACAATAATTGATTCTGGATTTGAACCAACTGCAATAGCAGTAGGGCTTCCAAAACTTCCAGAGCCATTATTTAATAATATTGATACTGTTCCGTTTACATCATCATTTGTAACTGCTAAATCAACATCTCCATCACCATCAAAATCTGCACTAGCAATTTTATACGATGCTGAATTTGAAGAAAAAACATTAGCCATACCAAAAGTGCCGTCTCCATTACCTAAATTAACAATAACATTTGAACCAAACGCAGATGATATTAAATCAATTTTTCCATCACCATTTAAATCAGCACTATGAACTTCATTTTTTCCACTATTAATATGGACAGGTGGTGTAAAACAAACTTGAGCAGCTAAATATAGTGTATTGAAAAATATTGCAGCTCCTAAAACACTATTAATCAGTAATCTTTTTTTCATATTTTTTATTTTTAGTTTATAAATGTTTGTTCTTTATTTAAAAATACTATCTCAAATACCTAGTAAAACATTATTCTAGTATTTTTTACAATTAGTTTACATACACCACTCCATATCGAGCAGCTTTTTGTTGTTTAACAGCATTGGTTTCATTGCTAAATTTTGCTTCAATGTCATTCCATGCTTGTTTGATGAATTGATCAACCAAAAATCTGGTGTCCACAATTTTTTGCTTATTGATTTTTATTTCGTTTTCTATTGTCAAAAGCTCTTGCTGTTGAACAATGAGTTGTTCTTTTTGCCCTTCAATTTTTTTAACATTTGGGTGAGAAATTGGCATTTTATCAGTTAATACTCTTTTCTCTTCTCCATTTATAATCTTTTCAACCCAAGTCATTAAGTGTTCTATGTTTGACAGTTCTGGAATATTTCCCATATTAACCTGTAAACCGTATAACTTTCTCACCATTTTGTCCATCTCACCCCTATCAATCGAAAAATTCAACACTTGTAAATAATGCGAAACATATAATCTCAATTTAGTTGTTAAAATGCTTTTTGTTCTATTGGTGTTTTTTTTCTGTTCTGCCAATCGTTCTCTTTTCTCTAAAAGATTTCCAAATTCATCCAATAAAGTCATCAACTCCTTTTCTTTGTTCAACAAAACACCTAACTCATCGCTGCTTATTATGTTCGACATTCGTTCTAATGCCAAATACCTCGCTCTGTCTGTAGTTGGTAATCTTCTGTATCCCATAATTATATGCTAAAAAATAAAAAATTTAACAAGTTTGTTACGAACAGCCTTTGTTTAATCATTATCAATTGTTATTCGGCAACGAACAGCTCTATTTCTCTTCAAAATAACCTCTCATTCGGCGATAAAAAAAAGAGGTTTTTGCCAATGGATTAATTAGTTTTGTGAATAGACCTATTTTTTTTGTAAATGGAATTCAGAAATTTTATCACTTGCTTTTTCATCTTTTTGTTCTCACTTTTTAGCCTAAACTCAATGGGCAATGAGGAGCAAATGAGAATTGAAGAACTGGCTAATCTGATATCAACCCAACAACACGACAGCACAAGAGCTGCTGCATATACGGAGTTAGCAACCATTTTATATATTAACAACCTCGATACACTTTATTATTTATGTAATGAAGCATCAAAAATTGCAGAAAAAAATCTTCGTCTAAATTTGTCAGAAAACGAACATCTTACTTTTAGTAAATTAAACTCAGAAGCATTAGCGAATATTGGCTATTACTATCAAACCATAGGAAATTATGATGAAGCTTTTCGCTATTACATAAAATGTTTGAAAATAGACATAAGAATAAAAAACTTTAAAGGACTTTCATCTACATTTAATAACATAGGTATGCTTTTTACCTACAAAGGAAACGTCAAAAAAGCACTAAAATACTATCTAATCAGTTTAAAAATTGATGAGTTTTTACAAGACGAAGAAACCATTGGCTCTTCATTGAACAACATTGCTTACACATACGAGCAACAAGGCGACACCTCAAATGCGTTGATGTATTATCAAAAAGCTCAACAATATTTTCAAAAACACAATGATGTAAACAGTGAGGCGGCAGTTCTTATCAACATTGGCTCAATAAACCGAAAACAGGGAAAAACAACACCCTCGCTCAGCTATTTTCAACAAAGTTTAGACAATTACACAAAGCTTTCGAATGAATTAGGAATGGCTTCTGCTCTGCTAAATATCGGCGTGGCTTACTTTGATTTAAAACAATTCGACTCCTCATTGGTTTATATTGAAAACAGCTTAAAACTATACAAAAAAAACAATCGAATTGGTGGAATTACCATTGCATTGGTTAATCTTGGTAAAATTCATTTAGAAAACAATGATTTTGAAAAAGCTATTTCTGTTGGAGAAAACGCTCTTCAATTAGCAAAAGAGAATGGAAACTTGTACAACATTCAAAATGCTGCACAACTGCTTGGCAAAGCTTATCAACAAAAAGAAAGATATAAAGATGCTCTAGAGATGCATCAGTTGTATATCAGCTCTCGAGATAGCATAGAAAACAAGGAAACACAACGCTCAACCATTCAACAACAATTGGCTTATGATTACGAAAAGAAAGAGTTATTGACACGTGCCGAAAACGATAAAAAGTTAGCCATTGCTCAAAACGAAAAACAAAAACAAAGAGCAATTATTTTAGCCATTTCAATAGGTTTATTTCTTGCTTTAGTTTTAGGATTATTTGCATTAAACAGATGGCGAGTAACTCAAAAACAAAAAGTTCTAATTGAAGAAAAAAATAAGAAAATTAATTTGTTGCTCGGCGAAATTCATCATCGAGTAAAAAACAATCTTCAAGTAGTATCAAGTTTACTTAGTTTGCAAGAGCGGAATATCAAAGATGAAACTGCAAAAACAGCCATTTCAGAAGGAAAAGAACGTGTTAAATCGATGGGGTTAATACACAAAATGCTTTATCAAAACGACAATTATACTGGCATTGAAATGAACTCTTTTGTTCACGAACTTGCAGATGGATTAATAAGCACTTTTGACTTAAACAAAGTTGATTTAAATGTGAGTATTGAAAACATTAAAATGGATGTAGATACTGCTATTCCTCTTGGGTTAATTTTAAATGAATTGATAATGAATTCGTTAAAATATGCGTTTGACGGAGTTGAAAAACCTATTTTAAACATCAAACTTTTTGAACAAAACCAACAAATGGTATTGGAATTTTCTGACAACGGTAACGGAAAAGCTGAAGATTTAAAAGAATCTTTACATTCATTTGGAATGAAATTAATTCAATCGTTAACTCGTCAATTAAGTGGAAACTTATCAATAATCAACGCTAATGGATTAAAGATAACGATTACTTTTGCATCATACAAATTGGTTTAAACTCATGATAAAGGTTTTAATTGTTGAAGATGAAGTGTTGGTAGCCGAAGAATTGTCTTTAGATTTAGAAGAAAATGGTTTTGAAGTAACAGCAATTGCCATTTCTTCAGAAGAATGTATGGATTCTATTTCTAAAAACAAACCTCATGTTGTTTTAATGGACATCAACATTAAAGGTCAGAAAGATGGCATTGAAACCGCAAAAATCATAAATGGAAATCATCGAATACCCATTGTTTATTTAACAGCAAACACCGATTCTCACACCATACAAAGAGCAATTGAAACAGCTCCAAGTGCATTTATTTCCAAACCTTTTAATAAAAAAGATGTGATTATTGCCCTAGAATTGGCTTTTAACACACATAACGAAGCTCTTCTCAAGCAAAAAATATTGATTAACGACGACAATTTTTTTGTGAAGTCAGGAAAATACTTCACTAAAATAAACCTCTCCGAAGTTGATTATTTGGAAGCAAATGGCAGTTACACCGAAATATTTACACCCACAAAAAACTATACGCTTTCAACCAACTTAAACCACTTTCAGGAAAACTTGAATCATCCAATTTTTGTGCGAATTCACCGCTCATACATTATAAACATTAAAAAAGTTGAAGCTTTTGATAACAATACTGTGGTAATAAATGGAAAAACACTACCCATCAGTAAATCTTACCAAAAATCAGTTTTTAGCTTTTTTAATAAACTATAACATTTTTTTATGATTAACGAAATCAACAAGTGTATTGAAGTATTAAAATCAGGCGGTATTATACTTTACCCTACCGATACTGTTTGGGGTATTGGTTGCGATGCTACCAACGAAGAAGCTGTAAAAAAGATTTACGAACTCAAACAACGCGAAGACAGCAAAAGCATGATAGTGATTGTTGGCAACGACGCTATGCTACAAAAGCACTTAAAAGATGTGCCTGATTTGGCTTGGGATATTATTGATTTAGCAACAAAACCAACAACTATTATTTATCCAAACGCCACTCAACTTGCAAAAAATGTTGTTGCCAACGATGGTTCTGTTGGTATCCGATTGGTAAAAGAGGGTTTTGCAAATCAATTGGTTCAAAAATTTGGCAAACCAATTGTTTCAACTTCGGCAAACACGAGTGGAAAATCGACTCCCAACAACTTTTCAGAAATAACAAACGAAATTAAAAGTAGTGTTGATTATGTTGTTAATGCTACTTTCGACAAAGGAAATCATCAACCATCTTCTATTTTAAAACTAGGTTTAAAAGGAGAAATTGAAGTGTTAAGAAAATAACATAATTTGTTAATTTGTTATATTTATTATTAATAGTCAGTATTAATACGTAGTTTATGTAATACCCGTAAGTATTTTTTGTAACTTTCGGCAGTACTTTACCGTAAGTTAATTTTTTTTTAAAAATGATGCAAAAAATTACACTATTTATATTATTTTCAATCAGTTCATTTATTATCTATGCACAACCAGTAAATAATAACATTGCAGGTGCAATAATATTAACTCATACCAGCAATAATTGTTCTGCCAATGCAGCTTATACCTCATTAGCTGCAACTGCAGATGGCAATGCAGGAAGCTGCTGGGAAAATGGACCTAACTACAATGTTTGGTTTTCTTTTGTAGCCACAACTACAGAAGTAACGCTAGATTTAAAAGTTGGTGGAGCACAAGGTTCTAACACCCTAATATGGCATTATGGCAAGCTGATGCAACAACAGAAATTAAATGTGTTCGACGAATTGATGCAACCACTGATGTTCAGATAAGCACATCTGGATTAACCATTGGTAATACGTATTACATTTCTGTTGACAATTACGTAGGTGCAGGATATAGAGGAACTTTTACGCTTTGTATTGATGATGCTGTAAATTACGATGAACCAGCAGGAGCAATAACAATAACACATTCAGCAAATAATTGCTCTGCAAATGCGGCATACTCAACCCTTCATGCTACGGCAGATGGAAATGCAGGAAGCTGTTGGGAAAATGGGCCAAATTATACACGTTGGTTTAAGTTTGTGGCAACAACTTCAAATGTAACATTAGACCTAAAAGTTGGTGGAGCACAAGGTTCTATGCAACACCCTAATTTGGCTTTATGGCAGAGTGATGCAACAACAGAAATTAAATGTGTTCGAAGAGTTGATGCGACTACTGATGTTCAAATTAGCACATCTGGATTAACCATTGGTAACACCTATTACGTTTCTGTCGATAATTATGTTGGATTAGGCAATAGAGGTACTTTTACGCTTTGTATTGATAATGCTGTAACCTATGATGATATTGCAGGGGCAATAGAAATTATTCACACCACTAATAATTGTTCTCCAAATGCAGCTTATTCTACTGTTCATGCAACTGCCGACGGAAATGCAGGAAGCTGTTGGGAAAACGGTCCAAATTATACTCGTTGGTTCAAATTCGTTGCTACAACAACAAACGTTACTCTCGATTTAAAAGTTGGTGGTGCAGAAGGAACTCTACAACACCCTAATATGGCTCTTTGGGAAAGTGATGCTACCACAGAAGTAAAATGTGTTAGAAGGATTAATGCTACTACAGATGTACAAATCAGCACATCGGGGCTAACCATTGGTAACACCTATTACGTTTCTGTCGATAATTATGTTGGATTAGGCAATAGAGGTACTTTCACGCTTTGTATTGACAATGCTGTAACCTATGATGATATTGCAGGAGCTATAGAAATTATTCACACTACTAATAACTGTTCGCCAAATGCAGCTTACTCTACTGTTCATGCAACGCCTGATGGGTTAAAAGGTTCTTGTTGGGAAAACGGACCAAACTATACCCGTTGGTTTAAATTTGTGGCTACAACAAATGAGGTAATACTCGACTTAAAAGTTGGTGGGGTTGAAGGAACTCTACAACATCCCAATATGGCTCTTTGGGAAAGTGATGGAATAACAGAAATAAACTGTGTTAGAAGAATTAATGCTACTGAAGATGTACAAATTGTTTATTCAAGTCTTTCTATCGGAAATACCTACTATGTTTCTGTTGATAATTTTGTAGGAATGAGTTATAGAGGTACTTTTACACTTTGTATCTCAGACCAATCAAATTACGACAACATTTCGGGAGCATTAACCATCATTCATACTGCCAACAATTGTTCTTCCAATGCTGCATATACTACAGTTAATGCAACTGCCGACGGGCTAAAAGGTTCTTGCTGGGAAAACGGACCAAACTATACCCGTTGGTTTAAATTTGTTGCTACAACAAATTACTTGACCTTAGATTTAAAAGTTGGTGGAGCAGAAGGAACGATGCAACACCCTAATATGGCTCTTTGGGAAAGCGATGCAACCACAGAAATTGCTTGTGTAAGAAGAATTAATGCCACTACAGATGTACAAATAGCCTATCCAAACTTGGTTATTGGTAACACTTATTATGTATCTGTTGATAATTTTGTCGGTTTAAGTTATAGAGGTTCTTTTACCTTATGTATAGACAACCAGTTAACCTATGACTATGTTGAAGGTGCAATAGAATTAACTAATCTAAACAATTGGTGTTCTCAAGATGCTGAATACACTACCATACACGCAACTCCTGATGGTCTAAAAGGTTCTTGCTGGGAGAATGGTCCAAACTATACTCGTTGGTTTAAGTTTGTAGCTGTATCTCCTAATGTAACCTTACAAATGAAAGTTGGTGGAGCAGAAGGCACTCTTCAACATCCAAACATAGCATTATGGCAATCAGATGCAGTTACTCAAGTAGGTTGTACCAAACGTATCAATGCTTCTACAGATATTTCTTTAAGTTCTGCAGCATTAGTTGTTGGAAATACTTATTACATTTCTTGTGATAATTATGTAGGCTCCGGATATAGAGGAACTTTTACGCTTTGTATAGATAATGTTGATACTGAATATTATTCTATAGTCGATGGTGCATGGAATGATGGAAACAATTGGTCAATAGTTTACCATAATGGACCAGCTGCGGCATCCTATCCTAATGCTGGGGACATAGCTTACATCAAAGGAAATACAATAACAGTAACAGGCAATGAAGTAGCTGCAGAAATTAATTTAAGTGATACATCTTTGGCTGCAACTAATTTAACCATTAATGGTGGAACATTAACCATTTCAGGTCAAGCAAGCATGAGGAATGATGGCACTAATCTAGATCAACTGATTAATATAACAGGAGGAGGCTCTCTCGTTATTAACGATAAATTTACAGCCACTCGTGCAGGTGGTAACAATCCATTTTATATAAATATTGATAACAATTCATCTTTAACTATTAATAAAGATTTCTCATTTATTTCCTCTGGAGGTGGAACTATTAACAATCAACTTACCTTAAATGGAAATGGAATTCTTACTATAAATAGAGATTTATTTTTAACAGAAACTGGAGGAATAAAAACGTTGGTTCAACTGAATAATAACGCAGCATTAAATGTTAATAGAAATTTAAGTATTCAAGCAACAAATAACAACAAAGTAGAAATTGAACTAAACAATAATAGTAACTTACGAATAAAAAGAAATTTTTTAAGAGGAACTCCTGCTTATGGCATACTTACAAGTAACAACAACTCTACAGTTACTTATAACGGAACTGGAAATTCTCAAATTGTTGCAGGAGGTGGATCGGGCACTGGTGATCTTATAACCTATCGAAACTTGGTATTTAATAATACTCATATTTCTATACCACAATTTACGTTAAATGGTAATATTTCTATTCCTAATGGAAGTTCTGTTACATTAATAGATGGAATTATAGCAACATCTACTACTAATTTGTTAACTATTGAAGCTGGAGGAACTATTTCAGGAGGATCTTCTAACTCTTATATTGATGGGCCTATTAGTAAGATAGGAAATACTTCATTTACATTTCCTACTGGAAATAATGGATATTATTGTCCTATTGGAATCTCTCCACCTTCTACAATAACTGATGAGTTTAGAGCTGAATATAAAAGAACTCAGCCTAATAATCGCAACAATTTAGCTCCAACTTTAAGTCATGTTAGTTCTCTAGATTTATGGGATTTAAACAGAATCTCTGGTTCTTCTTCTCTATATATAACCCTATATTGGAATAGTTCAGATCATGGCATAACTAGCCTTCCCGATTTAGCCGTTAGTCATTATGATAGTGGAACAAACCAATGGGAAAATATGGGAGGATTAGCAGCGGGTTCTTCTTCTGCAGGGACAATTCTTTCTTCGGTACTTTTTACTTCATTTAGTCCAATAACACTTGGATCTTTATTAGGGACAAATCCCTTACCAATTAAATTAATCTCATTCAAAGCAAATCTTGTAAAAAAAGATGTTTGGTTAGAATGGAAAACAGAAACTGAAATTAACAATGATTATTTTACTATCGAAAGAAGTGCTAATCTAGAAAATTGGGAATTTGTAAAAAAGTTAAAAGGTGCTGGTAACAGCAATACTGTTATAAACTACTCTGCTATCGATGAGAAACCTTTAACTGGTGTTTCTTACTATCGTTTAAAACAAACCGATTTTAATGGTGACTTTTCATATAGCGATGTTGTTGCTATTAACAATAAGAGTTTAGGGGATATTGTTGTTTATCCTAATCCTGTTAAAGATTTACTAACCATAAAAACTAACTGCGAAAATTGTATCATTAAAGTATATTCCGCTATTGGTCAATTAGTTTATAACGGAACCGAAAAAGAGATAAATACCAGCAACTGGGCTAAAGGAGCTTATGAAGTAGTAATTATCAATAACGATGGTAGTTTATTTAATACTAAGGTGATTAAATAAGGTTGAGAACTTTAGTTTGCTCTCTGTAAATACTTTTAAAAAAGTTACTTTTGCAAAAAGTAAACTAATTTGAAAGAACACATCAAACATCCTATTTTCGAAATAATTGCAAAGGCAGCAACCGAATTAAATATTGACGCCTATGTAATTGGAGGCTTTGTTCGTGACATTATTCTCAACAGACCTAGCAAAGATATTGATGTGGTTGCCATTGGTTCTGGAATCGATTTAGCTGAAAAAGTAGCTAAACTTATTGGTCAAAATACTAAAGTTGCTGTTTTTAGAAATTATGGTACAGCAATGCTTCGATACCAAGATTACGAAATAGAATTTGTTGGTGCAAGAAAAGAAAGCTACGACAGAGGTTCTAGAAAACCTATTGTTGAAAATGGTACGCTAGAAGACGACCAAAACAGAAGAGATTTTACCATAAACGCACTAGCTATAAGCTTAAATTCAGCAACTTACGGGCAAATACTCGACCCATTTGGAGGCTTAGCAGACATTGAAAAAAAAATAATTAAAACACCATTAAATCCTGATATCACCTATTCCGACGACCCATTACGAATGATGCGAGCCATACGTTTTGCTACCCAATTGGGTTTTGAAATTGAAGAAAAATCGTTAAAAGCCATTAGCGAAAACCGCCAACGTATTCGAATTGTTTCCAAAGAACGAATAATAGACGAACTAAATAAAATCATCCTCGCTCCTATTCCATCTATTGGTTTTAAACATTTGTTCAATACAGGGTTATTAGAAATTATTTTTCCCGAAATGCAATTATTACACGGTGTTGAATTTATTGGCAACAAAGGTCATAAAGATAACTTTTACCATACCATACAAGTTTTAGACAATATTTGTCCGAAAACCGACAATTTATGGCTTCGCTGGGCAGCCATTTTACATGATATTGCAAAACCAGCTACTAAACGATTTGAACCTGAGCACGGTTGGACTTTTCACGGACACGAAGACAAAGGAGCTCAAATGGTTCCTAAAATATTTAAAAACCTGAAACTGCCACTTGATCATAAAATGAAGTATGTACAGAAATTGGTTCGTTTGCATTTACGCCCAATAGCTTTGGTTAACGAAATTGTTTCGGACAGTGCGGTGCGTAGATTATTATTTGATGCAGGAGAAGATATTGATGATTTACTTACGCTGTGTAGTGCCGATATTACTTCAAAAAATGAAGAGAAAGTTAAAAGATATTTAGCTAATTTTGAATTAGTTAAACAAAAATTAAAAGAAGTAGAAGAAAAAGACCAATTGCGTAACTGGCAACCTCCTATAACTGGAGAACTTATTATGAAAACCTTTAACCTCAAGCCATGCAAAGAAGTTGGTTTAATAAAAGAAGCAATAAGAGAAGCAATTTTAGAAGGAGAAATTGCTAACAATTATGATGAAGCTTATGATTACATGATGAACAAAGGAAAAGAATTGAATTTAATTTAAAGGTTATGAGCATATATAAAATAAGAGTTTTAGCCGAAGGCGAACAAGAAATATTTAGTGATATAGAAATTAAAAGCACTCAAAATTTTGAAGATTTACACGAAATGATTGTAGCTTCATTCGGTTTTGACGGTTCACAAATGGCTTCATTTTATGTAAGCGACGACAATTGGAATAAAGGACAAGAAATTACCCTTTTTGATGTTGGTGCTGAGGAAGAAGGAATGGAAAAAGTATTGGTAATGGAAAACACCAAAATAAATAGCATTACCAATTGTTTAGGCGACCACCTGCTTTACGTTTATGACTTCTTAAACATACGTAATTTTTTTATCGAACTAATCGAAATAAAAGTTAAAGAAGACGATGGTTTTTATCCTCGTGTAGTTTATTCTCAAGGCGAACTTTCTAATGAATTTACTGATGAAATTGCAGATGAATTTAATAATGAAATTTATGATGCCGATGAGTTTAACGAAGACGAACCTTTTAAAGACGACATGTTTGAGGATTTTAATGACTTTGACAACAACGAAGGTTTCGACGACAACGAAAACTATTATTAAATCATGAAACCTACTCTAGTTGTAATTACTGGTCCAACAGCTGTAGGAAAAACCAATTTGTGTGTTGAACTTGCTCAACATTTTAACACTGAAATTATCAATGCCGATTCGCGTCAGTTTTTTAAAGAACTGAGCATTGGTACCGCAAAACCAACAAATGAGGAAATGAAAAATGTTCCGCACCATTTGGTAAATTCACATTCCATAAACCAAACATACAATGCTACCAACTTCGAACAAGATGTATTAGCATTATTAAACAAACTGTTTAAAACTTATCCATTAGTCATTTTAACTGGAGGTTCGGGTTTATATATTGATGCGGTTTGTAATGGTTTCGACGAAAATATTCCAGAAGGAAATGAGCAACTTAGAACCGAATTAGAACAACTTTACAATAAATACGGAATTGAAATTTTACGAGAAAAACTAAAACAACTCGATCCCGATTTTTATCAGGAAATCGATTTAAAAAACATTAATCGCTTGTATAGAGCTATTGAAGTTTGCTTGCTTAGCAACAGTTCATACAAACAACTTAGGCAAGGCATTAAGCAAAACCGACCATTTAACATTATTAAAATTGCTTTAAATAGAGATAAAGAAGAACTTTACAATAGAATTAATCAGCGAGTAGATTTAATGATACAAAATGGATTAATTGATGAAGTTAAACAAGTGTTGCCCTACAGAACTCACAACGCGTTAAAAACAGTTGGTTATACCGAATTGTTTGATTACTTAGACGAAAAACTTTCGTTGCCAGAAGCAATTGATAAAATAAAGGTAAATACGCGTAGGTATGCAAAAAAACAATTGGCTTGGTTTAACAAATCAAACGATTACAACTGGTTTCATCCAAATGAAACTGAAAAAATAATTTCTTTTATCAATTCGAATAAATAGTTATAAATTAGCAAACTAAACTTTTAAATAAAATGGAAATTCAACAAGACAAAGGAAAAACAGTTGCAATTTTAAGTTACATCACTTTAATTGGCTTAATAATAGCATTAGTATTGCACAACGATGAAAAAAATAAATCAGAACTAGGAGCTTTCCATATTCGCCAAGCTTTAGGTATTATATTAACTGGATTGGCATTAACCATAGCTCAATTTATATTTGTGTTTATTCCTTTTTTAGGTTGGTTAATTAATGTAGCCATTTCTATTTCGTTAGTTGTTCTTTTTGTATTCTGGATTTTAGGCTTGATTTCAGCTATAAATCAAGAAAAAAAAGAAGTTCCGTTTGTAGGTGCTTTTTATCAAAATTTACTTAAAGGAATTAATTAAAAATTAATCCGTCGTTTTTATTTTTACTATTTTACATGAAATTTTCAGCACAACAAATAGCAGCAGCTCTTAACGGAACCATCGAAGGAAATCAAGCAGTTGAAGTTAACAGTATTTCAAAAATTGAAGAAGGCAAACCAGGTTCAATTTCATTTTTGGCAAATCCAAAATATACTCAGTACATTTATTCCACTCAAGCATCAATAGTAATTGTTAACGACGATTTTAAACCAACCGAGCCTATTAATTCAACACTAATTAGAGTTAAAAATGCCGAAAATGCTTTTGGTCAGTTGTTGGAAATGTATAATCAGGTAAAACTAAATAAATCGGGCATTTCCGAAATTTCATTTATTCATTCATCTTCAACAATAGGTTCTGATTGTTACGTTGGCGAATATGCAGTTATTGCTGAAAATGCTAAAATTGGCAATAATGTAAAAATTTATCCTCAGGTGTATATCGGCGAAAATGTTACTGTTGGCGACAATACCACGCTGTTTGCTGGGGTTAAAATTTATTCGGATGGTGTAATTGGAAAAAATTGCATTATTCATTCTGGAACTGTAATTGGAAGTGATGGTTTCCGTTTTGCATTACAAGATGGTGGAAAAAAAATACCTCAAATTGGAAATGTGGTAATTGAAGACCATGTTGAAATTGGTTCAAATTGCTCAATAGATAGAGCTACAATTGGTTCAACTATTTTAAGAAGTGGTGTTAAGTTAGATAATCTTGTTCATATTGCTCATAATGTGGAGATAAAAGAAAACAGCTATTTAGCGGCACACAATGTTATAGCTGGTTCAACCACTGTTGGTAAAAACTGTATGTTTAGCGGACAAGTAGGTATTGTTGGTCATTTAACTATTGCCGACAATACGGTTATAGCAGCTCAATCGGGCATTTCTAAAAGCATTACAAAAAATGGAACGGCATTAATGGGAAGCCCTGCAATGGAAATTAACAAATACCGAAAAAACTATATCCATTTCAGAAATTTGTCTGAAATAGTAGATAAAATAAACGAACTGGAGAAACTATTAAGCAAAAACAGTTAAACCAAAATAACAATAAAAAAACCCACGAAATCGTGGGTTTTTTTATTAAAAATCTTTCAGCATATCGCGATATTCTTCCAAATCTTGTCGGTTGGTTGGGTTTTTTCTATCCAACATTAACGACAACAAGTAGTTTAAACTTTCTCTTTTGTTATCAAAATCTTCCATATCCATAGTTTCTGGTTCTTCACCTTCAACTACTGCTTCATCAGCCGGAATAGGAATGCTAAATGTTCCTGTTTGTTCAATGTGTTCGTAAGTTAAGCGAATTACTTTAGTTAAAGTTGGATCTTGTTCTGCCAAAGCGAAATTTCTTAATTCTTTTAAGTCTTTCACTAAATTATCTTTAACTATCCCTGATTTTGCTAAATCACGTTGTATCTTTACAATTAATTTGTTGCCTTCTAAATTTTCCATAATAAGAGTGTAATTTGGTAGTCGCGAAATTAAATAAAAAGTTTAATCCTCACTACAATAAAATATATTTATATACATGTCTGTTCAAATTAATAATCAAAAAACCACACTTGCCGAAATGTTAGGAATAAAATACCCTATTATTATGGCACCAATGTTTTTGGTATCAAACACCGCAATGGTTATTGCTGCAGGAAAAGCAGGAATTTCGGGTTCAATACCAGCATTAAATTTTAAAACCATTCCTGAACTAAAAGCTGCAATAACAGAATTGAAACAGCTTTGTCCAGCTCCTTTTGGTATTAATTTAATTGTAAATAAATCAAATTTTTTATACAAAGAACAATTGCAAGTTTGCTGCGAATTAAAGGTTGATTACATCATCACTTCATTGGGTTCGCCCGAAGAAACGATTGCAGCAGCCCACCAAGCTGGTGTTAAAGTTTTTTGTGATGTTGTTGATGTTGCTTATGCAAAAAAAGTAGAAGCTTTAGGAGCTGATGCCATTATTGCAGTAAATAACCAAGCTGGCGGTCATGCAGGACCAAAACCAGCAAAAGAACTGATTGAAGAGTTGAATGCAGCTTGCAATATTCCTGTAATATCGGCAGGTGGAGTTGGTAATCATCAACAATATCAGCAAATTTTATCTTACGGAGCTGCTGGCTTATCTATAGGTAGTATTTTTATTGCTTCTACCGAGTGTGGTGTTTCTCAAGAATATAAAGAAGCTTGTGTAAACTATGGAGCAAAAGACATTGTAATGACAACAAAATTATCTGGAACTCCTTGTACAGTAATAAAAACTCCTTATGTAGAAAAAATTGGAACAGAACAAAATCCATTGGAAAAACTACTCAACAAAAATAAACAACTAAAAAAATGGTTTAAAGCTTTTACCTTTTATAATGGCATGAAAAAACTTAATCAAGCAGCTTTTAGTGCAACATACAAAACAGTTTGGTGTGCTGGTCCAAGTATTGAAGAAGTAAAAGCTATTCGTCCTATTGCTCAAATTGTAGAAGAACTGGTAAATGGAAAATAAATCGCTATTTAAAAAAATGAAATGGAATCTTTTTCTTTTGGGAAAGTTGAAAATTCCGATGTTGAGTTACACAGGTGTAAAATTAATTTCAATTACAGATTCTGAAGCTCGAGTAGAAATTAAACTAAAACGTAGAACAAAAAACCACTTAAACTCCATGTATTTTGGAGCATTGGCAGTTGGAGCCGATGTTGCAGGTGGTATTCATGCGTTTTACTATGCCGAAAAAATGAACAAAAAAATTTCGTTTGCATTTAAAGGTATGAATGCTCAATTTTTTAAACGTGCAGAATCCGATTGTCTTTTTGTTTGTAATGATGGAAAAAAAGTAGCTGATGCCGTGCTTTTATCAATTGAAACCAAAGAGCGAATAAATGAAACCACTAAAGTTATTGCTTACAATAAAAATGCTGAAATAGTTGCCGAATTTGAAATGATTGTTTCTGTAAAGTGCATTTGATTCAGTATTCAGTATTCAGTATTCAGTTTACAGTATTCAGTCTTATGTCTTATGTCTAACATCTAACCTCTAACTTCTATCGTCTAATTTCAATTTCTATAAAAAACCAATTCTTTATCAGTTGATATTTTAGGATTAAAATAATATCCGTCTTCATTAAATCCAATCAAATTAGCTGGATTCTCAATTTTGTTTTTAATGATATAGTTTGCCATCATGCCTCGTGCCTTTTTGGCATACATCATCACCACTTTGTAGTCGCCATTTTTACCATCTTTAAAAATTGGTGTAACTACATTTGCATTAAGCTTTTTAGTATTTATTACTTTAAAATATTCGGTAGAAGCTAAATTGACAATTGTTTTATCTGAATGATTTTTAATTGAATCGTTCAATTTTTCGCTAATAACATCTCCCCAAAAACTATACAAATTCGTGTGTTTACCCACTTTTAATTTTGTGCCCATTTCTAAACGGTATTCATGAATTAAATCAAGCGGTTTTAAAATTCCATACAAACCTGATAGAATTCGAAGATGTTCTTGAGCATAAGCTAATTCTGTTTTGTTAAGTTTTGATGCTTGTAAACCATTATAAACCTCTCCTGTAAAAGTAAGTATGGCTTGTTTAGCATTTTCTAATGAGTGATTTGTTGTCCAGTTTGCGAACCTATTAACATTAAGTTCAGCAATATCGGTGCTTACACTCATTAACTTTTGCAATTTGGGTGGCGAATATTTTTGAAGTTCTTTTATTAGTTTCTGAGCTTCATTAATAAATTCAGGTTCAGAAAATGAAGAAGGTTTATTTCCTGATATGGTTAATTTCTTAGCTGGTGATAATAAAACTATCATGATGTTGTTTCAAAAAAAAGAATTGTAATTCAACTGATTTATCGACCAAAAGGTGAACCAAAGTTGTTATTTTGATTAAATCTACCCATACCCATACTTGTTCCAAACGGATCCATACCAAAACCACCTCTATTGTTGTCATTAACTCTTATTTCGCCTTGTAAATAGGCATTTTCTCCAATTTTATATTCAAAAAAAGCAGAATAACCTATTTTGTCGAAAGAGGTTTTAGGTTGATTTGCATTAAAGGCAGAAGAATTAAAATCAGTCAGATTATAAAAAACACTTCCTCCAATTTTTAATCGTTCATTTAATTGGTAACGAGCAGCAACATAGGTGTAGTATTGTGAAATATTACCAGTAAAAGGTCGGTAGCCAAAATCATGTAGTGTTCTAAAATTCGAAACATCACTATTTACATAAGTCATACCAGCACTCACATCTAGTGTTGGCGAAACTTCATAACTTACATTTGGACTATAATATGTACTAATAGAATTTGATTTTGAACCCGAAAAACCGATTCCAACTCCTGTAGAAAAATTAAAATGCATTTTGTCTTTCGCTTTTAACGAATCGAAAGGTAATACATATTGGTCTTCTTGAATTATTGGAGGATTGTTTTCTTGTGCTTTTGTATATCCAAAAACAAAGGTAAAAAGAATGGTATAAAATAGTCTTAACTTCATTATAACAAGGTAAAATTAGGAAAAAGTAACGACAATTGTTCTTGTAAAAAACATTTAACTTTTTTTAACTTTTAACCTAAAATATAAACTCAATTTGGCACGTATATTGAAAGTTAACTTTGAAAAAAAAATTATACCATGACACTAAAAGATAAATACATTATACTAAAACGAAGAGCTAAACAAGCCATGTTAAATGGGCAGATAAATCAATACATACAATTAATATTTGAAGCAGAGCAATTGAGTATGGTTTTAGTAAAATCTAAATAATAAGATAGTTTTTTTATAGTTAGTTTAGGAAAGGTTAGTAGTAAAAAAGTCCGGAGCATTTCGCTACCGGACTTTTTAATTAACATAAAACTTATCTAAAAAAAGGGGGTACAATTTATTGGAGAACTACAAGAAAAAATTTTTATCGTTAATTCTTAACTTATTTTTCATGTTCTCATTAATACTGTTTCCATAAGTACTACCTTCGCCTCTTAGTGCAAACACCAAGAACAATACAAGTGAAACTATAAAAATAAATACTAACATTGGTCGATGTGTTTTTTAATTTTCGTCTACAAATATACAACTTTTATCGAAATAAAAAATATTTGTCGAACTTTTTTTTAATTTCATCGAAAAATGAAAACGATTTATCTAATACGACATGCCAAATCGAGTTGGGATAATCCCGCGTTAAGCGACTTTAATCGCATGTTAAATGCTAGAGGAAGATTAAACGCACCTTTCATGGGTAAAAAAATGGTTGAAGAAAATGCAACTATTGACTGTTTTATTAGTAGTCCAGCTAAGCGAACTACCGAAACATCTTTTCTAATTTGCTGTGAATTAAACTATGATTTAGAAAAAATAATTTTTGATAACCGAGTTTATGAAGCTTCATTAGTTGATTTGATAAAAGTAGTAAATGAAATACCCAATCAATTGAATAGTGTTGCTATAGTTGGGCATAATCCAGCAATAAATCAACTATTTAATTACCTTACAGACGATGATTTGCAGCATTTCCCTACATGTGGAATTGGTAAAATAGAATTATTAATTGACCAATGGTCGGAAATAATCAAAGGAATAGGACGAAAAATTTTCTTTATTTACCCAAAAATGTTTTAAAATCATAACACACATTTTGTTTTAAAAAGCATTAGATTGTTTTATCTTTGAACACTTAAAAAAATTACCTATGGCAAAAAAAGAAAATTTAGAGTTTAATAAAAACGAAGATGTAAACAAATTGTTGGTTTCAGAATTAAACAGAAATTTAGAACGCGTTTATTTAGGCGGTGGTAAAAAACGAATTGATGCTCAACACGAAAAAGGTAAACTTACGGCTCGTGAAAGAATAGATTATTTACTTGATCCAAAAACTCCTAGAATTGAAATTGGTGCTTTTGCTGGAGAAGATATGTATCCCGAGCATGGTGGATGCACTTCTGGTGGTGTTGTAGGTGTTATAGGCTATGTTAGTGGAAGACAATGTTTAGTGGTGGCAAACGATGCAACAGTAAAAGCTGGTGCTTGGTTTCCTATTACTGGAAAAAAGAATTTGAGATTACAAGAAATTTCGATGGAAAACCGATTGCCTATAATATATTTAGTTGATAGTGCAGGAGTGTTTTTACCTATGCAAGATGAAATTTTTCCAGACAAAGAAAATTTTGGAAGAATTTTTAGAAACAATGCTAAAATGTCGGCTTTAGGAATTACACAATTAGCAGCCATTATGGGAAGTTGTGTTGCTGGAGGTGCTTATCTTCCAATTATGAGCGATGAAGCAATGATTGTAGATAAAACAGGCTCAATTTTCTTAGCTGGCTCCTATTTAGTTAAAGCTGCAATTGGTGAAACCATTGATAACGAAACTTTGGGAGGAGCTACAACGCACTGCGAAATTTCTGGAGTAACCGATTACAAATGTAAAGACGACAAAGATTGCTTGGATAGATTGAAAAAGATAATGAGCAAAATTGGCGATTACGATAAAGCAGGATTTGACCGAGTAAAACCACAAAAACCAAAATTAGATGAAAATGAAATCTTTGGAATTTTGCCAGATACAAGAGAAAAACCTTATGATGTAAAAGAAATTATATTAAGAATGGTTGATAATTCAGAATTTGATGAATACAAAGATGAATATGGTAAAACCATTGTTTGTGGTTATGCTCGTATCGATGGTTGGGCTGTAGGAATTGTTGCAAATCAACGAATTGTTGTAAAATCAAAAAAAGGAGAAATGCAATTTGGAGGAGTTATTTATTCCGATTCGGCCGATAAAGCAGCACGTTTTATAATGAATTGTAATCAAAAGAAAATACCATTAGTGTTTTTACAAGATGTGAGTGGTTTTATGGTAGGCTCTCGTTCCGAACATGGTGGTATAATTAAAGATGGAGCTAAAATGGTAAACGCACAAGCTAACTCTGTTGTTCCTAAATTTACTGTTATTATTGGCAACTCTTACGGAGCAGGAAATTATGCCATGTGTGGCAAAGCCTACGACCCAAGGTTAATTGTTGCTTGGCCAACAGCTCAATTGGCTGTTATGAGTGGTGCTTCGGCAGCTAAAACATTACTTTCTATAGAAGTAGCTTCATTAAAAGCAAAAGGAGAGGAAATAACTAAAGAGAAGGAAGATGAATTATACAACCGCATTAAAAATAAATACGACGAACAAATATCTCCTTATTACAGTGCCGCTCGTTTATGGACTGATGCAATTATAAACCCAATAGACACCAGAAAATGGATTTCGATGGGAATTGAAGCAGCTAATCATGCTCCCGTTGAAAAATACAATGTTGGTGTAATTCAAGTTTAATGTCAATATTTATTTTTGTCAGAATCATATAAATTTCATTTATTTACAAAATAAATTTTAAATCCTAACTCAAAGAAAAATTATGAAAAAACTATCGTTCAAATTGCTTTCATTGATGCTTGTTTCAAGCACCATTTTTTATTCTTGCAGTGGTAACGACACTGAAGAAACCGAAGAAGTTACTGAAGAAGTAACAATTAGTGCAGAAGAAGAAGTTTCTTATGTTCTTCCTTCACCTTTACAAATAGTTAATCTATTTAAAAACGCAGGTTTGGAATACGTTGGTGGTTTAACTAATGCAAAAGAAAATGTTAATAACTATAACGCTAAAACCGGACAAAAAATCAATTTTGGTATTTATGCTGCTGACATGGCTTACGCTATTACCAATAATCAAACTCAAGAATCTATCAATTACTTAAATGCTTTACGTCAAATGTCTGAAAAAATTTGGATGACAGATGTATTTAACAGTGTTGGTGTGGCTGAGCGTCTTGAAAAAAATGTAGGAAACGAAGATTCATTAACAACCATTATGGCAGATTTACAAATGGAAATGGATGAATACTTGGATGAGAATGGTGCAAGCTATACTGGTTCAGTTATTTTCGCAGGTGCATGGATTGAATCAATGTATTTAGCATTAAATGCAAATAAAAATAATAATGAAAAATTAACTAACCGACTATCAGAACAATCAGTTATTGTAAGCAATATTATTGGTGCTGTTAAACAAGCAAACGAAGAAGGTGATTTAGATGGTTTAATTGCAAACTTAGAAACAATCAATAATAGTTTTAAAGCAATAAACGAAACTACAGGTGTTTTAACTACCGAGCAAGTTGAAGGCTTAAAAACAACTGTTACTGAAATTAGAAACAATTTAATTAAAGGATAATTATGAAGAAGTTATTTAAAACCTTATTAATTGCTCTTTCAATACTAAGTTATTCAACGAGCATAGCACAAGAAACAGCAGATGATTGTGATGCTACTTCTTTAAAAGCAACATTAAAACCTTTTTTAATGCCTGTTTATAAATACGATTCTTCTAACATTACTAAGTTTACTTACAAAACAGAAAAACAAGGAAAAGAAATTGAAGTTCCTTTGTTTGCAAGCGAAAAATATAAATTGTTATTTAATGCTTCAGCTGCTCCTGGTATAGAAATTTTTGTTTACGATAAACCTGCTGGTAAAGCTGGAAGAAACTTGTTGTATTCTTCTAAATCTAAAAATGCAAAAGAAGGATTGTATTCATTTGAACCAGAAAAATCAGCTCCAGTTTATATAACATATATTATTCCTGAAACGGGAGAAGTAGGTTCTAATGGTTGTGTAGTATTTCTTTTAGGCTACAAATTTTAAAATTGATTAATATAAAAAAATAAGCCCCGCAATTGCGGGGCTTATTTTTTTATATTAAAATGGTAAATCGTCTTCTTCTGTTGGAAGTGGGGCATCTTCATAAGTTGGAGCAGCAGCTTGTTCGTTACCTCCTTGTGAGGCACTTGCTCCAGTAATACGCCAAGCATCTAAATTGTGATAGTATTTTCCGTTAAACTCACGTGAAGATACATTAAATGATACTTCAATTTCTTGTCCTGGTCCAAAGTTTCTTAACATGGCAATTTTGTCATCGCCAAATAAACTAAAACAAATTTCTGGGTTAAATTGGTCACCCGAATCAATTACAAAACCTTGTTTTTTCCACTCTTTACCTGCTTTACTTGTTCCAGATTCTAGTGGTAACACTTTTACTAATTTTCCTTTAACTGCTAAACTCATATTATTTTATTTATTACTTTTTAAACAAACTTAACAAACCTCGTTTAGTTAACGAGAAAATAAATATGAAAACTTATAAACACTTTTAAAAAGTTTCTGGTTTCTGGTTTCTTGTTCCTAGTTTATGGTAACTGTAGATTGTGAACTGAAAACTAAAGACTGACAACTATCTACTAACTTCTTACCCCTTTTTACTAACGCCTAACGCCTTTCTCCTAAATAACTATTCCGAAAGCAACATACGCCACTAAATAGAAAACCACACTGATTACAATTACACCAAGCAAGTTAAACAAAATACCTGCACGAACCATTTCTTTAATAGGAACTTTTCCAGATCCAAAAATAATAGCTTGTGTTGGCGAGGCAACAGGCATCATAAAAGCACAGCTTGCTGACAAAGTTGCTGGAATCATTAAAATACGAGGATCGATACCAAGTACCACACTTGCTTTAGCTAAAATAGGCAACACCAAGTTAGTTGTAGCCGTGTTAGATGTAAGCTCGGTTAATATGGTAAGAATAAAGCTAACTACAACAATTAATACAAAAGGAGAGCTTGCATCAATATGATTAAACGCATTACCAATAACAACCGATAAGCCAGATGTTTCAAAACCTCCTGCTAATGCAAAACCACCTCCAAACAAAAGCAAAATTCCCCAAGGCAAGGTTTTTACCTGATCCCACTTGAGCAACATTTCATTTTTACGTTGTTTTGAAGGAATCATAAACAACAGCACTGCGGCACCAATTGCTACTGCCGAATCGTTTACCATAGGTAAATTAAATAGTGTACGCCAACCGTAAATGGTAAAATTTTCGGCTAAAGTAATATCAGAACCTGTAATCCAAAGTACAACAGCTATACCAAAAACGCCTCCAGCTAACCATTCGTCGCGTTTGGCTTTACCCAATAAATTTAATTCGTGTTTTATTACCTCTTTGTTTTCAAACAATTTAAAAGCTGGTATTCTAAAAATTACTTTGGTAAGCAACAACCAACCTGAAAACGTAAATACTATTGCAATTGGCACTCCCATTATCATCCATTCAGTAAAACCCACTTTGGGTAAATTAGGAAACAAAGTATGGTACATTTCAATAAAAACCATGTTGGGAGGAGTGCCTACAAGTGTGGACATTCCACCAATATCTGCCGAATAAGCAATACCCAACAACAAGCTTAGTCCAAGTTTCTTAATTATTTTTTTGTCGGAAATGTGTTCTGAAATTTTATTGATTATGGAAAGAGCAATGGGCATCATTACCATAACCGATGAAGTGTTTGAAATCCACATACTTAAACAAGCAGTTGCCACCATAAAACCCAACACCAATTTTATTGGATTGGTACCAATTAATTTAATGGTATTTAATGCCAATCTTTTGTGCAAGTTCGATTCTTGCAAACCCTGTGCTAAAATAAAACCTCCTAAAAAAAGAAAAATGATGTCTTTTCCATAAAATACGGCAGTAGTTTTAGAATCGGCTATTTCAAAAACAGGAAACAACACCAACGGTAATAGCGAAGTAATTGGAATTGGAACAACCTCAAACACCCAAAACAATGCCATAATTACAGCAATAGCCGCCATTATTGGAGCTTTAGGATTTTCGTCTGGAACCAAATAAAATGTTACTGTTGCAATCAGTACAGACAATATCCCAATTATTGCTTTTTTGGTATGAGGATGTTTTTTCAACTACTTAAAGCTCTTTGTTTATTTGGCGTTCCAACTCTTCGAGTGTAAGGTTATAAAAAATCTCTCCTTTTTTGCTTAACGAAATTTTTCCTGTTTCTTCCGAAACGATAACAGCTAAAGCTTGAGTAGATTCGGTAATACCAGCTGCCGAGCGATGTCGTAACCCAAATCGCGATGGGAAATCGGCATGGTCGGAAATTGGTAAAATACAACGAGCAGCTTTTATCAAGTTTTCCTGAATAATAACTCCTCCATCGTGCAACGGACTATTTTTAAAGAAAATGTTTTCAAGCAGCGATGCAGAAATTTTGGCATTTATTTTTTCACCCGAATCGATAAATGTTTTTAACTCTGCGTGTAAATCAAGAACAATAAGTGCTCCAGTTTTATTTTTTGATAAATTTTTAGCGGCTTCGAGTATTGGAGTTAAATTCAATTTTTCGTGCTGTGCTTCTTTATTTTGTATTAAACCAAAAAAACTGCCTTTTCGGGAAGAGAACAAACGGTTGTTTCCAATCATTAATAAAAAACGACGTATTTCTTGCTGAAAAACAATGATTAACGCTAACATTCCCAACCCAATAAACTTCCCAAGTATCTCACTCAACAATTGCATTTTAAATATTTCGGCCAATTTCCAAAACATGTAAATTGCCAACACACCAAGAAAAATTTTAATTGCTACAGTACCTTTAACTAGTTTATACAATTGGTACATGATTATTGATACCAAAAGTATATCAACAACATCGAGCCAACGGATGGTTATAAACAATAAATTTAAACTAATCTGCATGTTTCAAAAGTACATTTTTAAACAAATTTAATCACCATTAATCTATATAAAAATTGATTTAATCGAACATATTTGTTGTGTATTGATAAAATTGATTTTAAATTTGTTAATTGTTTTTTTATACAGAACCAAATGCGATTATACTTTTCATTACTCTTTATTCTATTTTTTAACCTTGTATTTTCACAAGAAAATTTAAGCAAAACTGCCAGCGAAAGCTTTAATCAGGGCGATTTTAACCAAGCTTTAACTAGTTATTTAGAACTTTTAAAACAAGAACCAGAAAATTCTAAGTACAATTATAGAGTTGGCGTTTGTTACTTAAATACCAATATCGACAAAGCAAAAGCGGTTAGCTATTTGGAAAAAACAATTCAACTACCCGAACCCGACCCAAACACCTATTATTTATTGGGTAGAGCTTATCATTTTGCATATCGTTTTCAGGAAGCCATAAAAATGTTTGAACAGTTTAAAAGCATAAACAAAGGAGCTCCAGAAAATTTACTTGATACCGATAAACAAATTGAATATTGCTACAACGCCATTGAGTTAATGAAATTTCCATTAGATGTTAGCTTTAACAACTTAGGTTCATTAATTAACTCAAGAGAAAAAGATTATTACCCATTTGCAGCAAAAGATGAAAGTTTTTTAATTTATAATTCAAAACGCGATGACGGTAGTTCAAAACAAACGGATGGTTCTTTTACCTCTCAAATTTATTTTTCTAAAACAAAAAATGGAGAATTAACCAAATCTAGAATTTTAGATCAAAACATAAATACCCATAATGGAAATGAAGAAATTGTTGGTATGTCGCCAGATGGTGATTTCTTATTGTTTTACTTTGAAAACGAACAACATTTTGGCGATTTATTTATTGCCGAATTTGAAAATGAAGAAATAAAAAATCTTCAAAAACTGCCCAAAACCATCAACTCCAAAAATCATGAAATAGCTGCAACTATCTCAAAAAATGGCGATGTAATTTACTTTGCTAGCGATAGAGAAGGTGGATTTGGAGGTGTTGATTTATACATGTCGTTAAAACTACCTAACGGCGATTGGGCTCCAGCTCAAAACTTAGGACCATCTATAAATACCCCATTTGACGAAGATTTCCCCAACATTACTGCCGATGGAAAATCGTTGTATTTTAGCTCAAAAGGACATACCAGCATGGGTGGATATGATATTTTTAAAGCTTCTTGGGATAACGTAAAACGTATTTGGACAGATGTTAAAAATGTTGGATTTCCAATTAACACACCAGAAGATAATACCAATTTTAGAGAATCGGAAAATGGTAGAACTGGTTACATTTCTGCATTAAGAGCTGAGGGTTTAGGTGATTATGATATCTATTCGGTTACTTTTAATGAGGTTGAGCCAGAATACACAGTAATTAAAGGCTTTGTAACTACTGAAGATACCACCGATATCATTAAAGATGTGTTTATTTCTGTTATTGATTTGCAAACTGACGAACTTTATGGAAGTTATTTAACCAACCCCATTACAGGAAGATACATTATTATTTTACCTCAAGGTAAATTTAACATGATGATTGAAGTTCCTGGTTTTAAAAATTACTTTGAGGATATGGAGATACTCGGAAAAAGTGATTTCAGAAGTTTAATTAAAAAAGATATCGTTCTAAAGAAGGAATGATTTTAGTCAATTGTTTTGTTTAGCAAACAACTCAAATCAACATCTTGAAAAACAAATCCTTGACTAGTTATTTTTTTATTACTTACCCTACTCCCTTCGAGTAGTAATGTAGCCATTTCTCCTAAAACAATTTTTAGCAAAAGTGATGGAATATTTGGTAACCAAATGCTCTTGTTCAGACTTTTTGCTAAAGTTTTACTGAATGATAAATTGGTGGTTTCATCCTCGATTACTGCATTGTAAGCTCCAGAAACATGATTGTTATCTATAGCAAACAAATACATGTTGCACAAATCATTTAATGAAATCCAAGGCATGTATTGTTTTCCGCTACCAATTGCACATCCAAAACCGAACTTAAAAGGTAGTGCCATTTTTTTTAAAGCACCACCATTTTCAGCTAAAACTATTCCTGTTCGCAATTTTACTGTTCTAACATTTAATGTGTTGAATTTATCCACTTCGTCTTCCCAAAGCTGACAAGTTTGCCCTAAAAAATCGGTAGCCGAAACATCTTCCTCAGTAAATATATTATCTGAAGTAATAGCTCCATAATACCCAACACCTGATGCCGATACTATTGCCTTTAACTGATAGGGATTTTTTTGAAGTACATTATAAATAAGTTTTAAAGGTTTGATTCTACTTTCTAAAATTTGTTTTTTTCTCGATAAACTCCAACGTTTATCAGCAATTCCTTCGCCAGCTAAATGAATTATGTAATCAGTTGTATTTATCAATTGCTCATCAATAATTTCGTTATCAACATCCCAAAAACTGAAGTTGGTGAATTGAGTAGCTAGTTTTTGGTTTCGAGTTAGCACAACAACTTCAAATCCTTTTGAAATCAATAGCTTAGTGAGCGTTTTGCCAACCAATCCTGTACCGCCTGTTATAACTACTTTTTTCATTTGTTGGTGTTAAAAATAATTTTAAAACGCTCAATCAACAATAAATTTAAAAACATTAAGCTAAAAGTGTAGCCGAAATCTTCAAGTGGAATGGTAAAGAACCGTATTCCTAAATTTTCTTGATTGTTGTACCAAACAATGGGTTCAGTTATAAAACTACCTGTTAAAATACCATTTACGATGGTAAACGGAATTAAAATAACTAAATACGAAAGAAAAAATCGGTTGAGAATGTTGAACTTGTCTTTTAAACCTAAAATTAAAGCTCCAATAAGTACAAGGGAATTGATTAAAGTGTACAGTCTGTCAAAAAATAACAGAACCAACAAAAACAGAAATCCAATTAAAGTAATTGTTAACCATTTCACCAATTTATCCGACAGTTGAACTGCTGGAAAAAAATACTGTAAAGCATAATGAATAAACAAACTTGCGTAAGGAATAAGGATGAAGAACATCCATTCTTCTATGGGTAATTTAAAAATGGTAAATCCAATAAAATAATCGGGGTTAAAACCCCAAACTCCAGCATAAGTAAAAATAACATCCCAAACAATATAAAAAGATGCAACTAAAGCAATAGATAGAAAAACGGCTTTCCAATGTTTAATGAAATTCATTTTTTTCTCGAAGCTGTAAACAAATGGAACAGCAAAAGAAGCTAATAATAAAATTAGATAAAGACTTTTCACTTGGTTAATTTTTAAAATATTTAAGTGGTACCCACAACATACCGAAACATTCGCCATGCTCTTTACCCAAATGTTTGTGGTGTATTTTATGGGCTCTTCTTATTGCTTTAAAATAAGTTAAGTTGCTGTTTCTTAAAAACTTAAATCGTTGGTGAATAAAAATTTCGTGAACCCAGAAATAGGCAAATCCATAAATGGCAATGCCTAAACCAATGGGTAAAGTATATGGAACTTCAAAAACAGTTCCCAACAAAATACAAGTTATGCCTGGAACAGCAAAAATGACAAAGAAATAATCGTTTTTTTCAAAAAACGAATTGGGGTTTTTGGTGTGATGGTCTTCATGTAAACTCCATAAAAAACCATGCATAATATATTTATGAGCAAGCCATGCAACACCTTCCATAGCTATAAAAGTAGCCAATGTAATTAAAGTAAAAATCATGATTTTTTAATTTTTTCGAAAAGTAGTTTCTAAAACCAAATGCAAGTTCACTTTTTTGTAAAGCAATTTAAACCATTCGGTATATCTTTCGGGATACAACTCAATATCCTGATCAATATCAAAAAACGAAGCTGTTTTCCATTCGGAAACTTCTTCAGAGTCGGGCAAAGGAATTTGGTTGGTAAAACCAATAAATACGTGGTCTAATTCATGTTCGATTAAATTGTTGTCTAATTCAGCTTTATACAAATATTTAAAAGCAAAATTTAACTCACATTCCAAACCCATTTCCTCCAGCAATCTTCGGTTTGCAGCATCAATCGAAGTTTCATTTGGATATGGATGAGAGCAACACGTGTTGGTCCATAAGTTGGCAGAATGGTATTTGTAAGGAGCCCTTTTTTGCAACAACCAATTGCCGTCCATATCAAAAATAAAAACAGAAATAGCTCTATGCAACTCTCCTTTCAGATGTGCTTCCATTTTAGGCATAGTACCTAAAACTTGATCTTTTTCGTTTACTAATATTACCTGTGGTTCTTCCATGTTGTAAAACTTTTAGAAAATTACAATAAATTTAGTTTTAATGCAAAAAAAGATCGGAACTCCTTAGATGATGGTAGTTCAATAAATTAAATGTATTTTTGGGTTAAACTAAAACTCAAAAATCATGGAAAATAAACAAGAAAAATTCTTTACAAAAGAAAGATTATATAAAATAATATGGCTTATAGTAGGACATGGAAGTTTGTATGTTTTAAAAGTAACACTTAAACCATTTATTAATAATACTAATGTTATGATTCATTTTTTAATAAATAATTTCGGGTTAATAATATCAATTTCAGTTGTTACAATTGGGGTTATACTCTTAGCTTATTGGAAGATTAAAGATATAATTTCAAATTATATTAATTGGTTAAATTTAGCTATTTACGACCATGCTTTAAGAATAAGTTTAATTAATGCTATAATATCAAGTAACCCTAATATTACAGGGGCTTATTTAAATGAATTAAATAACAGATTTACTCCAAGTGAGTTAGCTTATTTAGGATTTACATCTGATGAGATAAAAGGCTTAAAACCTATTCCAAAAGACTTGAATGAAAAAATTAAAAAAGTAATTATGGATTACAATAATACACAAACCTAACTTAAATGAATATCCACGAAATATATAAAACCTTTCCAACGCAAAAAGATTGCTTAAACCACCTTGAATATTTAAGGTGGAAAGATGAGCCAGTTTGCGTAAACTGTGGCTCTACAAATGTTACTAAATTTAAGAGTGAGTTACGTTGGCATTGTAACGATGAAAACAAATCTTTTAGCGTACTGAAAGATACTATATTTGAGGGTACTCGCTTACCATTGCAAAAATGGTTTTATGCTATCCACTTAATGTTGTCGGCTAAAAAAGGATTGAGTGCAATGCAATTGTCAAGAAACTTAGATGTTTCATGGAATACAGCATGGTACACATCAATGCGTATAAGGTGTGCTATGCAAGACCAATCATATATTTTAGAGGGTATCATACAATCAGATTCTACTTATATTGGAGGTAAACCCAGAAAAACCAATAAAAAAGTAGATAGGATAAAACATAAGCGTGGTAAAGGAGCAGACAAAGAACAAATTATTGGTTATATCGAGAAAAAACCAAACGGTAAAGTAATAGCCAAACACGTTAAAAAAGATACTGAAACACTAGAATTATTAAACCTACTGAAAAGTAATATAAAAGCAGATAGGTCTGTTTTAATAACTGATGAGGGAAAAGAATATACCCAAGAGTTTGATAAGATAATTCAACGATACATGGTTAAACATAAAGATGAATTTTCAAGTTATGGCTTAAATACCAATACTATTGAATCATTTTGGGCTATTATAAAAAGAGGTATAACAGGGCAGTATCATCATTTATCAAAAAGGTATCTACCTTTTTATATTTCTGAATTTGCGTACCGTTACAACAACAGAAATAACAAACAAATGTTTCACGATTTACTAAACGAAGCAGTTGAAGATGAAAAATGCTTTATAAACATGAAACCAAAGAAAGGAGTAAAAAGTGAATTATAGCAATAAAAATAGTGAACTACCATCATCTAAGGAGTTCCGAAAAAGATTTAGCCAATAAACCCACTTTAGCAGGATTTGAAACCCTTATTCGTTTTTCTATAATTTGATGTGATGGTGTATTTTTTAACTTTTGCAACAACGATTTGTAATAAACAAACGCTGTGTAAACACCAAACTTAGCTTCGTTAGGCAAACGAACAATACCAGCATAAGCCAATTTAAAATCGTGTTCAATTTCATCAATAATCAACTGTTTGTTTTCGGGTGTTAGCGATTTTAAATTAACTCCAGGAAAATAGGTTCTTGACAAATCGTTTACATCGTCTTTTAAATCCCTCAAAAAGTTCACTTTTTGGAAAGCTGAACCCAAACTCATGGCTGCATCTTTTAGTTCGTTGTATTTTTGGTCGTCGCCATTTACAAATACTTTTAAACACATTAAACCCACTACATCTGCCGAGCCATAAATGTATTCTTGATATTCTTGATGAGTATGGTATTCGTTTTTGTGCAAATCCATTCGCATACTTTTCATAAAAGCACTTATCAACTCATCTGGAATATTGTATTTTTTCACTGTTTGCTGAAACGAGTTTAAAATTGGATTTAAGCTAATGTCGTTTGTCATGGCTTTGTAATATTCCAATTCAAATTCGTTTAACAAATCCACTTTGTTGTATTCGTGAAACGAATCTACAATTTCATCGGCAAAACGAACAAAACCATAAATACTGTAAATGGCATCACGAATTGATGGAGCCAACATATTAACAGCAATTGAAAACGAAGTGCTGTATTCTTTAGTAACTAATTTGCTACTTTTAATCGATACCTGATCAAATAACTGTTTCTTCATAACTTTTAAGTATTGGATGGTGTTTAACAATTTGTTCGGCAACTATTTTTCCTGAAATAAGGGATGGAGGAACTCCTGGACCTGGAACGGTAAGCTGACCAGTAAAAAATAGGTTGTTTACTTTTTTGCTTTTCATTTTTGGACGTAAAAAAGCAGTTTGCATTAAGGTATTTGCCATTCCGTAGGCATTTCCTTTGTATGAATTGTAATCAGCAATAAAATCTTTAACGCAGTATGAATCTTTAAAAATGATGCTGTCTTTTACCGATTGTTGGGTAACTTCTTCTAGTCGGGTAATAATTTTGTTGAAATATGCCTCTCTAATTTCATTGGTATCTTCAATTCCTGGAGCTATAGGAATTAAAAATGTGGCTGCTTCTTTGCCTTGTGGAGCAAAATTGTGGTCGGTTACACTAGGGAAACTGGCATAAAACAATGGTTTTTCTGGCCATTTTTTGTTGTCGTAGATGTCTTTTGCATGCTCATCAAAATCGGTGTCAAAAAACAAGGTATGGTGAGAAACATTTTTAAGTTTTTTGTCAAAACCAACATAAAACAACAACGACGATGGAGCAAAGGTTTTATTTTCCCAATAATTTTCGGTATAAACTCGGTATTCTTTAGACAAAAGAGTCTCGGTATGGTGATAATCGGCTCCACTTAAAATAACATCTGCAAAAACAACCTGATTGCCAACCTGAACGGCAATTGCTTTTTCGTTTTCAACTACAATTTTAGAAATGTTTTGTTTTGTTTTAATCGTAACACCTAAACTCAAAGCAAGGTTTTCCAAGGCTTTAACCACTTCGAACATGCCACCAACTGGATGCCAAGTGCCTAAACCAAAGTCGGCATGGTTCATAAAATTGTAAAAAGCAGGTGTATTACTTGGTTTTGCACCCAAAAACAACACCGGAAATTCTAAAATTTGAATGAGTTTTTTGCTCTTTATTTTAGCTCTAACTTGGTTGCTTATGGTGGTAAAAAACTGATTGAGTTTAGTTATGGTTTGAGGCGTAATTAACTCGGTAATAGAAACTCCAGGATTGTAAACCAAATCTTTGATGGCTATATCATAGTTTTCTTTTGCCGATTTTAAAAAAGCCTTTAAATGTATAGAACTCCCTTTTTCTTCTCGTTCAAAAACATCGTAAATTTCTTTTAGATTATCATGAATGGTTATTGAATCCATTAAGTTGAAATAAACTTGATAAGCCGGATTAAGTTTTTTTAACTCGTAATAATCAGATGGCAATTTATTGAAATCACTAAAAAAGCGTTCAAAAACATCAGGCATCCAATACCACGTTGGTCCCATATCAAATAAAAAACCTTCTTTTTTTAACTGGCGGGCTCTGCCTCCTATGGTATCATTTTTTTCTAAAACAGTTACTTCATAACCAGCTTTTGCTAAATAACATGCTGCTGATAATGATGAAAACCCGGAACCAATTATGACTACTTTTTTAATTTTTATGTTATTTATCATCTTGTAATTTTTTACCAAAGTTACAAAAATGTTTAATGTTTTATTAAAAACATTAAACAAAATTAAATTACACACGATTTTTAAAGGAATTAGAGGTATTCTATTCAATATTTAACAAAACTACTTTCTACAATAGTTATAAATGAAGTGATAGAAAACTAGTGATGTTTGTAGTTTCTAAAAAGCTAAGTAAGTTTTAAAAATTAACTTTGATTATAGTTGCTTGATAAAATCGGTTAGCTTATCAAATGATTTTAATTGAGGATAAGTTTGAATTTCGACTTCTTTTTCGTTTAATCGTTTTCCTAAAACCCAAAATTCATCTTCGGGTCTTAAAACATCTTGTTTTACTTCACTTAAATAATCATTTAACTCCTCAACCAACGGATAAACAGTAAAATAAGATACAAAAACAATTTTTGAATGAAGTTGTTGCAATGCTTTTAAATTGCTAAGCGGAACACTTTGTCCTAAATATATAGAATGATATCCATGCAACATTAATTCTAAATGTGCATACAACAAACCTAATTCGTGAATTTCGTTGATGGGTAAAAACAATACAAAAACATTGTTGGTTTTATCGGGAGTTTGCAATTGCAGTTTTTCTAAATGCAACTGAATTTTTTGTTTTATTAAATTGGTTATAAAATGTTCGTGAGCTGGAGTTATAGAGCTGGTTTGCCATAATAAACCAATTTCTTCTAAAAAATCGACAAATAAATTGAGGAAAATTTCGCGAAACGATTTTTGAGCCAGCAATTGATTATAAGTGTGATCGAACAATTTTTGATCGAAATTGAGCATTGCCAATTTAAACGAATTGATGGCATGATGATTAACTCCTTTTTTTGAGATGAGCTCGCGAACAGTAGCCGAAATTTTATCTTCTGGAATATTGGCTATTTTAGATATTTTATAACCGTTTGAGTTGAGCAACGACACATTAAGCAATTTTTGCAAACTCGCAATATCATAGTATCTAATATTGGTGTCGGTTCGTTGCGGAGCCAATAAACCGTAGCGTTTTTCCCAAATTCGTATGGTATGTGCCTTTACTCCCGAAAGATTTTCTAAATCTTTTATAGTGAACTGTTCTTTAATATTGTTCATTAAAATAATTGTATTGTTAAACAAAGTTAGCAATAAATAAATGAGCAAATTAAAAACACGTATGAATTTATTTTTTCAAGTGATAAACGGTATGCTTCCCCTCTACTCTAATCTAAGCACTCAAAAAAAGCATTTTAAAATAATCAGCGGTTTTATGATATTTTTTTACAACTCAAAAGCTACATCTATTTACATTTTAACCAAAAAAAAGATAAAATTCAGTAAGGACAATAGTTATTCTTAACTTTGGCATCGTTTAATAAAAAACGAATGGCTTCCATATCAAATTACTTCTCGTTAATCAAATTTAGTCACACCATTTTTGCTTTGCCTTTTGCTGTTATCGGTTTCTTTTTAGCAGTGACACAAATGCAAACTCCCATTAACTGGAAGTTGTTTTTGTATGTACTACTTTGTATGGTTTTTGCCCGTAGTGCCGCAATGGCATTTAACCGCTACATTGACCGAGATATTGATAAAGCCAATGCAAGAACTGCTAAAGTTAGAGAAATCCCAAATGGTTCGATACAACCCAAATCAGCTTTAGTGTTTGTTATTATTAACTGTGTATTATTTATCGCTACCACTTATTTTATTAATCCGCTTTGTTTTTATTTGTCGCCTGTAGCTTTGCTTGTGGTTTTAGGATATAGCTTAACCAAACGTTTTACAGCATTGTGTCATTTGATTTTAGGCGTTGGATTATCGTTAGCACCAATTGGAGCATATTTGGCAGTAACTGGCAAATTTGATTGGTTGCCGTTGTTTTTTTCGTTTGCGGTGTTGTTTTGGGTTAGTGGTTTCGATATTATTTATGCTTTGCAAGACGAAGAATTTGATAAACAACAACAATTACACTCTATACCCGTTGTATTAGGTAAAAAAAATGCGTTGTTTTTATCCACCATTTTACATATAGTTACGGCATCGCTTATTTTATTTGCGGGGTTTTATGGCTCGTTAAATTTATTTTACTGGATAGGTTCTGGCATCTTTATTGCATTGCTTTTCTATCAACACACCATTGTAAAACCCAACGATTTGAGCAAGGTAAACTTCGCGTTTTTTACCACTAATGGAATTGCTAGTGTGGTTTTTTCAATTTTTGTGTTGTTGGATTTATTTTTATCATAACCGAATTGAAGCAATTAATTTTTATAAGAAAACTATTAATTAACAAATGGATTATTGGTTTGGTTTTACTAATGGTATTGTTTGTGGTTGGTACCAACATTGCCATAAAACAAGCTTCAAAAAATAAAATATATACATCATACGAAAAAGTGCCACCCACAAATGTGGCATTGGTTTTAGGTACCAGTAGATATACCTCCAAAGGTTATGTCAACTTATTTTTTAAATACCGAATTCATACAGTAGTTGAACTTTATAATTCTGGTAAAATAAAACACATTATAGTAAGTGGCGACAACAGCCTGTTTGAATATAACGAACCACGAGAAATGCGAAGAGCTTTGGTTAAAGAAGGTATTCCAGAAAGTGCTATTACATTAGATTTTGCAGGTTTCAGAACATTAGATTCAGTGGTAAGGTGCAAGGAAGTTTTCGGACAAAACAATTTTATTGTCATATCTCAGGAATTTCATATTGAGCGAGCCTTGTTTATTGCTCAAAAATTTAACATCGATGCTATTGGATTTGCAGCAAAAACACCACCTCAGCATTATTCGTTTAAAACAAAAGTGCGTGAATATTTTGCCAAAACATTTGCTGTAATTGATATTTACATTTTAAACACTAAACCTAAGTTTTTGGGAGCAAAAGAAACAGTAGTTATTTAATTACTACCTTAAACTTAATATATCATCAACCCCAACATAGCGTTCGGCAGTAAAACCTTCGGCATATTTCACTCCAATTTCTCTTCCAAACTGCATCATACGTGCCCCAATAAATTCCATAAAGTATTCTCCACTTATTGGAGTTTGTGGTTCATCAGAATCTGGATTATAAAATTGTGAACCAAAACACTGAATTGATTCTATTTTTTTTGCTACAAAATCGGTTACATCTATAACAAAATCGGGTTCAATATATCTATCTTGAATATAATGATAAACAGCTGTTGGCCGCCATTTTTCTTGTTTCTTTCCGTTTAATTCGGTTTCAATTTTAACCAGTCCCGAATAAAAACAAGCCTCCGAAATAAGTTTAGCAGCTCTTCCGTGGTCGGGATGTCTATCGTTAATAGCATTTGCAAGAACAACTTTGGGCTGGTATTTTCTAATTATTTTAATAATTTCCAACTGACTTTCTTTGGTGTTTCTAAAAAACCCATCTGCCAATCCAATGTTATCTCTAACAGAAACACCCAATACTTTAGCTGCTTTAGCTGCTTCAATCAATCTTAATTCGCCACTACCTCTAGAACCCAATTCACCAATTGTTAAATCTAAAATACCCACTTTTTTGCCTTGAGCAATGTGCTTTAAAATGGTTCCCGAACAACTTAACTCAACATCGTCTGGATGAACACCAATAGCTAAAATATCTAACTTCATATTATAAATTTAGCCCCCTAGCTCCCGAAGGAGGAATAATTTCGACAAAATTAAACATAAAACTCTATTGTTTAAACCCACCAAAAATCAAATTTGGGCTTACATTTGTATCAAAAAAACCCATGAGAATAGAATTTAAAGGTGGAGCAAGAACTGTAACAGGTAGCAAACATTTGATTACCCTTCGTTCAGGAAAAAAGTTTTTGTTAGATTGTGGATTGTTTCAAGGAAAAGATGCTGCCGATTCCAACTTTAATAAAAACTTAGGTTTTGATCCTTCAAAAGTGGATTTTTTAATTTTATCTCATGCACACATCGACCACTCTGGAGCAATTCCCTATTTGGTAAAAAAAGGGTTTAAGGGTAAAATTTATTGCACACCAGCAACCAAAGATTTGTGCGAAATAATGCTAGTAGATAGTGCTCACATTCAAGAAGCCGACGTAAAATATGTAAATAAAGCAAGAGCTCAAAAAGAATTGGAATTAATAGAACCTTTATATACTATTGAAGATGCACTGGAATCGTTAAAATACTTTACCGCTTTAAATTACAATAAATGGGTAAAAGTTGACGAAGATGTTGAACTGTGTTTTACTGTTGTGGGACATATATTAGGAGCCGCTGCTGTAAATTTAAAAGTAAATGAAGAAGGGTATATTAATAGACTATGTTATACTGGAGATATTGGCAGAAAAGAACACAAAATTATTAAAAGCCCTGAGCCATATCATGAAGCAGATTACATTATTACTGAGTCTACTTATGGCAACAGAATTCACGAGAACACCACAAATACCGAACGAAAACTACTAAGCATTGTTCATGATACTTGTGTTGTAAAAAAAGGGAAATTAATTATTCCTGCCTTTAGTTTAGGACGAACTCAAGAAATTGTTTACGCTCTCGACCAATTAGAAACCAACGGACAACTCCCAAAGATTAATGTTTACGTTGATAGCCCACTATCTACCAATGCAACTGAAATTATAAGAAACCACCCAGAAAGCTACAATCAAAAAATTTTAAATTACATGAAAATTGATTCCGATCCTTTTGGATTTAATCGACTAACATATATTAGAGATGCCGAAGAATCGAAATTGTTGAACAAAATTGAAGAGCCTTGTATCATTATTTCTGCATCGGGTATGATGGAAGCTGGAAGAATAATGCATCATTTAAAAAACAACATTAGTAATGCTCGAAACACCATACTAGTTGTTGGATATTGTTCACCACAAACATTAGGACACCGAATTGCACGAGGAGATAAAATGGTTAAAATTTTTGGTGAAGAATACGAAGTTAAAGCCGATGTTCAAATAATGGACGAATATAGTGCACATGGTGATTACAATGAAATGATTGATTATTTAACCCAACATAATCCGAAAAAAGTGAAAGAACTTTTTTTAGTTCACGGAAACTATGAAGTTCAAGTTGAATATCGTGAAAAGCTAGAAAAAATGGGCTTTTCTAACATTAGAATACCCGACTTAAACTCGGAATACCTGATTTAATTATCAAAGTATTTCTTTTGTTAACGAAGTGTTAAAGTTAAATCACTAAATAAAGTTTGGTACTAATTTTGGTTAAGAGAAAATTGAAAAACAAAAAAAAGAGATTATGAAAAAAATATTATTATCAATTGGATTAGCTACTCTTACTATTTTTAGCATCCAAGCTCAAGAAACAAAAACAGATAACGCAGTAATAACAAATCCAAATGCTGCTACAATCACTTTCGAAACTGATGTAGTTGATTATGGAACTATTGAACAAGGTGCTGATGGATTGAGAGAATTTAAATTCAAAAACACTGGTAAAGAACCTTTAATTATTTCTAATGCTACTGGAAGTTGTGGTTGCACAGTTCCTACTTGGCCAAAAGAACCAATTAAACCAGGTGAATCATCATCTATTAAAGTAAAATACGATACTAAACGTTTAGGTGCTATTAACAAATCTGTAACCATTACTTCAAATGCTACAGAAGCCACTAAAGTTTTAAGAATAAAAGGCAATGTAATTGCTCCAAAAACCACTCCTGTTAAAGAAGGTGGTGCTGGTCCAGTAGAAAACTAAGATATTGGTTATTGATTAGTTTTTAAGTATTTTTTTTCACATTAGGTTAAAAAGGGCTACAAATTGTAGCCCTTTTTTGTGTTATAATCTTTCTATATTATCATCATCAATAGCATGATATAAAAAACTAACCAAATACAACATTTGATCTCTACCTTTTTTTTGACCATACTTTGAAGTGAAGTAAACGACAAAAAACAACAATATTCCAGCAGGTATAAACCATAAAAAAGAAGATGTAATTCCTAAATTCATTTTTGCAAAACCATACATACCTCCAAAAAAAGAAGTAACCCCAATGGCAATGTACATCAACATTAACATTACCCATACACTTTGTTTTGGACCAATTAAGCAGCGAACAAACGATTTACTAGCATCATCCACCTGCTGCTCAATTACCACCTCCATATATGGCGACCAATAATGTATTTTATTTTTGTTTATACTTAAAAATACATGAGTACCCTTAACCTCTCCCTCAACATTTTGTTGTTGAGGCAAAGCTTGTCTGATTCTATTAAAAATCTCCTCCGTTGGTAATTGAGATATTAATTTAAATCGAGGTTTAATTTCAAAAACATCAATATTATGACTGTTAAAAGGCATATCATTTAATAAAAAGTTTCACTAAGATAATTATTCTTTGGTTATAATTTAACGAGCCATAAAAACTTCTTTGTACCTTTGGTTTTTATTAAATTTTCAAACTATGCCATTAATTTCAAACAGAGGCAATTTAATGCCCGAATCACCTATTCGTAAATTGGTTCCTTATGCAGAAGCTGCAAAAAAGAAAGGAAGAAAAGTATTTCATTTAAATATTGGTCAACCTGATATAGAAACCCCACAAGTTGCTATAGACGCAATAAAAAACATCAAATTTAATGTTGTTGAGTATAGCCATTCGGCAGGAATAGAAAGCTACCGAAAAGGATTAGCAGCATATTACAACAAGTTAAATTTAAATGTTTCGTTCGAAGATATTTTAATTACAACAGGAGGTTCTGAAGCTTTACTTTTTGCTTTTAATGCTTGTTTAAATGAAGGAGATGAAGTAATTATTCCAGAGCCATTTTATGCCAACTACAATGGTTTTGCTACAACGGCTGGTGTAAAAGTAGTTCCTGTAACCTCATCAATAGAAACAGGTTTTAGCCTACCTCCTATTGCCGACTTTGAAAAATTAATAACACCCAAAACAAAAGCAATTCTAATTTGTAATCCAGGCAACCCAACAGGTTATCTTTACTCAAAAGAGGAATTAGAAACATTAAAAAACATCGTAATTAAACACAATTTGTATTTAATTGCTGATGAAGTTTACCGTGAATTCTGTTACGATAATCAAACGCATTATTCGGTATTTAACCTTAATGGAATTGAAGATTACGCAATAGTTATCGATTCAGTATCAAAAAGATATAGCATGTGTGGTGCTCGAATTGGTGCTTTTGTTTCAAAAAATAAAAAAGTAGTTGCTACCGCAATGAAATATGCACAAGCACGACTAAGCCCACCAACATTCGGACAAATAGCTGGCGAAGCTGCTTTACAAACGCCTAAAAGTTATTTCGACAATGTTGTTGCCGAATATGTTCAACGAAGAAACATTGTTATAGAAGGCTTAAATGCCATTGAAGGAGTTAAATGCCCAAATCCAGGAGGTGCGTTTTATGCAGTTGCAGAATTACCAATTGATAATGCTGAAGAATTTTGTCAATGGTTGTTAGAAGAATTTGAGTACAACAACCAAACAGTAATGCTAGCTCCTGCAGCAGGATTTTATGCTACAAAAGGTTTAGGAGTAAAAGAGGTTCGTGTTGCTTATGTTTTAAATCAAGAAGCTTTAAAAGAAGCGTTGGTTTGTTTAAAGAAAGCTCTTGAAGTATATAAAGGTTCTTCAATAAGAAAAAATGAAGCTCAATTAAAGGCATAATGTTTGTTTATTTTTTTCTTTATTAATCTTTAAAAAAAATCACATGAAAAAATTTCTATTTACCGCAGTATTGCTTAGTGCTTTTGTTATTGAAAGCCAGGCTCAAAAACAATACAAAATAATAACAACCATTGAATCTATAGTTCCTGGAGGGCTAGGGCGTTCAAGAATTATTGAAGGAACATCAGTAGTTGATGCCGCACAATTTACCACCCAAAGAACCGATGGAAAAGACAGTAAACAAGGTGACATTAAACGAAGCGATGCTAAAATTGATGAGTTAAACGAAACCAAAATACTTAACTTTTACAGCATGGTTGGTTTAAATTTTCAAAACATCGCCTCTAACGATGCTATGATTACATCAATTTTAAACACATTATCAGAGCAAGGTTGGGAACTTTTTACTGTTGTTAGTGGCGTTGAAAGTGACGCTGGAAAAGAAGATGGTAACGGTATATTTATAACCAGATACATTTTCAGAAAATAACAATTCGTTACTATTTTTTCAAAAAGCCTTACGCAAATGCGTAAGGCTTTTTTAGTTAATAACTTTGTTAATAAGCTATTAGCATCATGTTAATATAACATTGAGTATAGTATAAATTTGTATAAACCATAATAAGAGTACGTTATATGTTTACAATATTTGGCAAAAAGAAAATTAAAGAAGATGTTGCAGTAAATATCTTTATTAACAATTTGTTGGATACTGTTGAGAAAGGTTTTCCAGAAGTTGCTGGAATAATAAATGATTCTCCTGAGTTTGTTACTTCACCAAACATTTCAGAAACTAACTCAGAGAAATTTTTACTTATTATTATTGCTGCAAATCTAAAATACATACCAGAACACTTTAACAACAACCAAGATGAACGGATAACTGATTTGGTTTTTGAACAACTTTCACAAGTGTTTGGAGTAAATAAGGAAACTTTAGAAAAAGTAATTACCGAATATCAATGTTATATTGCAAAGGTTAATCAACCTTCAAAAAATACATTGTATGGTATAGCTAAAGCGGTTTTTGGAAAATACAACCTCAACGATTACCAAGATGAATACTTTAAAGCAATGAAAAGTCCAAATCCAATGTTTTTAAAGAGAATGGACGATATTATGGAAAGCTTTATATGGAATTGGGAAGCGTTTAAAGAAAAATATCAGATTGCCAATTAATTAACCCAAAGCTACATCTAACACCATCATTACAATAAATCCACCAATAAACCCTAAAGTGGCAACATCGGTATATTTATCGCGTTGAGTTTCTGGAATAACCTCTTCAACAACAACATATATCATTGCTCCAGCAGCAAATGCAAGTGCATAAGGCAAAATAGGCTGAAATGTTATTACTGCCCAAGCACCTAGTGCAGCAGCAAAAGGCTCTACAATAGCCGAAAGTTGACCATAATTAAAACTTTTCCAACGAGAAAGTCCTTGTCTTCTAAGCGGCATCGAAACAGCAATACCTTCAGGAAAATTTTGAATACCTATACCAATTGCCAAAGCAATTGCTCCGCCTAAAGTTGCTCCATCAAAACCAGCTGCAACGCCACCAAATAAAACACCTACAGCCAAACCTTCAGGAATGTTGTGTAAAGTGATTGCTAACACCAATAGTGTTGAACGATGCCATTCGGTTTTAATACCCTCATTTTCGTTATGCTGAAAATTAATGTGTAAGTGAGGTAAAAACTTATCTAAAGCAAATAAAAATAAAGCACCTCCAGCAAAGCCAACAGCAGCAGGAATCCATGCAATAACTCCAGAATTTTCAGCTAGTTCTATTGATGGAGCTAATAACGACCAATAGCTTGCTGCCACCATAACTCCACCCGTAAAACCAAGCATTCCGTCAAAAACAGCTCGATTTACTTTTTTAAATAAAAAAACAAAAGACGCTCCTAAAGCAGTTAATCCCCAAGTAAAAAGCGTTGCTATTACTGCTTGAACAACTGGGCTTTCAATATTTTCAAAGAAAATTTTTATCTCGTTTAACATCTTTAAATCTTTTTTATATAAAGGTTCTTTGTTGCTTGATTAGATATTGTTGCTACGTCATTTTTATTTATTCTCACTTTCATAGAGGAGTCAAATTCTACTTTATCTTCAACAAAAACTTCTGCACCTAAAACCAAGTTTAAATTATCTAAATAATTTAAGTACGCTTTTGAATGTTCTTTAACCCCCACAACAATCCCTTTTTCTTTTTTTTCTAATTGAGAAAGCGTTATTTCTAAATGTTGATAAACGCTACCATCTTTATCAGGAATTGGGTCTCCGTGAGGGTCAAATTTGGGGAAATCTAAAAATTCATCTAATTTTTCAATCAATTCTGAACTTTGAATATGTTCTAATTGTTCTGCAATTTCATGCACTTCATCCCATTTAAATGCTAATTTTTCTACTAAAAAAACTTCCCACAAGCGGTGTTTTCTAACAATATAAATGGCTACTTTAAACCCTTCTTTGGATAATGAAACGCCTTTATAAGGTTCGTAATTAACTAATTTTTTTTCAGCTAATTTTTTCATCATATCAGTAACTGATGAAGCTTTTGTGTTCAACTCTTCAGCTAATGCATTGGTTTGAACATCACCAGATTTTCCACCTAGTTTATATAATGCTTTTAAATAATTTTCCTCAGCTAACGAGTTCATGTTTAATTTTTAAGCAAATTTAAACCATTTTTTAGACGAATCTAAATATTTCAATAAAAGATTTTAAAACTCAGCTCTTATTCCATAAACAGGAACTCCATAAAGGGAAGAAACAAAAAAATTGGGTTGTAATTTATTTTTGTTGGATGAAGTGGGTGTCGAATCATGCTTTGTAATTCTTCTGTTTACCGAAACTGTTGCTACGGAATAACCAATTAAAAAACCAATTGGGTAGTCGGAAGCCCAATGTACACCACTATTCATCATTTCAAAACCCATTAAAGCAGCCATTGAATAACCTAATGGTTTTATCCATCTTATTTCTGGGTAATTATTAGAAATAACAGTAACTGTTGAAATTAAGGTAGCCATGTGTCCCGAAGGCATTGCATCAAAATTTGAAGTATTTCGCATGTATTCGCCTAGGTTAGGAAAAAAATTCCACTCTCCACCGTCAACTGTTGCTCTATGCGGACTTTGTCTGCCAAAAACACGTTTTAAACCTTGAGTCATCACTCCTAAAGTTAAAATACTTTCGCCGATTTCAATTGAAGTATGTATTGCTCTGTAATCTTTTTTAATTAAACCCGTTGCTAAAAAACCACTTGCAAATAGTAACGACACATTTCCATGTCCAAAATGATAAAACAATGCTGCCGAGTTGGTTGGATAATCAATACCTAAAGCAATATTTCCATAAGTATGAGTTTGCGACAAATCTACTGTTGATGAAATATCTTGAGCGTGCATAATTAAATCTTGGTCGGGCGGTATTAAAACGGCTGTTGTAGCAACTGCCAATCCAACCCACGCCAAATTCTTTTTTTTAGTTAGCCCTTTTCCTAAATCAACATAGTTTTTTGGAATATTAGTAAACAAATCAAAGAATTTAGGCTTTTTATAACCGTATTCTATATTCTCATTTATGCGATGAAATTGCAGTTCGACACTATCGTTTTGAGCGAAAGTAAAAAGCGTTGCGATTAAAAATATATGTAAAAAAAGAATTCTCAATTCAAAAAATTTACAACGAAGTTATCTTTTTAAAATCAAAAAGCTACAATATTAATAAAGAAAATAGAGGCTTTTATTGTTAATTTTGTTACAACTAAAATACTATGATGAACATTATTAAAAACATATTTTTTCACAAGAGATTTTCACTGCTTTATTTTTTTGCTCTCTTTTATTTAACATTATCGTTTTTAACTCGTATAGCTTTATACATTTGGGCTTTCGAATCTATCGATTTTTCTATTATTGGTTTATTTCGAATAATTTTAACTGGTTTGTTTTTCGACCTTGGTGTTATCTCCTATTTTTCACTCCCTTATCTACTCTATCTGCTAATTTTACCAAAAAGGTTTTCTGGAAGTTTGTTCGATAAAAGCATTACTTATTTTGCTTATTTTGTTGGTTTAACCATTTTTACTTTTAGTTTTTTAGCCGAATTTACCTTTTGGGATGAATTTAAAAGTCGTTTTAACTTTATAGCTGTAGATTATTTAATTTACACGTTTGAAGTTGTTCAAAATATTCATCAATCTTATCCGCTTTACATTCTTCTTCCAAGTGTAGTTTTAGTAGTTATCCTATTTATGCTACTAACCGCCAAAAAAGATATTTTTAAAAACACATTTGGCTCAACAATAACTTTTACTCAAAAATTACCAATAACTATTCTAACCATATTTGTTAGCTTAATTTATACTGTTTATATTCCGAATAATTTATCCGATTGGTCGTTAAACCGTTTTGACAATGAATTGAGTAAATCGGGAATATATTCTTTTTTTGCTGCCTTTAGAAACAACGAATTGAGTTATCCAGAATTTTATGTGAGCCAAGATTTGGACGATTCTTTTGCTGAATTAAAAAAAATGATTTTAGCCGAAAACGAAACATTTGTTTCTCCAAAACCTTATAGTTTAAAGAGAGAAGTAAAAAATACTGGTGAAGAATATAAACCAAATGTAATTTTTATCTGCATCGAAAGTTTTAGTGCCGATTTTATGCGTCGTTTTGGAAATCAGGACAACATTACTCCTTACTTAGATTCATTAGCTCCAAAAAGTATCTTTTTTACCAACTTATTTGCTACAGGAACCAGAACAGTTAGAGGTATGGAAGCTATTTCACTTTCCGTTCCACCATCACCTGGTAGTAGCATTGTAAAGCGTAAAAAAAACAATTCCGATTTATTTACCATAGGTACCGTTTTTAAACAAAAAAACTATAAAAATGTTTTCTTTTATGGAGGCGATGGTTACTTTGATAACATGAACCAATATTTTGGAGGTAATGGATTTGAAATTGTTGACCGAGGTAGAGGCTACATCATGGGAGATAATTTTAAATCGAAAAGAACCAATATTAATGATAACGAAGTTCAATTTGAAAACGCTTGGGGAATATGTGATGAAGACATTTATAACAAAGTATTAAAAGAAGCTGATAAAGATTTTGCAAACAATCAGTTGTTTTTCAACTTTGTAATGACCACTTCTAACCATAAGCCCTACACTTATCCAGAAGGCAGAATAGATATTCCATCTAAAAGTGGAAGAAGCGGAGCTGTAAAATATACCGATTATGCCATTTATGATTTTCTAGAAAAAGCCAAAAAGAAACCATGGTTTAAAAATACTGTTTTTGTAATCATGTCCGACCACTGTGCATCTAGTGCAGGAAAACAAGAACTTGATGTTGCAAAATACCATATCCCTGCTTTTATTTATAATCTTCCACAACAAGAGCCAAAAGAATTGAATCAGCTATGTTCTCAAATCGACCTTTTCCCTACTCTATTTGGATATTTAAACTGGTCGTACACTACTCAGTTATTTGGTAGAGATGTGAATAAAATGAAACCCGAAGATGAGCGAACTTTTATTGGCAACTACAGAAAAATGGGGTATTTAAAAGAAGATAAACTGATGGTTTTAGGTGATATGAAATCTATCAACTATTATTCGTGGGACAAAAAATCGAATGTTTTGAACTTACTGCCAAACAACGAGCAAATGCAAAAAGAAGCGATTTCTTATTATCAATGTCACGATTATTTATTTCAAAACAACCTTTTAATACCTGAATAGTTTAGTTATTTTACAGCAATTGCCGAAATTTCTACATTCACATTTTTTGGCAAACAAGCCACTTGAACGGTTTCTCTTGCTGGAAAATTTGATGAAAAATAACTTCCGTAAACTTCGTTAATCTGAGCAAAATCATTCATGTTTGAAATAAAAATGGAACATTTTACCACATGACTAAAATCCATTTCAGCTTCATTTAAAATTGCTTTTAAATTTTCCATTACCATTTTAGTTTCGGCTTTTATATCAGTCATCACCAACTCGTTAGTTTTTGGGTTTAATGGAATTTGTCCAGATACATAGAGCGTATTATCAACTAAAACTGCCTGACTATATGGTCCAATTGGTGCTGGAGCATTTGTTGTGTTAATTATTTTTTTCATGATTTATCTTTTACAATTTTCTAATTCTTTTAATTTAAACATCTCTTTGGCAAACTCAGGATAAACTGACTTAATTCGACAAAGCTATTGTATTATATTCTAACGCCTATAATACAAACATCGTCAACCTGCTCAAGGTTTCCTTTCCATTTTTGAAAAGTTTCTGAAATAAGTTGATATTGTTCATCCATTCTTTTGTGTTTAATTTTCAATAGTAATTCTTTTAGTTTGGCTGCTTTAAATTTTTTACCCTTTTCACCACCAAACTGATCTTGAAAACCATCTGTAAAAATATATAAGCTATCTCCTTTTTCCAAATGAATAGTGTGTATTTCAAAAGGTTTTGAGATATCAACTTTTCCGATAGGTTGTTTTGTTGCTTTAATTTCCTCAATAGTATCAGCATTTTTTCTTATTATCCAAAGTGGATTGTTTGCTCCAGCATATTGCAACACATTATTGTTAATCGAACAAAGAGCTATGTCCATACCATCTTTAACATCTGCATCGCTCTTTTCAAATTCTTGTATTACAATTTCTTTTGTTTTATCTAAAATCTTATTTGGTTCAGTTAATCCAAATTCACGTACCGATCTGTTCAACGCATTATTACAAACTACACTTACCATTGCTCCAGGAACTCCGTGACCAGTACAATCGGCAGCAGCAAACAGAATATGTGGTGAGTGTTGGGTTTTGTATGATGGGTTCTCAACACCCTCCACACTCCATTCACTATCTGCTTTTGTTTCCAACCAATAAAAATCACCTGCAACTATATCTTTGGGTTTATAAAAAATAAAACTTTCAGTTAAAAACTGTTTAATAACTCTATCAGAAGGAAGAATAGCTGCTTGAATTCGTTTGGCATAATTAATAGAATCTAAAATTTCTTTTTGTTTTTCCTCCACCAATTGTTTCTGTTCTTCAATAATTGATTTCTGACGTTTAGTTATTTGTAATCGGTTATAAATAAAGATAAAAAACACCAATAACAACAACGACCCTAAAGCTATTGAATATGTAATAACTTTCTGCTTTTTACCTCTTTCGGCAATTATTTCCATTTGTTTATTGTGCTCAGCATCTTTAACAGCTTGTTGTTTCTCAAACTCGTATTTGGTTTGAAGTTTATACGATGCTCTATTCGATTCTTCTGTTCTAATACTATCTTTCATTTGAACTGATAGTTCGTAAAACTCTAAAGCCGACGCGAATTTAGCTTGTGATTTGTATATTTTACTTAAAATATAAGCTGATTTTTGAATGTTATCAGGAAAGCCCATTGAATTAGATAATTCATAAGCTCTGTTAGCATAGTTTAATGCTTCGTTGATGTTGTTATTGATAAAGAAAGATTCTGCAACATTTACTAATCCAAAAGCTTGTCCTTTCTTATCTCCAATTTCTTCTCTAAGCTTTAAACTTCGTTGATGGAAGCTCAACCCTTTTGGAGATTTCATTAAATCATAGATGTTTCCGATGTTACTTAATGAATAAGCCATTCCTTCTTTATCCCCAACCTTTTTATATAAATCGAGGCTTCGTTCAAAATAATTAAGTGCTTTACTTAATTCTTTTTTATTATAATAAATTGTACCTATGTTGTTGATAGACTGTGCAATTCCTTGTTCATCGTTAATTTTCTCTCTGATAGCAAGGCTTTTTTGAAGATATTCTAATGTTTTTTCAATATTTCCTAATGTGCTGTATATTGCACCAATATTATTAAATGTGGTAGCTACAGATGCTTGTTCGTTCAAAATTTCTTGTATTTTTAAACAAGAATGAAAATGAATAATTGCTTGGTCGAGGTTTCCTTTCTGTTCGCAATCTACCCCCATGTTGTTAATTGCTCCAGCTAATGATTTTAGGAATTTTCTTTTTAAATGGTTAGGTGGTGATGATAACAAGTTTTTTTCAGCAATTTTTTTAACCAACAAATTATACTTTACCCAAGCATCATCCATTAAATTTTCGGTAATTACCTCAAGGGCTTCAATTTTTAATGAATCGTGTTTAGCATTATGGAACTTGTTTAGTGCTTGGTTTAAAATATCTTTATCAGCTTCAGATAAATCATCAACATTTAATGAATCAATTAAAAAGTAGTCTTTATCGCCAAAGGTTTGTGCAAATGTTTGTCTATTATTGTAGCTTAATAAAACAACAGCTAAAATTAATATTTTAAAACCCACGGTTTTCACGGTGTATTACTTGGTATTATACTTCTTATTTTTAATAATCAATAGCTAAGTTATTTAATTGCTGAGTTACTTTATTATCGATTGGTATATTTAACAATTTTGCTTTTTTTAATGCTTTTGCAGTTTCATACCAGTTTCCTTGCATGTAATATGAATAAACTAAGTTTTGGTAAGCAGGATTATAATTATCCATTATTTCAACCGCTCTATTAAAATAATCGATTGCTAATCCATAATATCCTAAATTAAAAAATGAAAGACCAATGGTATTAAGTTGTTTGGCATCAGTAATTTTAAAGAGCGAATTCTCATAGGTTAAATAATTTTGTACTGCTGCAATTGTATTTTCTAATTCAATTGATTTTTTCAAATACTTCTGAGCTTCTTTCAATTCTTTTTGAGCTAATATAATATCATTATTATATAAGGCAATTTTTACTTTTAATAAATATACATCACCTAAAAAATGTGGTTTTAAGTTAACACATTGATTAGCTGCTTCGATAGCTTCTTTATACTTTCTTTGAAGAACTAGTATTGCTGATTTGTTATAGTATAATTTTGCATTATATTTTTGTTGAGTAATTGCTAAGTTTATTTTTCTTAATGCTTCGTCATATTTGCCCAAGTAGACCAATACAGTTGATTGATTTGATAAATCTTTAGTACTTTTTGCAGAAAAATTTACAATATAATTCCAGTTATTTAATGTGCCGATGTAATTATGTTTTGCTGTATTTAAAGTAGAATAATCTAAATAGGCTAAAAGATTATTTTTGTCTAATTTGATAGCATTTTCAATATAAGTAGTTGCATCATTAATTTTTCCTTTTATTAAGTAATGACTTCCCAAGTTTTGATTTATTTCAGAATCGTTGGGATAATAATTATATGCTGTTGTCCAAACCTGAATTCCATTTTTCCAGACTTGAGTTTGAGAAAAAGTTTTAATAAAAAATATAGCTGATAAAAAATAAACTATGTATGTCATTTTAGACTTAAAATATTTTTCTAAAAGAAAAACCAGTACAACAACAAAACCAACTGATGCTATATAATTATACCTATCAGGCATTACGTTTTCGGCAACTGGAATAAACCTAATCATTAAAAAAATGTTTATTAGGTAAAATACAACCCCAAAAAGCAACGTAGCATTTTTTTTTATGATAAAAATTAAATACGCAATTATTGGAAATATGAGTAAATACAAAAAATAAATGTAAGGAGCTTTCTCATATATATTAAAGGGATATGGATAGTGTGGCGAAAGTTGAAATGGAAGAAACAATTTAATTAAATAATGTGTTAGAACATAGCCAGCTGACACAAAATAATTTAGAATTGGAATAGAAGATGTATCTAAAAAATATCCAGTATACGTTTGTGCCATTAAGTTTAAATAACCAAAAATAATTGACAAAACAAATAGAGGTAAAATGTATCTTGATAATTTAAAAGTTTCTTTTAAACCAATCATAAAAACTGAAATAACGCTTAAAATTAGAGGCAAAGTAACAGCCTGTCCTTTTGAGAGTAATGCTAAAACAAAAAACAATGTGGTAAGAGCATATTTTTTAAGTTCTCTGTTATTTATGTAATCAATAAATGAAATACAACTTAAAAGAAAAAACAAGCTATACAACGTGTCTTTTCTTTCTGTAATTCTAGCTACAGATTCAACATGAATTGGATGGAGTGCAAAAAGTAAAGCTGCTAAAAATGCGAAATGGTTATTTTTAAATAATTTGTTCAGCAGAAAATAAACCAATACTGAATTTATAGTATTTAAAATTAAATTGGTTAACTGGTAACCAAAGGCAGATTCTTCAGAAATAAAATAGTTAACTGCGAAAGATAATATAGTTAAAGGATGATAATGGCCATCAAAAAAAGAAGTAAAAATCAATTCTAAATTACTAATTGAAAACTTCTTAATTAGTGGGTTTTTCAATACATAGTTATCGTCACTATAATAAGTAAAATCATTAAATAAAATTGGAAAAAAGGCTATAATTGATAACACTATAAGTAAATAAGTGTATTTATCAATTTTCAAATTCATATGTAACAAAAAGCCTTGTTTAATACAAGGCTTATTTTTGGAAAAAATTAATGTCCTTTTTCAAACTTATCCATTACCTTATGGCTAACCCCTGTAAAAGAAAAACCTCCATCGTGGAAAAGGTTTTGCATGGTTACATACTTGGTTAAATCTGACATCATTACTACACAATAGTTTGCACAATCTTGGGCACTTGCATTTCCAAGTGGCGACATATCTTCGGCATAGCTAATAAATCCATCAAAACCTTTTACTCCGCTACCAGCTGTAGTTGCAGTTGGTGATTGAGAAATGGTATTAACTCTAACTTTATTTCTTACACCAAAATGGTAGCCAAAATTTCTTGCAATAGATTCTAATAAAGCCTTAGCATCACTCATGTCGTTATAATCAGGGAAAACTCTTTGTGCGGCAATATAAGATAATGCTAAAATTGAACCCCAGTCATTCATTGCATCTTTTTTGTATGCAATTTTCATTACTTTATGAAAAGAAAGTGCAGAAACATCCATTCCTTTCAAGTAAAATTCGTGGTTGTTTTCCGTATAATGAATTGATTTTCTAACGTTCATCGACATTCCAATTGAATGTAATATAAAGTCGATTTTACCAAATTTAGCTAATGTTTTGTCAAACAAAATTTCTAACTCTTCATTTGATGTTGCATCGGCAGGAATTACTTCTGAATTTGTTTTTTGTGCAAGTTCGTTTATTTCTCCCATTCTTAATGCAATTGGAGCATTACTTAACACAAACTCAGCACCTTCAGCGTGAGCTAACTCAGCTACTTTCCAAGCTATTGAATTTGAATTTAATGCACCAAAAATAATTCCTTTTTTACCTTTTAATAAATTGTTAGACATTGTATTGTTTTTATATTAGTACCTAGATTTGTATTTTCTTTTTGCTGAAGCAGGAGTTTTATGGTATTTTTGACCAGAACCTGCTCCTACCTGACTGGCTGTATGTCCTCTTCTATGTGGGTCGCACGAAAACGAAAACATACCTACAACAAATGAGATGATGATAGTATAAATTATTTTATTTCTAAAACTCATAGCTATGATTAAATCAATTCTACAAATATATTAATTTGAAATAAGATTTCTAGCATTTTCTAGTGCTGCTTTTGTAAGTTCTTTTCCGCTCAACATTTTTGCAATTTCTTCTACTTTTTCTAGTGGTGATAATATTGACAACGAGGTTACTGTTTTATTATCGTTTGTTGTTTTATAAATTTTTAAATGTTGTTGCCCTTTTGCTGCTACTTGTGGTAAATGAGTAATGGTTAAAATTTGAATATCTTCCGACATTTGTTTCATCATATTTCCCATTTTATCAGCAATATCTCCTGAAACACCTGTATCTATTTCATCAAAAATTATTGTGCTTAAATTTTTACTTTTTACCAATAACGACTTTAAAGTTAGCATTAATCTAGAAAGCTCTCCTCCAGAAGCAACTTTATAAATTTCTACAGTATTAAAACCTTTGTTTGCTGAAAACAAAAATTCAATTTTATCTATTCCAAACATGCCCAATTCGGTATTGAGTTGATGTTGAATATTAAATGTTGCTTCTGGCATTCCCAACTCCTTAAGGTTTGTTGTTATTTTTTGGCAAAGATTTGGAATTATTTTTTTTCTTGTTTCGGTTAACTGTTTTGCAATTATTCTTAATTCGCTTTCGAGTTTTACAACTTCTTTTTCTAAATCCAAAATCACATCATCTGCCGAATTAATCTGAGCTATTTTGTAGTTCAGTTCGTTTAAAAAACTTAATAATTCGTCGGAATTGCTTAATCGATGTTTTTTTTCTAGTGAATAAATACTGCTTAAACGATTATTCAGGTAATCTGCATTTTCTTTATCAAAATTGGTATTATCGTTTAATAAATTTACTTCTCTAGCAATATCATTTAATTCAATTGAAACTGAATTTAATCGTTCATAAAGTGTTTTATATTCGGGTAATAAATCGTTAATTTTTGAAAATGATTGTATGATTTGTTTAAGGTTAACCAAAATGCTTTCTTCTTTATCAACTAATAAATTGGTTGCTTGATGCAAAACCATTTTTATGTCCTCTACACTATTTAAAAGTTTTAGTTGTTCTTCTATAGTAGTTTGCTCGCCTAATTGAAGTTTTAATACTTCTATTTCACTTGCTTGAAATTTTAAAAAATCCAAATCGGTTTTCGAATTCCAATCGTTATTTTTCAGCTTTTCTAGCTCATTTCTTTTTGAAACGTAATGCAAATATTTCTTTTTATAATCTTCTACATTGCTTTGAATGTTTGCAAAAGAATCGATAATTGCCATTTGGTAATTACCATCTTTTACTAGTAAATTTTGATGTTGCGAATGTATGTTAATGAGTTGCTCTGCTAAATCTTTTATTACATTTAAATTAACTGGTGTATCATTAATAAATGCTCTTGATTTACCCGAAGTTGAAATTTCTCTTCTAATGGTTGTTTCTTCTTCAAAATCTAAATCATTTTCGTTAAAAAATGATGTGAAATTTTCTTTTGAAATTTTAAATATTCCTTCAACTAAACATTTTTTTTCTTTATCGTTTAAAACTGATGTATCAACCCGCTGACCTAAAATAAGCGACAAAGCTCCTAAAAGGATAGATTTACCTGCACCTGTTTCGCCAGTAATTACAGTAAAACCATTATTGAAATCAATTTCTAACTTTTCAATTATGGCATAATTAGTTATAGATAAATGGAGTAACATTTATTTTCCAGAATTGATTTTTTCGTATGTAGTAGAGTTTGCGGGATTTATTTTATTTAGCAAAGGCACTATTTCTGATTTTTCTGACATTGGTGCTTCTTTAAATAATTCAACCAATTCATCGGCTTTTGCATTAAAAAACAATTGGAGTTGAAATGAGTTTGGATCGTATGTTGAAACACTCTGAAGCAATTTTATGGCATTTAGTACTTCTAATCTACCCTTTGTTAAATCTGACGACATCACATCAAATCCTAAACGGTGATATTTATACAAAGCTTCTCTAAAAGGAACATAGTTTGGTTTTAAATGATTTTCAACCATCCAATACCTGTTTTTGGTATCTTCAAAAGCTTTCCAACCTGTGGCATTTGCTCCTTGTGCATTGCTAACGATTGTTTGTGCTTTAAGTAAATATGGAGTACCTCCATTTATTTCAAACGATTCATAATCCATTGCTAAAATCATATAAACATAAAATGAAACAACTGAAGTTAAATTGGAAATATAGGTATTTTCAGAATATTCTAATTGTTCAAATTCGTTAAAAGTAAATTCAAAATCTTTATCAATATGATTAATAAGTGTTGAGTTGTATGAGGAATTATGAACTGGTCGACGAGATTGAATTTGCAAAGTTGCCTTAAATGAATTTACATCTGGTCGCTCAGTAATATTAAGCAACATCGTACATTCTATTCTTTCATTGGTTTGGTAATTATGATTTGTCCATTTTCTACTGTTTACAAATTCAGAAATATTTTTTTTCATTACTTCAAAAATACTTTTATCAGAACCTATAATTTGAGTAGAATTTACTTCAACATTGCAATTTAATTCTTGTGCATTTAGTTGAAAAACAAACAATAAAATGAGTTGAAAAGTAAAAATTATTTTCATTAGAGCTGTTTTGAATTAAAATTACTATTTCAGTAAAGATACAATTTTATTAAAGATATCTATAGCAACTGCTGCTTTAGATTTTAACTCAAATTTTTCCACTTTATTACGTTTATCGATAAGTGTTATTTGATTGGTATCAAACTCAAATCCTGCACCCTTATCGTTTAATGAGTTTAAAACAATTAAATCAAGGTTTTTGGATTTTAATTTTGCTTTAGCATTTTCTAATTCGTTAATTGATTCTAAAGCAAAACCAACAAGTAATTGTTTTTTAGATTTTATTTCACCTACCGACTTAAGAATATCTTTGGTAGGCTCAAGTTCAACCATTAAATCTGAGTTATTTTTTTTGATTTTCTGATTGCTTACTTTTTTTGGTTTAAAATCGGCAACCGCAGCCGACATAATAACAACGTCCGATTTTTTTACATTTTTATGTACAGCTAAATACATGTCTTCGGCAGATTTTACTTTTATCACCGAAATTTTATCCTCAATTTGCAAATGATTTGGTCCAATAATCAGTGTAACTTCGGCTCCAAGTTTAAAGGCTTGTTTTGCTAATTCCAACCCCATTTTTCCTGAAGAATTGTTTCCTATAAAACGAACTGGGTCTATTTGTTCGTAAGTTGGACCAGCTGTAATCAATACTTTTTTATTGGCAAGAGGCTTATCAGCATTAAAAAATTCAACAATTTGTTGAAACATAGCATCAGGCTCTTCCATCCTACCTTTTCCCACCAAACCACTAGCTAATTCGCCTTCTGTAGCATCAATAATTTGATAACCAAATGTTTTTAATGTTTCAATATTCCGCTTTGTTGTTGGGTGTTTATACATATCCAAATCCATTGCAGGGGCAATAAAAATGGGGCATTTGGCCGACAAATAGGTTGCTAAAAGCAAATTATCGCAAATTCCATTTGCCATTTTTGCTAAAGTATTTGCTGTTGCTGGAGCAATTAAAAATACATCTGCCCACAATCCTAACTCCACATGGCTATTCCATTCGCCACTTGTTTTATTAGAAAACTCAGAAAAAACTGGATTTTCGGATAATGTTGCTAAAGTTAACGGTGTAACAAATTCTTTAGCGGCTGGAGTCATTACAATTTTTACATTGGCTCCTGCTTTTTTTAGTAAACGTACTAAAATAGTAATTTTATAAGAGGCAATACTTCCTGAAATACCGAGGAGTATGTTTTTGCCCTTTATCATTTAGAAAAAAGATGCTATTGTTCTGGTTTTTTGAAGAACAACTTGTCTTCTAATAGTTCTTTAAGAGCAATAGCGTTAGTTTTTGGAAGTTTTTCGTAAAATCTAGAAATCTCTATTTGTTCTCTGTTTTCAAAAATTTCTTCTAAATTATCAGTATTTGATGCAAACTCTTGTAATTTACTTGTAAGTTCTTCTTTTAACTCAACAGAAATTTGATTAGATCTTTTGGCTACAATTACACAAGATTCGTAAATATTACCTGTAACTGCTTCAATTTCATTCATGTTTCTAGTTACAGTAGATGTTTCGGCATTGGTATTTTTGAAATTCATAATCTAAAGGTTTTCTTTTAATATCTTGTTTTTCTGTTCTATAGCTTTGGTATATAAACTTTCGGCTTCTTTTAAATACTTACTCTCTTTATAAGAGTCGACAAAGTTAAGATAAGCTTCGATAGTTTCGTTAAATCTTTGCAACTTTTTTTCTTTTATACTATTTACAGCTAAGTAGTAGTTCGATTTTACAAGTAATAACGCTATTTCTTCGCTGTATTTGGTATCTGGAAAATCTCTTAAAGTATTGTTTAAAGCAATAATTGCAGCTTTATAATCATAGATATGATAATATTGTTTAGCATTATTAAACGATTTATCTTCTAATTTGCTACGTAATTTATCCATCAGCACATTGGTTGAATCAAGCAATTTATGTTCGGGATAAGTGTTTGCAAACAACTGTAATTCGTTAATAGCGTTATAAGTATCTGTTGGGTCTAAAGAAGAAATTGGGGATAGCAAATACTTACAATATCCACTCATAAAAAATGCTTCTTCAACGTGTTTACTTGTAGGGAATGTATTTGAAAAACTTTTAAAGTGATAAGCTGCTTCGTAAAGAAAATCAAGGTTGTAATTGGTATAGCAGTAGTAATAATATATTTTTTCTGCTTTATCTGTTCCTCTAAATAGTGGTGTAAGTTCTTCTAAAAGCGGAAGTGCTCTTTCATATTTACCTCTTTCATATAAATCAATTGCTGCTTCATACTTTGCGTTATAATCATCGCTTTTGAGCAAACGTTGGTATTTACTACAACCAAATAGAAATAAAAGTGAACTGAAAATTACGAAAGACTTGATTTTTAACATTCGGCAAATATAGGATTTATGAAAAAGTAAATTTCTTTTGGTTTGTTAAAAATTGCAAATAATTATTATTTAGAAAAAAATTGATATGCTATTTATTTTTTAGCATATCTCTCAAATGCTTTAAAAGCACAGTATTCACTTTTTGTTGTTTTTCTAATAACCTTACAACTGCTTCAATTTTTTCTTCTAAACCATTTGTGTCTTTAATAGAAAGATAAGGTTCATATCTTCTTGAACCATATTTTTAAGTGTTTCTGATGGCGGATTTAAAACAAATTCGACATCTAAAATTGTTGATATTTTTTGTAGCAAATCAATATTTATTTTGGAAATTCCTCTCTCAAATCGAGAGTATGTTGGTGAAGAAATCATCAACTTTTTAGCCATTTGTTCTTGGCTAATTTCTTTTATAAGTCTAGCTTGTTTTATCTTTTTTAGAATCTCACTATTTGTTTTCAAAATGTTTGTATTAGGTTGCTATTCTTAATTTTTGAAAAAATATTTCAATAATTGCAATATTTTTTCATTTTATATTAAAATTAATTCTACTTTTAAGAATCTAAAAGTAACAAAAATAACTAATTAACAAAATACTATGACTCCATTTGTAATTTGGCTTAACAAATCAGAGCTAGACGAACTTCTAGCTACAATCATTAAAAACGACAATAAATACCATACTGAAACAACTATATTTAATGGAGATGAAT
>JABTUP010000062.1 GCA_015075325.1 Flavobacteriales bacterium | reverse complement strand
AAAACATTGTCAAAATATGGAAGAGCTTATGTTTCAATTCGCGACCAGTTAGAGTTTGAGAAAAAACAACTTACAGCCATTCATACCAAATACCAAGAAGCAAAAGTTGATGCAGAAAGTATTTTACAACACAAGTTTGTGGTTAACAACGCTTTTCCTGCAGAAAAAAAAACTTACCCCATTCGTTGGTTAATTGTGTCAATTTCAACACTATCATCAGTTGTATTAGCTTTATTTTTAATCCTTATTATTAATAACTTAAAAAGTTTACGATAACATTATGTCGAATTTAGAAGATTTAAACAGCAATTTATTGCATATTGCTTTAAAAAACAAAAAAACGTTAATCATTGTTGGATTTACAGCAGCTGTTCTTTCTGTTGTATTTTCATCACCAACTTTTATTAAACCAATGTTTAAATCTCAAGCCATTATCTATCCTTCTAACTTGGGAGAATACTCTGAAGAAAGTCCGATTGAACAAATGATGCAATGGTTTGAATCAAGAGACCTTAAGGAGCTTGTAATTGAAGAACATAAGCTTGCAGAACATTATGGAATTGATGTGGAAAATGACAAGTTGGGTGAATATTATTTGTTTTTGGAATATGATGAAAACATCAATGTTAGTGAAACAAAATATGAGTCGGCTCAAATTACCGTAAAAGATACTGACCCAGAAAAAGCCTTTGAAATGGTAAATTCTTTAATTAAACATTTTAATAGTGTAGTAAGAAAAGAACACAAGAAGAGAGCTTTAGAAGATTTAATTACCATTGAAAACCAGTTTAATCGCATAAAAAATGATTTAGATTCAGTTTCAAATGAATTGAAGAAAGTTCGAAAAGATTTTAATATCATCAATTATGGAGTTCAATCGGAAGAAGTGATGAAAGGTTATCTAAGAACCTTTGATGGAGCAAGCAAAACTTCTTCAAACACTGAAGAAATTATTCGACTCAAAAAGAATTTAGAGGAAAAAGGTGGCGATTTCATTACACTTGACCAAAGAGTTTATCATTTGTTGGATGCATATAAATTTTGGGAGGAAGAGTACAATAAAGCATATAAAGTCTATGTGAGAGAAATGACTTATACCAACTTGGTTTCTGCACCTGCGGTTTCTTATAAAAAAGTTTATCCAGTAAGATGGCTAATTGTAGGGTTCTCAACTTTTGCAGCTGTATTTTTCGCTTTTATCGTAATTCTTTTTCAAAGAAGAATAAAATAGTGATTCATTGCTAAATTCACTCAAACCATATTACATTTATTTAATAAGCTTTTTGTTTATTGCTTTAAACAGCTATTTCATTGTCAAAGAATTTTATTTTTTAGCTCTAGTTCCTTTTGCTCTTGCATTGGTTTTTATGACATTCTTTCACCTCGATAAGCTCATGTGGTTTATTGTTTTTGCCACGCCTTTGTCATTAAATTTAGAAGACATGGAATTTGGTGGGATTGGAATGTATTTGCCTACAGAACCTTTGATGTTTGGTGTGATGATTTTGTTTTTTCTG
>JABTUP010000061.1 GCA_015075325.1 Flavobacteriales bacterium | reverse complement strand
GGTATTAAACCTCACCCAGGTAGAGGAACAAACATCAAAAACAAATTAGGTAACTTATGGGTAACAAGCCACTTAGGTGAAAACAAAATCTCTTTCATCAAAACTAATCCAGGTGAAGGTCAATGGACAGTTGTTAAAGAAATTAAAGCTCCTGGTGATGGTGGTGGTGCATTGTTTGTGAAATCTCACCCAAAATCTAAACACTTATGGGTAGATAGAACACTTAACCCTACTGCTAGTTTAAACTCTGCGGTTGATGTTTTCGACACAGAAACTTTAGAACACAAAAAAACCATCACTATGCCAGAAGGTGTTGACGGTAGAATGGTTCACATGGAATACAACAAAGCTGGTGATGAATTGTGGGTATCAGTTTTCATGGGTAAAGTTAGTGCTCTATTAATTTACAACGACAAAACATTAGAATTGAAACAAATCATTAAAGGAGACTGGGTAGAAAACCCAACAGGTAAATTTAATGTGTACAATACTACTCATGATGTATATTAGTTAGGTTATTGGTTATGAGTAATTTTAGGTAGGAAGAGGGAGAAGAAATTCTCCCTCTTTTTTTGATAAAAATCATATTAAAACAAGATAAAAATCACGTTGTGTTTAAAAACATATAACGAACTTAGCAGAAAAATAATACTTATGAAAAAATTAATCAGTACAGCTTTAATAATTTCAACCATTTTATTAAACTTAAAAGCACAACCAATAAGCGATTCTACTTCAATGCAAGCTTCTTATACCAATCAAGTATTTTATAGTTTAGATAATGGTGAAATTAGCAACGTAGATAACAACAATTGGTCGATTGCATTTTCGGTAAGCGGAACTGGTGCTGCTGGTAGTGCTATACTTTTAAATGAAGCAACATCTACACTTTGGGCTTATCCTGGCGACAAAAATCAATGGAGTAGCTTTGATACTTCAAATTTTAATTCGTGGAAAAGACTTTTAAATACCGATACCACTTGGACAAATGGTGCTTTTAATGTGTACCGTGGTGCTGCTGGCACTTTTGATATGGGCTGGGGAATTTTAAATCCGAGTAACAATTTTTGGACTTTCGGCGACTCACTTTATTTAATCAAATTGAGTGATGATTCTTATCGAAAATTATGGATAGTAAGCTTAAAATCAGGATTATGGGAATTTAAATACGCTAATGTTGATGGCAGTAACGAACAAGTCATTACGTTTAATAAATCAACTTATCCAAACAGAAATTTTGTATATTTTGATATGATAAACAACCAATTGATTGATAGAGAACCTAATAACAACTCATGGGATTTAACCTTTGTAAAACATACCGATTTTGTTTCTCCTCCCGGCACCTATGTTTCGGTAAGTAGTGTTTTTAGCAACAAAAATGTTTGGAGTGCAAAAGCACACGAAGCAAATTATGCAGCAGCATTAATATCAACAACACCGCAAACTGCATTTAATCAACGTATCGACAACATTGGTAGAGAATGGAAAAAATTTAGCTCAGCCACTGGATGGATAGTTTATGATTCGATTGCTTATTTTATTTACGACAATGATAGCACTCAATTTTACCGTATTATTTTTACAGGTTTTGGAGGTTTAGGAAATGGTAAAACCTATTTTACCAAAGAATTGCTAACCAATGTTGGGATAAACGATATAGAAAA
>JABTUP010000060.1 GCA_015075325.1 Flavobacteriales bacterium | reverse complement strand
GTTGATTAATGTCAAAAAGTTCAGCTGGATTGATTTTAAACTGAAGCATATTTGCTGTGTTTCTACCTCCATCGCCACCTTTTCTTTGCATAGTTATTCTGCCTATTTTGAAATTGCCTCTTGTCGTTATTTCTATTTCATCATTTCCAAAATGATTTAAACAAAAATTCATGGGTTTTAAAATCCATCTTGAATTTGTTTTAGTCTTTTGTGCTACAAGCATCCATTCAGCAGAAAACTGTCCTCTGCCTTTTAATATATCTGATACGATTAATGATTTATTTTTATTTAACCAACTCAGTATTTGTGTTTGTTCAGTTTCTGAGAATTCGTCGGCAAACATTCTTCGTTTATCTCTTGGTTTAGTAATTGAGGGAGCAATTTCTCCAGTATATCTTTTTATAACTGAGGCAATAGGAGATGGTATGTCCCACATTTCGACGTATTTATCAACCCATCTTTTATCTATTTGATTGAATCCTCTAAGGTTACTTACTAATTTTACTTGTAAGTTCTGAACATCAATTGCTTTTTTAAGTTTTATTGTAACTTGAACTTGTACATCAGTTTTAAATCCACTTAATATTAATGCGTTTACATATTTAATTTCAGATAAATCATATTGCATTATTAATAACCACTTTTGAGCATCTTCATCTGTATTCCATGCATTGAATTTGTTTACAATGTCACCTTCATTTAAGAAACCATTTTTTGCTGTTTGTGAACCTAATAGTTGTTCTTTATTCATATACTAATTCTTTTGATTTTTTTATAGGATCGGTTGTCTTATTTGGTTCAAGTATGGTACTTATTTCTAGTAGTATATGTTGTAAAACATTTATTGAAACACTATTTCCAAATTGTTTATATGACTGATTATCAATACTATTTAAAATAAAATCTTCAGGAAACCCTTGTATTCTAGCACATTCCCTTGGAGATAACTTTCTTATTTTATCATTAATAAGATATAATCCAGTTTTTGACCCAATTCCACCGCCATAGGCAGATAATGTAATAGCATGACCAAGTGGGTGATAAATTCGTTCACCTTGTCCTCCTTTATTTACTTTACCAATTTGTATAGGTTTGTTTAGGAGTTCTATTTCATCAAATAATGTATTACTAGAATGATAGTTTTTATAGATTTCAATGTCTTCCCTTGAAATTATTTTTGCATTACTAGGATTATTTTCTAATATATCTTGAAGGCAAATAGGATTATTTGGAGGAGTAGGAAATTTAAAATAAGAGGAATCAACATTCTTGTTAAAAGCTACAATGTAAATTCGTTCTCTGTTTTGAGGTAGTCCAAAATTACTCGCATTTAACACTTTTGTGTAAACATTATAGTTCAGTTCTTCTAATGTTTGAATAATCACTTTTAATGTGTTCCCATCATCATGTTTTGTTAGGTTTTTTACATTTTCAAGAAAAACAACTTTGGGCTGGTGGTAATTAACAATCCTAGCGATGTCAAAAAAAAGTGTGCCTCTAGTATCTTCAAATCCTTTTTGCTTCCCAGCAATAGAAAATGCTTGACAAGGAAAACCGCCACAAAGTATATCATGTTTTGGGATGTCGGTCTCACTAATTTTGGTTATATCTCCAAAAGGTTTAATATTAAAATTTGCTTCATAGGTTTCAGCGGCATATTTATCCCATTCAGAAGCGAAGTTACACTTAGCCCCAAATGAAGTTAAAGCTAAATGAAAACCTCCAATACCTGCGAAAAGATCAATAAAGGAATAATTACTTAAACTATTTGGAGTTGTAGAAATCATTAACCAA
>JABTUP010000006.1 GCA_015075325.1 Flavobacteriales bacterium | reverse complement strand
GTTCCGTCTGGAGCTTCTGCACCACTTTGGGTTCTACCATCCCAATAACCTTTTACGTGTTTCCATTCAAACATTTTTTGTCCCCAACGGTTGAAAATTTCTCCTTCTACTGATTCTAAATTTGTACCTTCTACTGTAAATACATCGTTTGAACCATCACCATTCGGTGTAAATACATTTGGTATTAAAATAGTTGACTGACCAATAACTTCTATTGTAACAGTTGCAGTGTCGCTACATACGCCATCGCTTACAATTAATACAGCCGTATAATTGCCTAAGTTAGTATAAGTATGAGTCGGATCTGTAATGTTTGATGTTGGTGTTCCATCACCAAAGTTCCAATCGTAGGTTACTGTTGGTCCTGTTGAGCTGTTGTTATCAAAAACAACAGCTAAAGGCATAAATCCGGTTGTTGGCGTAGCAGTTATTGATGCTGTTACTCCTCCAACTATTACATTTACTGCTGTTAACGAACTTGAACATATTCCAGCTTCATTTACATAGAAGGTATAAGTTCCTGTTGTTGATACTTGTGAAGTTGCGTCAAATGGACTTCCTGTACTTATTACGTTTGTTCCTGCTGCATCGCTATACCAAGTAATGGTTCCGTTGCCACTTCCTGTTGCTGTTAATGTTAGGTTTTCTCCAAAACAAATTGGTGCAACCGGGTCAGCAGTAATCGAAAGCTGTGGGTCAACATTTACCGTAGTTTCTACAATACTATCGCAACCTAAAGTTGTTGTTAAATTGCTGTTGTAAATTACTTGTGTAGTAATGTTAGTTTGTGTTGTTCCATCTGGGAACGTGTAGCTTCCTCCACTACAAATAGCATCACTTTCTTGTATAAAATAGGTTGGATTGATGGTAAAAGTAATATTGCTATTATTTTTACAATTACCATCTGTTACATCAACATAGAATGTTAATCCATTGGTTACAGTTACTGCTGTTGGTGTTACTACAGGTGTTGTTAAACCTGCATCTTGATACCAATCAAACATAGCTCCTCCACTATAGATAGCGTTGTTGTAGCTTGTTAAATCAACATTGGCAACTGTACCGCTTCCTGCAGCATCTTCACATAAAGCAGGAGTTTGTGCTGTTAGTGTAATAGTGCTTGTTACATCGTAAGTTACCATTGCAGTATCTGAACATGTTCCGTTGTCAACCAATACATAATACACATCGTTATCATTTACTGTTGTACTGTTTGGTGTTGCTACTGGTGTGGTTAAGTTCACATCTGAATACCATGTTAATGTATTTCCTGCTCCTCCATCAATAGAACCATTTAATGCTGTTAAATCAACTCCTGCTGCACTTCCTGGTGTTGAGGCGTCTTCACAAACTTGTGGTGTTTGGTCGATAGCTGTTGGAAGTGGATTGGTTAAAACAGTTGCTGAACCACTAAATGTTCCTGTACAATTATTATCTGATACAGCAGTTACGGTATAGGTTCCGTCTGCTAATCCACTTAATGTTGCTGGTGAAGTTGCTGGATTTATCGTAACTGGGGTTGTTCCATCGGTATAGGTTACCGACCAAGGTCCTGTTCCTGTTAATGTTATGGTAACATCTGGAATAGCATCGCCTGCACAGATAGTTCCTCCTCCGCTTATCGTAGCTGTAGGTAATGGGTTAACTGTAAAGTGTACAAATATATCAACAGTAGGACAACTTCCTTGTTGTACTTGTACATTAATACTGTCACCATCGTTTATAGTAACTCCTGTTGGTCCTGTAGCCCAAGTATAACTTGTCGCTCCTGCAAAAACACTGTTGTTGAATGTTGTTAAATCAACATTTGTAACGCTTCCTCCCCCTAAAACATCTTCACAGAACTCTGGGGTAGGGTCGTTGAGAACAATGTTACCTGAAACAGAATAAGTAATGGTGCCTTGAACAATACATCCATTAAGTTCTACTTCAAAGTAAAATACTTCTCCATTGCTTACTGTTTCATTGGTTGGATTATAAGAGGTTGTATAGGTATTGTCTGTATACCAAGTAATGTTTGCTGTAGCATTAATTGCAGTTTCTAATGCTGTTACATCTATATTTAAAGCTTCTCCCGAACCTGTGATGTTCTCACACTCTGACGCTGTTGTTATTCCAATGGTTGGATCTGGGTTAACAGTAATTGTTCCTGTTGCGTTAACAGTACCACAACCACCAGTTAAAGGAATGGTATAGTTAAAAGTACCACTTGCTGTTGGTGTACCGCTTATGGTAATGGTATTACCAGCAAAGCCAGCAGTTACACCAGCAGGTAAGCCTGTAGCTGCACCAATACCTGTTGCTCCAGTAGTAGTATGTGTAATGTTTGTCATCGCAATATTGATACATACTGTTGGTGAACTTGAAGCAGGAGATACCGTATTGTTTGGAGTTACAGTAAATGTTCCTGTTGCGTTAATTGTTCCACACCCTCCAGTTAAAGGAGTAGTGTAGTTGAAAGTACCACTTGCTGTTGGTGTACCACTTATGGTAATGGTATTACCAGCAAAACCAGCAGTTACACCAGCAGGTAAGCCTGTAGCTGCACCAATACCTGTTGCTCCTGTTGTAGTATGTGTAATGTTTGTTATTGCTGTATTGATACAAACGGTTGGTGATGAAGAGGCTGGTGTTACTGTCATATCTGGATTAACAGTTATCGTTCCAGTTGCGTTAATTGTTCCACAACCTCCTGTTAAAGGAATAGTGTAGTTAAAAGTACCACTTGCTGTTGGTGTACCACTTATGGTAATGGTATTACCCGCAAAACCAGCTGTTACACCAGCAGGTAAACCTGTAGCTGCACCAATACCTGTAGCACTAGTAGTAGTATGTGTAATATTTGTTATTGCTGTGTTGATACATACTGTTGGGGATGAAGATGCTGGTGTTACTGTCATATCAGGATTAACAGTTATCGTTCCAGTTGCACTAACCGTACCACAACCACCTGTTAATGGAATAGAGTAGTTGAAAGTGCCAGAAGCTGTTGGTATTCCACTTATGGTAATGGTATTACCAAACCAGCTTGCACTAACACCAGCAGGTAAACCAGAAGCTGTACCAATACCTGTAGCATCTGTAGTAGTGTGTGTAATGTTGGTTATAGCTGTATTAATACAAACCGTTGGAGAACTTGAGGCTGGAGTTACTGTGTTTTCTGGATTAACAGTAATAACACCAGTAGCATTAATAGTTCCACAACCACCAGTTAATGGAATAGAGTAGTTAAAAGTTCCTGAAACTGTTGGCGTTCCGCTTATGGTAATGGTATTGCCAGCAAAACCAGCTGTCACACCAGCGGGTAAGCCAGAAGGAGCACCAATGCCTGTAGCACCAGTAGTCGTATGTGTAATATTTGTTATAGCGTTATTGATACATACTGTTGGAGAACTTGAAGCTGGAGTTACAGTATTATCAGGAGTTACAATAATAGTTCCAGTTGCGTTAACAGTTCCACAACCTCCTGTTAATGGAATAGAGTAGTTAAATGTTCCTGAAGCTGTTGGTGTACCGCTTATAGTTATGGTGTTACCAGACCAGTTAGCATTTACACCAGCAGGTAAGCCTGTAGCAACACCAATACCTGTTGCACCAGTTGTTGTATGTGTAATGTTTGTCATTGAAGTATTGATACACAATGTTGGAGAAGAAGACGCTGGAGTTACTGTATTATCAGGTGTAACTGTAATAGTTCCAACGCTACTTACTTGTCCGCAAGTTCCTGTAGTTGTAACAGTATAATTAAAAGTTCCACTTGCTGATGGTGTTCCACTTATAGTAAAAACTCCTGCTCCAAATGAACCATTTACACCTGCAGGTAAGCCTGTAACTCCTGCACCTGTTCCACCACCTCCTATTGCATAGGTAATGTTAGTAATAGGAGTATTTATACATAATGTTTGATTAGTAGTAGATCCTGCTGATGTTAAGTTAATTGTTGCGTTTGGATTAATGGTTATAGAAGTAGAATCTATTGCTTGAGCACATCCTCCAGACGCTGCAATGGTATTATAAACAGTATAAACGCCTGGAGTACTAGTTGATAAGGTAATTGCTCCATTCGAAGTGTTTAATGATAGACCTCCAGGAGAAGAACTAAATACACCAGCACTTGATCCAGCTCCAAATGAAAGAATTGGAGCAGCAGCATTTTGACAAAATGCAGCCGAATTATAGCTAAATGTAGCACTTGGTGCAGCTGTTATTGTAATATCTGTAGTATAAATATTTGGACATGGATTTCCTAAAATAGCAGTGTTATAGGTAATAGTAAATGTTCCTAAACCACTAGCGGCTAAATTTATTTGACCAGTGCTAGAATTAATAACACCAACTCCGCTGATGCTGAATACACCTCCGGGAGTGTTTATCGAAATTGGAGTAGGATTTGTTCCTGTTAAACAATAAGTATTACCAGAATAAGCGAAAGAAGCATTGTCTAATGGTGTAACAGTAATAGTACCTGTAGCATTAACTGTTCCACAACCTCCTGTTAAAGGAATAGAGTAGTTGAAGGTTCCACTTGCTGTAGGTGTTCCGCTTATCGTAATGGTGTTTCCTGCAAACCCTACTGAGACACCTGCTGGTAAGCCTGTTGCTGCTCCAATGCCTGTAGCACCAGTTGTTGTATGTGTAATGTTTGTTATTGCAGTGTTGATACATACTGTTGGAGAACTTGAGGCTGGGGTTACGGTGTTGTTTGGTGTCACGGTAATAGTTCCAGTAGCGTTAACCGTACCACAACCTCCTGTTAAAGGAATGGAGTAGTTGAAAGTGCCAGAAGTTGAAGGAGTGCCACTTATTGTAATTGTATTACCAGACCAGTTAGCACTAACACCAGCAGGTAAACCAGAAGCAGCACCAATACCTGTTGCACCAGTTGTTGTATGAGTTATATTTGTTATAGCATTATTTATACAAATTGTTGGAGAACTTGATGCAGGAGTTACTGTGTTATTTGGATTTACAGTTATTGTTCCAGTAGCGTTAACCGTACCACAACCACCAGTTAAAGGAATAGAGTAGTTAAAAGTTCCTGAAGCTGAAGGTGTTCCGCTTATGGTAATGGTATTACCAGCAAAACCAGCAGTTACACCAGCAGGTAAGCCAGTAGCAGCACCAATACCAGTAGCAGATGTTGTGGTGTGTGTAATATTTGTTATAGCTGTGTTAATACAAACGATAGGATTTGATGACGGTGCAGAAGCGGTCATTGTTGGGTTAATAGTGATTGTGGCAATACCTTCTACGCCACAAGGCATTGTTCCAAGTGTATAAGTAATTGTATGAGTGCCAACAGGAGCTGTATTTGAATTAACTACTCCTGTGGAAGTATTTAATGAAGCTCCTAATGTTGCAGAACTATAAACACCTCCGGCATCAGCTACTAATGTGGGTGAAACATTTCCTGAATTTATACAAACTGTAGCATAATCTAAACTAGTAAAAGAATATGGTGCAGTTACTGTAATTGTTTTTGTAGAAGAACCTGTACAGCCATTTTCATCATCCCAATTGTAAGTAACTTGATAACTTCCAGGTCCTGCAACTGCTGGATCAAAATAGGTTAACCCATTTGTTGTAGTTAAACTTATTGAGCCTGCTGGGGCATTTGATGTCCATGTAGCAATACCATCAGGATAAAAAGGACCAAATCGTTGACAATTTCCATTTCCTGAATTACTCGTACCAGTTCCATGAATAGTACCATTCCCAGCATTTTCAACTTGCCAAGGAATATTGCCTGAAGTATTACATAGTTCTAAATAATACGGAGTTGTAGCACTTAGCCATCCACCATAAACTGTGTATGTAGTACTATTTGGGATAGTGTTTGCAAAAATTGCTGTTCCTGAGCCTAATGTTGCAGTACCACCTGAGTAAATCCAAATTTCATCGTTTCCATCTATATTTCCAGTAACAATAAAGTTGTAGGCTGGGCTAATATAATTTCCAGATATAACAGTGTCATCAGCTGCTAAATAAATCCAATCATCAGTACACGACATTGTTGATGGAAACGGTGAAATAATGTTAAATGGAGAAACATTTTCTTCAGCATGAAAATCAACTGTTCCACAAACAGGTGATGCTAAATCTACATCAATGTTAAAATTACATAACGAATTTGCTCCACCAGCATTGTCACCATCAACCATAACATAATAGGTTGTGCCACCAACTCCTGTAAAGTTTATTGCTGAGTTAGAAGATATTGCTTGTTGACAAATTACGCTTGAAAAAGCAGCACAGTTTCCTGTCATAATAGTTACATCAACACCATTACCGCTTCCAAAACATGAAATATTGGTAATATTAACTGTTGTTTGACCACTGGTTGGAATAGTAAACGAGTACCATACATTACTTTCAGTATTTCCTTCACAATCTTGCCAATCGCTTGTTTCTACCGTAGCACAATAATCTGTTCCAGCAACTGGAGCAGCATTTACAGTTAAATTTTGAGCAGCTGCACAATTATCATTTGCAGGAGGAGTTCCACCAGTTGCAGTAGTGGTATAAGTTCCAGTACCTCCGTTATAATCCCAAACTCTTATCCAAACCGTTGCTCCAGGTGTTAAACCTGTTGCTGTAGCTAATGCGTCTAATCCTGTACCACTATCATCATCACAACTTCTTAAAGTTAAAGTAGAACAGTTTGGACCAGAATATATACCTACAACAGGGTCACCTGTAACAATAGCGGCATATACACTAACTTCGCCATTTGCATCTACTACAGTGGTGTACCAGGCGTCATAATCATATATATTTCCAGCAGTAATATTACTACCAACACTACTACATCCCACACCATTTTCGGTTGAAGGATTGGTTACTCCAGAGTTTGTAAATGAACTGGTAAGATTAATAGTGTTTGGAGCACATGCGTTAGGTAATGGACCTGCTGCACAGGGTGTTGAGGCTAATTGAGCAGAAGCTTTTGTTAATGAAAAAAAGCTTAATAAAACGGTTGTGTATAATCTTATTCTCATTAGTTAGATTGTTTAATTAATTCAACGTATTTGTTGTATTCAGACATTTTGTTGTCACTTTTTAGGATAGATAAAAAGTAACTTTGTTCTTGTTTAGAAACAGTTGAAAAACCTTTAGAATTCACGTAATTCATAAATTCAGCTTTTTTAATATTGTATGACGAATTAATTTTATTTATTCTATCATTTCTTTCTGATGAAGATAAAGAATTGTTTTTTTCAATGGAGTTTCTTTCATCTTCAATTGAATACAACTCCTGAAGCAACGAATTGTTTTTGTTGGCTACAGTATTGTCAACCGACTTAGTGGAAAATTGAGGTGTTTTGGTTTTTGATTTATCAACCCCAATAGTATCAACAACTCTTGTTTGAGAAGTATTTATCGATTGATGAGGAGGGGCTTGTTTAATTACTCGTTCTGATTTTTGAGCATAAGAAAAAGATAGTAAACTTACACACAGCGTGGTTAAAACTAATTTTAGTTTCATAATTTAGTTGTTTTAAGAGTTTTGTGAAAAAAATCTAATTAAAAAGTAAAAGTATAATATTTTTAACAAATTATTGTTAAAAACAAATAGACGCAAAAAATAAATATAAGTTGCAAGAACTTTTATTCAAGTTATTAATTTAAAAATCGGGAGTTGTTTATAGGTAATAATCTACTTTTTTTCAGCAATTTTTTCAATTACAAGAATTAAAGAAAACCCTATTACAAGCATAACTAAAGACATCATCAATTGCGGTTCTCCATCAAAATGTTGAGGAAAAACATTTTCTTCAATATATGGAACCTCTTTTCCGTGAGAATTTATTCTTGTTTGTAATACTTCTTTCCATGGCCAAATTTTATTGAGCGATCCAACTAAAAAGCCTGTAAGTAAAGCAACAGTTAAATCATGGTGTTTTTTAAACATCCAATTTAAAAATCTAGAGAAAGATAAAAGACCGGTAATACACCCTGCAGCAAAAACAGCAATTACAGTTATTTTAATATCCTTTAATGAGGTAAGTACATATTCATAAGAACCTAACAACAATAAAATAAAACTACCTGAAATTCCAGGTAATATCATTGCACAAATAGCTAACGCACCTGATAAAAATATAAACCACAACGCATCAGGAGAACTCATAGGCGGTAAAATAGTAACGTAAAATGCAATGGCACTTCCAACAATTAAGGAAATTATTTTTGGCACATTCCATTGTTTTATTTTTTTTCCAACTAAATAGATGCTAGAAAGTATCAATCCAAAAAAGAAACTCCATAACAATACGGTATGAAATTCCATTAGGTATGTAATCAATTTTGCTAATGAAATTATGCTAATGGCTATGCCCGATAATAATGCAGCCAAAAAATTTCCATTGATGTTATTCCAAGCAGCTTTAATTCCATCTTGTTTTAAAACTTTTAATGCATTAAAGTTTACTTTACTGATGGTTTCCAACAACTCTTCATAAATGCCTGATATAAAAGCAATTGTACCACCCGAAACTCCAGGAACAACATCAGCTGCTCCCATTGCAATTCCTTTTAAACCAATCATTAAATAATCCTTTATATTGCGTTGCATAATATTCATGTTTAAATTTCAAATTCTTCGAAATAATTCATAATTCCTCCTTTTAGAGAGTACATTGTGGCATTTTCTATTTTTCTTTTTAAAATGTTTATGAGTGCTTTAGACTTCAAACCTTCCGTACAACAAAATACAATGAGTTTTTTAAAGTCTAAAAGGTGTAAATTAGTCATTACTTCATCCATTGGAATGTTTATTCCGCCTATGTTGTATGCTTCGAATTCGTAATTTTCACGAATATCAATGAGTTGAAAATTTTTGCCTTTTAAAATATAATCATTTAATGTTTGAGCAGAAATTTCCATTTAAGTATTACTTAAATTCAGCAATTATTTCATTTGGAAGATGTTCAAAAAAAGTATCGCCTCTTAAACCTAATCGCAAACATTCTAAAGGAATAACTTCATTAGGGGCAATATTACCTAAGTTAACATTTGCTCCAAATTGTTTGATAAACCAAACTTGTTGCGATTTTATTGGAGATTCCCACAAAATGTTTTCCAATTTTACGTTGTTAATGATTTTATTTACCAATGCAACATGGGCAGTTCCGTTTGGTCGGTAAATACCAACATTTCCACTTTCTCGGGCTTCTGCAATAACTTTCCACGAACCAGCTTGTAATTCGTTTTGCATCATTTTAATCCATTTCGATGGGCTAATTAAAATGCCAGCTTCTTTAGAACCCACTTCTGATAATACGGTGAAATCTTTAGCTAATGTAGAAATGTATTCACATTTTATTTCGTGATTCAAAACAACCGAACCATCAGATACTTCGCAGGTGTTAAGCTGAAATTTATCTAACAATTTTCTATAATCATCAAACATACCTCTAACAATAAATGCTTCGAAAAGTGTTCCTCCAAGGTAAACTTTTAAGCCTGCTTCTTTATAAATGGCAATTTTTTTCGCTAAATCATTACTAACGTATGATGTTCCAAAACCAAGTTTAACTAAATCGGTTAAATGTGCCGAAGATTGAACAAAATTTTCAGCTTCTCTCCAACTTAGGCCTTTGTCCATCATCATGGTTAAGCCTGTTTCTCTTGGTTGAGAATCCCTTTTTGGGATAAATGGTAATTCGAAATTCATGTTATTTTTTAAAATGTTCTATTGTTTGCAAAATTTCAGGGAAACTTGTTGCTTCGGGATAATAATCAAGAAAATCTTCAATCAATTGAGGTTGATTGGTAAGTGCAATGGAAAGTTGTTCATTGGCACTTTGTACTTTGCCTTGTTTTAAAAGCAAAGCCGATTTTCGTGTTATAATTTGGTAGTTGGTTGGTTGTTTTTCTAATCCTTGTTCTAATACGTTTAACGCACTATCTATGTTTTCTAAGTTAAGATAAGCTTCTGATAAGTCTAACCAAATTTCTTCGTTTTCATCATCTATTTCTATTACTTTATTAAAACATTCTATTGCTTCTTCATAGTTGGCTAAATTGCATAAAATATCGCCATAAATGTACCAGAAATCAGCATTGTTGGTTTCCAAATCAATAGCTTTTTGTATGTAAAATGCAGCTACATGATTTTTTTTCTGGTATTCGCTAACTACTGCTATTCCTGCGTAAGCATCGGCATAGTAGGGGTCTAAATTTATGGCTTTGTAGTAATAATCTTCGGCATTGGTGTAATCTTCTAGTTTCTCGTAACATTCACCAATATAGTAAAACGTAGTAGAATCAGGTTCTTCAAAAGTTGAAGCTTCTTTAAAAGTAGCAATTGCATCTTCGTATCTTCCGAGCATTGCCAACGAATTGGCTTTATTAAAGTAAGCCGACGAAAAATCTTCTTTTATTGCCAAAGCATAATCGTATGCGTCAATTGCTTTTTCGTAAAGCTCTGCTTTGTTGTATGCAATTCCTAAACTAAACCAAGCCAAATAACTATAAGGATGTTCATCAATAAAACTATTGAAAAACTCTATGCTGCTTTCGGTGTCGTTTTTTAAGTTGTAACAAAACGATATTTCGTATAAAACGGTCTCGTTTTCAGGATTTTCTAGCAACAACTCTTTTAGTATAACCAATGCTTTATCGTATTGTGCTAAATTTTCGTGCTCAAAAGCAATGTTAAAATAAATGTTTGCTTTTTCGGTTTTATCGTCGATTATTTTTAATGCCTTATAATAATTTTCTATAGCTTTTTGGTGCTGTCTAATTTGGCTATAAATATTGGCTTTGTTTAAGTAAACTTCAGGATTAAAAGGCTCCATGTTTTCGAGAGCGTTTAAAATTTCTAATCCTTTGTTGGGTTGATGATTTTCTATTAAATACTGTGCTTGTTTAATTTTTAGTGCCGAAGAATTGGGGTGTTGTTCTAAAGCAAAATCAATAGCTTGTTTTGCTTTTTCCATTTCGTTTTTATCCAAGTAAAAATCGATTAAATCTTCAAATTCTTCAACATCAAAAAAATAATGTTCTTCATTTTCGAGCATTTGCTCAAAACGATTAGATAACTCTAATTCGTCGTTGGCGTCGTTGTATGAATCAAAATCCTCTTCCATGTTCTTTCGTTATCACAAATTTACCCCTTTCCATATTCTAAAATGTTTTTTACTCTATTATTTTCAACAATTAGTTAACAAAAAGTTAAAAGTAGAAAGTTTGTAAAGTGTAAAAGGTAATGGAATTAATTAGCAACAGCTACGGGAAACAAAATAGAAACTAAAAACTAAAAAGTGCAACAAGTTGAATAACTTTACCGACAAATTAAAACCTAAGAAAAGTGACCTTAATAAAATCAATTTCAGGAATTAGAGGAACCATTGGCGGTCAGCCAAACGAAGGGTTAACACCTCTTGATATCGTTAAATTTACATCGGCTTTTGGTTCGTGGATAAAAAAACGAAACAACAATGAAAAATGCAAAATTGTAATTGGTAGAGATGCTCGTATTTCGGGCGAAATGGTGCAGCATTTAGTAGTAGGAACGCTGCAAGGCTTAGGAATTGATGTGTTAGATTTGGATTTATCAACAACACCAACGGTTGAAGTGGCGGTTCCTATGGAAAAAGCTCATGCAGGTATTATTTTAACCGCAAGCCACAATCCAAAGCAATGGAATGCGTTAAAGTTGTTAAACGAAAAAGGAGAGTTTATTTCTGCAAAAGATGGTGAAGAAGTGCTTGAAATGGCTGAAAATAGTAGTTTTAGTTATGCTGAAGTTGATGATTTAGGAGCTTATAAAAAAGACGATACCTATTTACAAAAACACATTGATGCAGTTTTAAACTTGCCTTTGGTTGATGTCGATTTAATTAAATCTGCTAATTTTAAAGTAGCCATTGATTGCGTAAATTCAACTGGCGGTATTTTTCTTCCAGCGTTGCTTAAAGCTTTAGGAGTAAACAATGTGTTGGAATTGTATTGTACACCAAACGGTGTTTTTCCTCACAACCCAGAACCTTTGCCAGAAAATTTAACCGAAATATCGGCTCAAATAAAAGCACAAAAAGCCGATGTGGGTTTTGTGGTTGACCCAGATGTTGACCGGTTGGCAATAGTTTGCGAAAATGGCGAAATGTTTGGCGAAGAATATACATTGGTTGCAATTGCTGATTATGTAATTAAAAATACACCAGGAAATACCGTGTCTAATTTATCTTCAACAAGAGCTTTGCGTGATGTAACCGAACAAAACGGAAATACCTATTTTGCATCAGCAGTTGGTGAAGTAAATGTGGTGGAAATGATGAAAGCTCAAAACGCTATTATTGGCGGAGAAGGTAATGGCGGAATTATTTACCCTGAAATCCATTATGGTAGAGATGCTTTAGTTGGTATTGCCTTGTTTTTAACGCATCTTGCAAAATCAAAAATGAGTTGTTCGGCTATACGGGCTTCCTATCCAAACTATTTTATTTCTAAAAATAAAATTGAACTAACGCCTCAAATTAATGTAGATGAAATTTTGGGTAAAATGGAAGAAAAATATAAAAACGAAAATATCAATAACATTGATGGCGTTAAAATTGATTTTCCAACGGAGTGGGTGCATTTACGAAAATCGAATACCGAACCAATTATTAGAATTTATGCCGAAAGTACTTCTATCGAAAATGCAGATGCTTTGGCTAATAAAATTATTACTGATATTAAAGAAATGATATAGGGTTTAAAGACCGAAGATGGAAGTTGGAAGTCTTTGTGATTTCTGGCTTCGTGCCTCCTATCTCCGACAAAAGAAAAACTAAAAACCTTGAACAAAATTTATTTAGATAACGCCGCAACAACACCATTAGACCCAGAAGTAATTACTACTATGTTGGAGGTAATGAAAAATACTTATGGAAATCCATCTGCTGTTCATGCCATTGGTCGACAAGCAAGGGTAGTGGTAGAGGAAGCAAGAAAAAAAGTAGCTTCTTTTATCCATGCAGCTCCTGCCGAAGTTTTTTTTACTTCAGGAGGCACCGAAGCCAACAACATGGTTTTGCGTAGTGCAGTAAAAGATTTAGGAGTTAATCATATCATTACTTCGCCAATAGAACATCATGCTGTTATTGATACTGCCGAACTTATTCATCAACAAAATAATGTGTTGCTCAGTTTAGTTAAATTAGACGGTTCTGGTTCGGTTGATTTAGTTCATTTGGAAGAAATTTTAGCAACCCATACCGATAAAAAAACATTGGTTTCGTTAATGCACGCCAACAACGAAATTGGTAATTTGTTACCCCTAAAAAAAGTAGCTCAATTGTGTAAAAAATACGGTGTTTATTTTCATTCGGATACGGTACAAACCATGGGGCATTACACATTTGATGTGAGGGATTTAGACATTGATTTTTTAACCTGCTCGGCTCACAAGTTTCATGGACCAAAAGGTGTCGGTTTTTTGTTTGTCAATCAAAATGTGCAATTAAAACCCATTATTACTGGAGGAGCACAAGAACGAAACATGCGTGCAGGAACTGAAAATATTTATGGTATTGTAGGATTGGCAAAAGCTATGGAAATTGCTTATCAACATTTAGATGAACACCAAAAATATATACAAGAATTAAAAACGTACTTAATTGAGAAATTGGAGCAAAATATTGCAGGAATTTCATTTAATGGAAATCCTAAAGGAGATAGTTTGTACACCGTTTTAAATGTGCTTTTTCCAAACAGTGAAATGGACGAAATGTTGTTGTTTAATTTCGATATTGAAGGCGTTTGCGTTTCGGGAGGTAGTGCTTGTTCGTCTGGTAGCAACACTGGTTCGCATGTGTTGAGGGCAATAAATGCTGATATGAATAAACCTTCCATTCGGTTTTCGTTTAGCAAATACAATACAAAAGAAGAATTGGATTACACCATGAATTTGATAAAAAACTGGTTTACGGGGAGTTCTAAAAATTAACATTTAACCTCCCCTCTAACAAGAGGGGCAAGGGGAGTGTTAATTAAAAATACAATTTTTAGAATCCCCCATAATAAATAACGAATTTTTCCTCTACTCATGAAAATTTTAACTGCTCAGCAAATTAGTGAAGTTGATAAATATACCATCCAACACGAACCCATTTTATCAATTGATTTAATGGAAAGAGCATCGCAAAAGTGTGTTGATTGGATATTAAAAAAGTTTGATGCTAAAAATACGTTTGCTATTTTTTGTGGAGTTGGCAACAATGGAGGAGATGGATTGGCTATTGCACGATTACTTTTGGATAAAAAGTATAAAGTAAAAGTTTATGTGGTAGAGTTTTCTAAAAACTACTCCGCCGATTTTTCTGTAAACTTAGAAAGGTTAAAAAAATTGAAAGCAGAAATTGAAGTGCTGACGGAAACTAACAACCAGTTTGCTATTTCAAAAGAGTGCATTGTTGTCGATGCAATATTTGGTTCAGGATTAAATAAACCTATTAATGGATTTGTTTCAGCGGTTATTCAGCAACTAAATCAAAATACCATTGTTTCTATTGATATACCATCAGGAATATTTTGCGAAAACAATGAGGAAAACGATTTAAGCTGTGTAGTAAAAGCAACTTACACACTTACATTTCAGCAACCCAAATTGGCAATGATGTTTCCTCAATACGCAGCTGTATTTGGTGAAATTGAAGTGTTAAACATCGGTTTACATGAAGAATTTATCCATCAGCAACAAACTTCCTTATATTTTACAACAAAAAACGATGTAAAAAAGAATATACTAAAACGAGCAAAGTTTTCACACAAAGGGACTTTCGGGCATGCCTTACTTGTTTCTGGAAGTGAAGGGAAAATGGGAACAGCTGTATTATCATCAAAAGCTTGTTTGCGTTCGGGAGTGGGCTTGTTAACAACTCATGTGCCTCAAGTTGGTTTGTCGGTAATGCAAACCACTGTGCCCGAAGCAATGTGTAGCGTAGATGAAGACATGAACTATTTTACATCGATAAAAGATACTGAAAAATATGATGCAATTGGTGTTGGTCCTGGAATTGGGTTAGAAAAACAAACACAAAACGCTTTAAAACTATTAATTCAAAACACCGTTTTGCCAATGGTAATTGATGCAGATGCACTGAATATTTTAGCCGAAAATAAAACGTGGATTGCTTTTTTACCTAACAACAGTATTTTAACACCACATCCCAAAGAGTTTGAACGATTGGTTGGTAAATGGAATAACGATGAAGAACGATTGCAAATGCAACGCGATTTAGCCATAAAACACCAACTTGTTGTAGTTTTAAAAGGAGCTTATACAGCTATTGCATTACCCAATGGTAAGGTGTATTTTAACAGCTCAGGCAATGCAGGAATGGCTACAGCTGGAAGTGGCGATGTGCTTACTGGAATAATTACTTCGTTATTAGCACAAGGGTACGCACCCGAACAAGCTGCAATTACTGGGGTTTATTTGCATGGTATTGCAGGCGATTTGGCAAAAGAAAATGTAGGTGAAATTGCACTAATAGCTTCGGATATTATAGAACAATTGCCCAATGCTTATGGTTGGTTAACGGTTTTGTAAAAAGCTAATTAAGTAGGTGATAATGCAATCGTTAATTTCATTACCTTTGTATAAAACTTACCACAATGAAAACCATAACATTAAAAATTAACGACAAATCGATCGCAGGAAAAACTTTTTTAGCTTTTCTTAAAACCTTTGTTGCCAAAGAAAAAGCTGTAGAAATTGTTGAAGAACCTAAAAGTCCTTACAATCCTAAGTTTGTTGAGATGGTTAACAATGCAGAAAAAAGTAAAAAGCGTTATGAAGTAAAAAATGTTGACGATTTATGGGCAAGTTTATAGTTTACTTAACGCAAAAGGCAAAGGAAGATATTGCTAAACATAAAAAATCGGGCAATAAGGTTACTGAAACTAAAATAAAAAAAATTCTTGAAGAACTTAAAAACCATCCATATATTGGAACAGGTCAACCTGAAAAATTAAAACATGACTTAAGTGGGAAATGGTCGAGAAGAATAAATCAAAAAGATAGAATGATATATACAGTTAACAACTCTACTGTTGTTGTAGATGTTATTTCCGCAATGGGACATTACTCCGATAAATAATTCCATTTTTCAAAAAATTCATCTTTATTTTTATTCAAAGAAAATTTATGTAGTTTTGCTCACATTAAAATATACATATGAATTTAAAATCTATTATTTCAGTAACCGGTAAACCGGGTTTATACAAAATTGTTTCACAAACCAAAAATGGTTTTGTAGTAGAATCATTAGTTGACAACAAAAAAGTACCTGTTTATGCTTCTGACAAAGTAAGTGCTTTAGAAGACATTAGCATTTATACTACAAGTGAAGACATGCCTTTAATTGAAGTGTACGCTAAATTGTATGAATCAACTAAAGGTGCTGAAGCAATCGATCACAATGCAAAACCAGAAGAGTTAAGAGCTTATTTGGCTAAAGTTGTTCCTTTCGACCAAGATAGAGTGTACAATTCTGATTTAAAGAAATTGTTTTTATGGTTTAATATTTTAGTAAAATCAGATTTTATTAAAAATCAAGAAGCTGAAGCTAAAAAAGAAGTTGCTGCCCAAAAAGACGATAAAAAGAAAGTTACAGAGAAAAAAACTACAGCACCTAAAAAAGTTGCTGCAGCTAAACCTATTGTAGCAAAAAAACCTTCAGCAGCAAAAGCTCCTATTAAAAAAGCAGCTGGATCTAAGAAAAACGGATAATATACCTTTATAAATTATTTATAGCTGAATAATCTGCAGTAATGCTTTTATTCAGCTTTTTTTTTACAAAAAAACATCATGCAAAATTCAACCATTCAACTTCCAACAAAAGACAAAAGAATTTTTTTACCCGAAAACCTTGTTATTGATTCGTGGGAAAAATTAAGCAGCTATTTCGAAGACTTAAAAAATAGAGAAATTAATTCTGTTAAAGAGTTAGAAAAATGGTTGAAAGACCGAAGTGAACTAGAAGCTGTTTTGGAAGAAGACATGGCTTGGCGTTACATAAAAATGAATATTGATACCACCAATACCGATTTAGCCGATAGCTTTTCGTTTTTTATAACCGAAATAGAACCCAAAATTGCTCCATACACCAATGCTTTTAATTTAAAGCTGGTAAATAACCAGTTTCTAAATGATTTAGATAAAGAAACCTACCACATTTACTTAAGAGGAATAAAAAAACAAATTGAAATTTTTAGAGAAGAAAACATTCCGTTAAACACCAAATTACAAGAAGAATCGCAAAAATATGGAGCGGTTTCGGCTGCCATGACCATTAACTACGATGGAAAAGAGTTGACACTGCAACAAGCTTCCAATTATCTTAAAAATACCGATAGAAAAATAAGAGAAGAAGTTTTTTCTTTAATCAACAACAGAAGATTGCAAGATGAAAACGAACTGAATAAACTTTACTCCGAATTAATAGAACTCAGAAACCAAGTAGCTAAAAATGCTGGTTTTGCAAATTACCGCGATTACATGTTTGCTGCTTTAGGCAGGTTTGATTACGAAGCAAAAGATTGTTTTAACTTTCACGAAGCCATCGAAAAAGAAGTAGTTCCTGTAACCAATGGCTTTGATGTGGAGAAAAAACAACTGTTGAGTGTTGATGCGTTAAAGCCTTGGGATACAGCAGTTGACCCAACAGGTAAACCTGCATTAAAACCTTTTGATGGAGGAGAAGAATTAATCAATAAAACCATTACGGCATTTAACCGAATTAAACCTTATTTTGGCGAATGTTTAGCCATTATGAAAGAATTAAAACACCTCGATTTGGATTCAAAAAAAGGAAAAGCACCAGGAGGTTTTAATTACCCATTACACGAAATAGGTGTGCCTTTTATTTACATGAATTCGGTTGGTTCGCAACGCGATTTGGTTACCATGGTTCACGAAGGCGGACATGCCATACACTCGTTTTTAACTAGAGATTTAGCTTTAACTGGATTTAAAGATACTCCTTCAGAAGTAGCAGAATTGGCTTCTATGAGTATGGAATTACTATCAATGGATTATTGGGACGAATTTTACACCGATGAAACCGAATTGAAACGTGCAAAAAAAGAACAACTCGAAAAAGCATTAGAAACGTTGCCTTGGGTAGCTTCAATCGATAAATTTCAACATTGGGTGTACGAAAATCCTATGCATACAGTAGAACAACGCTATGCAAAATGGAACGACATTATGAAAGCTTTTGGTAGCAATCAAGTGGATTGGACAGGTAACGAAAAAGCATTGGCAACCTTGTGGCAAAAACAATTGCATTTATTCGAAGTGCCATTTTATTACATAGAGTACGGAATGGCTCAGTTGGGAGCTATTGCCGTATGGAGAAACTACAAACAGAACCCAAATAAAGCTATTGAGCAATACATGGCTGCTTTAAAATTGGGCTATACCAAATCCATAAAAGAAATTTACCAAGCGGCAGGTATTGAGTTTAATTTTTCGCAAGCCTACGTAAAAGAATTGGTCGATTTTATTAAAGATGAATTGAAAAAGATTTAATCCATCTACAACCGTCATTTAACTCAATTCTTAATCTAGCTACTGTCGTCATTGCGGGCTCAACCCAATGTCATTAAGTTAAGAATATAAGTGATTTTAAATTTATTTTCTGAACTTACTAACTCACCCCCGACTATCTTCGATAGCCACCCCGTCTCTTTATTAAGAGAGGGGAAAGATTGCTAAAAGCAATCAGGGGTGAGTTGAAATAATGGAAGCATTACCAATGCTGGTTTTTTCGCTTAACTTAATGACATAGGGATCGACCCGCAATCTTTATAGATTCCGTGTTAAGTATGGAACGACGTTGAGGTGTATTTTTCTGTTTATTAAAAATACACTTTTTATTTTTTACAAATCTAACTTCATTTTCTTACCACTATCAACTATGTTTAATATCATATTTTATATTTATCTTCATCTGCCAAATTTAATTCTTTGTCGAATTGTTAACAAAATATAAATGTAGAGTTAATTATTTGGTTATATTTATAAGTCGAAATAGAATTTTTGTTTTATTTTAAACAAATTGTTGATTTTTAATCATCAATTATTATTTTAAGGTTATTTATAATTTAATTGATAAGAATTTATGAGAAGTATATTAAGATTTATAATGTTAATTATGGTTCTTCTTTCTGTTAGTAATTCTTTTGCTCAGCAAAAAGGAAATCCAAACAACGAACAAACAATTTTTATAAAAGCTCAAACTAATCAGGAAGTTACATTAGCTGTGGATTTAACTAAATATGATTTAAATACTATCGGGCAGTTAAAAGATGATTTGTTTCAATTTCAGTATGCTGGAAAAATTTCATCTATATTATTAGATGAATTTAAGAAAATACTAACTATTAAATACAATGAAAAATTTCTTGAGTCTGATTTTACTCGTGTATTTTATGAAAACAATGTTAGTTTTCTAAAAAAAGACAAGTTAGATGCTAATGTTTCTGAATAGTAAAAAAAATAATGAATATGAAAAAAATTATATCTTCTCTTCTTTTTGTTATAGCAATAGGGTTTGCTAATTTGTCTTTTGGGCAGTTTAGTTACACATTTTCTTCAGTAGGCGGAACTTATACAGCTTTAGGTGGAGGTACTAACGCTATTGGAAATACTGATGATGATGTAATTTCTACTACTCAGAATATAGGTTTTACATTTAATTATGGTTGTATAAACTATACACAATTTAAAGTTTCTAGTAACGGTTGGATGACTTTTAATACGGGCTTAACTGGATCTAATTCTTGGAATGATTTAGATGGGACAGGCTCATTGATATTAGCACCACTTTGGGATGATTTACAATGTAGAAATAATGTTCGTTATCAATTGTCAGGTACAGCACCCAATAGAATTCTTACTATAGAATGGTTAAATATGGAGTGGTATTTTGCGGCTAATAATGCAGTAATTTCATTTCAAGTAAAACTTTATGAAACAACTAATGTTATAGAATTTATTTATAGACAAGAAGCTAATGCAGTTAATAGCGGAAGTGCAACTATTGGAATTAATGGAGCAACTGTTGGCCAGTTCTATTCATTAAATGGAACAGGTGCTTCTCCTACAGCATCAACAATTACCGAAACAGACAATCTAAGTACTAAACCAGCAAATGGACAAATTTATAGATGGACTCCATCTCCATCATGTTCTGGAACACCTGCGGCAGGAACAGCAACACCATCACCTTCTTCTGTATGTAGTGGTAGTACATCCACAATAACTTTAACAGGGAACACTTCTGGATGTGGTATTTCTTATCAGTGGCAATCTTCACCAGATAATTCTACTTGGACAAATATTGGTGGAGCTACAGCAACATCTTATGTTGCAACTGTAACTGCGTTAACTTATTACCGATGCATAACAACCTGTTCAAATGGAGGAGCTACAGCAACTTCAAGTGTTTCAACAGTGACTATGAATGCACCTACATCTTGCTATTGTGTGTCTAGTGCAACATCAACTGGTGATATGGATATTTTAAATATTACACTTGGAACAATAAACAATACTTCAGCAAATATTTCTTTAACAGGTACACAAGGTACTGCTGTTGGTACAGCAGGGATGTATAGTGATTGGAGAGGGTCTGCTGTTCCTGTGCCCAACCTTCAGCAAGGTTCTACAAATGCCTTTTCAGTTCAGATTGGTGGGGGTTCTCCTTATAGCCATCGTGTTGATGTATACATTGATTTTAATCAAGATGGTGATTTTGCTGATGCTGGCGAGTCTATTCCAATTTTTGCATATGCAAATCCTGCTCTTCCTAATACAACTGCAACAAGTATAACAATTCCAATTACTGCTACTACAGGAATAACTACCATGAGAGTGGTATGTGTTGAATCGTCTTCATCTAGTTATTGTGGTACATACACTTGGGGTGAAACAGAAGATTACCGAATAAATATTACAGCTGCACCAGCTTGTACAGGTGCTCCTGCTGGTGGAACAACCATATCATCAGTTAACCCTATTTGTCCCGGAGGAACTACTACGCTTTCCGTAACAGGTAGTACTATTGCATCAGGATTAGTGTATCAGTGGCAATCATCAACAGATAATGTAACATGGATAAATATCCCTGGTGAAACAGGTATAACATGCACAGTTGCACCATTAGCCAATACATATTATAGAAGAATTACTACTTGTACAAATAGTGGAGGTTCATCATCAAATAGTTCGTCATTATATGAAACTATTGTTTTAACAGCTGCTTGTTATTGTCCATCAAGTGCTACATCAACGTCAGATATGGACATTACTAGGGTTCAATTTGGAACAATTAATAATACCTCTGCAACGGTATCATTAACAGGTTCTCAAGGAACAGCAACAGGAACAGCTGGTATGTATAGTAATTGGACAGCTTCTGCTGTTCCAGTTCCAAATATTCAACAAAATGTTGCAACTTCTTTAACTGTTCAAATTGGAGGTACAGCATACAGCCATCGAGTTGATGTGTATATTGATTTAAATCAAGATGGTGATTTTAATGATGTAGGTGAATCATATCCTGTTTTTGCTTATGCAAATCCTTCTTTACCTAATTCAACTTCAGTTAATATTACTATACCTTGCTATGCAACATTAGGTGTAACTACAATGAGGATTGTATGTGTTGAATCTTCTACTTCTACAAATGGTTGTGGAACTTATACATGGGGAGAAACAGAAGATTATCGTATTAACATAACCGCTGGAGGAGTATGTTCTGGGACACCAACAGCAGGAACAGCAGTAGCCTCTGTTGCAACCATTTCTTCTTGTGCTTCACCAACATCAACATTATCTTTGACAGGAGCATCAACTTCATGTGGAATTGCATATCAATGGCAATCAGCACCTGCAGCAGGAGGGCCTTGGACTAATATTGCTGGAGCTACAAGTGCTTATTATGTGGCAAGTCCTTCTTCAAACACTTATTTCCGTTGTATATTAACTTGTACAAATAGTGGATTATCTGCAACTTCTTCAAGTGTATTAGTTAATGTTACAATTTCAATACCACCAAATAATGATTGTAGTGGTGCAACCACGCTTACTGTAAATTCTAGTCAAACTTGTACTGTTACAACAGCTGGAACTGTAAATTGTTCATCAGCATCACCTGAACCAAACTCATGTTGGGGAACAGCCGATGATGATGTATGGTTTAAGTTTGTTGCAACTTCTGGAGCACATGATATAACCATATCAAATGTAGCTGGCTCAACAACCGATTTATATCATTCTGTATATAGTGGTACATGTGGCTCTCTAGGAACTCCTTTGGTTTGTAGTGATCCAAACACCAGTTCAGTTACAGGATTAACCGTTGGTGCAACATATTATGTTCGTGTTTATACATATACATCAACATCAAATCAAACAACTACTTTTAATATATGCATAACATCACAACCAAATTGTGCAACTCCACCAGATTGTAATTTAAACTACTCTTTATCAACAATAACTCACGCTCCAGTGGCATATAATACTGGTACTTCAGTTACATTTACTGACGATAGATTTGCTAACTCATATACTGCATTAGGGTTTAATTTCTGTTTTGATGGTATTATGTATAGCGATGTGTTGATTTCTTCAAATGGATATTTGATTTTCCCAAGTTGTTATTCAGCAGCACCAACAGAAACATCTGTTACAGCAGGAGGATATTCACCTTATAGTATTGAAGGCCCTGCAATGCCAAATACAAGTGATGCTCCACGAAATGCAATTTTAGGTCCTTGGCAGGATATTCATCCTGGTATTGGTGGTAATGTAAGATATCAAACAACAGGAACATCTCCTAATAGAATTTTTATTGTTAAATATGATGATATTCCTATGTATGACTGTACTACTCTTAAATTTAGTGGTCAAATTATGCTGTATGAAACAACAAATAATATTGAAATTCATATAAAAGAAAAAACTACTTGTACCACTTTTAATGGTGGTTATGCTTTGCTAGGACTACACAATTATAACGGAACGTCTGCAGTTGTTCCTGCTGGTCATAATTATCCAACTAACTGGTCAGAAACAAATACTGCTTATCGATTTACCTCAAATTGTTCTTTAGCATGTACAACAGTTTTACCAGTAGAGCTAGCTTCTTTTACTGCTAAACCTTTAAAAAATAAAAATTTGGTTGAATGGGTTACAGAAACAGAAATCAATAATGATTATTTTGTTGTAGAATCATCAAGTGATATGGTAAACTTTAATGCTCTTTCAACTATTAAAGGAGCTGGTAATTCAAATAATACTTTAATGTATCAATATGTTGATGGTAATCCATTTGGCAAAGTAACGTATTACAGATTAAGACAAGTTGACTTTGATGGTTCAATAAACTATTCTAAAATTGTCGCTGTAAAAAGTAATTTCGAAGGCGAAGCAAACATTTATCCTAATCCTGCTAAAGAGGTATTGTTTTTAGAGATAAATACTAAAGAAGAAGCAGTATATACTATTAGATACGTAAATGTGTTGGGAGCAACAGTTCAAGAAAAATTAGTTGTTGCCGAAGGAAATAATACTTATCAACTTGCTGAATTCAAACAATTAAAATCGGGTATTTATTTTGTTCAATTGATTAATGAAAATGATGAGGTAATTAAATACCAGAAAATTGTTAAACAATAAATTTGGTTCTGAAAATAAAAAAAAATCCCGATTTCAAATCGGGATTTTTTTTATCTAAATTTTTCACCATTATTAAGATTCCTTGTCGAGCGAGGAATGATGTTAAAGAGTGTTTTATCTGTTTATAGAAAGTATGGCATTTCTATTACAATATGACCTTAAATCCTTAAATAGAACTCACGTTAAACTATTGAAACTAGTTTATTTCAAAGTTTTATCCATTAAATAAACAATACTAGCCATAGCAGCAGCACCCAATTCTAATTCACGTTGGTTAACGGTTTCAAAAACATCGGCAGCAGAGTGGTGGTAGTTAAAATACAACTGCGAATTAATGGCTAATCCCATTTGCATCATATCAGGATAAACATCTTTTAATGGAGTAATATCAACCCCACTATATCCTTTTTTAAACTTCAATAAATCATAAGGAAAAAGCAGTTTCTGGTATTGTTTAACCATTTCTAAATGTTCATCGGTTCCTAACACATCAAAACCCATCGGTAAAAAACCACCACGATCGCTTTCTATGGCTAAAATGTGTTCTTCGTTATTTTTCTTTGCCATTTCGGCGTAGGTTTTTCCTCCAAAATTACCGTTCTCTTCATTCATAAAAAGTACACAACGAATGGTGTGTTGCGGTTTAAAATCTAATTTTTTTTAGCAAACGAAAAGCCTCAATACAGTGCATAATTCCAGCACCATCATCGTGAGCACCTTCGCCAACATCCCATGAATCTAAGTGTCCACCAATGGTAATAATTTTATCATCTTTTCCTTTTATTTCAGCAATAACATTGTGCGATATAGCATCTGGTAAGGTTTTGCAACTCAGTTCTAAATGGAGTTTAACTTTTCCGTTTTTCAACCAAGTGGTTAAATCATTGGCGTGTTGTGTGCTTATTGCAGCAGCAGGAATGGCTTTAACATCTTTATCAAAACTGGTTACTCCTGTGTGAGGAAAATGGTCGATTGGAGTTGCAAGCGAACGAATAATAACAGCTTTTGCACCAAGTTTTGAGGCTTCATTTGGACCATCGCCACGAATAGGGTAGCAATATCCATAAGCAGAAAAAGTATTGATGTGTTTTTGGTCGAAAGCTTCGTTTAGGAAAACTATTTTTCCGGCAACTTCATTTTGGGTTAATTGTTTTAGCTCATCAATGTTTTTTACTTCAATAATTTCGGAGGTTAAAACACCATTTGTAGCAACAGAGCCACCTAAAGCCAACACATTTAATCTTAATTTATCTCCTTTTTCATTTTCTATCCAAGCTTCCTCTTTTGTTCCTCTAACCCATTGAGGCACTTTAATTTCTTGCAAATAAACCGTATCAAAATGATATGATTTTAACAAATGTCTTCCCCACCTTACGGCATCTTCAGCTTGTTTTGAGCCACTAATTCTTGCTCCAATCGATTTGCAAAGTACTTTAAGATTTTGGTAAGCTTGCCCGTTTTCTAATGCTTCATTGTAAATTTGCCTGATAAAAAGAGAGTCGTTTTGACTATAAGCAAATGTGGTAGTGAGGAAAAGTAGGGTAAATAAGATGTTTTTCATGGCTAACAAATTGAAATTCAAAGTTAATGAAAACTTGTTCCATCAATTTATTTTTTAAAGTTATTCTTGGGGAAATATTTTTAAAGCTTTTTTTGAAAAATTATTGTCAAATTCATTTTATCTAGTAATTTTATAACCATTGTATAAGGTTAAACAACTTGGTTATGAAAGAATATTTGTCACTATCAGAAGCATCAGAACTTATTGGAAAGAGTAAAGAAACTCTCAGACGTTGGGATAGAGAAGGTAAGTTGTCAGCTGTTCGAGAACCTATGAGTAACTACCGTGTTTACAAGCGAGAACAAGTAGAATCTTTATTTGCTAATTTCTTTAGTCATGATATTGAAGACACTATAACAAACTATGTTGAGCCACATCATGAGTATTCTGTATTGGAGTTGTTTGCTGGGGCAGGTGGTTTAGCAGTAGGTTTAGAAAAAGCAGGTTTAAAATGTGTTGCTTTGAATGAAATTGATAAATGGGCTTGCCAAACTTTACGTAAAAACCGACCTAATTGGAAAGTATTGGAAGGAGATATAAAATCATTTGATTTTTCTGAATACCATAATAAAGTAGATGTTGTTACAGGAGGTTTCCCTTGTCAAGCATTTAGTTATGCAGGAAAAAAATTGGGATTTGCTGATGCAAGAGGAACTTTGTTCTATGAGTTCGCAAGAGTTGTAAAGGAAGTAAATCCACCAATATGTATTGGTGAAAATGTTCGTGGTTTACTTAGTCACGAAAATGGAAAAACATTACAAGGAATGATTTCAATATTAGATGAAATTGGTTATAATGTAGTTCCTATTCAAGTTCTTAAAGCCATAAATTTTAGAGTTCCACAAAAAAGAGAGCGATTAATTTTAGTAGGAATTAGAAAGGATATTGATTTGCAATATGAATATCCAAAACCACACAAGAAAATATACAATTTAAAAGATGCTTTGAAAAAAGGAGAACTTTTTGATTCTAATGTCCCAAAATCGAAAGGAGCATCATATCCAGATAGTAAAAAAGCTGTTTTAGATTTAGTTCCACAAAAAGGATATTGGCGTGATTTACCACTTGAAATTCAAAAAGAATTTATGGGAGGAAGTTTTTATTTAGGAGGTGGAAAAACTGGGATTGCAAGACGAATAGGGTGGGATGAACCTTGTTTAACTCTTACTTGTAGTCCTGCTCAAAAACAAACAGAAAGATGCCATCCCGAAGAAACTCGTCCTTTTACTGTTCGAGAATATGCTCGAATACAAACCTTTCCTGATGATTGGGCATTTGAGGGTTCACTGGCTCAACAATATAAACAGATTGGAAATGCAGTTCCAGTTAATTTAGGAACAGAAGTTGGTTATTCTATCGTAAAGTTTTTGAATCAATACTACAACTTGTCAAAACCAAGGTAATAACTGTAATTTTCAAAAGTAATTTGATCTAAAACACTGCGTTTACTTGTTTTGGTTTTTGATTTAATTTCTTCTAATGCAGAGTTCTCAATAATTTCCTTATTGTGTTTTGATGATTTTAAGTAGTCTTTTATAGCTTTAGGTAATGCTTGATATAGTTGAAACATTGCATTGTCTTGACCTGAAAGTAAGGCGTAAAATTGGTCTCCTGAAATTTTATAAACTCTGCTATGGCTGTATTCTTTACCATTGATGTCACCACTCCATAATTCGCAGAAACTACCTTTTGCTAAAATTTGAACCCAATAACATTTTGCCTTTTTATAGTCGTTTGCATAACGTGCCAATTTTTGAAATAGTGCTTCGGCTGCACTACTGTTCATTGTATTGTGTTTGTTCTTGATGTCTGCAAATAAAGTGTCATCATTGGCTTTGATATCATAGCCACTCAAGTTTCCAGCTTCATATCCTTTTATCCCGCCTAAAATTTGTTCATGAAATGTTCCAATGGAATTATTTATAGATTTATCAATTTGTCTTAAAATTTCCGATTGGATAAGTTTTTCTTCATCTATATCGTTGAACTGTGCATCAAACGTCAATTTTATTGTATCAACCTTATTTGAATAAAAATTCTTTTTTGAAATATTGTTTTTTGCTTTCAAATAAGCATTATGCAGATTTCCAATGCATTCTAATAAATGGTCGTCTGAAATGAAGTTTACATATTTATTTTTCATTCAATTTTTATTATTTCTGTTTATAAAGTTAACGAAAAAGGTGTGTTTTAGTTGTGATTTATAAACAACCATCTACTCTACTTCGTAATCTAACTTAACAGTAATACTGGCAGTTTTTCGTTTTGAGGTGGTATTAAACGAACCTCCCCATGAGTATTCTTCTGATGAGTTTTGAGCTACAATTTGAAAAACACCCATGTTGGCATTTTTTAGCTTACCCAAATTGCCGTTACCATTTTCAGCAATGCTCTTAGCTCTGGTTAAAGCATCTTTGGTGGCTTCGGCAATCATTTCAATTTTAAGTTTTGAAAGTTTGGTGTAGTAATATTGTGGTTGGTTTGAATAAAACTCAATACCAGAGTTGATTAGTTCTGTTACTTGTCTGGAAATATCTTCAATTTTATTTACTTCGTTCGATTCAATTTGCACGTTTTGGGTTAATCGGTAGCCTGTAAAAACTGAGCTTCGTTGATTGCCGTTGTTGTCGTACGAATAGTCAAATTCTTTATTGATGTCAACAGCCGAAAAAATAATTTGATTGTCTTTAATTCCTTTCGAAATAAGGTAGTTTTTAATGCTTTCACGATCTTTATCCAATTCGGCATAAGCATCTTTCATTACCAAATTCTTTTTACTAAACCATCCGCTCCAAACAATGAGGTCGGAAACAAAATCTTTTTCTCCTAAACCAGTTACGCTAATGGTGTTGTTTTTTTCGTTTCTATTTTTATAGGCTCCCGAAAATAAAAGGGCAGTAATAATAATGGATAAACCAATAATGGAAGTGCTTGCGATACTTTTCATGATTAATAAATTAGAGAAATTAATGACGAATAAAAGTAACGATTATTATTCAAGAATATTCAACAACTCCGTTAATTCTTCTTTTTTATCAAGATACCCAAGGTTGTCGTAGGTATAAATAAGGTGTTGAATTAATCGTTTAATAATGGTGTTGGTAGAACAAGGAATGTAAAATTCTTTTTTAGGTTCGGTTTTTAATTGTTCTAAAAATTTATCAATATCGGGCTTAAAAAATACCGAACCTTTGTTAAACACATTGAGGTAAAACAACACATCGTTTGGTTTTTCTGAAAAAGCTAATATAAAGTGGGCAGGAACATTTACACCGTAAACGGGTATTCCTAATTTTTCGCAAACCGAAAGGTAAATGATACCAAGAGTAATTGGATTTCCTTTTTTGGTTTCTATTACATTATTGATGTAAGAATTTTGAGGAGAGTTAATGCTTTTAGTGTTGCCTGTAAAATCGTGTATCTCGAAAATAATTTTATTCAAAACCTTTACTTTTTCTAAAGCAGTAAGGTTGTCGTTTAGTTCTAGCCAGGTTTCTTGTGTTAGTCTGCTAATGTACTCGTTAATCAGGTTTTCGTTTAAATCGGGATATTGATATTTGGCAATAATTATAGCACCGTCGAGTAGTTTTTTATTGGGTGTGTTTTTCCAGTTTTCTAATGCTTTTTTAATGGAATTGAATTGTAAAAAGTGGATGATGTTTTCAATTCGTTCTTGTAATAATTGGTTGAAAGAGGTTTCCCACGCATTTTCTAAATGCGGAATAACATCATCGCCATACGAAATTAATTTACTTTTTACTTCGTTGTAAATGTTATCATCAGGGTCGTCGAGTAAACTAATTAGTGCTTTTAGTTCTTTTTCAATCATACCCAAATATACCACAACAATAAATTGTAGTTACACCAAAAATGGGTAGTTATTAACGCTGTTGTGTTAACTTTTGTAACACCAAATTAATTAATTTATCCATTGCTGGATGATAATCTTTGGTAGTAGTTTTGACGTATCGGTTGGCTACCACTACACAAACGGTACATGCTTGGTGTCCCATTATTTTTGCTAAACCATAAATAGCAGAAGTTTCCATTTCAAAATTATTAACTTTTAATCCGTTATAATTGAAATGATGAAGTTTGTCATTTAAATCGGGTTGATTTAATGCTAATCGTAAAATTCTGCCTTGCGGACCATAAAAACCCGAAGCAGTAGCGGTAATACCCGAATGACAATCGTTTACAAACAACTGATGTAGTTTTTCGGAGCCTTTAACCATGTAGGCAGGGCTAACTGCTTTCGAATAGTTGGTTTGCTTATTAAATGCTGATGTAAGTTCTTGCTCTTCTTTGGTATATTCAATTCGATAATGATTTAGCAAACCGTCTAAACCTAATGCATATTCTGAAACCACAAAATCGTTGGAGTTGATGTGGGCTTGAAGTGCACCGCAAGTTCCAATTCGCACAATATTAAGCGAAGTAAGGTTTGGTTTTATTGTTCTGGTTTTAAAATCAATATTTACTAAAGCATCTAGCTCATTCAGCACAATATCAATGTTGTCGGTTCCAATACCAGTTCCAATTACCGAAAGGCGTTTTCCGTTATAAAAGCCAGTGTGCGTAATAAATTCGCGGTTTTCAACCTTGTGTTCAATTTTTTCAAATTTTGATGAAATAGCCTTAACTCTATTGGGGTCGCCCACCACAATAACATCATTGGCTATTTGATGAGGCTGTAGATTTAAGTGATAAATACTGTTATCGCTATTTAAAATTAGTTCCGACTCGGCTATTTTATTCATACTATTATGTACTTTTGGATGTCCTTTTCAAATTTAATCAAATGTTACGCAATAATAATAAAATATTAGTTCCTATCGACTTTTCAGAGCAATCATTAATTGCATTATCTCAATCGTATAATTTGGCAAAAGAAATTAGAGCCGAAGTTATTTTACTTTATGTAATTGAAGAAGTAAACCCTATGGTAAAAATGTTTATCAAAGGTTTGGACGAAATAAGAGATGCTGTTGAATCGAATTTGAAAAATTTGGCCGAAGAAAAAAGAAAAGAAACAGGACTCGAAATTTCTAGTATAGTAGCTGAGGGTAAAATTTACTCCAAAATTGCTGAAGTTGCTACGCTTATTAAAGCAACTTTTATTGTGATGGGAACAAAAGGAGCTGAAAACTCTAAATTTATTGGTTCAAATGCACTAAAAGTAGTTAAAACAGCTCCTTGCCCTGTAATTACCATAAAAGGAAAAAAACACAAAAAAGGGTGTGATAAAATTTTATTGCCATTAGATTTAACCAAAGAAACCAGCGACAAAGTAAACAAAGCCATTGCTGTTGCCAAAGTATTTAAGGCAGAAATTTATGCAGTTTCTATTCTGTTAACAGGCAGAGAAGAGGTGGTAAACAAATTAAAAGACCAACTAATTTTAGTAAAACAATACATTGAAAAAAAACAAGTAAAATGTACTGCCGAATTGGTTAAAATTTTAAAAACTGAAGATAAGTTGAGCAATGCTGTAATAGAATACGGACAAAAAATTGAAGCTGATTTAATTATGATTATGACTCAACAAGAAACCGATATTAAGGCCTTTTTTATTGGTTCAAATGCTCGTGAGGTTATTAATAACTCAGACATTCCTGTGCTGAGTATTCAGCCCAACGAGAAAGAGAGGATTGAAATAATTTAACAAAAAATTAAATATTTGGAATAAAAGGTTAATTTTAAATTTTTATTTTGAATTGCACTTATGAAGTCGTTAAAAACACCTGTATTAAAACTTTCTATATTAGCTCTTGTTGTTAGTTCTTGTCAGAAAACAGAGTTTGATGAATTTGAGTTTTCTCAAGGAAGTGCAGATTTTAGTAATTATGTTGCTGTTGGTAATTCTTTAACTCAGGGTTATCAAGATGGAGGGTTGCATAATGAGCGTGGTCAACAAGACAATTCTTACCCAGCAATTATTGCAGGACAAATGAAACAAGCTAATCCAAGTTTAAATTTTATCCAACCGACCATCATAGGACAAGGAGCAGCTTATATACATTTGGCTTATAGAAATGGAGAAATTAAAGTAATTAAAGCTTATAATGAAGACATTACTGACAATGACCCAGAAGCTATTCGTAATGATGCAGCATGGGAAAATTGGGGCGATAAAACTAAAAAATACAATAATCTTGGAGTTTCTGGAATTAAGTTGGTGAATTGCGTTTCAGGAGGTAGAAACACCGATTTAAATTTTAATTTATTACAAAATTCACTCAATCCTTATGGGCGATTTTTAGATTTTGGTACTGATGCCGCCCCAATATCTTATTTGGATCATGTGAAAGCAAGTAAAGCTACTTTTTTCACCAATTGGTTGGGAAATAATGATGTATTGGGTTGGTCAACTGCTGGTGGTGATGATGAACCAGTTATGAATGAAAACGGGATTTCTGTACCGGGTCTGTTTTTATCTCAATTGTCAGATCTTGACGAATTTAGATTTAAATACGATTCTATATTAGCTGCTTTTAAAAACATGGGAGCGAAAGGGGTTTGTGCAACTCTGCCTGATGTAACTTCCATTCCTTACTTTAATACGGTTACTTTAGAAGCTCTTGGCAAAGATATTTGGATTAAGGAAGGTGCCGATACAACAATTGTCAGAAAAGCCACTGCCAGAGATTTGTTGTTACTCACAGCTTCTGATCAACTAGCCGAAGGAAAAGGTTTGACACAGTCAAATCCATTGCGACACACCTTTGTCTTAGATGAAAATGAAATTACAATTGTTCGAAACAGAACCAACGAAATAAATGATGCCATTAGAACACTTACCAACTCCTATGGGTTTGCATTAGCAGATATGAATCAGTTTATGAAAACATTAACCAATACAGGATTAACTTATGATGGAGTTGAGTTCACTCCAAAATTCATCGAAGGAGGAGTATTTTCCTTAGATGGAGTTCATCCTAATGGAAGAGGGTATGCTATTATTGCGAATGAATTTATTCGAGTAATTAATAATCATTATGGCTCTAAATTACAACAGGTTATTGTGAGTAATTATAGAGGAATTACATTTCCATAAATTAATTATTACATCAAGAAGATTGAATAAAAAAACGATTTAATTGAAAAGAAACTCAACAACTTAAATAAATTAATAAACCTAAACTTAATTCTTATGAAAAAAACCTTACTTTCTTTAGTTGCAATTGCTTTTGCAAGCTTTGCATTTGCTCAAAATTGTACACCTGATCCATTTTATACCACACCAGGTGTATATCCTGATAGTGCAACAGGATTAGCTCCTGCTTATGTTGGTGTGCCTTATGATGAAACCATTACAACTATAACTCCAGTAGATACTTGTATCGTATTAATTTTTCCTCCATGCACTGTTATTCCTATCGATAGTGTTGTAATTGATAATTTCTCAGGATTGCCAACAGGTTTTAATGTAGTTTCATTAAACGAAAACAATTTAAATTTTGTTTTCCCAGGTGGTTCTACTAGTTGTATGAGAATTACAGGAACGGCAACAGCTGGGCAGGAAGGGACTTATCCTATATCTGTATCTGGATTGTCATGGGCAACTGTTTTTGGGGTTCCAACTTCACAACCTTTTAATGTAGATTATTACTCGTTAGTTATTATGGCTGCTACTGGTGTTGAAGAATTGTCAACGACAACATTTTCAGTAAAACAAAATTCACCAAACCCTTTTAGTACAAATTCTACTTTTGAGTATTATTTGCCAACAGCTGGAAAAGTTTCTATCGATGTTAGAAATGTTTTAGGTGAATTGGTTTATTCTGAAAGCAGTAATGCAAATCAAGGTGTTAACAAACATCAATTAAATGCTTCAAATTTTTCTAATGGCGTTTATTTCTTTCAAATTAATTACAACAACAACATAGTAACCAAAAGATTTATCGTAAATAAATAATAAAAATTACACCTCCGATAACTTAGTTATTGGAGGTTTTTTTTACCATCAAAATAATATTAATGAAAAAAATAGTTTTAACAGCTCTAGCATTAACTCCGTATTTTTTATTTGCAGGAGGTTTTCAATTAAATCTTCAGGGAATTAAAGGAGTTGGAATGGGTGGTGCATTTACAGGTTTGGGTTCTGATGCTAGCACCGTGTTTTTTAATCCAGCAGGAATGAACAACTTATCTGGTCATCATTTTACAGCTGGGTTTAATTATGTAATGCCTAAAGTATCGTTACAAACTCCCGAAACTGCAAACATTAATCAAACATCACCAAATGCTACTCCTTTTCATTTTTATTATTCGGGTCAGTTAAACGACCGCATGAAGTTTGGTTTTTTAGTAAACAATCAATTTGGTTCTACCTCTTCTTTTGAAGACAATTGGCAAGGACGTTACATTATTCAAAACATTGCACTTAAAACATTTATGTTTCAACCAACCATGTCGTATAAAATACACGATAAGTTGTTTGTTGGTGGAGGATTTGTTTATACAAGAGGAAGTTTTACAACCGAAAAAGCTGTTCCTGTGGCTTCTGCTACAACAACAGAAGGAAAGGCATCATTAAGTGGAAGTGGTGATGGTGTTGGCTACAACATTGGTCTTTTTTCAAACATTTATTCATTAAAAAAAGAAATTTCAACAACCGATTTTAGATTGGGAGTAAGCTATCGTTCGTCAATGCCTATCGATTTACCAGATGGAGAAGTAGAATTTACCAACATACCAGTTTCGTTACAAAACAAATTTCCTGCAAAAACAACCTTCGTTTCAAAAATTACACTGCCATCTGTGTTTACTGTTGGGTTTAGTGTAAAGCATTCGAAAGAGAACTACTCTCTTGAATTTGCTTACGATTTAAATTATACGGCATGGTCATCATACGATACCTTAGCTTTTAATTTTGCAAACAACGATACCCCCGATTCAAAAACTACTAAAGATTGGCAAAATGCAATGACTCATCGTTTTGGATTAGATTTTACTTACAAACAAAAATACAGTGTTAGAGTAGGGGCTTATTACGATAAAACTCCAATAAAAGATGGTTTTGTTAGTCCTGAATTGCCAGATGCTACCCAACTAGCTTATACAGCTGGATTGGGTTATAAAGTAAACGATAAATTTTCTATCGATTTATCATACATCCGTCAAAGTGCTCGTCGTGAATCGTCATTAGAAAGTGCTGGTTTTACAGCCAAATACAACCGAATTGTTAATGTTTTTGGAATAGGCTTAAATTATAATTTTAGCTGTAAGGCTAAAGAAACAACCCCTTCAATAAACTAATCTATAAACTATGCAAGCCATTAAATACCTTTCTGTTTTTGCCGTTGTACTTCTTTTCAATTCGTGTAACAAAACCGAGTTTGATGAATACGAAACCATTTATGGAGATGCTAATTTTTCCAATTTTGTTTCGGTTGGAGATTCATACACGCAAGGTTTACAAGATGGTGGTTTGCATAACGAATTTGGTCAACAAGAAAACTCGTTTCCTTCTATTATTGCTAAACAAATAGGTACTCCTTTTGTGCAACCATTGGTTTCTGGAACAGGTTCGGGATACATGCACTTGGCATACCGAAACGGAAAAATTGAAGTTATAAAAGCCTATAATCCTGATATTTCAGATAACGACCCAGAGGCAATCAATTACGATAATTCATACAACTACTGGTCGGATACTACTAAAAAATACAATAACCTCGCAATTGGTGGACTAAATGTTCGTAATGTGGTTTCTAAAAACATAACACAAGCTTTAGAATATCACATTTATTTAGGAACAACTCATCCTTCACAAGGAGTATTAGCATGGAACGGAGTAGGTGGTCAACCCATTAATTCTTATGGTAGATTTTTAAACTTTGGAACTATTACCAACCGAATAGAATATATTGAACACATTAAACGAAGCAATGCCACATTTTTTACCAACTGGCTAGGAGTAAATGATGCCATGAGCTGGGCAAAAAGTGGTGGCGATGCAGTTAGTGGTTCATCAGAACAAACCAACCCTTTAGAATTTAGAGAAAAATACGACACTGTTTTAGCTGTATTTAAAGCAATGGGTGCTAAAGGTGTTTGTGCTACCATACACGATGTAACCAAAAGTCCTTTATTTACTACCGTTACACTAGAAAAAGTAAAAAAAGACATCTGGATTAAAGAAGGTGCAGATACCACTATTATTAGAAAAGCAGTGCCAGAAGACTTAATTTTATTATCTGCATCGAGTTTAATTGCAAAAGGAATAGGTTTAATACCTTCCGACCCACTTCCTCACCAACAAGTTTTAGATAAAGACGAAGTAATTATTGCTCGAAACCACATTAACCAACTAAATGCACAAATATATGCATCAGCAGCAGCTTACGGGTTTCCTGTGGTAGATATGTCTGCTTTTATGGAAAAACTGAATGCAGGAGTAACCTATGATGGCGTTGCTTTAACAGCAGTGTTTATTGAAGGAGGAGCTTTTTCGTTAGATGGTTTACATACCAACAGCCGAGGAAATGCTTTAATTGCAAACGAGTTTATTCGTGTAATTAATGCCAATTTTGGCTCAAACATTCGTCCGGCTATTGTGGGCAATTATAGAGGAGTTACTTTTCCTTAAAAAGTAATGAGTAGGATTTTTTTACGAAGTAACTCAAAAACTAACTACTCACACTTTTTCAATTAAGAACAAAACCAACCTGTTATTGTGGAATTTCTTAAGTTAAAGCGTAAGCTGACATGACATATTTTGTGGTTTTTAATTATAAAATTTTTCAATCAATTTATGGTTTGCAAAGGCTAGTAAAAATAGTTTTGTAAAGAAGCTAACAATGCGAGTTAATTTTGTTTAAAATCAAACACATTTTTATTAAGAATTGCTATAACTTTGGTGCTTAAAAAAAAACATGATGACCGCCATAAAATATAATCGTAGAAAATATACCGATAGTGAACTTTTATCATTGTATAAAGCATTGATTAAACCACGTTTAATCGAAGAAAAAATGTTGGTTTTGCTTCGTCAGGGTAAAATATCAAAATGGTTCTCTGGTATTGGGCAAGAGGCAGTTTCTGTAGGTGCTGCTTTAGCCATGAAAGAAGATGAATATATTTTACCCATGCACCGTAATTTAGGCGTTTTTACTGCTCGAAATATTCCGTTGTATCGTTTGTTTGCTCAATTTCAGGGAAAAATGAGCGGATTTACTAAGGGTAGAGATCGTTCGTTTCATTTTGGCACTCAAGATTATAAAATTGTTGGAATGATTTCTCATCTTGGGCCTCAAATGGGCGTGGCAGATGGTATTGCATTGGCCGATGTTATAAAAAATAAACCAAAAGCAACCTTGGTTTTTACTGGCGATGGCGGTGCCAGTGAAGGCGATTTTCATGAAGCAGTTAATACTGCTGCCGTTTGGCAATTGCCTGTAATTTTTGTTGTAGAAAATAATGGTTACGGACTTTCAACTCCTTCGAGCGAACAATTTAAATGCAAAAACTTTATTGATAAAGGCATTGGATATGGCATGGAAACCGAACTAGTTGAAGGAAACGATATATTAGATGTTTACCATAAAATAAGTCAAATTGCTGAATCTATTCGTAAAAAACCTCGTCCAGTTTTGGTTGAATGTTTAACCTTTAGAATGAGAGGACACGAAGAAGCTTCGGGTACAAAATACGTTCCTCAGGAATTAATGGACGAATGGCAGAAAAAAGACCCCACCGTTAATTTTGAGCAATTTTTATTAGAAGAAAAAGTACTCGACGAAAAACTAATTGAAACCATAAAAGCTGAAATAAAAGCTGAAATAAACGAACATTTAGACAAGGCTTATGGCGAAGAACCCATTACAGCATCGTTAGAACAAGAATTAAACGATGTTTATGCTCCGTTTAATTTCATCGAAACCACTCCTAAAACCACAGCAAAAACCGAAAAACGATTTATTGATGCCATTTCTGATGCCATGAAACAAAGCATGGAAAAATATCCAGAGCTTGTTTTAATGGGACAAGATATTGCTGAATACGGAGGAGCATTTAAAGTTACCGATGGATTTGTTGCAAAATTTGGTAAAGAACGGGTAAGAAATACCCCATTGTGCGAATCGGCAATAGTTGGTGCAGGTTTAGGGTTAGCTATAAACGGACAAAAATCAATGGTAGAAATGCAGTTTGCCGATTTTGTTAGCGAAGCAATGACACAAATTTGTAACAACTTAGCAAAAACGCATTACCGTTGGGGACAAGCTGCCGATGTGGTGGTTAGAATGCCCACAGGTGGAGGAACCGCAGCAGGTCCGTTTCATTCGCAAAGCAACGAAAGTTGGTTTACTCAAGTACCAGGTTTAAAGGTTGTTTTTCCTGCATTTCCATACGATGCTAAAGGGTTGTTAAACACCGCTTTTGAAGACCCTAATCCAGTAATATTTTTTGAGCATAAAGCAATGTACCGAAGCATAACTCAGGAAATTCCTGATGATTATTATACTCTTCCGTTTGGTAAAGCTCAATTGATAACCGAGGGTAACGATGTAACCATTGTTACTTATGGAATGGGAGTTCATTGGGCGTTAGAAACACTAAAAAATAATTCGAATATAGCTGCCGATTTAATTGATTTAAGAACATTAGTTCCTTTAGATACTGAAACCATTTATCAATCGGTTAAAAAAACGGGTAGAGTAATTATTTTGCACGAAGCAACCTTGTTTAATGGAATAGGAGGCGAGCTAAGTGCTTTAATTACTGAAAATTGTTTCGAATTTTTAGATGCACCAATCAAACGTGTTGCCAGTATCGAAACTCCAGTTCCTTTTATTAATCAGTTAGAACAACAATTTTTACCAAAAAACAGATTTGAAAAAGAATTGTTATCGTTGCTCGATTTTTAGTTAGAATGGATATCCAATACCTAAGTTAAGGGTAGTTTTCTTTAATTCTACTTGGTATTTTTCAGGATTGTTTTTCGATGGGTCTTTAAAAGGTGTAGCAATATCAAATCGGAAAATAAAAAAACTAAAATCGAGACGTAAACCAAAACCACCACCTATAGCTAAATCTCTATATAATCTATTTAGCTTTATTTCGGCATTCGGACGCTTTGGGTCTTCTTTTAAAATCCAAATATTTCCTGCATCAATAAAAAATGCACCCTCAAAAAGTTTGGTAATATCAAAACGATACTCAATGTTGGCTTCAATTTTAAGTTCTCCAATTTGATTTACGTTATTAATAAGCGAATCGGATAATGAACCAGGCCCCAATCTTCTGGCAGGCCAAGCTCTAATGCCGTTTGAACCACCACCAAAAAAACTTTTTTCGAAAGGAAGCACATCAAGATTGCCGTAAGGAACACCAACACCAGCATAAAATCGTTCAACCAATGAAGCAGCATCAAATGTTTGATATAACCTTAAATCAACATCCGATTTTACATATTCTGCATACCTAATTCCCGCAAAGGAATAACTTTTGGTTACTTCATCTTTTGGAGTATCGGTCAAGCGATAATAGTTTGATAATAAATTACCCGAAGTTTCGGCATTAAACCTAAAGTACTGGTAATTGTTTTTGTGTATAAAGTCTTGATTGTTAAATATAAAACTGTATTGTATTGCACTAATAAAATGGTCGGTATAGGAATTTAATAAAAACGGATTGTTTTCAGCAATAATGTTATCTCTAAACTCGGTAGTTAAATCAAGTTTAACAAATGAGATGTTAAACGGAGTTAAAAAATGTTTTTTGTATTGATTTTCACTCCAGGCATAACCAAAGCTTCCTTGAATTAAATTTCTTGAGTATTCAGGTCGTTGCTGCCAATTTAACGAAGTAGCAATAATGGTTTTAGGATTTGCCCTTTTAGAAATTCTTCGGGTATTGAATGGAACCAAAAAGCGAGGAATTTCTAAGCTTATTTCAGGTCCAAATTCTAAGGTGTTAAAGGGAGTTCCTAAAATTTCGTTATCACCACCAGTCGAAACACCTATTACTCGCTGAATTTCTAATCCTCCTTTAAGTTTTACGCTTAAAAATTCTGCACCTCTAAAAATGTTTTTGTTTTGATAAATAACATTTCCCTCAACTCCTAAGTCGCCACCTGTATTTGTTCCAACACCTTCTAAAGTAAACGATTTTAGAATGAGCGGATTCAAATAAATGTTAACATTTAAACGATTCGAATCAATTTCTTCATAAATAAATGAAATGTTTTTAAAAAGCCGGAGCTCAGATAATTGTTTATAGGTATAGTTTTGTTCTTGAAGCGAATAGGTATCTTTTGGTTTGTAATCTAAAGTGTTGGTTAAAACTTTGGGTTTAAATTTGAGCTTGTCGGTGTAAACGATAGATGTATTGTTGTGATAAATGGTGTCGAAATTTGAAGTTTGCTCAATTTTTGATTTGCTCCCAATAAAAATAGTGGTTTCATTAAGTGCGTATTTTTCATGTTGGGTTTTTAATGCTGTACTATCATTTATAAATTCTTTTTTTGGAAGCACTTCAACAATTAAATTTACTTTATTGTTGCCCATAGTGGTATCTACTTTATATTTTATATAATTGGTAGAAAAATTAAAATAACCATTGTCTTTTAAAAGGTTGTTAATACGCTCACGTTCTTTTTCTAAAATATCAATGTCAAAATTTTCTCCAATTTTTAATAGCGAAAACTGGTTTTTAGATAAAATATAAGATTCTATTTCTTTATCTTCAATTTGATGTTTAATATTATTGATGTAATAAGAAGGACCAGATTCAATTTTGTAGGTTTGAGTTAGTTTTTGTTTTTTAATAACATTTTCTGTTGTAACACGGTTTTTAAAATAACCTTTGTTGTTTAAATAGAGACCAAGTTGCTTAACGCTTCTTTCGGTTTGAAGCGAATCAAATATTACAGGAGGTTCGCCAATATTTTCTTTAATCTTACTGTTTTGTTTTTTGCTGTAAAGGTTATAAACACCAAGATGAAAACGAAAAACACCTAAAATCTTTTTATTGGGATGTTGTTTAATTATTTCTTCTAGTTCATCTTTATCAATTTTGCTGTTGTCAACAGTTATTTTATTTTTTTTTAAAAAAATTTCGTTTTCTTTTAATGTTTTTGTTGGGTTACAACTAAATAAAAATAAAATTGTTCCAATTAATAAAATTGAAACACGTTGCGTAGATAATATTTTACTAGTTTTTAAAATCAATTTTTATATTCTATAGAATTGATTATGTTTGCATTAATTAAACAAAATGCAAAATAACTATTATTAACTATACCAATATGAAAAAAATAACTTGTTTATTAACTATTCTTTTCTTTGTTTTTTCCGTTCAACTATTTTCACAAGAAGCAACTTCTCTTAACAATAAAACTGCCAAAGAATTATTAGATAGGGCTGATTTAGATTTTGAAGATGGTAAATATATTGATGCGTTAGATAAGTATAAGCAATTGTACGAGTACAAACCATCCGACTTGTATTACAAATTAATGATGGGTATTTGCTATAGCTATTCTCCCAACGAAAAAACCAAATCAATAGAAATAATTGAGCAAGTTAAAACAACCAATCCTGAATACAATTTAGTTAATTTCTATTTAGCAAGAGCTTATGCAGTTAATTATCAATTTGATAAAGCTTTAGAATTGTTTAACATGTACTTAACCAGAAGCACTCCTGAAGAAGCTGAAGAACAAGCCTCAGCACAAAAAATGATTCAAAATTGTAAAAATGCCATAGAAATTTTAAGCGATACCATTCAAGAAAACATCATTGAAAATGTTCAAGCTCCAGTAAACTCTCAATATTCCGAATATGTACCGGTTATTTCTGCTGATGAATCGGTAATGATTTATACCTACAGAGGGATAAAAAGTAAAGGTGCTGACAAACTACCTGTTTCAATGAACTCCGAAAGTTATACTGAAGATGTATTTATTTCTTACAACAAAAACGGAGAATGGACTGAACCAGTTAGCATTGGCGATAACATTAATACCGATGGACATGATGCTGCAATAGCTCTTTCTGTTGATGGACAAACCTTGTTTATCTACAAAAGTGAAAACAACAACAACGGTGATATTTATGTAAGTAAATTAAAAGGTAAAGATTGGTCGAAACCAGAACCTTTGAAAGGCGATGTAAACAAAAAAGACAGTTGGGAAGGTAGTGCGAGTTTGTCGGCAAACGGAAAAACATTGTATTTTGCTAGCGATAGAGTTGGAGGTAATGGAGGTAGAGATATCTATAAAGCAGAATTACAAGAAGATGGAAGTTGGGGAAATGTTCAAAATTTAGGAGCAAAAATCAACACAACTTATAATGATGATGCTCCTTTTATACATCCAGATAACCAAACATTTTACTTTAGCTCAGAAGGACATACCAGTATTGGAGGATACGATATTTTCTACAGTAAATTAGATGAGTACAATTCTTTTGGCGACCCTCAAAACATGGGATATCCAATAAATACCATTAATGATGATAGGTATTTTGTGTTAGCTGCTGATGGAAAAACAGGATATTACTCAGGTGCTGGTGAAAAAAGTATAGGAGAACAAGATATTTTTAGAATTTTAGCAGGTAAAGTTGGTAAACCAGTTCTTGCTCTTTTATTAGGAAATGTATATTTTAACGATGCTCCGATAGGTTCAATGATGAGCCTGTTTAAAGCAACCGAAGGCGAATTAGAAGGAACATTTAAATCGAATGATGAAACAGGAAAATATGTGATGGCATTAACTCCAGGAAGATATGAGATTGAAGTAGAGCTTGAGAATGGAGAAATTGCACGTGATTCGATTAACCTAGAAGAAATTACAGAATACATTGAATTGTACAAAGATTTTAGAATATACAGCGATAAAGATCTTATTGCAAAAAACAATATTGGATTACAAGAAGTGTTAAATCGCACATTAAGCGGCGAATTAAAAACCATCGACACTTTATTTACAGCAAATGCTGGTAAACCAAAAGATTTAAAACCTTTAGAACCAGGTCGCTCTTTTGTTTTAAACAATATTTATTACGATTGGGATAAAGCTACATTAAGAGCTGAATCAACTAAAGAATTAGATAATCTGGTTCAAATATTAAAAGAAAATACAACCATTAAAGTAGAAATTTCGAGCCATACCGATACTAGAGGTAGCGATGTTTACAACAAAAATCTTTCTCAAAAAAGAGCAAATGCGGTGGTTAATTATTTAGTTACAAAAGGTATTAAAAAAGAACGATTTAAATCGGTTGGATACGGAGAAACCAAACCAATTGACGATTGTTCGAAATACACAGAATGTGGAGAAACAAGAAACGACGATTGCGATTGCCACCAAAAAAACAGAAGAACAGAGTTTAAAGTGTTAGGGAATTAGTTGGAAGAAGCCTCCCCAACCCCTCCGAAGGAGGGGCTTCGTAGAGGAACGAAAACCGAAGTCAAAAGAAAATAACTTAGCAAACTTAGCTCCCGAAAGCTTTCGGGATTGCGAAAAACCAGAAACTAGAAACCAGAAACCATTGTGTTAAGCATCAATCAAAAAAAATACATTAACTCATTACAACAAAAAAAGTTCCGTGCACAACACGGAACTTTTTTGGTTGAAGGCGAAAAAATGGTTGAAGAACTTATTCAATCGGATTTTGAAATTGAATTTGTTTTTGTGGTTAAAGGCAATCGAGTAAAAGGTTTTGAAGCTATTGAAATCAATGAAAAAGAAATGAAGTCCATTTCTGCTTTATCAACTCCAAGTAATTTTTTGGCTGTAGCCAAACAAAAGAAACAACAGGCAGATTTGTCTAAATCAAATTTTGTATTGGTTTTAGATAATGTTAAAGACCCAGGTAATTTAGGAACCATTATTAGAACTGCCGACTGGTTTGGTATACATGCCATTGTGTGTTCTAATGAATGTGTTGATGTGTACAATCCAAAAGTGGTGCAAGCAACAATGGGTTCAATTTTTAGAGCCAATGTAACGTATGTCAATTTACTTGAATTTTTCCAGCAAAACAACGCTATTCCTGTTTATGGAGCAATGTTAGAAGGAGAAAATATTTATGAAAAACCAATACAAGATAAAAAAGCATTTTTGCTAATGGGTAGCGAATCGTTTGGTATTTCTAAAGAATTAACTCCTTTTATTACAAATAAAGTAATGATTCCAAAATTTGGAGGTGCCGAATCGTTAAATGTAGCTGTGGCTACTGGGATATTGTGTTCTGCTTACCGTCAGAAAAACCAATAGGATTTCTATTGAAAATAACGATTTTATTACCAACCAATTCATCACTTTCGGAAGCGACAATAACAAATTCACCAGTTTTTATTTCTTCATTTAATGTTTCACAAATCAAAACACCTTTGGTTTCCTTAATGTTCAGTTTTGCATAAAACTCATTGTTTGATTTGTCTTTTAAAATGACTAAAGTGTTAAGCGTAGAAGTATTTTTTAATTTCGACGGCAATTGCTTTAATTCATTCAATTTTCTAATGGATACAATTTCACTATAGTACATTGTTCCATCTGTATTTACATAACAAATTCTGTAAAATGAAATACCATGAAAAGGAGTCGGGTCTGTTTCAATAAATGAATGATAACCTTTTCCTGTAGTTACCATAGATAATTTTTTAAAATGTTTGCCATTTTTAGATTTTTCAATAATAAAGTAACTGACATTATTTTGTTCAATACAAGTCCATTTGATTTGGACACTATTTTCAACATAAATAGCTTCAATATTAGCGTTTGCATTTTTCGAAATGTATAAAAGGCTAATCACAATAATTAAAATTCGTAACATCGTTTTTAAAATTTAATAGTTAAATGAATGATACAAATTTCCACAGCAAAGCAGCTAAATAATACAGTTGTTTTACCTAATCTGTTTAGTAATTAAGCCGTAATTTTTACTTAGTTAAATAAAGTAAAAAGTTGAAAGGCTCTATTTATCTGGATTTTGATTGAATACGGTTAAAACATTTCCAACTAAAGAGTCGTTTTCAGAAGCAATGATAATATACTCGCCATCTTTTATGTTTTCGTTTAGTGTTTCACTTATTAGTTTACCACCAACTTCTTGAATATTAAGTTTAGCAAAAAATTCACCATTTGATTTTTCCTTTAACACAACCAAAATGTTTAATGCATTAAATCCTTTTAATTTACTGTTGAATTGATAATTGTTGTCAGATTTTTTTACCGTTATGGTTTCACTGTAAAAATAAGTTCCGTTTTTATTAACATACCTTATTCTGTAATACGAAGTTCCATTGTATGGAGTGTGGTCGGTTTCAAGATTAACATTGCACATCCCGCCATTTTTAACTTTTAAAAATTCACGAAAAGCTGTTCCGTTTTTCGATTTTTCGATAATAAAGTGGCTCAGTTGGTTACATTCGGTATAAGTCCATGTAATTTCAACTCTATCTTGTATATAAACTGCTTCAATTTGAGCCGACAACTTTGTTGTAGCAAAAATTATAATTGAAATTATATACAACACGAACCTAATCATTTTTTGCAGTTAATCTATAACTATACAACGAATATAGCTATTACAAATGATTATTCCAAATAGGTTTTTTACCTAATTTTTTTAAACCAACTTTGCCGTTTTTGTACTTAATTTATGTTATTTTCAGTCAAAATGTCATTTTTTTTATGATGGCACATGCTTTGACTAATGCCAACCTGTTTTAAAATAGTATTAACAGTTAAAATTTTAGAGAACCATGGCAAAAGGAAAAATTAAAGTTCAAACGGAAAACATCTTTCCCATCATTAAAAAATTTTTGTATTCCGATCATGAAATCTTTTTAAGAGAGCTTATTGCTAATGCTACCGATGCAACAAAAAAATTACATGCTTTATCGTCGTTGGGTGAATTTAAAGGCGAAATTGGCAACGATACCATCGAAATAATTTTAGATAAAAGTGCCAAAACCCTTACTGTTAGAGATAAAGGTATTGGTATGAGCGAAGAAGAAATAAAAAAATACATCAACCAAATTGCTTTTTCTGGTGCTGAGGAGTTTGTAAATAAGTTTAAAGATAAAACCGATACAGGAAACATTATAGGTAAGTTTGGTTTAGGTTTTTACTCTTCTTTTATGGTTGCTGAGCGAGTTGAAATACTTTCAAAAAACTATAAAGATGAACCTGCTGCTCATTGGGAGTGCGATGGAAGTCCTGAGTATTCGTTAAAAGAAGCAGAAAAAAACGAACGAGGAACCGATATTATTTTACACATTGCTGAAGATTCAACCGAATTTTTAGAAGAAAGCAGAATCAAAACCTTATTAGAGAAGTACTGTAAGTTTATGCCTGTGGCTATTAAGTTTGGTACAAAAACCGAATATATTGACAATGCTGCTGGTAAAAAAGATAAAGACGGCAATATTGAGAAAGAAGCAGTTCAGGTAGATAATATCATCAATAACCCAACTCCAGCATGGACAAAAGCTCCATCAACCTTAACTGATGATGATTACAAGAATTTCTACAGAGAATTGTATCCTTTTAACTTCGAAGAATCGTTGTTTCACATCCATTTAAATGTAGATTATCCGTTTAATTTAACAGGAATTTTATACTTCCCTAAAATTAAACCGAACATGGAAGTACAAAAAGATAAAATTCAATTGTACTCTCGCCAAGTGTTTATTACCGATTCGGTTGAAGGTATTGTGCCTGATTTCTTGACGCTTTTACACGGTGTAATTGATTCACCCGATATTCCGTTGAATGTTTCGCGTTCGTACTTACAAAGCGATGGAAATGTGAAGAAAATATCGAGTCACATTACCAAAAAGGTTGCCGACAAATTAGAAGAACTGTTTAAAAAAGACCGCGAAGATTTCGAGAAAAAATGGGATGACATCAAAATTTTTATCGAATATGGTATGTTGTCGGACGAGAAATTTAATGAAAGAGCTCAAAAATTTGCTTTGTACAAAACTACTGATGGCAAATACCTTACATTAGACGAACTAACCGAAAAAATTAAACCATTACAAACCGATAAAGACGATAAATTAGTAGTGCTTTATACCAGTGATGTTGAAACACAACACGCTTATATTCAATCGGCTAAAGATAAAGGTTATGAGGTAATTATTTTAGATTCACCATTGTCTTCTCATTTGGTTGGTCGTTTAGAACAGCAGGTAGAAAAATCAACTTTTACTCGTGTAGATGCTGATACTATTGAGAAGTTAATCAATAAAAATGAAGAAATTCCTTCAAAATTATCCGATAAAGAAAAAGAGGAATTAAAACCAGTTATTGAAGAAGTAATTTCGAAAGAAAAATTCACGGTGCAATTTGAAAGTATGAACGAAACCGACCAGCCTATGACCATTGTTCAGCCTGAGTTTATTAGAAGAATGAAAGAAATGAGCAAAATGGGTGGAGGCGGAATGTTTGGTGCTTTTCCTGAAAGCTATAACTTGGTGGTAAATGTTAATCATCCGTTAATTTCAAAACTATTAAAGGAAAAAGACAACAACAAACAAAAAGAAATTGCTAAACAAACTGCCGATTTAGCATTGCTGTCGCAAAACATGCTAAAAGGCGAGGAGTTGACCAAATTTATCAAACGTAGTATCGAGTTAATTTAAAAATTGTAACTTCATTCCCTCGAAAGAAGGAATTTTAATAACTAAAAAACAAAAAAAAGAAAATGAAAAAATCATGGATAATAATAGGAGTAGTAGGTTTACTTTTCCTTTTTATGGTGTTCTCACTAGTTGGTTCTTACAATAGTATGGTAACCAAAGATGAAGCAGTATCAGGACAATGGTCGCAAGTTGAAAACGTTTACCAACGTAGAGCCGACCTTATTCCAAACTTAGTAAACACAGTGAAAGGTTATGCTTCTCACGAAAGAGAAACCTTAGAGGGTGTTGTAAATGCTAGAGCAAAAGCTACCAGCACTACTATCGACCCATCAAAATTAAATGCAGAATCAATTAAACAATTTGCTGCTGCACAAGATGGTTTAAGCTCAGCTTTATCAAAATTAATGGTTGTTGTAGAGCGTTATCCTGATTTAAAAGCTAACCAAAACTTTTTAGAGTTACAGGCTCAATTGGAAGGTACTGAAAACAGAATTACGGTTGAACGTCAGAAATTCAACGAAGCTGCTAAAGATTTCAATACCTACATCAGAACTTTCCCACGAAACATTTGGGCTGGTATGTTTGGGTTTGAGAAAAAAGATTATTTTGAAGCTACAGCAGGTGCTGAAGTTGCTCCAACAGTTCAATTCTAAAAAAAACAATTTATTTTTTAAGTTGAAAGTAGTTGGTGTTTCTCACTTTCTACTTTCAACTTTTCACTTTTAACTAATTTATGTCAAAAGATATATTTACAACCGACCAAAAGCAACAAATAGTTGCAGCCATAAAAGAAGCCGAGAATAATACTTCGGGTGAAATACGTGTGCATATTGAAAAAAAATGCAACGAAGATGTGCTCGACCACGCTGCCTTTATGTTTGATGCACTAAACATGCAAAATACAAAGCAACGCAACGGGGTGTTAATTTATTTAGCTTACGAAGACCGTCAATTGGCCATTTTAGGCGATGCAGGTATCAACCAAAAAGTACCAGTCGATTTTTGGGAAAGCACAAAGGATTTAATGATTAGCCACTTTAAACAAGGCAATTATGCCGAAGGTTTATCCAAAGGAATTTTGTTGGCTGGCGAACAACTCAAAAAACATTTTCCTCATCAAAAAGACGATAAAAACGAATTAACCGATGAAATCTCTTTCGGGAAATAAAAATAACGCTGCGTTAATCTGTGTAATCTGCGAGAACTAAAATATGAAACAACTCTTTATACTTCTAATTGCAATTCTAACTTTTAATAATTTAAAAGCCCAAGATTGTTTGCTCGACCAACCTGCAAAACAAGATTTGGTGCAAGATTACGCCAACATCATTAGCGATGAAGAAGAACAATTTTTAAGACAAAAACTACAAGCATTTAACGACACCACTTCAACACAAATTTTGGTAGTTACAGTTACTGATTTGTGTGGTTACGACAAAGCAAGTTTTACTTATACCCTTGGTGAAAACTGGAAAGTAGGACAAAAAGGTAAAAACAATGGTATTGTTATCATGGTTAAACCAAAAGAGCTAGATGGAAGAGGTGATGCGTTTATTGCACCAGGTTATGGTTTAGAAGGCGTTGTGCCAGATGCTATTGCCAAACGAATTGTTGAAAACGAAATGATTCCTTACTTTAAATCGAAGGAATATTATTTTGGCATTCATCAAGCAGTAAATGTGTTGATGGAAATTACTTCGGGCGAATATACTGCCGATGAATATGCAAAAGCAGATTGGACCAAAATATTAATACCATTTGCCTTTATTATAGTGGTATTCTTATTGGTATTTATTTCTACAGCCAAAAAAGCAAAAGATTATTCTATTGGTCATGATATTCCTTTTTGGACAGCATTTATGCTGATGAACAATTCTGGAAAAAGACACGGTGGTTCTTGGGGTAATTTTACCTCTGGTGGCGGAAGTTTTGGAGGAGGAGGTTTTAGTGGCTTCGGTGGAGGAAGTTTTGGCGGCGGTGGAGCTGGAGGGAGTTGGTAAAATCAAACCAAAAGATGCTTACATTTGTTAAACAAAACAAAGGCTGAGTTTATGAAAAACATATTCCTTATTTTATCTATGGCTCTAGTACTAACTTCTTGTTATAAAGAAAAAAAATTAGAACCAACACCACCAATTCCTTTAAATACGGGTAATCCTCCTGCTGCTCATACCAATTTTATTTTTTCTGGAAATATGTTTGTTGAAAAGTACGATTCGTTAGGTAATCCAGTAACAAACTATACGGTATATACTGTAGCTTCAAAAATGATTGGAAACAATCCAAATTATGTGTTATCTACCAATTTTGATGGTTCTGCATTAAAAGGTGAAGTAAAAAGCGAAATTAATGTTGAAGTTCCTACTACCACTTTTTATAACTTAAATGCTGGAACAGGTGTTTTTATTAACGGTGTTATAAATGGCGTTTTTACTAGCGATAGTTTAAAATATCGTGTTTATCTTGTTGGAGCTAACAACAACAATGTTTACTTAAATTATAGCGGGAAACTTACCAGTAGTTTTTAATTACCTTGCCTGACTAAAACTGATGTTCAGGTTTTTTTCCAAGTATCGAATTTGTTTCATTTCGTAAGAAGTAACAATACTCAATGATAAACCTCTTTTTCCTGCTCTAGCAGTTCGTCCGCTTCGGTGTGTGTAATATTCAATTTGGTCGGGCAATTGATAATGCACCACGTACGACAAACCTTCAACATCAATTCCACGAGCAGCAATATCGGTAGCCACCAACAACTGAACGGTTTCATTTTTAAAGGCACGCATGGCTTTGTCGCGTTCTTTTTGCAACAAATCGCCATGTATGGCATCGGCTGCAATGTTTTTTGCAATCAATTGTTTTACCAAGGTTTGAGCAGCTACTTTGGTTTTACAAAATACGATGCCTCGGTTTTTGTGTTGTGTTTTCAAAAACTGAAGCAGCATTTGCAACTTTTCTTTTTCATCACAAATAACATATTGATGGTCGATGTTTTTGTTAACCGTGTTGCTGCCGCTTACTTCTATTCGGTGAGCATCTTCGTTGAGGTGGTCGTCAACAATTTGTTTTATACCCAAAGGCATGGTTGCCGAAAACAACCATTTTTGTTCGGCACTGTGCAAAAAACCAAGTATTTCGTCCAACTCTTTTTTAAAACCCATGCTCAGCATTTCGTCGGCTTCGTCTAAAATAATGGTTTTTACTTTTCGTAAATCAACTGCTTTTCGTTTAACGAGTTCAATTAACCTGCCAGGGGTAGCCACCACAATATGAGTAGGGCGTTTTAATGCTCCAATTTGTATGTCGATGGGCTGACCACCATAAACCGCTTCGGTAAAAATTTTATCAGAGTATTTGGTAAACTTAAACAGTTGTTTGGCAATTTGCTGTCCCAATTCTCGTGTCGGACATAAAATAAGCCCTTGAATATCTTTTTGTTTGGCATCAATACTTTGTAATAGAGGTAAGCCGTAAGCAGCAGTTTTTCCTGTTCCGGTTTGTGCCTGAGCAACTAAATCAGTTTTGTTGTTGAGTAGCAACGGAATGGCTTCTGCCTGAATGGGAGTGGGGGTGGTAATGCCTAGTTCGTTTAATCCTTTAATAAAATCGGGGTGTATGCCCAGTTGTTTGAAATTTTCCACTTTGGTAGTTTGTTAATTGGCTGCAAAGGTAGGGAAATTATGTGTCAATCTTCGTGGAGACGGACGATTGTCCGTCTGAAAACAAGAAAAAATGTGATTATTAATCATGAGACGCACAATTGTGCGTCTCTACATTTTTGTTGAAAAGTTGTCAATACTTTTTAGTTAACCATTTTTGTTAACGGGTTTCGGTGTTTAATTTTGTACCAACCTAAAAAAATACTGTTTATGCAAGCTAACGCAATAAAAGAAACGAAGTTTAATTTTCCAGGACAAAAAAGCCTTTACAAAGGTAAAGTTAGAGACGTTTACAACATTAACGACGAGTTGTTGGTTATGGTAGTTTCCGACCGTATTTCGGCTTTTGATGTGGTTTTACCTAAAGCCATTCCGTTTAAAGGTCAAGTGTTAAACCAAATTGCTGCCAAATTTTTAAAAGCAACCGAAGACATTGTGCCAAATTGGGTAATTGATGTTGCCGACCCTAGCGTTACTATTGGCAGAAAATGCGAACCATTTAAAGTTGAAATGGTTATTCGTGGCTATCTTTCGGGCCATGCTTGGAGAGAATACAGTGCAGGAAAAAGAATGTTGTGCGGAGTGCCTATGCCCGACGGAATGAAAGAAAACGATAAATTTCCTGAGCCTATTATTACACCAACCACCAAAGCCAGTGTAGGACACGATGAAGATATTTCTCGTGAAGAAATTCTAAAACAAGGCTTGGTGTCGGAAGCAGATTACATTAAATTAGAAGATTATACCCGTAAAATATTCCAAAGAGGTACTGAAATAGCTGCAAAAATGGGATTGATTTTGGTTGACACGAAATACGAATTTGGAAAAGTGGGTGACCAAATTTATTTAATTGACGAAATTCATACACCCGATTCATCGCGTTATTTTTACAAAGAAGGCTACGAAGAGCGACAAGCAAAAGGCGAAAAACAAAAACAATTGTCAAAAGAATTTGTTCGCGAATGGTTAATTGCGAATGGTTTTCAAGGTAAAGATGGTCAACAAGTCCCTGAAATGACCGATGAATTTATCGATCAAGTTTCGAACCGATACATTGAACTTTATGAAAATATCACTGGCGAAAAGTTTGTTAAATCTGACGTGAGTGATGTGTTAAAAAGAGTTGAGGCAAATGTCACTAAAGCAATTTCGCAGTTGGTTTAGTCATTTTAAAACACATAAATAAAAAAAAAAGCTTCATTTTCATGAAGCTTTTTTTTTGTAGCGAGGACGAGAGTTGAACTCGTGACCTTCGGGTTATGAATCCGACGCTCTAACCAACTGAGCTACCTCGCCAAAACGGGTTGCAAATATAGTAGTTTTGTTATTTTATCAACAGTTTAATGCATTTTTTTTTCAGATAAATTTTAAAAACATTTTTTTTCCTATCTTGCAGTCGCGAGAATTAATAAAAAGTAACAGTATGACATCTAAAGCGAAGTTTCAATTAGAGTTTGTGGTAAAGGCATCTCCAGCCCTTTTATATAGCTATATTTCTACACCAAGTGGTTTAGAACAATGGTTTGCAGATAATGTGAAATCGAGAGGTGAAGAATTTACTTTTATATGGGAAAATGCCGAAGAAGAAGCCAAATTATTGGCAAAAAAAACCAATCAATCGGTAAAATTTAAATGGAATGAAGATGATGAGGAAGATACTTATTTTGAAATGAGACTTCAAATCGACGATTTAACTCAAGATTTAGCACTAATTATAACCGATTTTGCTGATGAAGATGAAGTTGAGGAAGCAAAGTTATTGTGGGAAGCTCAATTAACAAAATTACATTCCATTATTGGTTAAAGTTTGCCTTCTTCAATCATTAAAACAATACGTTCAATCATTTCATCTTCCTCGTTTTCTTTTGGATTGTATCGCTCTTTTAAATTGCCATCGTAAAACTTTGCAATTCCCTGGTAAATAAAGGCTTTAAATCCACCTCGCATTTCTTTAATGATATCGTAGGTCGATTCGCCTGTTTCTCTATCAATCAATTTAACCAATACACGCCCCTGAGTAACAGTCATGGTTTTTATTACATCAGTAAATTCTTCTTTTAATTCTTGTTCACGTTGTTTTAAAAGCAATCGACGCTTTCTATTTGAGCCAACATTAATTAATTCTTCGTTGTATTCTTTTAATTTTTTTGATGCCAATTTAGCGTAAGGATAAACTTTGGTAACATGATAACGCAATCGTCTAAACTGCTTGTCTTTTTCGGCGTCGCCATACAATTTTTCGCCAACAATTCGAACCGTAGGTAAATTGTATAAGTAATTGGTATCTCCATCAATTACAAGCATTTGCATTACTTTGCCGTTCGGAAATTTTTGCATAAGGATTTGAAAAGCAGAAGAATCATTATTGGTTGAGTTAACAACCGAATCAACCTTTACCTGAGCAAACCCCTTAGCAGCAAACAATATGAATATGAAAACAAAAAATCTCAAATCGGTTATTTTGGAAATATATTCCAACTTATCAGTTCCGTAGTTTTGCGGAATTGGTTAGTTGGAGTTATGCCGCAACTAAAATGCCAACTTTTTTACAGAAAAGCTATTTGATTGCGGTATAAAATTAGACCTTTACAATCAATAATTATCAAAATGGCTTTAAACTATCAAGAAATTTTTGAATTACTAGAAGAAAAACACGATAAATTTAATCGCGTTTCTTTTATCGAATCCGACCCAATTTCTATACCACACTTGTTTTCTAAAACACAAGATATCGAAATTGCAGGTTTTTTAGCGTCAACCATTGCTTGGGGGCAACGCGTTACCATTATTAAAAATGCAAATCAACTGATGCAATTAATGGATTTAGCTCCCCATGATTTTGTGATGCATCATGTTCCTGCCGATTTAAAAAGATTAGAAAAATTTAAACACCGAACATTTAATGGCATCGATTTAACCTTTTTTATTTCCTCTTTAAAAAATATTTACCAAGCACACCATAGCTTAGAAAATGTTTTTGCTCAATATCCAACCAATATGCAGCAAAGTATCCATCATTTTAGAAATCAATTTTTTGAGTTGGAACATCCACAAAGAACCACTAAGCATGTGTCGGATAGTATGAACAATTCTGCCGCAAAACGCATCAACATGTATTTACGTTGGATGGTAAGAAACGATAACAGGGGAGTGGATTTTGGGTTGTGGAAAAAAATTAATCCCAAACATTTGATGTGTCCGTTAGATGTTCATTCGGGAAATGTGGCTCGAAAATTAGGTTTGCTAAATCGTACACAAAACGACTGGAAAGCAGTTGAAGAATTAACAACAAATTTAAGAAAATACGACATCAACGACCCCATTAAATACGATTTTAGTTTATTCGGATTAGGTGTTTTTGAACGATTTTAAATTCATCACCGTAGAGACGCACAATTGTGCGTCTCCTTGTATTTCTATAGATGAAAAATTGTGCGTCTCTACATAAAAATCGTTAACAAATTTTAACAAACAAAATCAGCTATATAGTAGGATAATTAAAAGGTTCGGTTAATTTTGAACTGCTAAAATAGATAACAATGGAAGAAACAAATTTAAACAACCCAACAACTGTTCAAAATCAATCGTCAAATGTTGATATTAGGGCATTAAACGAGAAAATTCAACAAGAAAGTTCGTTTGTAGAATTACTTACCATGGAAATGGATAAGGTAATTATTGGTCAGAAACACATGACCGAAAGGTTGTTAATTGGTCTTTTATCAAACGGACATATTTTATTAGAAGGTGTGCCAGGTTTAGCAAAGACTTTGGCAATTAATACATTGGCAAAAACTGTTGATGCAAAATTTAGTCGTGTTCAGTTTACCCCCGATTTGTTGCCTGCCGACGTTATTGGTACCATGATTTATAACCAAAAACAAGAAGCTTTTACAGTAAAAAAAGGACCAATTTTCGCCAACTTTGTTTTAGCAGATGAGATTAATCGTGCTCCAGCAAAGGTTCAAAGTGCATTATTAGAAGCCATGCAAGAACGTCAAATAACCATTGGTGAAGAAACTTTTAAACTTCCAGAACCCTTTTTGGTTTTAGCAACACAAAACCCTGTGGAGCAAGAAGGTACTTATCCATTACCAGAAGCTCAAGTTGACCGTTTTATGTTAAAAGTGGTGTTAGATTATCCTAAAAAAGAAGAAGAAAAATTAATTATTCGAAACAACATTTCTAAATCAGGTTTTCCTTCGGTAAATTGTGTTTTAAAACCTGAGGATATTTTAAGAGCCAGAAATGTGGTGAAAGAGGTTTACATGGATGAAAAAATTGAGCAATACATTGTTGATATTGTTGATGCAACCAGAAACCCTGAAGACTATAAACTAGCTGAATATAAAAACCTCATTAGCTTTGGCGGATCACCAAGAGCAAGTATTAACTTGGCTTTAGCAGCAAAAGCTTATGCTTTTATTAAACGAAGAGGTTATGTAATTCCAGAAGATGTTCGTGCAGTTTGCCACGATGTGCTTCGTCATAGAATTGGTTTAAGCTACGAAGCAGAAGCTGAAAATATTACCTCAGAGCAAATTATCAATGGAATATTAAATAACGTTGAAATACCATAGGCAGAAGTAAGACTTAAAGATGGAAAGACCTAGGACTATATTTTTTTAGTTTTTAAAGTCTAATATCTTAAAATCTAACCTCTTAAAATCTAATTATGTCAGCGAATACCACTTCAGAACTTTTAAAAAAAGTACGAAAGATTGAGATTAAAACCAGGGGCTTGAGTAATCAAATTTTCTCTGGTGAATATCATTCTGCTTTTAAGGGAAGAGGTATGGCATTTAGTGAAGTTCGTGAATACCAACATGGCGATGAAATTAGAACCATTGACTGGAATGTAACAGCCCGATTTAATCATCCTTACGTGAAAGTTTTTGAAGAAGAACGTGAAATGACTGTAATGTTGTTGGTTGATGTGAGCGGATCGAAAGAATTTGGAACACAAGTAAAAAGCAAACAGGAACTGGCTACCGAAATTTGTGCCGTATTGGCATTTTCGGCTATTCAAAATAACGATAAAGTAGGGGTAATTTTCTTTTCAGATAAAATAGAAAAGTTTATTCCACCAAAAAAAGGAAAAAGCCATATTTTAATGATTATCAGGGATTTGTTGGAGATAGAACCAACCAGTAAAGGAACCGATATTGGGTTGGCTTTAAAGTATTTTACCAATGTAATTAAGAAACGAAGTACCTCGTTTTTAATTTCTGATTTTGTTGACGAAAAAAACTTTGAAGATGCACTTAAAATTGCCAATAAAAAACACGATTTAATTGCACTTCACATCTACGACAAGGCAGAAGAAGACTTGCCAAATTTAGGGTTGATACCGTTTTTAGATGCAGAAACAAATGAGGTGAGATGGGTAAATTCTTCAAATGCTGATGTTAGAAAGAATTATAAAATAGAAGCTTTAAAACGAAAAGATAGGTTAAAAACAATGTTTCAGAAATCGGGAGTTGATAATACCGAAATTCCTACTGATGGGAATTACGTAAAACCATTAATGAATTTGTTTAAACGAAGAGGAACAAAATAATTTAAAAATGGCTCAATTTGAAAATTTGAAAATGAAAAAAGACATGTAAAATGCTTAGCTAATGTTTATCCATCAAAGATGGTCTATGAAACTTTCCTTAAGCTGATGGAAAAATAAAAGAAAACTATGTGTCTATGTGTTAAAAAAAAATGAAATTATTATATTAAAAAAAAATCAGCGTCATCAGCGTTCCATTGAATTAACAATGAAGAAAATACTTTACATATTACTTTTGTTAGTTGCTGGTATTCAAGTGCAAGCTCAATCGTTTTCGGTTGAAGCAACGCCTGATACCAATAAATTGATGATTGGCGAACAGGTAAAAGTTAATTTAAGAGTAACTTATCGAGTAGATAATGGGGCTGTAAATGTTGTTTTTCCTGCTTTGTACGACACCATTAACGAATTTGTAGAGATAGTTAGTAAATCTGCAATTGATACCGTTATACCCGATAAAAATGACCCTTATCGGTTCTATCAAGAGCAAAATATTGTGCTGACATCTTTTGATTCGGGTTATTATGTGGTGCCTCCTTTTCAGTTTGTAATCAACAACGATACGGTGGAGACCGATGCGTTTCTATTGGAAGTAAATACCATGGAAGTGGATACAACACAAGGTATTTTTGATATAAAAGCTCCCATTTCTGAACCATTTTCTTTAATTGATTGGCTAAAAGAAAACTGGTGGTGGATGGTGGCAATTTTAGTTTTAGCAATTGCTGTGTATGTATTGATTCGTTACCTAAAAAATCGTAAGCCAAAAGTTCAGGAAGAGGTTGTAATTCCTGTAATTCCTTATCATGTAATAGCTTTAGAAAAACTAGAAAAATTAAAGCAAGAGCAATTGTGGCAAAATGGAAAAGTGAAATTGTATCATTCTCACATTTCTGAAATTTTAAGAGAATACATTGAAAATCGTTATCAAATTAATGCATTAGAAGAAACTACGGCTGAAATTGTTTACGGACTTCGTTTGCAATTGATTTCGGCTGAACAAATGAATAAATTAACTCAAACTTTAACTTTAGCTGACTTGGTTAAATTTGCTAAAGAACAGCCACTTCCGTTAGAAAACGAACAAAGTTTAACCTTTGCTATTGCTTTTATAGAATCAACAAAAATTAACACTGAAGTAACCAACTAATGTTAAACTATTGGAACAACATATCATTTGCAAATCCAGCATATTTTTGGCTGTTAGCTGTTCTTCCAGTTATGTTGGCTTGGTATATTTTTAGAAACCGAAAATTACAAGGAACAGTAAAAATTTCTACTTCAACAAGTCTGGCAAAAACCAAGTTTCCGCATTTTCGCCATTCGGTTATTTTGTTTAGAATGTTGGGGTTAGCAGCTTTAATTTTTGCCATTGCTCGACCACAAAGTTCGTTGAGTTGGCAAGATGTTACAACTGAAGGAATTGATATTGTTATTTCTATGGATATTTCAGGAAGTATGTTGGCTGAAGATTTTAAACCCAACCGTTTGGAAGCATCAAAAGATGTTGCCATGAAGTTTATTTCTGAGCGACCATACGATAGAATAGGATTAGTAATTTATGCAGGAGAAAGCTTTACTCAATGTCCGCTAACAACCGACCACGATGTGCTTTTAAACCTATTTAAAGATATTGAAAATGGAATAATTGAAGATGGAACAGCTATTGGTATGGGATTAGCAACAGCTGTCAACCGTTTAAAAGATAGCGATGCCAAAAGTAAAGTCGTTATTTTATTAACTGATGGAGTAAACAATTCGGGTTCAATTCCACCTATTACAGCTGCCGAAATTGCACGCGAATTTGGTATTAGGGTTTATACTGTTGGAGTAGGTAGCAACGGAACAGCTCCAACGCCATATCAAGATCAATTTGGTAGAACAGTTTACCAAGATGTACCTGTTCGTATTGATGAAAAAACTTTAAGTGAGATATCGGAAATTACTGACGGTAAATATTTTAGGGCTACAAATAAAAATAAATTAGAATCCATTTATAAAGAAATTGATCAAATGGAAAAATCAAAAATAAATGTAACTGATTATCGAAAAAAATCAGAGCATTTTTGGCCATTTGCTTTAGCTGCTGCTGCATTTTTGATTGTTGAATTTTTATTAAAAAACATTGTATTTAAAAGTGTTATTTAGATTTGAACATAGCATTTTCTTGTGGACTTTGTTGGGAGTTATTCCAGCAATGGTTGTGGTATTTGTTTTTATACAATTTTGGAAAAAGAAACAACTTAAGCAATTTGCTGGAAAACAAGTTATTAAGCGTTTAATGCCCAACGTATCTTTTGTTTCTCCTATTTTTAAATTTGTATTGTTTTCTTTGGCTGTTATATTCTTGTTTCTAGGCTTAGCTAATTTACAATATGGAACAAAAATGGAAGAAGCTAAGAAAGAAGGTGTAGACCTTATGATTGCTTTGGACGTAAGTAACAGTATGTTGGCAGAAGATTTATCACCGAATCGATTAGAACGAGCAAAAAGAGCTATCTATCAATTGTTAGAAAAACTTCAAAACGACCGTTTGGGAATTGTAGTGTTTGCAGGAGAATCGTACGTTCAACTGCCTATTACCACAGATTATTCCTCAGCAAAATTATTCTTGGAAACCATAGGTACAGATATTATTCCAACACAAGGAACGGCAATTGGTTCTGCAATTGATTTGGCTATGCAATCATTCAATTTTGAAACTCCAACAAGTAAAGCAATAATAGTTATTACTGATGGTGAAAATCATGAAGATGACGCAATTTCTGCTGCCGAAAATGCTGTTGAAAATGGTGTAGCAGTTCATACTATTGGAATGGGGTCGGAACAAGGTGCTCCTTTGCCAATTTACCAAGGTGGTAGACAAGTTGGATTTAGAACAGATAATACTGGCAACACGGTTGTTTCAAAACTCGATGAAACCATGTTAAAGAAAATTGCAACAGCTGGAAATGGAACGTATGTTAGAGCAACCAATGCGAATGCTGGTTTAGGAATAATTATGACTGAAATTGGTAAAATGGAGAAAACCGAATTCGATAGCAAGGTGTATAAAAACTACGAAAGTCGTTTTCAGCCATTTTTATTTATTGCTTTTGGATTGTTAATTATTGAGTTTTTAATTTCTACCAGAAGAAATACCAAGTTGGATAAAATCAATCTGTTTGAAGTAAAAAAGAAATGAGAAGTATTTTTATCATATCAACTCTCTTGTTCTGTTTAAGTGGCTTTGGTCAGGAGGATAGAACACACATTCGTAAAGGAAATAAACTCTACGAAAAAGAAAACTATGCAGAAGCAGAGCAAAGCTATTTGCGTGCGTTGGAAATTAACAACCAATCTACTAAAGCTGAATACAATTTAGGTAATGCACTTTATAAGCAAAATAAATTTGCTGAATCGGCTCAGCAATTTCAAAAAGTTGCAGAAAAAAGTACCGATAATACAACAAAAGCAAATGCTTACCACAACTTAGGAAATTCGCTATTACAAGCTTCAAAATACCAAGAAAGCATAAATGCATATAAGCAAGCTTTAAAAATTAATCCGAAAGACGACGAAACTCGTTATAACTTAGCTTACGCAAAGAAGAAATTACAAGAACAACAAAACCAAGAGAACAAAGACAAAAACGACGACAAGAAAGACGAAGAGAAAAAGGACGATAAAGAGAATAAAGATAAAAAAGACGAAAAGAAAGATAAAAGCGAAGAGAAGAAAGACGATAAGTCGGATGAAAAAAAAGATGATGGAGAGCAAAAAGAACAGCCGCAACCAAATCAACTTTCAAAACAACAAGCTCAGCAAATGCTCGACGCTTTGAATAATCAAGAGAAAAAAGTTCAAGCTAAGCTTAAAAAGAAAAAAGAAGGAGAGAAACAAAACATAGAAAAGGACTGGTAGTTTTTTTATAATTAAAGAATTTAAAATGGTTTAATTTTACGGCTATTCTGAAAACAATAAAATGAAAGATAGGGTTTATAAGGTATGAAAAACAAAATAAAAACATATTTGTTGGTTGTTCTAAGCTTGGTGTTTTCAAGTTTTATATCTGCACAAGATTTGAAATTTGTTGCTCAAGCTAGTCATACCGAAGTGTTGACTGGCGACCGCTTTCAAATTCAATTTTCTGCAAATGCAAACATAACCAACTTCAAAGCTCCAGACTTATCTGATTTTAGAGTTTTGTCGGGTCCCAATCAATCAACCAGCATGTCGTGGGTAAATGGCAACATGACTCATTCAATATCATACAGTTATGTATTAATGGCGGTAAAAGAAGGAACTTTTACCATAAAACCAGCAATAGCAGCCTTAAATGGTGAAGCATACAAAACAAATTCGCTAACCATTACTGTTGGAAAAGGAGTAAATGTTCAACAACAACAGCAACAACAAAATAAGACAGATGAAACTATAAATGTAAGTAAAGCAGATGTTTCAAAAGACTTATTTATTAAATCAAGTGTAAGCAAATCAAAAGTTTATCAAGGTGAATATTTAGTTGCAACATACCAGTTGTTTACCAAAGTAAATATTGTTGCTAACGAATTGGTTAAAAATGCCGATTTAAATGGCTTTTGGAGTCAGGAAATAGATTTAGGGCAAGCACAATGGAGTCAAGAAGTAATTGGTGGCTATCGTTGGAATGTTGCAACCATTCGAAAAATAGTATTGTTTCCTCAGCGTTCGGGCACATTAACTATCGACCCGTTAGAGATGAAATTTGTTATTCAACGTCGTGCAACAGGAGGAGGAAATTCTGTTTTTGACCAATTTTTTGGTCGTGTAGAAAATGTTGAATACAATTTAAAAAGTGAACCAATTAAAATAACGGTGCTTCCTCATCCCGATAATAAACCACAAAGTTTTAACGGAGCAGTAGGACAATTTGATTTTACTTCGAATATTAGCACCACAAAGGTTAAGGCAAATGAAGCAGTAAATCTTAAATATAGAGTTACAGGTAAAGGTAATTTGCCATTGGTAGATAAATTAACAATTGATTTTCCAAAAGACTTTGAAACTTACGACCCAAAAGTAGTTGATAATTACAAAACTTCAGCAAATGGCGTTTCTGGTTATAAAGAGTTTGATTACTTAATTATTCCTCGTCATGCAGGAACATTTACTATCGACCCAATAGAATTTTCGTATTTCGACCCAACAACCAAAAAATTTAAAACAATAACTACACCTGCCTTTACTCTTGAAGTAGAAAAAGGAGAAGGAGGCGATGCAAATGTTACTTATACTGGTGCAAATAAAGAAGATGTTCAGCTATTAGGAGAAGATATTCGATATATTTATGTTGGTAACATTTTAGTTTCTCATACCGAAACATCGTTTTACAACAGTTGGTTGTTTTATTTAGCTTTAGTTTTGATGCCAATAATTTTTGCACTAGTTTTAATTTTTAGAAACAAAATAAGAGAGGCCCAAAGTGATATTGTTGGAATGAGAAGCAAAAAGGCTAGTAAAATGGCAAATAAACATTTGGCTTCAGCGAAGAAAAGTTTGGCAGCTCATCAGCAAAAACAGTTTTATGAAGACATTTCAAAAGCATTATTTGGATATACCAGTGATAAACTTAAAATTCCGTTATCTGAGTTAAATAAAGAAAACATTGCTCAAAAACTAAGTGAGGTAAATGTAACAGCTTCAACTATTGATAATTTAATAGCAACACTAGAATTATGTGAAATGGCTCGATTTGCACCAGTTACAGTTTCCGAACAAGAGATTTATAGTAAAACAGAAACCATTATCAATCAATTAGAAAAGGAGGTAAGGTTATGAGTTATCAGTTTACATTTCCAATTTCTAAGTTCAAAGCTTTAATAGTAATTACTTATTTATTTGTTGGCACGATGGCATTTGCTACTTCGGTTGCCGACCCCAACATAAAATTTACGGAAGCCAATAAATTGTATGCCGAAGCTAAGTATCGCGAGGCAATTGAAGTTTACAATGAATTGATTAAATCAGATCATTTATCTGCTGAAATTTATTATAATTTAGGAAACGCCAATTATAAATTAGACGAGATTGCCGCAGCAATTCTAAATTATGAGAAGGCATTAAAGTTGAAACCAGATTTTGAAGATGCCATTTTTAATTTAAAGTTAGCCAACCAAAAAACCATCGATAAAATTGATCATTTGCCCGAATTGTTTATTGATAGTGCTTATAAAAACTTCGTTCGTTCAAGAACAGTAGAAAGCTGGGCATTCTACACAATTGGTTTAATTTTTATTGCATTACTTTTATTAATTAGTTATCTTTTATCGGGCAATGTATTAATCAAAAAATCAGGTTTTTATGGAGGTTTGTTGTTTCTTTTGTTTGGTTTGTTTTGTTGGTTTATGGCTAGCGAAAATCAAAAAATAATCAACCAGTCAACAGAGGCAATTATTTTTGCAAAATCAATTACAGTGAAAAGCGAACCAAACGAAAGTTCATTAAAGTTGTTTACTTTACATGAAGGCACAAAGGTTAATGTGCTTGATTTTCATGAGAATTGGGCTAAAATAAAAATTCCAAATGGTAATGTGGGTTGGATAACTAAAAAAGATTTGGAAGTAATATAATTTAAAAAAAAGGTTAGATTTGTTTTAAATATTTAAAAATTAAAACATGAAAAACGTAAACAACTTTACAAAGATTATTTTAACCTCAGTAATGATTTCATTTACTGCAGTTGGATTTGCACAAGATAAAAAAGAAGAAAAAAAAGAGGAGAAGCAGATTGAACGACCTGCAACTGTTGGACATTCAACAACCGATTCGTTTGTAGATTCGGCTTTTGATGTTTATGAAAAAAATCAAGAATTAACCAAAAAATTGGGAGATATTAAAAATCATGCTGGAGAAGTAAAATCTATAAAAGCAGATTTAGAAGCTCAGCAAATAGATGTAACTACATTGTTACAAAAGTCTGATGATGTGTTAAAAGACGCTAAAACAATTACTCCTAAAACAAACTCGATGAAGGCAGTTAAGGCTGTTTCTCAAGCTACAAAAGCATTGAATGCTACAAAAGATGCATTGCCAGCACAAATAGAACAAATTAAAACACAAACTGCAGAATAATTTCTGTTAAAAGCCAAAAGAAAAGGGGTTTTGCTATTTAGCAAAACCCCTTTTCTTTTGTTTGTAAAGATTCTATTTATTTTACTTTTTCAGCAACTTTATTTCTAAAAACAAACTGACCTTCAAATTGATCGAGTACTATTGCACTTTCTGGTTGTACTTTTCCTTCAAGGAGTTGTTTAGAGAGTTCGTTTAGTACATTTCTTTGCAATACTCGTTTAATTGGTCTTGCTCCAAATTGTGGGTCGTAACCTAGCTTTGCAATGTGTTCAATAGCATCATCTGTAAAAGTTAACTCAATGTTGTTTTTTGCTAACAACTTGGCTAAGCCTTTGAGTTGTAGTTTTACAATGTTTAGCACATCATGTTTTGTGAGAGGTGTAAACATAATTGTTTCGTCGATACGGTTTAAAAATTCTGGTCTGATGGTTTGTTTTAGTAAGCCAAAAAGTTCAATTTTTGTACGCTCAATTACGTTATCTCTATCCACATCACCTAAGTTTTCAAAGTTTTCTTGAATTAAATGTGAGCCAATGTTCGACGTCATGATGATGATGGTGTTTTTAAAATTCACCACTCGTCCTTTGTTATCGGTTAATCGTCCGTCATCTAACACTTGTAATAGTATGTTAAACACATCGGGATGAGCTTTTTCAATTTCATCTAACAATACAACTGAATAAGGTTTTCTTCTTACCGCTTCGGTTAATTGTCCGCCTTCATCGTAACCAACATATCCTGGAGGAGCACCAATTAAACGCGATACAGAATGTTTTTCTTGGTATTCACTCATGTCGATCCTGGTCATGGCGTTTTCGTCGTTAAATAGGTATTCGCTTAGGGCTTTTGCTAGCTCTGTTTTACCAACTCCAGTAGTACCTAAAAAGATGAATGAACCAATAGGGCGTTTTTCATCTTGTAATCCTGCACGGCTTCGTCTTACTGCATCAGCAACAGCAGCAATTGCCTCTTCTTGTCCAACAACACGTTTGTGCAATTCGTCTTCGAGTTTTAATAATTTCATTCTGTCGCTTTCCAACATTTTAGTTACAGGTATTCCCGTCCATTTAGAAACCACTTCTGCAATTTCTTCTGGAGTAACCTCTTCCTTAATCATTTTTGAATTTGCTTGAAGTTCGGAAAGCTGACTTTTAAAGTTAGTTAACTTATCTTCAGCTTCTTTAATTTTTCCATATCGTATTTCGGCAACTTTTCCAAAATCACTGTTTCGTTCGGCTTGTTCTGCTTCGTATTTCAATTGTTCAATTAAGTCTTTGGTTTTTTGAATACCATCAACAACATCTTTTTCGGCTTGCCATTTTGCGGTAAGGTTGTTTTTTTCGTCGGTTAAGTTTGCTAGTTCAGCTTTTATTAAATCTAGTTTTTTATCGTCTTTTTCTCTTTTTATAGCTTCTCGCTCAATTTCCAATTGCATTATTTTACGTTCAATTTCGTCTAATGCTTCAGGTTTAGAGTTTATTTCCATACGTAATTTAGAAGCTGCTTCATCCACTAAGTCGATGGCTTTATCTGGTAAAAAACGGTCGGAAATGTATCGTTGAGAAAGTTCTACTGCAGCAATAATTGCAGAGTCTTTAATTTGAACTTTATGATGCGATTCATACTTTTCTTTTATTCCTCTTAAAATTGAAATAGCATCTTCGGTAGAAGGCTCGTCAATCATTACTTTTTGGAAACGACGTTCAAGAGCTTTGTCTTTTTCAAAATATTTTTGATATTCGTTTAGCGTGGTTGCACCAATAGCTTTCAGTTCGCCACGAGCAAGAGCAGGCTTTAAAATGTTGGCAGCATCCATAGCTCCTTCTCCGCCACCAGCACCCACAAGAGTATGTATTTCATCAATAAACAATACAATGTCTCCTTCAGCATTAATAACTTCTTTTACTACTGCTTTTAATCGTTCTTCAAATTCGCCCTTGTATTTTGCACCAGCAACCAAAGCTCCCATGTCTAGCGAGAAAATTTGTTTGTCTTTTAAGTTTTCTGGCACGTCGCCTTGAATAATACGGTGAGCTAAACCTTCGGCAATGGCTGTTTTACCTACACCAGGTTCTCCTATTAAAATAGGATTGTTTTTGGTTCTTCTTGATAAAATTTGTAAAACTCGTCGAATTTCTTCGTCGCGACCAATAACTGGGTCGAGTTTGTTTAGCTTTGCTAATTCGTTTAAGTTTTTAGCATATTTTTTTAATGAATTGTATTGTTCTTCTTGACTTTGTGAGGTTACTTTTTCGCCTTTTCGCAATTCCTGAATAGCTGCTTTAAGTTCTTTTTCTTTTACTCCGTTATCTTTTAGCAACTGAGCAATGGTGTCGGAGCCACTCAACAATCCAAGTAAAAGGTGTTCGATGGCAACATATTCGTCGCCAAATTCTTTGAGGTAACTATTCGCTTTATTTAAAGCATTGCTAGAATGTTGGGTAAGGTATTGGCTTCCGCCCGATACTTTTGGATAGGACTCAACAATTTTGTCTAATGCTTGTTTAAAAATGGAAATGTTAACTCCTAATTTTTTTAGAATAAATGGAGTAACGTTTTCATCAACTTCCAAAATACCTTTTAGGATGTGTCCTGTTTCTATGCTTTGATGTTGATGCGACAATGCAACTTGCTGAGCTTGTTGAATTGCTTCTTGAGATTTGATGGTGTAATTATTAAAATTCATAACAAATAAGATTTTTGTTTGAACTTGTCAAATTACAATCCATTGTTAAAATGCAGTGTTTTATCGGAAAAAATGTCACTAAAAAAGCTGTTAATACTGTAATAATGACAGTGTTTATTTTTTTATTACGCATTAATTTCAGTTCAAATTTTAGAAAAATGGGTACATTAGCTGATAATATTTATGCAAATTTGTTTGTGATGAACAAGTTAATAACAGCCTTGATTGTTTTTATTTCTTTGAGTAATGGCTATTCTCAAAGCTTAAATTCATTATTAAATGAATTAAAAAACAACCTAAACAAGATTCCATTAAAGCATATCTTTGTACTGAAATTGCATGGGAGTATTTAGAAAACAATGTTGATTCTGCTTTAATTTATGCAAATCAGGCTTTAAAATATGCAAAAACAACGAATAATGTTATTCAATTGGTTGATGCATATAATGTCTCCGGTAACATCTATCGCTATCAAAGCGAGTTTGATTTGGTAATTAATTCGTTTAATACTGGATTAAGGGAACTTGATAAAACCGAAGGACAGTATAAGAAATATTGCAGTGTTTATATCAATTTAGGGAATGTATATAATAGCCAAAAAAAAACTATGCTTTAGCTAGCCATCGTTAATTAAAATTATGCTAATAAGTTTTTCTGATAATTATCAGAAAAACTTATTAGCATAATTGTTAGGTATTCAATTTATCCTCTTATATTTTGAGGACAAGTCTTTGCCTGATCATGTTGCGGTTTTGTTAAATCCAAGCCACCAATAACTTTTTTAACTTGATTTTTGTCTAACTCTTGAAATTTTGACTTTGCAACTGATTTTTCAGTTTTTTTAAATAAATTTTTCAGTTTCATAAATTTGAATTTTTTAAATTTGATTAAAAATATTAATGTCACACAAATATAAATAAATAGTTAGATAAAATAAATTAATCATAAAAATACTGTCATTAATCGTTATTTTTTAGCTATTAAACTATATACATCATTTATTAAATTCCATGTTAAAAAAATAGTTAAAAATGTTATTGGAAAAACAATTTTAGGAGTAATGGATTATTGTGTAATCAAGATGATTTACAAAGTACAAGAGTAAGTTGCTAAACTCATTATTAAATAAATTGGACTATGAATCCACCTTATTTAATCATTTAGCTTCCTAAATTGATTAAATATACGTTGGAATAAACTTAAATCTTCGGTTACTATTTCTCCATTACCAATTAATTTTTGTTTAAATTCTAGTTTAATATTGTAACTGGTAGTTAATCCATTTGGTAAATCAACTTCTACATAATATAGTTTATCTTGCGGTATTAATGATATTTTTGAAATTTTACCAAAAATTTTACCAAATTCATCGTGTGGATAATTGGCTAATTGAATAATAATTTTTTGTCCAATTTTAACTTTCCCCGATTTAGAAGAAGGTATCTTCATCTGTCCAATTAATCTGCTAATTTCAGATGGTAAAATGGTCATTACAATTTTACCTTCTTCAACATATTGTTTGTTGTTTCTATATTCAAAAAACGAAACTTTTCCATTCATTGGCGATTTTAATACATAGATTTCTTCCCACACATCAATATTACTTATTAAAGTATTATACGATTTTATTAGTGAAACTTTAAATTTTTCGGTATTCCCTTGAGAATCGAACTCATTTTCAAGTACTAAACTTTTTAATTCATAAATTTGAATATCTGTATTTATTAAATTAGATTTTAAGTTCTCCATCTCATTTTGTTTATCCAACAATTCAATTTGAAACTTTTCTTCTTCAACAACTGAAATAGCTCCAGAGGCTAATAATTTAGTTTGTCTTTCGTAGTTTTTTTTTACCAAATCAAACTCTTTTTGTTTATTTAAAATCTGATGTTTTAAATTCTCCTTTAATTTATAATATTTATCAATTTTTTGTTGTACAACTCCACTTTTTTTAGAGTGATAACCAATATCATGAAAAAAAATAAATTCTTTAAGACTTTTATTAAATTCTGAAAATGATGCTTCTAATTCTCCTATTTTAAATGAGTAATTAAGTAAAGTATCAATTTTCAAAACATTTTGATAAAACAATTCATTTTCTTTTAAACTGTCTATTTTAAATGCTATTAGTTTTTCCTTTAAAAGTATTAAATCGTCATAATTTACCGAATTTTCTATAATAGCTAAAACCTCACCTTTTTTCACTATGGATTGGTCTTTTACAAACAAACTGATTTCTCCACTTTTTTTAGATATAATTTCTAATGGAGGGTTTTCTGATGTTATGGTAATTTCATTGATGATGGTATCAGGATACTTAATAAAAAAAGAAAGAATAAATATTAATACAAATAATGAAAAAATCATGGTTGACCCCCAAAAAATAATTCCTTGAGGTGGTGCTCCTACAATTTCATCAACTTGATATTTTTTTTCTTCTGTTGGCATAGATTAATCTAATTCTATTTGGTCTTTAACTAACTGAAAATAATATCCTTTTTGATTTACTAATTCATCATGCGTTCCTTTTTCGGTTATTTTTCCTTGATCTATTACTAATATTTGATCAGAATTTTTTATTGTACTTAATCGGTGTGCAATTACAACAACTGTTCTATTCGTAAAATATTTGTTTAAATTATCCATTAATTTTTTTTCAGTAGAAGTATCTAAAGCGGATGTGGATTCATCCATAAAAATATATTTAGGGTTTTTTATTACCGCTCTAGCAATAAGCAAGCGTTGATGTTGCCCTTTACTTAAACTAATTCCTTCTGACCCAATAATGGTCTGATAACCTAATGGTAAATTTTCTGAAATAAAATCATGAATACATGCAATTTTTGAAGCATTAATCACTTCTTCGATAGTTGCATCTTCTTTTCCCATGGCTACATTATTAAAAATAGTATCAGAGAAAATATACCCATCTTGTAAAACCACTCCAATATTTTTTCTCCAAGCTGTAGGATTAACATTAGTGAAATTAAAATTTCCTATCTGAATCATCCCATCAGTAGGTTCATGGAATTTTAGCATTAATTTCATTAAGGTCGATTTTCCACTTCCACTCTTACCTACAATGGCAGTTTGTTTACCTTTTAGTACTGTTAAATTAATCTTTTTTAATACTAAATCTGTTCTAGTACCCATGTAACTAAACGAAACGTCATCAAATTGCATTTCATTATCTTCCTTAATCTCTTCAATAAAATGTTTTTTATTATCAATTTCATCTGTTTCGTTTCTAACTTCTTCAATTCTGTTTACCGATATTTTAGCATCAGCATAATTCATAATAAATTGAATAATTGAAGCAACTGGGGCAAATAGCTGACCTACAATCATATTGATAGAGAACATTGCTCCTAAAGTAATATCTCCTTCTATAACAGCTTTAGCAGAAACAAAGGAAATAATTATGTTTTTAGCCTCTTCAATGATAGTAACTCCAACATTTTGGGTCATTTGTACAGATTCCCACTTTAAATTGGTTAAAAACAACTTTGCTTGAATTTCTTCCCATTCCCATCGTTTTTGTTTTTCGTTGTTGTTTAATTTTATTTCATTAATTCCTTTAATTAGTTCAATAGTCTTTTCTTTATTTTTTGCTAAAATACCAAATCGTGCAATATCGTGCTTTTTTCGTGCTTTCAATGACATTAAAATCCATAATAAGCTTAATGCTGTTCCTGTAAAGAAAATAAAAAAAATGGTGAAATCATAAATAAGGAGTACCGTACCAAAAACCACCAAATTAATCACAGAAAATAGTGCTGCTAATGAATTTACAGTAAGTAATTGTTTTATTCTATCATGCTCTTCGATTCGTTGAAGTAAATCTCCGATTAAATGGTTTTCGAAGAAAGATATAGGTAACTTTAAGAGTTTAAACAAAAAATCTGAAACTAAAGAGATTGAAATACGAGTTCCAATATGCAACAATATCCAACGTCTAAATATATCGATAAGTACTCTTCCGACATACAAAAGTGCTTGAGCTATTAATATTAAATAAACAAAATTTAAATCTAAATTATTTATCCCTTTATCTATAATTGCTTGACTAAGAAAGGGTGTTAATAATAGAATAAAACTCCCAACAAAAAAACCAAGAAAAAGTTGAACATAATACTTATTGTACCCCTTTAAATAGTTTATTAAATAACTAAGCCCTTGTGTTTTTTCTTTTTCATCATCCGATAAATCTAGCTGATAGAATTCTGAACTTGGCTTAAAATTTAATGCGACACCGACATCACTTTTTCCTTTCCAATTAGTTTCAAATTCAGTTTTTGAATACTTAATTAACCCTGCACCAGGGTCAGCCACATACACTTTATTTCCGCTTATTTTATATAAAATAATGAAGTGATTTTGTTTCCAATGGATAATACAAGGCATAAAATTATGCACTTCTATTGCGTCTAAATCTAATTTTGCAGCAGTACTCCTTAATCCTATCGTTTCTGCTGCCTCAATAATATTGGCAAATGAAACACCTTCTTTTGAAACGTGAGTCTTTTTTTTTAAAAAATTAATTGAAAATTTCTTGCCATAGAATTCAGAAATCATCTTAAGGCATGTTGCCCCACAATCCATAGCTCCTGGTTGTCTAGAAATTGGAAATTTTGGCATTAATCAAAAAAATTATTAAAGAAATTAGTTATCTTAACAATGTTTATAGTCTATAATTATTTATTGAAGAGGTAAATGTAAAAAAAAGCCTTGATATATTTATATACAATAGGTTTAAGGTTATTCAAAAACAGAATTTATTAATTGAACAACAAAAACATATTATTGAGGAAAAGCAGAGGTATTAGAGAGTATTAGATATTCTAAAAGAATACAGATGCTTTAATTACTCCAATGAGTTATATTGAGCGAAACATAAAGAGGTTAAAAGATTTTTAATCTTTACTTCACGTTGAAACTCAATAATTTTTTATCTTCAATAAAACATTCGATTTTGTCGCCGATTTTAACCGCTCCAACACCAGCAGGCGTTCCTGTAAAAATATAATCGCCAATTTTTAGTGTAACAAATTGTGAAACATAAGCAATAATTTGATTAATGTTAAACAACATGTCTTTGGTGTTGCCTTGTTGTTTAGTTTCACCGTTTATTTGTAAGCTAAAAATAAGGTTGTTGATGTCGTTGAACTCGGAAATATTAACAAATTTACCAGTAGGAGCGGAGCCATCAAATGCTTTAGCTTTTTCCCAAGGCAAGCCTTTCTCTTTGCATTGTTGCTGTACATCACGAGCAGTAAAGTCAACTCCAACAGTTATTTCCTCATAGTATTTATGAGCAAATCGTTCTTCAATGTGTTTGCCTATTTTGTTTATTTTAACAACAATTTCTACTTCGTGGTGTATGTCGTTTGAAAAACTTGGGTAAATAAAAGGATTTCTACTTTGTATTAAAGCGGTATCGGGCTTCATAAAAAAAACAGGTTCTTTTGGAATAGGGTTGTTTAACTCTTTAGCGTGGTCAACGTAGTTACGACCAATACAAATTATTTTCATTTTTTTAAGTTAGAAATTAGTCAATAATCGTTAGTCATTATACTTCGGTCTTCGGTTTTCTGACTTCCATCTTCTAAATTATTTTTTTAAAGCTCGTAATCTTATGTTTGTTAATACTTTTTTTGTGTACAAAGGAAAATCTCCATTCATCATCCAACTGTAATATCCTGGTTCAATTTCTAAGACTTTTTCAACAGATTTTCCTTTGTGTTTTCCAAAATTAAATACTTCTACACCGTGTTCATCAAAAATTATTCTTCCAATTAAATCGGCATTTATTGAACGTTGAGAAAAATCTGCTAAAAATTTCATATCATTTTGTAAATCTGTGTATTTGTCGAGTTGAGCCTCTAAAATTTCAAATGTGGCAATGGTATCTGCCTCAGCACTATGAGCATTTGTTAAATCTTTTTTACAATAAAATTGATAAGCAGCAGCTAATGTTCTTTGCTCCATTTTATGAAAAATATTTTGTACATCAACCAAGTTTCTTTTGGAAATATCAAAATCTACATCTGCTCTTAAAAATTCTTCAGCTAAAAGCGGAACATCAAATTTATTAGAATTGTATCCAGCTAAATCGCAGCCTTCAATAAACTTTGCCAAATCTTTTGCTACTGCTGCAAATGTTGGAGCATCAGCCACATCAGCATCTGTAATTCCATGTACTGCCGATGCTTCTATTGGAATAGGTATGGTTGGGTTAATTTTTTTTGTTTTGATTTCTTTATCGCCGTTGGGCATTATTTTGTAAATAGATATTTCAACAATTCTATCTGTTGAAACATTTACGCCAGTTGTTTCTAAGTCGAAGAAAGCAATTGGTTTGCTTAATTTTAAATTCATGTAATTGTTTTCTGTGGTATTTTTAATTTAAGGCGTAACTGTAAAATCCTTTTCGAGGTATGGAACAAAATCGCTTTTTCCTATAATTACTATGTTTTCTGTTTTTGGAGTAAATCCAGGTGCATCAATTAATATTTGATACTTACCAGGTTTTAAAATAATAGAAAAGTGTCCATTTTTTGGGTTAGGAGAGTAGTTCCCAACTTCTTCTTGTGTTTTTAAATCGATAACATTTACTAAAGCATCTTTAATTGCTTCAGTTGTTCCTTGTGCTAAAACTCTAGCCTTAATAATGGTTTGACGAATGTCGGTTTCATTAAATGTTACTCTATAAATATCTTGTTCACCTTTGCTATCTTTTCGCCATGCAGAAATATAGGCATTGCTTTGGTCTTCAGTAAAAGATATGCACAAGTTGTCTTCAGGTGTATTTAAGGGGTATCCTAGATTTTCTGGTTTTGACCATTCTCCAGTTTCTTCGTTTAATGTTGATTTAAAATAATCAAATCCACCCATACTGTTATGTCCTTTTGAAGAGAAATAAAGTGTTTTTCCATCATAAAATAAATTCGGAAAATCTTCATCATAAGGAGTATTAATTACATTTCCTAAATTTTGTGGCTCAGCCCATTCTCCAGTAGGAAGTTTTTTGGTCATGTAAATGTCTTTTTCTCCAAATCCACCGTCTCTTCTGCTGGCAAAAAACAAGGTGTTCTCATCTGCCGATATTGTTGCTGAACTTTCGAAACCTTTTGAATTGATGGCTTCACCCATTTTTTCAATTTTTTTAAATTTAAAATTAGAAATTTTTGATTCATAAATATCACCAAATTCTTTGATGTTATCCATGTAAACAAAAAGCCTGTCAGCATTATACGATAATCCAACAGCTTGTTCATCAAAAGTGCTGTTTACCATTGTTCCAGCTCCTTTCGCAGGAATAAATTCACCACTATCAACTTTTGTAAAAAAAACATCAGATGAATAATATCCATCAAATTCTCTTGCACCACCCACAACACCTTTTCTTCTTGAAGTGAAAACCAAAAAAGATTCGTCTGGTGTAACTAATGGGTAATAATCAGGATAAATGGTGTTTATTTTATCGCCTAAATTTTCAAAAGTAATATCAATAGGATTGTTTGCTAATTCCATAGCATTTTTTACCATTTGCACCTGACGGTCAACTTCTGCTTGTTTTGTTCCAACGCCAGATTTTTTGTATTTTTCGTAGGTTTCCAAAGCCTCTTCTAATTTCATATTTAAATGATAAGCTCTTGCTAAATAAAAATCTACGTCGGGGTTTGATTTTCTTTCTGAAGCTAATTCTAAATATTTAACAGCTTCACTTTTATCTCTATCGGTATGTAATATACAGAATCCAGCTTTGTAAGGGTAGTCAGCGTTTTTCGGGTCTTTTTCGATTAGTTTTTTGTAAACAATTAAAGCATCAATATAATTCTGAAATTTAAAATGCTCTTCAGCATCAAGAGGGTCGGCTTTTTGAGCAAAACCACTAAATGCAATGCAGAAAGTCAAAATTGTTAATATGTAATACCTTACTTTTTTCACAACAGTTTTTTACAATAACTTACAAAATCAATACCAAAACATAAATGTATAATTTTATTACTTAATTATAAGGGTTTTTGTTCATTAAACTTAAACTCAACTCTTCTATTTAATTTTTGGTTTTCTAAATTATTGCTTCCATCGTTATTTATGTTAGGAACTACAGGCTCATCTTCACCTACGTAATTAATGGCTGTTTGCGAATCTTTAATACCTTTTTGTTTTAAGTATTTAACAACACTAATTGCTCTGTTTTTAGAAAGTTCTTTATTGTAGTTTTTACTTCTTTGTTCAGATGCTTCAGTTGTAAATTCGATTCTTTTTTTAGCAAAAATCTTTTTGTTCAATTCCATATCTCTTTTTCCGTCGGTATGCCCAGTAATGTCAAGAACTAAATTTTTACCTTCTTCTGATTTAAGGTAGGTAGCGATTTTATCTAATTCTATTCTTGCTTCTTTAGTTAAAGCTGATTTGTCGAAATCGAAATAGATTGGACCAAATTGAGGTTTTTTGTTGTCAGCAGCAATTACATCAGCCGATTTGAACTCGATGGTGTCTTTAATTAAGGTAAAATTTGGATTGTTTTCGGGATTAAAACTTCTTGATTTTGCCATAAAAGAAATGTCGTCATGATAGTAGTTGTCTGTTTCGTCTTTAAAATCAGGAACATTTACTGCTGTGTCGATATTTGAAGTCGCTTCTAATTCGGTTCTATTAAAGAAAGAATTTCTTAGTGTTGCAACTTGATAATCTTTATTGTTTAAGGTTATTTTCTCTAAACTAATTTCAGAAAATAATTGATAATATTCACATTGTTTGGGTGTAATTATTCCTATTTGTTGTGTCGAAAAACCATCTGCTTCAATGGTTAACATGTAACTATTTTCGGGTTTTGCAACCAGTAAGAATTTACCATTGGAAGGAAGACTTGTTGTACTTATTACATCTGTATCAGCATTATTATTTGTTAATATTAAATTGCTTTTTAAAGGTTTTTTATTAAGATTATCGTAAACAATACCTCTAATTTCAGTATTGTCTAGGTTTTTACATTCAGATGAGAAGCTGTAAAGATCAAATGCTCCATTACCTTCAACACGAGAAGATGAGAAGAATCCATTTTTATTCGTTTTATCAACAACATAAAAAATATCATCTGCAGGTGAGTTGAAAGGTATTCCTAAACTTTGAGCTGGAGACCATTCTCCATTAATTAATTCTGATTTAAAAATATCATAACCACCAATGGAAGAATGTCCTGTTGAAGAGAAGTATAATGTATTACCATCTGTTGTTAAATAAGGAGCATCTTCATCATCTTTGGTATTGATGTTTGAACTTAAAAGAATAGGGGTGTCCCATTTTCCATTTGAGTTTTTAATTGATTTATAAATATCTTTTCCTCCAATTCCATCTTTTCTTGTTGCAACAAAAAACAAGCTGTTTCCATCTGCCGAAATTGTAACACTTGGCACGTTAAATTTACTGGCATTTACTGTTTCATCTAATTTTTTCAATAATCCCCAACTGCCATTGTCAAACGATGATTGCCAAATTGCATCTTTTTTATAGGTGTAAATGGTGTTTCCATCAGAAGAATAGGTAATACTAGCGTCGTGTTTTTTTGTATTTACATTTTCTGGTAAATATTTTTTTAATTCAGCTTTATCGGTTAATAAAGCCCAACCTTTTTCAGTTTTTTTTGCTGCATATATATCTTCATAAGGCATTAAATCGCCTTTGTCTAATTTATTTCCTTTGTATTTTCTTCTTGAGGTAAATAAAATTACTTCGCCTGATTGATGTATAACAGGAGCATATTCTCTATCTATGGAGTTTACCTGTGTGCCCATATTTTCAATAAATATATTGTTTACTTTCTCCGAAAGATATTTTACACCATTTGTGTTATAGTTAATTTCTTTAAGCACATCAGACTTTAATATTTTACCGCTTTTGGTTTGGTGGTCGATAAATTTATCAAACTTTTCAAAAGATTGATTGGCTTTTTCAAATTCGCTATTTAATTGATATGCTTTGCCTAAATAATAATAAAGCTCTGTAATAGTATCGGTACTCGAATGTTGAAGTGCTGCTTCAAAAAATGGAATGGACTTATTTTGTTGAAAGGTAGAAAAAAGATAACTTAAACCTGCTTCAAAATTATACACATCATTGGTTGGTTCTGCGTTAACAAGTTTATTGTAAAGTAATTGTGCTTCAGTGTACTTTTCTTTATAAAGTGCTTTTCTTGCTTGGCGTAATGTTTTATTTTTATTAACCTCTTGAGCAAAAGAAGTAAATATAAAAATGGTAGTTATTAAAAAGCAAAAAGTCTTTAGATAAAGACTTTTTGTGAAAAGATTAAAAATGTTCTTCATTATATATTAATATAGATGTTGAATTATTTTAAATTTATTTTAACGTATTGATATTTTTCATACGTTTCTTTGTTTTCTGGGTCACCTTTGTATTTAGGTCCTTGAACCAAAGATTTTATCTTTTTAAAGGTTACCGACTCTGAAGTTATGCCTTTGTCAGTGAATAATTTTAATAATAATTTTTTAGCCTCTTCGCCTCTATATTTCGCTAATTCTTCATTTGAACCAAAAGTTTTGGTTGGAACTTTTGATGCACTCGCTTCAATTTCGATAACAATCTTTTTAGAGTCGTTAAATTGAATTTTAGCTTTTTCAACCAACTCAATCAACTTGGCATCAGAAGTATTTATTTCTTTAATGTTGTAGTTAAAGAACTCTTGATAAGATGCAATTAAAGTGGTATTAGACGAAGTTCCTTTGTCTTTTACTTCTTTAGTTTCTTTTGGCTCTTTTGGTTCTTTTTCGTCTGTTTTTGTTATGGTTTCTGTATCTTTTTCTTCAATTAATGGAAGTTTATTAATTTCTGAATTTGGCATTGCTTTAAACAATCTTCTGTTTTTTGATTTTTTAACAGCTAGCATTACTTTTTCGCCTTTATCATTCAATACATAAACTTTTGCATTATCAGCAAAATCGTTATTTACCTCATCTAATCTTACTAAGTAATATTCTTCAGGTTTTAGGTTTTTAAATGTAAATTGACCTTTTTCATCTGTTTTTGTGCTTTCAATTACTTTGTCGTTTTCATCTAATAAACTAATTTTTGTGCCTGAAGCCAACAACTTTTTGTATTCAACCATACCTTTTAAGTAGGTCAAAGCATTTTTATCATCACCAAAAATAACATCTTGAAGTTCAATTCCTCTGTTAATTTCTGTAAAAGCAGAAACAGGTGGAACAAAAAGGTCTTCAGTTTTTTTGAATCCCATTGCTAAATACTCGATATGGTAGTCGATATTTGGTTCTAATATAATACTGAATTTACCATCTTTTTTACGCGGTTTAAAAATACCGATTAAACTACCGTCTAAATTGTTTGTTATAACTATTTGTGCATCAGCAGGAGTTTCTGTTTCACCTATAACTTTTAAATGACCAGTTAGAAGAGTTAATGGTTTTTCTGCTGCATCTGTCATTGATATTTGATAAATATCTTTCTCGCCAAATCCTTTCTCCTGAATAGATGAATAATATCCACGTTTACCATCAGCTGATGTTACAAAAAATACATCATCATCAGTTGAATTAACAGGATATCCTAAGTTAATAGGGGTTGACCAAGTGCCATCTTCTTCATTTTTTATGCTATAAAAGATATCGTATCCACCAATACTTGAATGACCGTGAGAACTGAAATAAATTGTTTTCCCATCTGGGTGAATGAATACGCCGTCTTCATCATATGGTGTGTTAATTACAGAACCTATATTTTGAGCTTTTGCCCACTCTCCATTTGGTAATTTGTTACAGAAATAAATATCCTGTCCGCCAAGTCCACCTTTTCTGTCGCTTACAAAATACAAGATGTTTTCATCTGGAGATATGGATACATGTGATTCATGAGCATCAGAATTAATGTCAGAACCCAGCAAAGTAGGAGTAGTCCATTCTTCGTTGTTTATTGAACTATAATATAAATTTCCGTTTCCGTTATCATCTTTGTAAATAAATAAGGTTTGTCCATCAACTGATACATTAATTGTTGCCTCATGACCTTCTGTATTTATTGATAATAATTCTGGTTCAGACCAAGCCCCATCGTAGTTATGAGAAACATAAATGTCTTCATAGTGCATGCCATCATTAACATCTTTAATGAAATAATTAGAACTATCTTTTCGTAATCTTCTCGAAGTAAAATAAATTGTTGATTCATCAAGAGACATTACTGGGCTATAATCAGCAAATTCAGTATTGATTGACTTTCCTAAGTTGATTACATCAATGTTTACAGGTTTAGCAATAGCTAATTTTGCATTTTCACATTGTTTAATGTAATGATCTACTTCATTAAAAAGGTAATGTTTTTTAGAAATTTTCTCCTTGAATTTGGTGTAATTTTCTGCTGCTAAATCAAGGTTGTAGTTGATGTGATAAGCTCTAGCTAAGAAAAATTGAGTCTCGTTAGGTGCTTTTTTTTCTGATGATGAAAATGGGTCGTAATTGGCAGTTGTGTTTTCAGCAGCTTTTTTTAAATAATCTAATGCTTTCTTTTTTTCATTACCAGAATTTAAGTAACAAACGCCAATTTTGTAATTTACATTATGATTATCAGGTTGTTGTGTTGATAAATCTAACCAAATAGGTAATGCAATGTTAAACATTGATTCTTCCATAAGCGTGTTTGCCTCTAAGAATTTTTGGTTAAATGAATCCTGTGCGTAGCTGTATAGTTGAACAAGAAGTACGGTTAGTAAAAGGGTAAATTTTTTCATTATTTTATTTTAATGTAATGTACAAATATATTTTTTTTAACTCATTTGACAAATATTAGTTTTAATTATCTTTCTACTAATGAGTTAAAATTCTCGATTAACATCAAAATTTTCAAGATAATCAGCAACTCTACGTACAAACATACCACCTAATGCACCATCAACTACGCGGTGGTCGTAAGCATGAGATAAAAACATTTTTTGACGAATTGCTATGGCATCTCCATCAGGAGTTTCAATAACAGCGGGTAGTTTTCTAATAGCTCCAACAGCCATAATAGCTACTTGAGGTTGGTTAATAATTGGAGTTCCCATTACGTTTCCAAATGAACCAACGTTAGTTAGTGTATATGTTCCTCCAGAAATATCGTCTGGTGTTAATTTGTTGTTTCTAGCTCGGTTAGCCAAATCGTTAACTGCTTTGGTTAGTCCAACCAAGTTTAATTGGTCTGCATTTTTAATTACAGGAACAATTAAATTCCCTGTAGGTAAAGCGGTTGCCATTCCAATATTGATGCTTTTTCTTTTAATGATTTTATCTTCATCAACAGAAATGTTTACCATCGGAAAATCTTTTATGGCTTTTACAATTGCTTCAATAAAAATAGGAGTGAAGGTAATGTTTTCGTTTTCGCGTTTTTTAAAGCTGTCTTTAACTTTGTTTCTCCAGTTTACAATATTGGTAACATCTGCCTCTACATAAGAAGTAACATGTGGAGAAGTGTGTTTCGACATTACCATGTGTTCTGCAATAATTTTACGCATTCGATCCATTTCCATAATTTCGTCGCCTGGCATTAATGGAATAGCTTGTTTTTTTACATGAGCAGTAACTGATTTTTCTACTGGTGCTGCTGTTGTAGCTACTACAGGTGGAGTTGGTGTTGGAGTTGTTACTGCTACAGGAGTAGGAGTGGCAACTTGTTTGTTTCTGTTTGGAAGATAGTTTAATATGTCAGCCTTAGTAACTCTGCCTTCGCTTCCTGTACCTTTAATAGAATCTAATTCGTTACCAGAAATACCTTCTTTTTCGGCAATACTTCTAACCAATGGGGATAAAAATTTACCTGATGGTGAATTTTTAGTCAATTTTTCGTCGCTTGCTAGAGTAACTAAAGTATTTGATGTGGTTTCAGCTACAGGAGCAGCAACAGTATTAGGGGTAGAAACTGCTGCAGGAGTAGGGGTAGAAGCAGTAACGTCGCCTTCAGAGCCAATAATGGCAATGGCTTGACCAACTTGAACAACATCACCTTCGTTAAATAATTTTTTAATTAATATACCTTGAGCGGTTGAAGGTACTTCAGAGTCAACTTTGTCGGTAGCAATTTCAACAACAGCTTCATCAGCTTCAATAGTATCACCAACTTCTTTTAACCAACTTGTAATTGTCGCTTCAGCAACACTTTCGCCCATTTTAGGCATTACTAATTCTACTTGAGCCATATTCTTTTTTGAGTTAAATAATCTATAATTTTTCTGAAAGTCACAAAAATAGGGTAAAAAAATCTATTTTTCAATAAATATTAGGTGTATTTTCGTTAAAAATGTCTTGCTCAAATCGATGTTAAATCAGTTGTTGAAAATAGTAATATGTTTGGTTGTTTTTTCAAATCTGTTGATAGGTCAGAACACAACATTGGGGCAATTTAAAAAATTAAGTTGTCCTGAAAAAAGATGGGTAATTTTTCATCCATTTGTAGCTAAAAAAGCACTAAAAGTATCGTTGGAAGCGAGGGAAATAACAGCTGAAATTAAACAACAAAAGCTATTGGTTGGAACTGGGAATGGCGACCAAATAGATGCTTTTAGACATACCTATTGGATGGCTCGATTGGCTCAAGAAATACATTGGAGAAAAGCTAATCGATTAGGTAAAGCTCACGAAAAAGGCAACTACCAACAGTTTGAAAAAGGAAAATTAGAAGATGATGTTTTACCTGATAAAATAAGCTCTGAAATGGATTTGTATAACAACAAAGTTGGTTTAAATTTAGGTAAATTGAATAAAGAAAAAGAACTGAAAAATGAAGTGTTGAATTTAGTAAAAGAGGGTAAATGTAAAATAATAAAAACCGATGCTGAAGGTAATTTTTTAGATGAAAAAAATAATCTTATTCCATTAGAAGAACTGAAAGGTAAATGGGAAAACAGAAAAGTTTTGGTGGATTCGAAATAGGTTTGTTTTAATGACAACCAAACTATGGTTTTAAAAAGTAATGAGTATTTGGTTGCAAGAGAAATTTGTAGATTTTTTAATGTCAGTTTATAATGAATATTTAAACATTATTTTTATAGCTTGCCTTAGATGTTGTGAATTATTATTCTTCAACACCCAGTAATTGTATAATTCAAAACAAATTATCAGGGGTTGAAGAATAATAAGAATTACTATATTTCTAAAATTGAAATTATTTCCATCCACCACCTAAAGCTCTATATATATTTACTTTAGCATTCATTTGTTTTAGCTTAATTTCAATAAGTTCTACATTCGATTCTAAAGCCTCTCTCTGAGTGAGAAGTACTTCTGTGTAATCTGCTCTTGCCGAGTTAAAAAGATTATTAGAAATACTTATTGAATTAACTAGTAGCTCTACTTCTAGAGATTTGATATTAAAACTTTTATCATAGTTATCTATTTTTGAAAGTTGATTTACTACATCTAAATATGCGTTTAAAATAGTGCGTTCATAATTATACACAGCTTGTATTTGTTTAGCATTTGAATTATAATAAACAGCTTTAATAGCATTTCTATTTATTAATGGTGCAATTATATCGCCTGTTAAAGAATAAAGTATGGATTCTGGATTTAGTAAAAATTCAGGACTAAAAGCCTGAAAACCTATTCCTGCTTTGAGCTTAAATGACGGATAAAAATTTGCTTTAGCAGCCTTAATATCTAGCTTTGCTGCTACCAACTGTAGTTCTGCTTGCCGAATATCTGGTCTGTTTTCCAAAAGTTGAGATGGTAATCCTACATGAATAGTGTCTAATTTTAATTTCTTAAAATTAGTTGATAATCGTTTTATTGATTGAGGATATCTTCCGACTAATAAATTAATTCTATTTTCAGTTTCCACAGTTTTTTGTAATATATCAAACTGCAAGTTTTCGGTATTGAGTAATTGAGCTTCAAATCTGTTTACAGCTAATTGAGATACTCTTGCTGCCTCTTTTTGTTGTTTTAAAATTTCTAACACATTCTTTTGTATCTCTATATTGTTTTTAACAATTTCAAGTAAATTATCTAATGCCATCAGTTCATAATAAGCCTCTGCAATTTCGGCAACTATATTGGTAATAAGAAAATTTTTACCTTCTGTTGTAGCTAGATAGCTAGAAACAGCTGATTTTTTTGAATTTCTAAGTTTATTCCATATATCTAATTCCCAAGTAGCATAAGTTCCAAACATAAAATCAGGAACAGGCTCCGGGAAATTAACACCATGTTTAACTTCAAGATTTTCTTCTACAGCACCATTTCTAGTATAACTACCTACTTTATCAAGTCCTGCACTACCTCCTAAATCAAGAAAAGGTAAATACTCACCTTTTTTCGCTCTTACTTCATTTTTAGCAATTTCAATCTCTTGTAAAATGATATTTAGTTCTTGATTATTTTTAAGAGCAGTATCAATAAGTTCAATTAAATAGGGGTCTGTAAAATATTCTTTCCAATTAATTTGAGCTGTATTTTGACTGTTTGAAAGAGAAGTATTATTGTAATTTTCAGGTGTATTTTTGTTTTCCGTTTTTGTTGGTAAATTAAAAACCTGACATCCTGAAAAACTTAACAATAAAATTACTATTGTTGTATATCGATGTATTGTTTTATTTTTCATTTCCATTTTTTTTTCGGTTTGCGATTTTAAGTAGTAATCTAAGATTTTTAATTTTTTTAATAAAAGTAGACTCGGACATGCTGCTTTCAACAAAATCTTCACTAAGTGGATTGGTATCCTCGTCACGAATAAGATTTTTCTTCTCTGCTAGTTTCCCAAAAATATAATAGAGCCCAGGTATTATAATTACTCCGAAAATAGTTCCAAACAACATGCCTCCTAAAGCAGATGATCCAATTGTTCGGTTACCAATTGCTCCAGGTCCTGTTGCAATAACTAATGGAATTAAACCAGCGATAAAAGCAAATGAAGTCATTAAAATTGGACGAAAACGAACTTTTGCACCTTCTATTGCAGCATCAAAAATGGTAAATCCTTGTTGATGTTTTTGTGCCGCAAACTCAACAATTAAAATTGCATTTTTACCGAGTAATCCAACCAACATAATTAACCCTATTTGAGCGTAAATATCATTAGCTAAGCCCATTATTTTAAGTAACAAAAAAGAACCAAAAACACCTGTAGGTAAAGAAAGAACTACAGCAAGCGGAATGATAAAACTTTCATATTGGGCTGCTAATACTAAGTAAACAAAAATTAAAACCACAATAAAAATGTATAGAGCTTCATTGCCTCTTTTGGATTCATCGTAAGAAAGTCCTTCCCAAGCAATATCATAACCATTAGGTAGTGTTTCTTTTGCTACTTCTTCTATAGCTTTTATAGCATCGCCAGATGTGTAGCCTGGTGCTGGAATTCCTTTTATAGATGAAGATGTGTAAAGATTAAATCGAGTAATTTCATTAGGACCTTGTTTTTTTTCCATCTTCATAAATGCAGAATAAGGAACCATTTCACCATGTTCACTTTTTATAAATAAATTCATGATATCTTTTGGTAATTTTCTGTATTCAGGTGCAGATTGAGTGTATACTTTAAAAAAAGTATTAAACCTTACAAAACCTTGTTCGTAGGTACTACCTATTAAAATATCTAGGTTTTTCATAGCTTTACCTATCGATACTCCTTTTTGCATAGCCAATTCATTATCTATTATTAATTCGTATTGAGGATAATTTGCAGCAAAAAAGGTAAAGAGGCCTGTTAATTCTGGACGTTTATGTAAAGCTTCCATAAACATAGTATTAACTTTATCAAACTCCAAATAATCGACAGTACTGTGTTTGTCTAGCATTCTAAGAGAAAAACCGTCGGAAGAGCCATACCCTGGAACAGCTGGTGGTTCAAAAAATTCGATAATTGCACCTAAATCCTTGGTTTTTTCTTCCAGCTCCTCTATTATTTCTTTCACAGAATGATGTCTCTCTGACCAATCTTTTAAGTTAATTAAACATGTACCAGCGTTAGAACCTCTACCTTCTGTAAGAATTTCATACCCAGCTAATGACGAAACAGATTGAATTCCATCAACATTTTCAACAATTTTTTGTAATCTCATGGAAATATCATTGGTTCTTTCTAAAGTAGATCCAGGAGGTGTTTGAATAATAGCATAAATTTGACCTTGGTCTTCATTTGGGATAAAACCTGTTGGGAGTATTTCGTTTATCGCAAAAATTCCAAAGCCAAATGCAATAAAAATTCCATAAGTGATTACTTTTCGGTTAACAATTAATTCGAGTAGTTTGGTATATCTTCCAGTTAATTTTTCGAATTTATTGTTGAACCAATCGATAAACCGATTGATTGGAGTTTTCTTTCTTTGGTTATTATGATTGTTTTTTAGAATTATAGCACATAAAACAGGTGTAAGTGTAAGAGCTACTATGCCTGATAGAATTATTGCACTTGCCATAGTAATAGAAAATTGCCTATAAAAAACACCTACAGGGCCAGTCATAAATGCTACAGGTACAAAAACCGCTGTCATAACTAATGTAATGGCGATAATTGCTCCGCTTATTTCACCAAGTACTTCTTTTACTGCTTTGTATGGCGATAAATGAGTTTCTTCCATTTTGGCATGAACAGCCTCAACTACAACAATAGCATCATCAACCACAATTCCAATAGCTAATACTAAGGCAAAAAGGGTTATTAAATTAATAGTTAGTCCAAAAATTTGCATGAAGAAAAATGCACCAATAAGAGAAACTGGAACTGCTATTAATGGAATAAGTGTAGAACGCAAATCACCCAAAAAAAGAAAAACCACTAAGGCAACTAGTATAAATGCTTCCAGTAATGTATGTATAACTTTATCTATAGAAGCATTAACAAATTTTGAAACATCATAATTAATTTCGTAATCCATTCCAGGAGGGAAATCAATTTTCATTTCTTCAAGTTTTTCTTTAACATTTTCTATAACCTTACTAGCATTACTTCCAAAATTTTGTTTTAATACAATTGAAGCAGCAGGGTAGCCATCTTTATTGGAATAAATATCAAAGAATTCACTCCCAAGTTCAACCTCTGCAATATCTTTTAATTTAAGGATTTCACCTTCAGGATTGGCTTTAATAATAATTTCCTCATATTCCTCTGGTTTATTAAATCTGCCTTTATAAGTTAACACATATTCTAGTGATTGTGCTGTTTTACCAGAGGCTTGTCCTAATCTACCTGGTCTTCCTATAACACTTTGTTCGTCAATAGCTTCTAAAACTTCTTCTGTAGAAATGTTGTAAGCTCTCATTCTATCTGGTTTTAACCAAACTCGCATGGCATATTGACGGCTTCCTAATATTTGAGCTCTACCCATTCCGCTAATTCGCTGAAGTTCAGGAAGTATATGAACATTTGCATAGTTGTAAAGAAATTTTTCATCAGCATTTTTATCTGTACTGAAGAGGTTTACATACATTAACATACTTGGCTGAATTGGACTGATAATAACACCTTCACGTTGTACTAATGGAGGTAAGTTATTCATTACTTGGTCAACTCTAGTTTTTACATTTACTACAGCAGCATTAGGGTCTGTTCCTGGCTCAAACACAATTTGTATGGTTGCTTCACCAGCACTTGTTGCATCAGAAATAATGTATTGCATTCCTTGTACACCATTAATAGCTCGTTCTAAGGGAATTAGAGTAGAGTTTACTAACACATCTGCACTAGATCCTGGGTATGCAATAAATATATTAACTCTTGGTGGTGCAATTTCTGGAAATTGAGATACCGGTCTTGTATTAATTGCTAATAATCCCAAGAAAATAATAGCAATAGATATAGTGATAGCAAGAACCGGTCTTTGAATAAATTTACTAAACATCTTATTTATTTTTAGGTTCTTAGATTATTCAGCATGAAGCTGAGTTAATTCGGATGCTATTTTATGAATTGGAATAAAATCAAAATTGATTTTCTGCTTGTTTTTAACTTTTCGTAAGCCTTCGATTAAAATTTTATCGTTTTCATTAATTCCATCTATAACAGCATATAAATGCGGCATCTCATGACTAATAGTAATTTGTTTTGATTCTGCAATGTTATCTTTACTAACAACAAAAACATATTTTTTATCTAAAATTTCAAATGTTGCTTTTTGAGGAACTAGAATAGCATTTTTAAGATTAATAGGCATTAAAATATTGCCAGTTTCGCCATGTCTTAATATTCCGCTTGGGTTTTCAAAAGTTGCTCGAAACGCAATGTTTCCATTTTCATTATTAAAGTCAGCTTCAATAGTTTCTATTATTCCTAGATTTTCAAAAATTTTCTTATTTGCCATTTGAAGACTTACTTTAGGTAAAGTGTTTAATGTTGCATTATAGGTGTAATTCAAGTATTCTGATTCTGGAACATTAAAATATACCCACATCTTACTGTTATCCGAAAGTGTGGTAAGCAGTTCACCCTCTTCTACTAAACTTCCCAATCTAACATCATTAAATCGACCAATGATGCCATCAAAAGGTGCCCTGATTTCTGTAAAATTTAAATGAACTTGTGCTAATGAAAGTTCAGCTTTTGCTTTATCGAGTTTTGCTTTTGCAAGAGCTAATTCCGTTTGTGAAACTATGTTGCTGTCAGCTAAATTTTTAGTATTTAGGTATTCAATTTCTGCAAAACTTACCTCGGCTTGAGTCTTTCTTGTTTCTGCTTGATAGATTAAAGGCATGATTTGAAATAAAAGTTCTCCTTTTTTTACAAATTGACCTTCGTCAACCAATACAGCTTGCACATAACCTCTTTCCAATGTCATTATTTCAATATGTTGGATTGATTTAATTTGACATACATATTCTTGATTAATTATAGTATCTTTTTTTAAAGGATTAGTAACAACAAACAAATTTTCTTCTGTTTTTTGATGTTCTTTATTTTGACAACTCATACAGAATAGTATGATTATCAGATTACTGAAAGCAATAAGTAGTTTCATTTTGATTTTTTTTAATGATTAAATACAAACTTGTAGTATTTCAGAAATGATATTTTCCAAAACACACTTGCATTTCCTGTACAGTTATACAAGAAAAATAGGTTCAATAAAAAAAATTAGAAAAGAAAACTTTTCCAAGAGTGGAAAAGAATAAACAATGGAATTGTTTTACGATTTTGTAAAGAGAGTGCTTTTTGAAGGGTTTGTACTTTAAAAAAGGAAGGGTTAAAAAGTGTTGTAACAGTTAATATTGCTTGCCAGTCATCATCAAGATTTACTTTATTTTCGTTTTCGTTAAATTCTTCTGGTTTTTCGGGTGAATTTGGACCAAATGGAAGGTTGGAATAAGGATTAATATTTTCAGACGAAAACACACAAATATAATCGTTTAGTGTGCTTTGATTTTGCTCAAAAAGAGATGTCTTGCTTATAAAGCTAATATTGAAAAAAGAAAAAATCCAAAGTGCGAGCAGAATGAATCTGATGCTTTTCACAGGGAAATATCCTGATATACAATTTTTTATATTATTGTCTTTTTGTACTAACATACAACTGTACAAAAATACAACCTATATAAACACAACTTTAATTATTTTAGGAATAATTTGTTTTAACAGCTCAATAAAGGAGTTTGTAAGGTTTTGTTAGCTGAAAAAAACTATATTATAATTCTTTTTGGAAGTGAGCCATTTTTATAGCTGTTATAGCAGCTTCATCGCCTTTATTACCATGTTTTCCACCAGATCGGTCAATGGCTTGTTGCAAGGTGTTGTCGGTTAAAACACCAAAAATAACAGGGGTGTTGTACATTAAAGCTACATCTTTAATACCTAGAGCGGTAGCCTGGCATACAAAATCGAAGTGTTTGGTGTCGCCTTGTATTACACTACCTAAGCAAATGACAGCATCAACTTCTATTTTTTCTAAAATGGTTTGTGCAGCAACTGCTAGCTCAAAACTTCCTGGAACATATTTAATCGTAATGTTTTTCTTTTGTGCTCCGTGTTTTATTAACGTGTCGTAAGCACCTTTTAATAGATTGGAAGTAATGTTAATGTTCCATTCGGCAACAACAATAGCAAAACGCATTTTTTTAGCATTGGGTACGCTATTGATGTCGTAGTCAGATAAGTTTTTGTTTGCTGTAGCCATTTTGAATGTAGAATTAAGAATTAAGAATGAAAGAATGACGAATTTAAAAACTCATCACACATCACACAAAACTCATCATTTATTTAAGAGCTTCAGCTCTAGCTAAATATTTTTCAATGGTTCTACCTTCACTAGAATCAGGAAAGTCGTTTTTGATTTTAGTGTAATTATCAAATGCTTTAGCATAGTCGCCTTTTTCTTCGTAAGCTAAACCAGCTTTAAACAAATACATAGGTGATGTTAATTCGTTTTCGTTATTTTTTGCAGCTTTTTCGTAGTAAGAAATCGCGTCGTCAATATTATTTAATTCCATATAAGCATCGCCAATTGCACCTAAAGCAATAGAGCTAATCATAATATCATCAGAGCTAAATGCTTTTAATTGATCAATAGCATCTTCAAAAGCACCAGTTCTTAAGTAAGATATTCCTAAGTAATAATGAGCCAAATTAGCTGTTTTTGTTCCGCTGTATTCGTCAATAATATCAATAAAACCGTAGTTTACGCCATCACCATTAATTGCTTTGTCTAACGAATCTTTTTCGAAATATTTTTCAGCCATAAAAATAGAAGATTGAGCTTCAATTTCTTTTGGTCCTAAATACATTTGGGTGTAAGCAAAATATAAACCAATAACTACAACAGCTCCCCCCAAAATCATAGAAAGCATTTTTTTATTGTTTTCTATAAACTCTTCAGTTTTGCTATAAACTCCCTGTACATCTACAATTACATCTGTATTTTCGTCTTCTCTATTTTTGCTCATGTTTTCTTAAAATTAATATAAGGTTGCAAAAATAGTTTTTTTTTAAAATGATTAGCATTTTTATTTATAAATCTATTCATCTTAATACATTTGTAGTATGCTACTTAAAAAACTTTCGGTACTTAATTTTAAAAATTGTAGTGAGCTTAACATCGATTTATCGGATGATGTAAACTGCTTTTTAGGAAATAATGGCGAAGGAAAGACCAATTTGCTTGATGCCATTTATTATTTATCGTTTTGTAAAAGTTATTTTAACCCTATTGATAGTCAAAATATTAAACACGACGATCCTTTTTTTGTGTTAGAAGGATTTTATCAGCAAGGAAATAAAGAAGAAAAAGTGTATTGCGGGCTAAAACGCGGACAAAAAAAGGTAGTGAAATACAATAAAAAAAGCTACGAACGATTGGCAGATCATATTGGAAAAATTCCATTAGTTATGATTTCACCCATGGATGTATTGTTGATTATTGAAGGGAGTGAAGGCAGAAGAAAATTTATTGACGGTATTGTGTCGCAGTACGATAAAACTTATTTGAGCAACTTATTGGCGTACAACAAAGCTTTAAATCATCGAAATTTATTGTTAAAATCGTTTTGGTTAAACCGAAACTTTGATGCAGAGTCGCTCGAAATTTGGGATGAGCAGTTGGTAAAATATGGAAGCCAATTATTTGAATCACGAAAAAAGTTTGTTGAGGAATTTACCCCCATTTTCCAAAAATACTACACCACGTTAAGTAAAAACTTTGAAGAGGTTTCGTTAAACTATGTTTCGCAACTCGCTGATGTTAACTTTCACGAATTGCTCGTTAATAATTTAGATAAAGACAAAACCAACCATTATAGCAATTTTGGAATACATAAGGACGATTTAGAGTTTTTAATTGGCGATTTGCCGCTTAAAAAATTTGGCTCACAAGGGCAACAAAAAACCTATTTGTTGGCTTTAAAATTGGCTCAAGCAGAATTGATAACTCAAATTAGTAACAAAAAAGTAATTTTTTTGCTCGACGATATTTTCGATAAACTCGACGAAACCAGAATGAAACAATTGCTAACCATTGTAGGAAATGGCAATTTTGGGCAAATATTCATAACTGATACCAGTTTAACACGAATACCAACAATTTTAACTCAAGAAAACATTAATTTTAGAGCCTATAAAATTAAAAACGGAGAAGCAACAGATGTCTGACCAACCTTTAAAACCTTTAATTGATAAATTACTACGTGCTTATGGTTACCAAGACCAATTGGACGAAATGGATTTAATTGCTGCTTATGAAGAGTTGGTCGGAAAATTATACTGCAAACACACTAAAAGCATTAATTTTAAAAACAAAGTATTGTATGTAAAGCTCGATTCGGCGGCATTAAAACAAGAACTAAGTTACAAACGTGAAGAAATAATTACCCGATTAAACCAAAAATTGGGACGTAGAATTGTAGAACAATTAGATATAAAATAACTTGAGTCCGGTAAAAAAAATACAATTAAAAGTAGGTAGATACACTCTTAATAAGGAGAAAAAAAAACTAAACCGCCAAACCATTGCGTGTAATTTAGAAACAGCAACAACTATTGGAATAATATATAATGCAACCCAACGCGAAGAATGTGAATTGGTTAAAAATTTAGTAATAGATTTAAAGCAATTAAAAAAAGAAGTGTTGGCTCTGGGTTATGTTGATTTAAAAGATTCGTCGGATGTTTTTAAACCGCACATTAGCTATGCTTATTTTGATAACAAACAACTTACTAAAACCTTTATTCCCAAAAGTGTTGATGTTAGCAATTTTATAGAAAAACCATTCAGTTTGCTTATAGATTTAAATATCCAAAACGATTTTCCGTTGGAATACATTGCCACACTTTCTAAAGCTACATTTAAAGTTGGATCAACAGGTGCTTACCGCGATAATAATTATGAATTAACCATAAACATTGGAGAAAATCAAAGCACAAAATTTTTGATTTCACAAATCAAGCATTATCTTACTATGATTAAGTTGTAGTTTATTTAAATCGGTTCTAAAGTTTTCTATTTGATTTAAGAAATACAGTAGTTTCATTTTTTACTATTAGTTTAAATTATTAATTTCGCGTTGCTTTGATTTTTTGCAAAACAAAAAATCTTTTCGAAGAAAAAATTGTAAATAATTAATAGAAGGGAATGAGTAATACTACTGCTACAAAATCAACAGATACAGCGATATCTAAAGAAAAATTTAAACAAACCATTTTAGAGGATTATCAACTCGTATTTATGAGTAGAGAAACTTCTTATTTAGGCAGAAAGGAAGTTTTGACTGGAAAAGCTAAGTTTGGCATATTTGGCGATGGTAAAGAGTTACCACAATTGGCTTTAGCTAAACAATTTAGAGATGGAGATTTTCGTTCGGGATATTACCGCGACCAAACCTTAATGATGGCTATTGGTCAGCTTACCATTCAACAATTTTTTGCACAACTTTATGCCCACACCGATGTTCAAGCAGAACCATGTTCGGCAGGACGTTCAATGAACGGACATTTCGGAACACGTAGTTTAAATGAAGATGGAACGTGGAAAGATTTAACAAAACAAAAAAATTCATCATCAGATATATCGCCAACAGCTGGTCAAATGGCTAGATTACTGGGTTTAGCACAAGCTTCAAAAGTTTATCGAAACAATAAAAATCTATCAGGATTTACTAAATTTTCTAACGGAGGCAACGAAGTAGCTTTTGGAACCATTGGTGATGCAAGTACTAGCGAAGGTCAGTTTTGGGAAGCCATAAATGCTATTGGTGTATTACAAGTTCCTGTAGTTATGTCGGTTTGGGATGATGGTCAAGGAATTTCAGTACCAAAAAAATACCAAACAACTAAAGAAAGTATTTCGGAAGTATTAAAAGGCTTTCAACGCGATAAAGGTAAAAACAACGGGTATGAAATTTTTACAGTAAAAGCATGGGATTACCCATCGTTAATTGAAACGTATGAAAAAGCGGTAAAAATTGCTCGAGAAGAACATTGCCCCGTATTGGTGCATGTAGAAGAAGTAACACAACCACAAGGACATTCAACATCTGGTTCGCACGAGCGTTACAAAAGCAAAGAACGATTGGAGTGGGAAGCAGAATACTGTTGTGTGAAAAAGTTTAAAGAATGGATTTTGGCTAACAACATCGCAACCGAAAGCGAAATTGAAGAACTTGAAAAATCAGGCAAAAAAGAAGTTAACGATGCTAAAAAAGCAGCTTGGGAAGCTTATTTAAATCCAATAAAAGCTGAACGAAATGAGGCAGTGGAACTTATGGAGCAAATTGCATCAGAAAGTTCAAACTCGGCATTTATTAAACCATTGATTGATGCATTAAAATCGAACACTGAACCTATTAGAAAAGATATTATTTCTGCCGCTAAAAAAACATTAAGAATAGCCAGAAATGAACAGTTGTCTTCCAAAAATGCGTTGTCGGTTTGGTTAAAAAAAGCAGCAGAGCTAAATTTCGATAGATACAGTTCAACTTTACACTCGGAGTTTAAAACCTCACCAATGAATGTAACAGAAGTTAAGGCAGTTTTATCAGATAAATTAGAAGACGGTAGAGTAGTGTTACGCGAAAATTTTGATAAAATTTTATCAACTTATCCTGAAGTATTGATATTTGGTGAAGATTCAGGTAAAATTGGCGGTGTAAATCAAGGATTAGAAGGATTACAAGACAAATATGGTGAAATTAGAGTTTCGGATACAGGTATTAGAGAAAACACCATTTTAGGACAAGGAATAGGATTGGCTTTGAGAGGATTACGTCCGATTGCCGAAATTCAATATTTAGATTATTTGTTGTATGCCATCCAAGTAATGAGTGATGATTTAGCAACATTACAATATAGAACAAAAGGAGGACAAAAAGCACCCGTAATTGTAAGAACTAGAGGTCACCGTTTAGAAGGTATTTGGCATTCGGGTTCGCCAATGGGTATGATTATCAATTCTTTAAGAGGGATACATGTGTGCGTTCCGCGTAATTTAACCGATGCAGCAGGTTTTTATAACACGTTGTTAAAAGGCGATGACCCAGCAATTATAATTGAACCATTAAATGGTTACCGAACAAAAGAACGTATTCCGTCAAATTTAGGTGAGTTTACAACACCATTAGGGATTCCAGAGGTTTTAACTAAAGGAACAGATATAACCATTGTTTCTTATGGCTCAACAACCAATTTGGCTGTTCAAGCAGTTCAACAATTGAATGAAGTAGGAATTTCTGCTGAGTTAATTGACTTGAGAACTTTATTGCCATTTGATATCAATCATTCCATTGTAGAATCGTTAAAACGTACCAACCGTTTGTTGGTTGTTGATGAAGATGTACCTGGTGGTGCAAGTGCTTTTATTTTACAACAGATCATAGAGGAACAAAAAGGATTTTTCCATTTGGATTCGGAACCAGTTACATTAACTGCAAAAGCTCATCGACCAGCTTATGGAACCGATGGCGATTATTTCAGTAAACCGAGTATTGAAGATATTTTTGATGCGGCATACCAAATGATGCACGAAGTAAATCCTGTTGATTATCCACAGATTTATTAATGGCTGAATTCGTTTAATGAAAAATATTCTCATTTTTTTTCTTGTTGCTTCAAAATTAAGTTTAGCACAGGTTAATACCGATTCGTTAGAAAATCTTGTAAAAACCAAAAAAGGACAAGAAAAAGTTGTTTTGCTAAACGATTTGTGTTGGTATTTAGGAACTTCGGAGCCAAATAAAGCAGAGCGTTATGGAAAAGAAGCAGTAAAAATTTCAAAAGAACTGAAAAACGACTCGCTTTTAGCACAATCTTGTAATGATTTAGGAACACTTTATTTAAGAATAGGAAGTTACGATGAAGCCTTAGATTATTATGGTCAAGCTGTAAATATTCGAACTTTATTAAAAGACACCATAGGTACGGCTGCTGTATTTTCAAAAATGGCTGTAATTGAGGAGTTAAGAGCTAATTATTCGAAAGCATTAGAGCTAAATCTTCAGGTTCTAAAACTCTATGAAAAAATTGGGTCAGATAAATATGCAATTGCAACAGTAAACGGAAACATTTGTTTGATTTTGATTAACATGAATCATCTTGATCAAGCAATTAAATTTAATAACAAGGCATTTGCAATAGCAGAAGAATTAAATAACCCACAGTTGTACGCAACAACATTGGTTAATTACGCTAATTTATATCGTAAACAAAATGAATTAAATAAGGCATTAAATTATTATAAAGAAGCATATCCAATATTTGAAAAATTAAATAATCTCAATTCAGTTGGAGTTGTATTAAATAATATGGCTTCAATTTATGAAGCAAAAAATGTGTTAGATTCCTCGTTACACTTTTTTCAGAAATCGCTAGAAATTCGATACCGACTACAAGATAAAAAAGGTATTATGAGCACAAAATCGAGTTTGACAGCTGTTTATCTTAAAAAAAATAAACCAGATATAGCTTTGCAATTTGGCTTAGATGCATTGTCAATTTCTAATGAGATGGGAACAAAAGAAAATTCAAAAACATTGTATCGATTAATTTCACAATCTTATGCCCAAAAAGGTAATTATCAAAAAGCTTATGAGTATCAAAATAAGTATGTTTTTCTTGTAGATACTCTTTACTCAGAAACATCATCAAAACAAGTAGCAGAAATGTCAGCTAAATATGAGTCGGAGAAGAAAGAGCAAGAAATTTTGTTGTTGCAAAAAGACAATCAGTTGCAAGAAGTTGAAATGGATAGGATTAGAAAAATTAGAAACATTGTAATAGGCGGAATTATTATAATATTACTATTTGTTATCATATTAATTAATCGATTTGTATTAATAAAACGCCAAAAAACCATTATTGAAAAACAAAAAGAAATAGTGGAGGAGAAGCAAAAAGAAATTTTAGACAGTATTCGATATGCTAAACGTATACAGGATGCTTTACTTACTTCGCAAAACTATATTGAACGTAACCTTAAAAGATTAAGAAGCTAATTTTAGCAAGAAAGTACTTCTGCAAGATTTAATAAATCGAGGTTTATTTGCTGATGGTGTTTTATAGCCTTATCAAAAGGAATATAGCTAATGTCGCGATGTAAAACACCAACCATTACATTTGTTTTTCCATCAATTAAAGCTTTTACGGCTGCATTTCCTAAACGACTGGCTAAAACTCTATCCAATGCCGAAGGGCTTCCGCCTCGTTGTATGTGTCCTAAAACCGTAACTCTGGTATCAAATTCAGGACATTTTGCTTTTACCTGTTCTGCTACTTTATATGCTCCACCACTTTCGTCACCTTCAGCAACTATTATTATCATGCTTTGTTTTTCAACAGTCGATTGATCTTTTAGTTTTTCAATTAATTTATCAATGTAGGTTGGTGTTTCAGGAATTAATATTGCCTCAGCACCAACTCCAATTCCGCTTCTTAGAGCTATAAAACCTGCATCTCGTCCCATTACTTCCACAATAAACAATCGATTGTGAGAGCTTGCCGTATCGCGAATTTTATCTACTGCATCAATTACAGTATTTAAAGCTGTATCGTAACCAATACAATAATCTGTTCCATACAAGTCGTTATCTATGGTTCCTGGTATCCCAACAAATGGAATTTGATGTTCTTCGTTAAATATTTTAGCTCCTGTAAAAGTGCCATCGCCACCAATAGCAACAATACCATCAAGGTTGTATTTTTTAATGTTGTCAAATGCTTTTTGTCGTCCTTCTTTTGCAAAAAACTCTTTACATCGTGCACTTCTTAAAAAGGTTCCTCCTCGCTGAATAATATTGCTTACATCTCTGCTCGAAAGTTGTTTAATGTTGCCTTCAATTAACCCTTTATAGCCTTCATAAATGCCAAATGGAACAATATTTTGGTGCATACAAGTTCGAACTACAGCTCTAACTGCGGCATTCATTCCTGGCGAATCGCCACCTGATGTAAAAACTCCAATTCTTTTCATTAGTTTCTTTTTCTAGTTTGTAGTTTCCTCCGACATCTGACTTCGGTCTTCCATCTTTTTACTTCCATCATACATTTGGTAGTTCATTAATCGGCACTCTAAATTACCATTAAATAGTTTAATTTTTTCGGAACTCCTTAGATGATGGTAGTTCACTATTTTTATTGCTATAATTCACTTTTTACTCCTTTCTTTGGTTTCATGTTTATAAAGCATTTTTCATCTTCAACTGCTTCGTTTAGTAAATCGTGAAACATTTGTTTGTTATTTCTGTTGTTGTAACGGTACGCAAATTCAGAAATATAAAAAGGTAGATACCTTTTTGATAAATGATGATACTGCCCTGTTATACCTCTTTTTATAATAGCCCAAAATGATTCAATAGTATTGGTATTTAAGCCATAACTTGAAAATTCATCTTTATGTTTAACCATGTATCGTTGAATTATCTTATCAAACTCTTGGGTATATTCTTTTCCCTCATCAGTTATTAAAACAGACCTATCTGCTTTTATATTACTTTTCAGTAGGTTTAATAATTCTAGTGTTTCAGTATCTTTTTTAACGTGTTTGGCTATTACTTTACCGTTTGGTTTTTTCTCGATATAACCAATAATTTGTTCTTTGTCTGCTCCTTTACCACGCTTATGTTTTATCCTATCTACTTTTTTATTGGTTTTTCTGGGTTTACCTCCAATATAAGTAGAATCTGATTGTATGATACCCTCTAAAATATATGATTGGTCTTGCATAGCACACCTTATACGCATTGATGTGTACCATGCTGTATTCCATGAAACATCTAAGTTTCTTGACAATTGCATTGCACTCAATCCTTTTTTAGCCGACAACATTAAGTGGATAGCATAAAACCATTTTTGCAATGGTAAGCGAGTACCCTCAAATATAGTATCTTTCAGTACGCTAAAAGATTTGTTTTCATCGTTACAATGCCAACGTAACTCACTCTTAAATTTAGTAACATTTGTAGAGCCACAGTTTACGCAAACTGGCTCATCTTTCCACCTTAAATATTCAAGGTGGTTTAAGCAATCTTTTTGCGTTGGAAAGGTTTTATATATTTCGTGGATATTCATTTAAGTTAGGTTTGTGTATTATTGTAATCCATAATTACTTTTTTAATTTTTTCATTCAAGTCTTTTGGAATAGGTTTTAAGCCTTTTATCTCATCAGATGTAAATCCTAAATAAGCTAACTCACTTGGAGTAAATCTGTTATTTAATTCATTTAAATAAGCCCCTGTAATATTAGGGTTACTTGATATTATAGCATTAATTAAACTTATTCTTAAAGCATGGTCGTAAATAGCTAAATTTAACCAATTAATATAATTTGAAATTATATCTTTAATCTTCCAATAAGCTAAGAGTATAACCCCAATTGTAACAACTGAAATTGATATTATTAACCCGAAATTATTTATTAAAAAATGAATCATAACATTAGTATTATTAATAAATGGTTTAAGTGTTACTTTTAAAACATACAAACTTCCATGTCCTACTATAAGCCATATTATTTTATATAATCTTTCTTTTGTAAAGAATTTTTCTTGTTTATTTTCCATGATTTTTGAGTTTTAGTTTAACCCAAAAATACATTTAATTTACTAAACTACCATCATCTAAGGAGTTCCGAATTTTTTTACTTGGTTTTAGTCCAACTTTTTTAAGTGCTTCCATGTTGGAGCTAATAAACCATGCACTGTAGCCATTGTATTTCTTTTTGAGGGTATCGCCGAAATCTTTGTAGAGTTCGTCAACATTTTCACCAATACGCTCGCCATAAGGCGGATTGCTAACAATAACTCCTTTGTCGGCTGGAGCGTTAAATTCTCTAAAATCTTTTTTATGTAATTCTATTACATCTAATAAACCAGCTCCGCTAATGTTGGCTCGTGCCATACCTAATGAACGACCAGAAATTTCTACTCCAATAATTTTATTGGCTAGTGGCTTTTGAGCTGCTATGGCTTCATTTTTAATTTTAGTAAATAAATCAGCGTCGTAGTTTTTCCAATTCATAAACCCAAATTTTTCGCGTTTTAAATTTGGAGCAATGTTTTTGGCTATCATGGTTGCCTCAATAAGTAAAGTACCCGAACCACAAAATAAATCGATAAAGGTTGATTTTTTGTCCCAATCGCTTAGCAAAATCATTCCAGCAGCTAAATCTTCTTTCATTGGGGCAATGCTTTGACTTTCTTTAAAACCTCTTTTTGAGAGTATTTCGCCGCTACTATCCAAGCTTATGGTACAATTGTTTTGAGTGTCGATATGAAGATTGAGCCTAATATCAGGATTTTCGGTGTTGATGTTTGGTCGAATGCCGTATTTATCTCTAAACTGATCAACTACTGCATCTTTAGCTTTAAAAGCAGCATATTTGGTGTGATTAAATAACGATGAAAAAACCGTAGAATCGATTAAAAAAGATTGCTTAACCGAGAAATAATCGTCCCATTTAATCAATTTCATTTTGTTGTACAAATCAGTATCGCTGCTAATTTTAAAGGTTTGAAGCGGAACAATTATTCTGTTAGCTGTTCTAAGCCACAAGTTGGCTTTGTACAAATCATTTAAATTACCAGTAAAAGTTACTGCTCGGTTGCCTAAAATGGCATTGTTAATTCCGAGTTGTTTTAATTCAGTCATCAACACTTCTTCCAATCCAAAAGAAGTTTTTACAATTATTTTAAATTCTTTTTCAGTTATCATGTTTCAAAGGTAGTATTAAACTGATTATAAGCAAGATAAAATTTTCAGATTTATGAATTTTGGATTAAAAAAAGAATTACAATTGTGTTGTAATTTGAATAACTTTTTGGAAATGAGTTAACTACTAACCATACAAAAGTTATGGGATTAAACTTTATTCTTTATGATAAAATAAATGGTACATCCAAACACGGAAGTTCGCGTTGTTAGCCCTGAAATTGGACTAGGCGTATTTGCAACAAAATTTATCCCAAAAGGAACTATAATGTATGTAATTGATGAAATGGAATTAATTTTTCCTGAAGGGCATCATTTGCTAACCGATGAACATTATAGAAAATATATTGAAAAATTTTCGTACACCGACCAGAATGGTAGCCGAATTGTAAGTTGGGATTATGCTAAATACATTAACCATTATTGCGACCGAAATACCATTAGCACAGGTTATGGTTTTGAAATTGCTTTGAGAGATATTGAAGCTGGCGAGCAAATTACTGACGATTATGGTGCTTTGAATATTGAAGAAACCATGAAATGTTATTGCGGCAAAGCTAATTGTAGAGGTGCAATACATACCAACGATTTACTCACTTTTGCTGAAGAGTGGGATAAAGAAATTTTACCTGCCATACAGCAATTAAATAAGGTGGAGCAACCGTTGATGTATTATGTTGATGATATTACCAAAAGCAATTTGGAAAATTTCTTAAAAACTGGTAAAAACTTTGCTTCGGTTAAAAGTTTGTATTACGATAGAGTTAAAGTAGCGAAGTAGTTTTTTATGATTTCTAATTAAAGGAAGTGTTGAACAAAGTTCAACACTTCCTTTTTTTATAGAGTTAGTTTTTTTCCAATCTAATGGTTGCTTTTTTGTTACCAGAATTTATGGTTAATAAATAAATTCCAGATTCTACAGTTGTTAAGTTTACTCCAAATTCTTGAGTATTTTTATACCATGATTGATGGATTGTTTTTCCAGATAAATCAGTAATAACAACATTAAATTCGGCAAGAGTTTCTCTCAAATTAATTTTAATATAACCTTTAGTTGGATTAGGAAAAACAATCATGTTATTACTAAAAGAATTTTCTAAAATACCTATTGTAGTTATGGTAAAACAAGAAGATGTATCAACACAATTGTTTTGAGTTATTTCAACAGCATAACTTCCATTTTGAGTGGCTGTAAAAGATTGACTAGTTTCTCCAATAATTGAGTATCCATTATCACAATCGAGCCAATTATAAATAGCCAAAGCCGAGTTTGCTGTAAGTGTTTCACCAATATGAGTTATAGATGTATCAATAGTATTAACAGTTAAATCAATAGTAATGGTACTATCGCATCCAGCAGCATTTTGTATGATAGCTGTTTTTATACCTGAAGTAGTATATACTTGTCCGTCGGGAGCTGTATAGTTTTTACAAGCAATTTCACTAATGTTTGCTGATGTATGTAATGAATTAATAATAACAGGTAAAATTATTGTACTATCTTTTCCAAGTAGTGTGTCGGTAACAGTTAAGCTAACTTGATAGGTGTTGGGCGTATAATAAACATGAGTTGGATTTGCAAAAGAACTGTTTGTGCCATCGCCAAAATCCCATGAATAAATATCAGCATCTATACTATTGTTAGTAAAATTGATTATTGTTGAATCGCAACTTAAATTAGAAGAATAACTGAAATTTGCTATTGGTAAAGATGCTTTTTGAATAGTGTCATGAATTACAACACTCCATTTTCCTAAAATGTCTTTAAACTGAAAATGAATTTCGTGATTTCCCTTAGCTAGTTGAGTTAAATCAAGATTTTCAATCAAATTAATTTGTTGATTCGGTGTTAAAGATTGATGAATAGCATTAGCAAAATCGTTATCAAACCAATAACGATATGCTGTTATCATATTTTGAGTTACAACTTGTTCTTGAGTTTTATAAAAGAAATGACTCAAAACGCTGCTCCATAAATTCGTATTATCTTTAAAACGAATATTAAAATGATGAACGCCGTTTGGCAACATGCTCATCGAAATCAATTCATTAATGTTAACTTGTTGTTGAATAGGAGTATTTACAACTGTAGCATTGTTAAAATCATTGTCTATCCAATATTCATAAGCAATAATTTGAGGAGATGGATTGCTTTCTTGAGTGGATGTTTTATAGAAAAAATGACTTAGCACACTACTGTATTTTCCAAAGTTGTCGAACGACCTAAAGTTGAAAACATTTATACCTTCCATTAATCCAGTGGTTGAAACCTGTTGATTAATTAATAGTTGCTGAGAGGGAGTTACAGCAGTAGTTGTTTTATTAGCAAAATCGTTGTTGAACCAATATTCGTAACCATTTATAGTTGATTGAGCATATGAGTATGTAATGCTTATTAATAAGAGTAAAATTATAGTTGTATTCTTCATAATTAATCGTTTTGAGCACCAACTTGAATTTGAATTTGTAAATTTCCGTTTGCATCAGTAGTTGGAGCAATATTATTAAGTTGAATATGTGGATTTAAAGGCACAGCACCTTCTTTGTATGGAAAGGTTCCTCCGTAAATACCTACCTGAGAACCATCTGTACCTAAATAAGTTGATGAATTTTGTAAATGGTAATCGTGTGAATAATTAAACACGTTACCAGTTTGATTTACAAAAATATCAGTTTGAAGAATGCCTGTGTAGTTGCCGTTGCTTGTTGCCGTTGCACCATAATCGGGAGTAGGTTCTACATAAAGATTGTTGTTGAAAACATTTCCACTACCGTTTACATTTGCATTATAACCATCCCATAAAATAATATTATTGTTTAGCGTATTATTGCTTCCAAAAAATAAATAATCCATAGAGGGACCCCAAATAAACCCCATAATAATATTGTTGTTTATAATGTTTCCGTTTGAACTTTGAAATGTATTAGAAATAATGTTGTTAGAAAGTAATGAGTTTTGAATATTCTCCAGATTTATTCGGCCTAACAATACATTTCCTATAAGGCTTAAATTAGATGTAGGATTGGATAAGTCTCCAACAGCATTAAATGTTCCGTTTATTTTACAACGCTTAATGTTTACATTGTTAACCGAATGATTGGTTGAAATAGTAAAATTTCCGTTAATCTCAACCCCTTCTAAATAAAATAAATCGGCGTTTTCTGATAAAGTAAAATGACCGTTTAAAAAAGTTTTTCCAGTGGCTAAAGTTGAGTCTTGATAATGTCCAGCACCAAAAATCATCAGTTTTTTGTTAAATTCACCTGGAGAAGTAAAAGTATGACCAGAAAGATAAAGCGTATCTCCATCTTGAGCAGCAGTATAAGCACTTGATAAAGCTGTACTTCCTTTAAAAATTTGAACCCCTGAAGTTGAATGCAATGCAATAATTTGTGCATTCATTGTAATTGTTGATCCTATTGCAAGAATCAATGTGGTTAGTGTTTTTTTCATTTTCATTTTTTTTTTAAATTAATATTACTACGTCTTGATATGTTATTTAGGATGTGATAAAAATCCTTAACAACTCAAAGTTTACGAAACATTAATTAAAAAAACATGATATATATTAGGTGAATAAATGTTTTTTATCCGTTTTTGAATTTTATAAACAAAGTAAAAGTAGCGAAGTTGGATTGAAGCTAATCGTTGTTTTTCTCATCAACGTATTCCAAAATATCGCTTGGTTGGCAATCTAATGCTTTGCAGATGGCTTCTAAGGTGCTAAATCGAATGGCTTTTGCTTTTCCTGTTTTTAGTATCGAAAGATTGGATAGGGTTAAATCTACTTTTTCCGACAATTCATTTAGCGACATTTTTCGCTTTGCCATCATTACATCTAAGTTTACAATTATTGCCATGGCTTAAACAGTTAAATCGTTTTCGTTTTGTATTTCAACACCTCTTTTAAATATGGTTGCAATAACATATACAATTGCCGCCATTAGAATAAAGGCACTGCTGTCTTCCCAAAACTGATTTAAGGTGTTGGTTTCAAAGCCATGATACATCAATTTTTTTGCCGATTGCTGAGCGATGAAACTTAATAAACCAATGGAAAACGTACAATAACTGATGTTTAAAATTTGAGAAGAAACAAATTGGTTGAATGGCTTTGATAAATCTAACTTGCTAAGGAGCACAATTACCATGTAAAACAAATAAGCTTTTAATAATGAAATGGCTAAAATAAAACTATACGTTGTATAAAATACCCATTTACTTTGCTCATATATTTCACTTAAATCTAATTTTTGATAAAGGTTTTGAATTACATTTGGGTTGTACAAACTGAAAATAAAGTTTACTAACAATGCTCCTGCTTCGATGCATAAACCAACGAAAATAATCCAAGCAACTATATGCAAGGCTTTAAATACAAAGTTGTTTTTTTTCGACATAAGGTTGGTGTTTTAAAAATATGCCTCAAAAATAATAAATATTTATTGATAAACAATAAATAATAGTTAAAATACAATAAATATTTTTTGATTAAAAGTTAATATTAAAATTTCAAAGAGGAATTTTTTCTTATGGTTATGAAAAATTTTGTTAAACTCGATTAACAGGTTTGTGATATTGTTTTAACAAAAAAAAGCGGCTAATTAGCCACTTTTTTTATGCTTTTATTTAAATATCTACAACGAAACCCCTGCAAAAATTACTAAGAAAGCAAAAATAATTCCTGGTAACCAGAATAGAAAAGTTAATAATAAATCAACCCAAAAATTAGCTGTAATAGCATCTTCGTGTAAATATACCGCCAAAGGTGGAATAAAAATAGCTAAAATAGCTAGCACAATTTCGTTCACTTTTAGTGAGTTTGCTGATTTCTCAAAGTGATTGTATTGCTCTTTAGAAACCAATAATTCATTTTGGTAAGTTCTGTTGAATTTATCCCAATTACGGTATTCTTTTTCTATTTGTTTGGTTACTTTTTTTGAAGCAACAACACTCGATAAATTAACTGTTTCTGGAGTTAACTCTACGTTATTTTCTTCAACAATTGGAGTGTTTAAAGAAACCGTTTCTGAAACAATTTCTTGAGTTTTTATTTCTTCCAATTGAGCTGTTTCTTCTTCAGTTACAACTTCATACGATTTTTTCGTTTCTTTAAAGTTTTTCAAGTATTTTCTTTTCGAGAAAGAACTTAATACATTGCTTTCAGAGCTACATGATACCAATAATAGACTACCTACAAAAAGCCCTAAAGTACCCCAAACAATTTTTTTCATATCTTTTAAATTTTAGTTTATACTATTGAAGCTAAATTAATCATCTATTTTAGATGAGATTTTCAAACAAAATAGAGTTATCAACAACTTTTTAATTAAAAAAATTACTTTTGCAGCATGAGTTTACAAGAAGAAATTGCAAAACGAAGAACTTTCGGAATTATTAGTCACCCCGATGCAGGAAAAACTACATTAACAGAAAAATTGTTGTTGTTTGGAGGAGCTATTCAAACAGCTGGAGCTGTAAAATCGAATAAAATAAAAAAAACTGCTACTTCCGATTTTATGGAAATTGAAAAGCAGAGAGGTATTTCTGTTGCAACTTCGGTAATGGCATTTAATTATAAAAATGTTAAAATTAACATATTAGATACGCCTGGTCATAAAGATTTTGCTGAAGATACTTACCGAACATTAACCGCCGTAGATAGTGTTATTTTAGTAATCGACTGTGCTAATGGTGTGGAGGCTCAAACCAAAAAACTAATGGAAGTGTGCAGAATGCGTAACACTCCAGTTATTGTGTTTATCAACAAAATGGATAGAGAAGGGCAAGATCCATTCGATTTATTAGACGAAATTGAAACTACTTTAGGAATTAAAGTACGCCCTTTAAGTTGGCCCATTGGAATTGGAGCTACCTTTAAAGGGGTTTACAACATGTTCGAAAACCATTTGAATTTATTTGATGTAAACAAAACTAAAATAGAACGCGATATTGTTTCGATAAAAGATGTAAACGACCCAATTTTAGATGTTCAAGTAGGAGAGAAGGCAGCCGCAAAATTGCGAGAAGACATTGAATTGATTGAAGGAGTTTATGATGAATTTAGCGAACTGAAATACCAAGAAGGAAATTTAGCTCCTGTGTTTTTTGGTAGTGCGTTAAATAATTTTGGGGTTCAAGAGTTGTTAGACACGTTTATAAAAATAGCTCCTTCACCTCGAGGTAGAGAAACTACTCTAAAAGTAGTTGACCCTACTGATGAAAAATTTAGTGGTTTTGTTTTTAAAATTCATGCTAACTTAGATCCAAACCACCGTGATAGAATTGCTTTTTTACGTATTTGTTCGGGTAAGTTTGAACGAAATAAGTTTTACTACCACGTTAGAAACGATAAAAAAATAAAATTTAGTAATCCTACTAGCTTTATGGCTCAGGATAAAAGTGTAATTGATGAAGCTTTTCCTGGCGATGTAATTGGTTTGTATGATACTGGAACATTTAAAATTGGAGATACGCTTACTGAAGGAGATAAAATGCAATTTAAAGGGATTCCTAGTTTTTCGCCCGAAATTTTTAAAGAGTTGATTAACAAAGACCCAATGAAAACCAAGCAATTGGAGAAAGGTATTGAACAATTAACCGACGAAGGTGTTGCTCAATTATTTACCCAACAACCTGGTAATCGAAAAATTATTGGTACGGTTGGTGAACTACAGTTTGAGGTAATTCAATATCGTTTAAAACATGAGTATGGTGCTTCGGCAGAATTCCAGTCAAAATCGTTATACAAGGCTTGTTGGATGACTTGTGATGATTCAGCAAAAATTGATGATTTTATTCGCAGAAAAGCACAATATATTGCAACGGATAAAGATGGAAATTATGTGTTCTTAGCTCAGTCGGCTTTTTTATTACAAAGTGCTCAGCAAGATTTTCCTGACATTACCTTTCATACTACTTCTGAATTTAAAAGGGCAATGGTATAGTTTTTATGTTGGTTTATTGCAAACTTTCATTTTTAAATTGATAGTCGTATAATTTTTTGTAGTAACCGTTTTTCTTAACCAATTCGTTGTGGTTACCTTGTTCTACTATTTCACCTTTATCAATTACCAAAATAGTGGTAGCATTTTTAATGGTCGATAATCGGTGTGCAACAATAATTGAGGTTCGGTCTTTTGTTAAAACTTCTGTGGCATGTTGAATTAGTGCTTCCGATTCGCTATCGATAGAAGATGTTGCTTCATCTAAAATTAATATTTCGGGCTGATGAACGTAGGCACGAATAAACGAAATTAATTGTCGTTGACCTGCAGAAAGTAAAGCTCCACGCTCTTTTACATTATACTGATAACCATTAGGGAGTTTGCTAATAAAATCGTGAGCACCAACTTTTTTTGCGGCTTCAATTACTTGTTCTTCAGTAATGTTATTGCTGTAAAGTGTAATATTATTGTACACCGTATCTGAAAATAAAAAAACATCTTGTAAAACTACCGAAATGTGTTTTCGAAGTTCGTTCAATTCAATATCTTTAATGTTAATGCCGTCAATGAAAATATCTCCTTTGTTTATTTCGTAATACCTTCCAATGAGGTTGATAATTGATGATTTTCCAGCACCAGTTGCTCCAACTAAAGCCAAAGCTTGTCCGCGTTCTATTTTAAACGAAATATTTTTTAAAACCCAATCTTCGTTATTGTAAGCAAACCAAACATTTTTAAATTCAATGTTTCCTTTTAAATCTTTAGTAGTAATTGTTCCTGAATTGAGGGTACTATCTTGGGTATCAAGTAATTTAAAAACTCTTTCGGAACTTACCATACCCATTTGCAACGTGTTAAATCTATCGGCTAGCTGACGAATTGGTCTGTAGAGCATATAAATAAACAAGATAAATGAAAACAACATACCGGGTGTAGCATGTTGTTCGGCAACTTCTTTAAATCCATACCAAACCAATAATGATATGGATGCTGCTTGAAGAATATCTACAACAGGAAAAAATACAGAGTAAGCCCAAACGGTTTTAATGTGTGCGTTTCTGTGGTTTTTGTTAATTTCATCAAATCGTTCCATTTCAACTTCTTCTCTATTAAATACCTGAACAATAGACATGCCAGTAACATGCTCCTGAACAAACGTGTTTAGTTTTGCTACTTCCTCACGTACTTCTTGAAACGCTTTTTTAATTACTTTTTTAAATACCGAAGTTGCTAAAAATAAAAACGGAACTGGAACTAAAGTCATAATGGCTAAATCCCATTGTTTGTAAAACATGTAAGAAATAATAGTTGCAATTTTTAGTAAATCGCCAATGATAACTAAAATTCCACCCGAGAATAATTCGGCAATGGTTTCTATATCCGAAACGGTTCGAGTAACCAATTGACCAATCGGAGTATTATCAAAATGTTTGAGTCTAAAATTTAAAACGTGCTGAAATACTTGGTTTCTTAAATCACGAATAACTTTTTGACCAAGTAAATTTCCTAAGTATCCAAAAAGGTATTCTAAAATGGATTCGAGCAACAAGAAACCAATTAAAATCATGGTCATAATAAGTAAACCGTTGGCATCGAAAGTTTTAATGTTTTCGTCAATGGTTTGTTGAATAAGTATTGGTCGAACAAGTGCTACAACAGCTAAAACAACACTTAAAATAGCAGTAAAGTAAAACATCCTTTTGTAAGGGTTTACGTAAGTCATTATTCGTTTGAATAACGGAATATCGAATGCTTTACCTGAAACGCTGTCTGCCAATTTGTTTAATTTTTTTGGTTTTAACCACAGAGTTCACAAAGTTAACCCACAAAGGATACAAAGATGTTTTTTTCTTCGAATACTTTGAGTAATTTTTTTGTGGTTAGATTTTTTTAATTTCTAAAAAGTAGGATAAGTTACTTTTGTTAAATACAATCCATGAGCTGGAACACTTACTCCTGCTTCCGAACGGTTTTTTGATGCTATTATTTGTTGTAAATCGTTTTTAGTTAGTTTTTCCTGACCAATTTCTAATAAAGTTCCAACAATTGCTCTTACCATGTTGCGTAAAAATCGGTCGGCAGTTATGGTAAAAATTAATTTTTCATCTGTTTTTTGCCATTCAGCAAAAGTAATGTTGCAATTGTTGGTAAGTGTATCGGTATTGCTTTTGCTAAAACACGAAAAATCGGTTTGTTGAATTAGTAATTTCGCGGCATCATTCATTAAATGGATATTTAATTGTTGAGGAAAAAAATAGGCGTATTCGGTTAAAAAAGGGTTTTTGGTTGGGGTTATCCAATATTCGTAGGTTCGAGAAGTTGCCGAGAAACGAGCATGCAAATCGTCTTGAACATTAAATATATTTTTACAAGAAATATCTTTGGGTAAAAGACAATTCAGTTTATAGGTTAAAAAGTCGTTTTCAAAAGTTTTAGCAGTATCAAAATGAGCAAAAAATTCTTTGGCATGAACGCCAGTATCGGTTCTTCCGCAACCCATAACCATTATTTCTTCTTGTAAAAAAGTAGATAAAGCTTTGTTTATCTCTGCTTGAACAGTGTTGGCGTTTTCTTGAATTTGCCAACCGTGGTAATTTGTTCCGTTGTATTGTATTTCGATAAAATATCTGCCCATAACGAGTAGCAAAATTAAGCATCTTGAATGATTAATTGGGTTGCTATAGAAAGAAAAAGGCTCAACTAGTGTTGAGCCTTTCTTATAAATTGGTGTGAAAAAATTATTTTTTAATTTTAACAGGTTCAGCAAATTGTTTTTCACCTTTTTTATTGATTAAAACAATTTTTTCGAGATAAATAAAATCAGGACTGTGCTTTTTTAATACTTCTACTACTTTTTCTGTTATGGCATTATCTTCAATATTTAATTCCATAAAATCTTTACCAGTTTTAAATCCAATAGAGTAAGAAGCTACTTTATAATCGGGGTTATTTACCGAAATAAGCTTACAGTTAATTAAATCGATTATTTTTATTTCATTTGCAGCTTTACTACAGAAATTTACTTTTAAATTGTTTTGAGCAAATGCAGTAAAAGACAGCATTAAAACAAGAATAGTTACAGATAATTTTTTCATGATGTTGAGTTTAGTATTGATTCATCATTTCTGCCCATGGCATAGCTGTTAATGCTGCTCCAACAATAGCAATATAAATAATTATTACTACTAAGTATAAGCTAGATAAACAAACACCAATAATAGCACAAACTTTTCCAGCTTTCATGTTTTTGAATGAACTTTCGGAATAATTTTGAGAGTTTTCTAAATACAATTTATTGGCTTTGTTAGCTAACACGATAGCTATTATACCTAAAACTAAACCAATTAAACCGTAGCAAAAACAGAATACAATTGATAAAATACCCAATACCAACACTCCCGTTGAGTTAGGTAATACTTGTTGCGAATTTAGTTGTTGATTTTCCATAAAGTAAATGTATAAAAAAAAGTCCCGAAAATCGGGACTTTTTTAAATTTTTTTAATTCAATATTATGCAGCAGAAACATTTCCTTGCGGCGTATAAGAGGCAGAGCCAAAACCTAAAATTGGAATAAAGATAAATGGAAGAAAAATTGTACCCACGGTAAAGCCTGTACTTTTTCCAAATCTTAAAATCATTCTATTTAATACCCATATACCCCAAATTATACCAACATAAGGGATAAGCATTAATAAGCCCCACCACCATGGTTTCTCAGCAATTTTAGCCATAACGATACCATTGTAAATTGGAATAATACAAGCCCATCCAGGTTGGCCAGCTTTTGTGAAAACTTTCCACATTGCAGCAATTAAAAAAATAATTACAGCTACATAAATAATAATAAATACGATCATAATTTTTTGTTTTTTTAGTTAATAATTAATTAGTTAGATGGAACTAATTTAGAACAATTTTTGAATTACACAAGTTTTTATCGAATTGATGTTATTAACAATCGAAGACAAATAATGATTTATCGAAATAAAAATCTCAACAAAAACAACTCTTTTCAGGAAAAAATAGTGTTGTTAATAAAATAAAGAGCTTTAAATAATCTTAACTTTTTGTAAACGAATTATTAACCTTTCCAACAACTAAAGTTTTTGTTTTTAGAGTCTACTATAGCAATGGTGTATTGTTTAAAATAGATGGTTTTACCGCCATTTAATTGTTTTTGTTCAACTAAACCCAATTCTTTTTTCAAGGTTAATGTTTGATTATCGGTATTAAAATAATTGCTCCATTGTTCTAAATCGTTGGTTATTTTAATTCCATTTATAGCTAAAACCTCATCGTTTACTGATAATCCTTGTTTTTCGGCAACCGAATTGGGAAAAATAGTGTCTATTAAACATTTCCCATTTTCGTAGCGCGTTTTAAAACCTAAATAGCTTTCGTTGTAGTTTTTTGTTGCTTCAATTTTTAAGTCGGAACCAATGTAATTTAAGCTTTCTTTTAAAAGTGGGGTATAATCACCAACTCCGTGTATCAGTTTTTTGTAAATGGTGTCGAACGGTTTTTCTGCAACTTTTTCTACCACTGCTTTATAATCCTCATCAGAAACCCCTTTGTTCTTTTTAGCAAAATCGTTGTAAAGTATTTTCATTACATCATTTAATGATTTTTTATTTTTGGTGTTTTTTAAAATAAAAACATCAGTAATAAAAGCAATTAAAGCTCCTTCGGTATAAATAGATGTTTTTCTTCCAGGCGTTCCTTTTACATAACCATCTAGCCAAGTATCGATTGACGATTGAACTACCGAGTAGTTTTCGATACCAGTATTGTGGAAATGACGCAACAACAATTCGTTAAATGTTTTTGCATATTGATTCCAATCGAAAACGCCAGCAGTTAACAACATTTTATCGCCCATGTAAGTGGTAACTCCTTCACACAAATAGCCCATTACCGAATAATTCTCTTTAGTGTAATCATAGGGCTGCATTTCTATCGGACGAATTTGTTTTACATTCCATGTGTGATACAACTCGTGAGAGCTAACACCAAGTAATTCGTTATACCAATCAGCATTATTGAATACATCGTAACTTGGACCAATAGTTATAACTGTGGAGTTGAAATGTTCAACACCATGGTAAGCTTTGTATGGTAAAACCTGAATTAAAAAATGGTAATCTTTTGCAGGAAAATCGCCAAAAGCGTTGATTTGAGCTTTGCAGAATTTTTTAAAATCGTTCTCTAATTTTTTAAAATCGGGTTTGCATTCACCATTAAACCACAAGTTAAATTCCACTTTTTGTTCGGTAAAAACATGGTGTTTTAAGTTGGCTGATGCAATAAATGGGCAATCGGCTAATTCATGAAAATCTTTAGTAATAAACTTGTTTTTACTTTTTGATTTTAATCCTGTTGCTACTTTAAAATTTTTAGGAATATCCAATTCCAACTCGCAAGATTCATTAATTCTTTCGGGTATAAAAAGTAAGCAATTAACAGGGTTTACATACAACTGATATTCATCTAAATAAGATGAGCCTGCATTGAGTTCAGCTGCATAATAGTTGTATTTTACTAGTACAGTTTTAACTCCTTTTGTTTGAACTTTCCAACAATCTTTGGTTGTTTTTTCGCTTTTAAGTGGTTTTCCTTTTTCATCAAAAGCTTCCCATTTCTGTATGTTTTTTGCAAAATTTCCCAATTCATATCTGCCAGGTCGCCATGCTGGCAATTGAATCAATAATTCATTTGTTTTTATGTTGTCAACCGTATATTCAATATCGATGTAATGATTGTTGGGTTGGTGGTATGTTATTTTATATTTCATCAGTAATATTTTTTTTCTCTGCGAGTAAATTAAACACTGTAAAGTTAAAAGTTTAATGGTTTAAAATCTAACTATAGAAATACAAATAAAAAAAATCAATTTTTAACAATATTTATAATACAACTGTTGTTTAAGAAACTTTTAAGGATTTAAAATTTATACTTTCGCTCAGCTTTTTAATACGCACATAAAATACCAACAAAATGATATTTAATCGAATTTTAAAAACAACCATTCTTTTGTTGGTTTCTTTTGGCTCATTTTTTTCACAACAAGTTGGTCAAATTAAAGGCGTAGTAAAAGATGTTGAATCAGAAAAACCTATAGAATTTTCAACAGTTTCGGTGTTTAATGTTTCAGATTCGACCTTACAAACTGGAGTTGTTACTGATGTTAATGGACTGTTTTTAATAGACCAAGTTCCGTTTGGAAACTATTATGTTAAAATTGAGTTTATTGGTTTTGCTCCATTTGTAATAAATGATATTGCTGTTTCTGAACAAATGCAACTAATTGATTTAGCCGAAATTAAGTTAGCTGCTTTTTCTAAAAATATGGATCAATTTGAGTTTGTGGATGAAAAGGAGTTGATGGAAACCAAAATCGATAAAAAGGTTTACAATGTTGCTAAAGATATTAGTGTGCAAGGCGGAACAGGATTAGATGTAGTTAAAAATATGCCATCTGTAGAAGTTGATGAGCAAGAAAAAATAAGTTTGAGAGGCGATAAAGGAGTACAAATATTAATAGATGGTCGTCCTTCAACCGTTTCGCCAAGTCAGTTGCTAAAACAAATTCCGGCAAGTTCTATAGAAAAAATTGAAGTAATAACCAATCCTTCAGCAAAATACAATCCCGAAGGAATGTCGGGTATTTTAAATGTTATTACCAAAAAAGAAAAAGCTTCGGGTTTTAACGGAAGTGTAAATGGTGGTTATCAATACAACCAAAATCATGGTTACAACGGTAGTTTGAATTTAACTTATCGAAAAAATAAAATTAGCGTTCATTCAAATGTCGGAATTTGGAAAGGGATGTGGAAAAGTACCGCATCAGAAAACAGGTCGTTTTTTAAAGACACTACTTACACTCAGGAAATGTTGAGTGGAGGAGAAGGTGATAATATGAATTATTGGTACTCAGTTGGGTTGGATTATTTTATTAATAAAAAAAATACGGTTTATTTTCAAACTAATGGTTGGGCGTGGCAAGGATTGTATGAAGGAATTAGAAGATATAATTATATCGACTATACCAACGAAATACAAAGCTTTAGTAACAGATTTAATGATAACACCAACGAAAATTCTGGTTTTGGATTTACTACTGGTTGGCAAACACAATTTGAAAAAGAAGAACATAAACTAGATGTGGAATTGAATTTATATAGAGATAATCAATACAGCAACAGTTTAAACAAACAAGATTTTTATTTTATTAATACGATTGACAAAAAACAAAATACCACTGAAAATGGGTATGGAAACAATGTAGATGTAAAGGTAGATTATGAGCTTCCGATAACCGATTCGTTACTTTTAGAGGCAGGTATTAGAAATACCTATAGCGATAATTTTAGCGATTTTTATTCTGAAAGTGCACAACAAAACAATCCTTTTGTTGCCGATACCAACCTAAATAATGTTTTTGAATACCAACAAAATGTTTCGGCAGCTTATGCAATTTTTGGTAAACAGTATAAAAAAACAGGAATTAAAGTTGGTAATAGAGTAGAGCAAACTATTGTAAATACTAGGCTCATTAATACGAACGAAAAGCACAATCAAAACTATTTTAGTTGGTTTCCATCAATACATTTATCCTATAAAATTGCCGAACAAAATGAATTGTTATTTAACTACAGCCGAAGAATAAATCGACCAGAAAGTTGGGACGTTAACCCATTTACATCATATAACGACCCTTATGATTTAAATAAAGGAAATCCAGAATTACGACCCGAATTTATTGATGTATTTGAATTGAGTTACCTAAAGTTTTGGGAGAAATTTAACATCAATGCTAGTAGTTATTTTCGCCAAGTTAACGATAAACACCAATGGATAACAAGATTAATTGATAACAATGTGTTTTTGTCGACAACAGAAAATTTATCGACAACACAAATTACAGGAGGAGAATTGGCTTTAGGATATAACCCCAAAAAATGGTGGAAAATGAATGGTTCGTTAAATATTTGGAGTTCAAATTTAAACAATGCTTCCAGCGAATTAAATCAAAATACCTATGGCTGGTCAACTAATTTCTCATCAAATTTTACTTTACCTAAAAAGTGGTCGATGAATACACGTGTTCGATATTCTGGAAAACAAAGGGGTTTACAAGGATATAATCTTTCAAATTATAGTGTAAGCTTTTCGGTAAGCAAACAATTGATGAAAGAAAAAGCACGCATTACATTGCGTTTCGACGATATTTTTTGGACACAACGTTGGGCTTTTGAAAGCAACAACCTAAACGGTTTTTCTTACTATAGTAATAATCAATGGTCGTCTCGTTCGGTTAACATCAGTTTTAGCTATAATTTTGGAAAAATGAATTACGATTCGCAAAAACGACAATCAAAAGACAACAGTGCAGGTGATGATTTAAAAATTGGTGGTGGTGGTGAAGGAGGAGGGAAGTAATTTTACTTTTAAAATTATATCATCTAACTTTAAAATAAATGGTTAAACTTGCATAAATAAAAATTGATATGAGTAAAGTAGCATTAATTACAGGAGTAACAGGGCAAGATGGAGCTTATTTAGCAGAACTTTTATTATCGAAAGGATACGAAGTTCATGGAATTAAAAGAAGAAGTTCGTTGTTTAACACCGATAGAATTGACCACTTGTACCAAGATGTACACGAAAAAAATGTAAAATTCTTTTTACATTATGGCGATATGACCGATTCTACCAATTTAATTAGAATAGTTCAGCAAGTTCAGCCAGATGAAATTTACAATTTAGCAGCCATGTCGCATGTTCAGGTTTCGTTTGAAACCCCCGAATATACTGCAAATGCTGATGGAACAGGTGCATTACGCTTACTAGAAGCCATCCGTATTTTAGGATTAGAAAAAAAGACTCGTTTTTACCAAGCATCAACATCAGAACTTTACGGAAAAGTAATGGAAGTTCCACAATCGGAAACTACTCCATTTTATCCACGAAGCCCTTATGCAGTTGCTAAATTATATGCGTTTTGGATAGTTAAAAACTACCGTGAAGCTTATGGAATGTATGCTTGTAATGGTATTTTGTTTAACCACGAAAGTCCGTTGAGAGGTGAAACTTTTGTAACTAGAAAAATTACCAGAGGAGTTGCCAAAATTAAATTAGGTTTACAGAAAAAAATATACTTAGGAAACATTGATGCTAAACGCGATTGGGGGCATGCAAAAGATTATGTAGAAGGAATGTGGTTGATGTTGCAACAAAAAGTTGCTGACGATTATGTATTAGCAACAGGAACAACAACAACTGTTCGCGATTTTGTAACCATGTCGTTTAAAGAAGTAGGTATTGAAGTAACCTGGAGTGGAGAAGGAGTAAATGAAAAAGGAACAAATAAAGCTACAGGTGAAGTAATTGTTGAAATAGACCCAAAATATTTCCGCCCAACTGAAGTAGATTTATTGATTGGCGACCCAACAAAAGCTCAAAAAGAATTGGGATGGAAACACAAACACGATTTAGCAAGTTTGTGTAAAGACATGGTTCAGTCGGACTTAGCATTATTTGAAAAACAACAATACCTTAAAGCTGGCGGACACGATATATTAAATCAGCATGAATAAAAACGATAAAATATACATTGCCGGACATCGTGGAATGGTTGGTTCTGCCATCGAGCGTATGCTTAAGAAGGAAGGTTACACCAATTTAATTACTCGAACTTCGAAAGAATTGGATTTACGAAACCAACAAGCTGTAAACGATTTTTTTGCAACCGAAAAACCTGATTATGTGTTTATGTCGGCAGCTAAGGTTGGTGGTATTTTGGCAAACAATATATATCGTGCCGAGTTTATTTATGATAACTTAATGATTGAGCTTAATGTTATTCATGCAGCACATCTTTATCAAGTAAAAAAAATGTTGTTTTTGGGTTCATCATGTATTTACCCCAAAATGGCTCCACAACCAATAAAAGAGGAATATCTTTTAACAGGAGTTTTAGAGCAGACGAACGAACCTTATGCTATTGCTAAAATTGCTGGTATTAAGTTGTGCGAATCGTACAGAAGACAATATGGTTCAAATTTTATTTCTGTAATGCCAACCAATTTATATGGTCCAAACGATAATTACGACCCACAATCGTCGCACTTGTTTGCTTCGTTTATTCGAAAATTTACTTTAGCCAAAAGAAACGGCGATAAGGTGATAGAAATTTGGGGTGATGGTTCACCAAAACGAGAATTTTTGCATGTTGATGACATGGCAGACGCTTGTTACTTCTTGATGCAAAATTACGATGGTGAAGAAATTTTTAATATTGGAACAGGAACAGATGTGAGTGTGTTGGAATTAGCCAATTTGATGAAAGAAATTACTGGTTTTGATGGTGAATTTAAATTTGATGCTACTAAACCAAATGGAACACCTCGTAAGTTAATGGACGTATCTAAACTTGAAAAAGCAGGTTGGAAAAGTAAAATTTCGTTAAAAGAAGGGATTCAACTCGTTTTTGATGAAATGAAGGATAAGGAGTTTTAATCCCACCCAACCCTCCCAAAGGGAGGACTAGAATCAGTTCCCTATTATCAGTTTTCCCAACTCATAAAATCAACAACTCATAATTCGTACTTCGTACTTCCAACTTCGGTCTTCCAACTACTTCCTAACAAACTGCATCAACTTCGATAAAGGCTTAAAAATAAGTGTAAAAGCATGAGGTTTTAAACCGTTTACTTCCCAAGCTTTTCTATCTTCCTGATTGGCTTTTATTCTGTTTTTTAGGCTAGCATTACTCACGCCTCCAACTCTCATTTTTACAATTACTCGTGGTAAATAGCTAATACTGGTTTTAAATCGGTGAATAAACCGTAACATTATTTCGTAGTCGGCAGCCGATTTAAACTGTAAATCGAACAAACCGTATTTTTCATAAATTTCTTTTTTTACAAAAAAAGTAGGGTGAGGAGGCATCCAACCTTTTAAAAACAAACCATCTTTATATTGTTTCGATTTCCAGTAGCGAATAATTTTGTTGGTGTCGACAGCATCAACATAATACAAATCGGCATAAAGTGTATCAGTTTTTTCGTTTTCAAAAGTTGCTACAACGTCAGTAATTACATCGCTGTCGATATAAAAATCGTCGGAGTTGAGGTTTGCCACGATATCACCTGTTGCCAATTTAATCCCTTTGTTTATCGCATCATAGATACCATTATCCTTTTCAGAAATTACAGTAGAAATTTTATCCTTGTATTTATCTATAATTGCTAAGGTATTATCAGTAGAACCACCATCAATTACAATGTATTCAATGTTAGGATAAGATTGATTTACCACTGATTTAATCGTGTCTTCAATAGTTTTTTCGCTATTGTAACAAACAGTTATTATGGAAACTTTAGGATTCAATTTTTCTATCTTTTATCTTAATAGCTGGATTGCCTTGATAAATTGAATTAGCTTCAAGGTTTTTTGTTGCAACTGAATGAACGGTTAATAAAGCGTTTGTCTTTAATGTAACCCCAGGGCAAACTACTGATTTTGCACCAATCCATGCTCCATCTTCTAAAACAACTGGTCTAACAATTAAATCAAAAGTTGATTTGGCATGATGGTGATTTCCGCATAAAATCATAGAACCTTGAGATAAACTGCAGTTTTTTCCGATAACAACTTTTTCTAAGTTATCTATCCATACTTCTTCACCAATCCATGTATAATCACCAATTTCAAGTTTCCAAGGATATTTAATGTTTACTTTAGGTTTGATGTTTACGTTTTTTCCAATTTTAGCTCCGAAACTTCTTAAAAGAAATACTTTAAAAGATGAAATAGGTATAATATAAGAATTAACAACTATTGCGTTAATAACATACCAAAGCAATTGTGTTAACTTGCTTTTGCCAGGTTTGTACCAACTGTTGTTGTATTTATTTAGTTCTATTTGCATTAATTAGAGTGATGGTTTGAGAACAAATATAAATAGTTTTTTATAAGACTTTCATCATTTATATAATTCATGGAAAAATCATATCCATTTTTTATGTACTCACAAAAATCATGTGATGACATTTTAGTAAGAAAATCAATTTTTTTGGCGAATAACTCTTTGTTTTCAAGAGGCAAATCAAAACCAATTTTTTGGAATTCTAAATCTTTCCATGGAGTTTTGTCTGAGATAATAGGTACACACGAATTTATCATAGCTTCAATAATAATATGTCCAAAATTTTCACCAGTAGAAGGTAAGAATAAAGCATGATAGTTGGTAAGTGTGGTATCTAAATCATCATGATTTAAAACACCTTTGTAATTAACAATAACATTTTTTGGTAAATGGTTAATTGCTATTTTACATTTTTCCCAATATTCTTGATTATATATTGGACCATAAATATCAAACACGATGTTGTTTTTACAATATTTTAGACATTCAAGAGCGTATAAGGTGTTTTTTTCTGGCGAAATACGAGCAACAGAAACAAGTTTAAGTTCATTACTATTTTTATATTTTTTGATAAACGTAATTGATTTTTTTTGAGATAAATTATTGGCTACAATTATTGTCGAGTCTTTCCCAAAAGCATTTTCAATGTCATTCTTTTCTTCATTAGTAGTAGCATGAAAAATTACGTTGTTAAAATATCCAATAAACTTTGCCGACCTTAAGAAGAAAGTTTTTTTTCTACTTTTTACCCCCAACGAACCTTTTGATAACATTCCTCTTACGGCAAGAACAGTTCTAATTTTAAGTTTTTTTGCAATATAAATGGGTAGTAACGAAAAATAATAGGAGAATAAACTGTTACAATAAACACAATTGGGTTTAACTTCTTCTATTAATTTTTTAATTGTTTTTGCATTAGTATTTTTCTTAGATAAATAAAATACCTGAGCATTGTCAACAGTATTCCATTCTTCAGTTTTTATAGTGTTGTAAGGGATGTTTTCTAAATAATCACAGTTACTAGTAATAATAAATAGTTCAGCTTTATCATAAAGTTGATCAACTAAATTACTAATAGACCGAATAGGACCTCCAGCTTTAAATCCTGGTTTATACCAATCGATGAATATGAGGATTTTAGGTTTCATTTAAAACTTGATTATAGAGTTCAAGGTATTGTTTTGCAATTTTTTGAGGTTCAAAATGCTTTACATTTTCTAACCCTTTTTGAATTAGGACTTCTCTTAGATTATCATTATTAATGAGTTCTAAAATACCCTTTCTAATTTCATTCGTGTCATAAGGGTTTACAAAATAAGCTCCATCTCCTGCCACCTCAGGCATTGATGCTAAATTTGATGTTATAACTACTCTACCTGCAGCTTGAGCTTCAATAATAGGAAGTCCAAATCCTTCATAAGTGGAAACAAAAGCTAATAGGTCGCAGTTTTCATATTCTTTAATCATTTCTTCGTTAGTTAGGTTTGATTTAAAAGTATATGAAATGTTATTTGAATCAAGCAACGAATCAAGTTCGAAAGAAGGTTTTCCAATAATGTTTAAATGGCATTTTATTCCATTTAAAGCTTTGATTAGTAGAGTTAGGTTTTTGTTCGCTTTTGTTCCAATATGTAAAATTGTAGGACAATTGTAATTGAATGGTTTTGGAGAATACTTAATCTTAAGCGTTAAAGGATTGTGTATTACATGAATTGGCGTTTTATAATTACTTATACTTAGAATTTCTGCTTTTGAAAATTCAGAAATGGTGGTAATACAAGTTGCATATTTAATAGGCCAGTCAAACCATATTTTTTTTAATAAAAGACGTTTAATTCCTGAATTTCTTTTTAAAATTTCAATATCGTGAATTGTTAAAACTGTAGTTCTATTTTTTAGACCTAAAATTATATAATGGTCGTTACCTGTAATGTGGTAAAGTTTTGTTTTTAGTTTTTTTACAAATGAAATATTTTTCAGTCGATTAACAATTCCTTCACTAAAAAAAGGAAGTTCAACTTTATTTACTTTTAAATAGGTTAATAAGGTATTAAACACATTTTCTATGCTATTAAACTCTGATCTATGTTTTCTATAAATGAGGTATGACTTAACCATTTTTAGTAGTTGAATTTAATTTTTTCAGAATCTGTTTTCGAGCCTAGTAATAAAAATTTTGTAATAGAGAACTTAGAAAAAATTATATAAAATAAATAAGATAAAATAGTTGAACTTATAAATATAAAATAATTATTAAAGTTTAAATGTTCTTCAATTAATATTATAATGGGAACATGAAGATACATAATAACCATAGATGCATTTCCTAATTTAATAAGAGGATTAGCAATTATTTTAAATCTTGAAATAATTGAAGCTAAGTTTTTAATAAAAAGAATAATGATGATGCTTGAGAATAATGTTAAAAATGGAATACCATAATTAGCATATTTCATATCGTAAGTATTGTTTTTTAAGAAAATAAAACCAGCCAATGCTATTAATAAGAATATAAGAATAATGTAAAAAGGAATAAAATATTTTTTTTGATTAAATAAATATCCAATATAAAAAATAGGTAAAGCTGCCAATACTACATGAGCATTCCATGGCAAAAAGAAATTAGGAAAAAATAAAGAATTTAGATAACTCAATAATAACATTGTTAATATAATAATTTGAAGGGTATTAGTTTGAAATTTATTAATAATGTAATTAAAAAATTGCTGTACAAAAAAGAAACAAGTTGTAAACCAAAAAACACTTGAATAACTAAATAAATATTTGCCGCCAACAAGAGGGCGAATAAAATATAACATTATGTTTTTAGAATTTAGGGCTCCTATACTTAAAAAATGAAAAGGAAAATATATGATAATAAGAAAGCAAATATAGGGTACAATTAAATGAATAGTTTTATCATTTAAATATTGTTTGAAATTAGGTTTGACTTTAAAAAGATAACCTCCAATAAAAAAGAATAAAGGCATATGGAATAGAAAAATAAAATCTTTGACAGTACCACTAAAAGTATGTCCAGCGACAACAGCAATTATGCCTAATCCTTTCATTATATCTATTGTTTTCGATCTATTTTCCAACTCTATATTATTTCTTGTATCTATTATTTAAAAATTAATATATTTATCTAAAGTATGAATATTATCTGTTGGTGTATATTTATTGGTCAGTATTGTTATCTTATATAGTTTATATCATTAATTCACTTTCTATTTCTCTTTTAGGTCTCATGTCAATATAATCACTTATATTAATTAAGTTTCTTTCACAAATAACTTCTTAATAAAGAAAATCATAACTAAGATAAATGCCAAACTTTTTACTAAGTGATTTAATACTGTAGACAAGTCTGATTCTGCCTTAATCACTTGAAAGAATATAATCGGTAAACAGAAAGTTAAAATGGGGTAAATCTGTTGCCTTTTTATGATAAAAGAAACTAAGAGTTTTAGTAAAATTCCCCAGATTAAAAATGAAATTAGAGCACCATAAAAACCATAATTCCCATAAAACTCTCCCATTAAACTTGTTCCCATTGCTGTGTTTTCGAGTAAAAAAATTCCAGTAAGCAATTCAAATGTTTTTTTTCCTCCACCACTTACTTTTTTATTAGGGTATAAAAATCGAGGAACTAAAGCTTCAAATGCTCCAATAATGGTCTCCCCTTTTAGGTAATCTTTTTTTTCAGGTATGCGTTCATATATTTTAGAGATAATCCACCCTTGGTTTAATCTGCTATTAACATTGTTGAGTTCATCATCACTTTGTAATTCTTCCGTATTTTGAGGGTTGAGTAATAAATCTACAAATAGCTCAAATTTATTTCCTTGAAATGATTTACTATTTATTTGTTCTCTATAATCTTGCTTAATAAGTTGCAAAGTTGTCAGAAACAAGAATGAGGTCGCAATTATTAGAGCTTTTCTAAAAAAGGATAATTTAATGTTTAAGGTAATAAAAATGAAAATAAAAATTCCCCAAATAATAGACGTGTGAAAGGTTCCAGTTCGAATGGAATTTACGATAACAGGAGATATACCGATAGCCGTTAATAGCAACTTGTTGGTCCAGGATGCTTTACTTAAAAAGAATAAACCCATACCAACAAGAGCTAAATTAGAGCCTAAATAAACAACAAAGCTTATAGAAACAGGTGCAAAAGGTTGAATGAGGTTAAAAACAATTCCTAAAACAATAAAGATTGTAGATAGTTTTATGTTTTTAGAGATATAATCTTTAAAATATTCAATGTCTATAGGGTTAAACCTAAATAAATTTAAAGAAGCAATAACAAATACAAAATAGGCAGGAACAGTAATTTCCATGTATTCTAACTCAGGTACGTACATGTGCATTTTATAGTGGGAAACTTTTGAATGATAATCAATAAAAGGACCTATAATCCATTGGGCAGCAGCTAAAAATAACATCAATTCTATAACAGGTATTGTGTACCCTAGCATTAATACAAAACGCAACATAATATATGCAGAAATACTAAGCCCTAAACAAGAATAGATGTTATAATTAGTAAAAAAAATTAATACAGCTAACAGAATACTTGATGCAGTAAGAATAGTTTTATTTTGAGCTAATATTTTGTTATGGATAGCTTGATTGATACTCATGCTTAGTTTTAGCTTTCTGTGATTAATCCATTTATAGCATCTTTAAATGATGTTATAGTATTGTCTAAAGAAAAAAAATCTATAGTGTTTAAAACGTTTTTAGTCAATAGTTGGTTGTTAGTTTTCATAAGAGTTATCATGGCATCTATCTTTTTGGCTAAATCATTTACATCTTTATAATTAAAAACAAAACCTGTTTCCCCATCTTTAATTAAGTCAGTATGGCAACCAACTGTATTGGAAACAATACATGGAATTCCTCCTGTCATTACTTCATTAACTACTAGGCCCCATGTTTCTGATGTAGATGGTAGTACTAAAAAATCAATAGCTGAATAACCTTTTTTTACAATTTCAGATTGGTTTAAAAAACCTAAAAAATTAATTGAAACATCATTCTGTTTAGCAGAATTTATTATATCCTTTTTTAAAGGACCATCACCAATAAATTGAACTTGTATATTGTTTTTGTAGTTACTTTTTTTTATCGCTTCAATTAGTAATAAAGGTTGTTTTATAGCTATAAATTTACCTGCAAAACCAATTTTGATAGAATTAATATCAAATTTTCTTTTTGGATTTTGATTAAAATGTTCTTTAAAAAAAGGAGTGTTGATGCAGTGTAAACCAGGGTAAAGTTGATTCTCTTTAACGCCATAATGAAGGTAGTACTTTTTATTCTCATTACCAACGTACAAAAAAGCATTAATTTTTCGAAGAATACTTCGGATATAAATCTCTTTTGCAATTTTTTTAATTTTATTGTTGGTCATTAATAAGGTAGAATCTCCTCTACAAATCGATTTAATTTTATTTTGATAACAATAATTGATGATTTGTTTGAGTCCTTTAGGAAACCATCCGTTTATAATAACAATACTTGGTTGTTCTTTTAACATTAAAGCATGTAACTCTTTATTGTTAATAATAATTCCATTGTATTTGGAACTTGATGGATTATCAGCATAATTTTTTAAATATTCATAATCATATCCATCAAGCAAAGGAACATCCCATTCAAATTCTACTCCAAAACCAGCATCAGCTTGTTGTTTACTTGTTTGGTTTAATAAATAAATTACTTTTAGGTCAAAAGAATTATGTAGAGCTCTATAAATAGGTGCTTGGTATTGTATGGGATGAGAAGCAAAGATAAGTATTTTCATTTGTAGATATTTATTTTATTAAATCGGTCATATGGAATACGCCAGTTTATCTTCATCAGTCTTTGTGTGCTTTTGCACGTGGCTATTTCATAACTATATTTTTTTGCCATAAATAGTAATAGGACTAGCATTCATAAGTTCTTGCTCAATAGTATTAAGCTCTGATAGTCTGATGTACAAAGTGTTTTCTTCTCGGTGAAATTTATCAATTTTTGTAAGTTTTCTGGTTAGGGGGTTGTAGTCAAATTTCCCAAATTTATAATCAACTAAAAGCTGATCCACCATTTCATCTGTTAAACCAAATTTTGAGCTACAGTCATTTAACTCAACAATTAAAGCTTTTAAATTTTGATTTGATAAAGTATTATGAGCACCTTTTAAAACATGGTATTCAAACCCTTCAACATCTAATTTTATTAACGTTTTATTAATCGTATGGTTTTGAAGTAAGTTATCTAGAGTATCCACTTTAACTTTTATTGCATCACCTTCATCTTTGTTTGTTACATGGTTAATGGTGTCTTTACTTTTTGTAAAATAGAGTTCACCTTCTTTATCAGACAATCCAATGTTATAGCTGGTAACAATTTTCCCTAATTTATTTAAAGCAATGTTCTTTTCTAAATAATTAAAAGTTTGAGGAATTGGCTCAATAGAAATGGTATTGCATTTTTTAATCCCTCCTGCTAATAGTGTATAAACACCAACGTTTGCACCAATATCTATAAAGGTACTTTTGGTATCTAAATAGTGAAGTAAAAAACACATATCATTAAATTCTGGTAACCCAACATAAATACAACCCGTTGCACCATGCATACTTTTGGTTACATTTAATTGTAGGTTTTCAATCCAGTTAACATGTTGCTCCTTAGCAATTAAACTCGCTTTTATTTGCCATTTAAAAAAACGAAACATTCCAAAAATTCTGTTTGTTTTTGTAACAGGATGATTCCAAATATACTTTAATGGGACTATTAATTTTTTAATCATTTTTTATTTTCAAATCATTAATATTTACAAGATATATCTTCTTGAACAGTGTTAAAGGCAACTTTAAAGTTTTTTTCAAATTGATAGTTATCTTCAAATTCTTTTCGGGCTAATTTTTTATAAAAAATCATGTTTTTATCTATAATAGAAATTATGCTTAATATAGATTCTTTAGACAAGTCAGAAAAAAAAGCGGCTTCACATTTTTGCAAATGTTCTTTATGGTGCTCATTGTCATATACAATAATAGGTAGCCCATTGGCTAAAAATTCATAAATTTTATTAGAAGAAGTACCTGCTGTAGAAACTGATAAATCAACAGGTTTATATAAGCCCCAACCAATATGAAAATTTTTAAGATAATCTGTCATTTGAGAATATGGAATTCTGTCTTTAAAAAATAATTGAGATTCTACTCCTTTTAGCTGTGCATATTTTTTAAGGTCAGATTCATATCTTGGAGGAATATCTCCAACAATGGTTAATCTAATGGTTTTTCCATTTACTTTTTTGTCAAAAATATCAATTAACTCTTCAAAGCCATTTTTAAAAGAAGGGCTTCCAGGGTAAATAATATTTATAAACTCATTATCAATAATAAGTTGGTCAAAATTAGGTGCTTTTATAATTCTATCAGAAGGATAATTAGGAATGAAGAAAAATTTACCTGTATAAGTTGAAAAAGGAAACATTATTTTACGTTCAAGAGCAGGTAACGAAAAATAATCTATAGTATTAAAATATTTTTGAATAAAAGTTGCTCCAAACCAATTTATCCCATATTTTTTATAAGCAGTTATAGGATAAACATCATGGTTATGAACCCATAATTTTGTTTTTTTAGAGATAAAAGATGAAGCTATTTTATACAAAAAAAATGGAACATCATCATAGCAAATAACTAAATCAATATCCCCTTTTTTTAATGTTTTGTATATTTTGATGATGTAATTAGCATAAGTTTTTAATTTCTGAAATTTTGATCGTTTAATATATTCAAATCGATTATGATTACCTTCTAGTAGTATTAAATCAACATTTTTATTGTAGTTCCATTTTGTTGGTAAAGTATCAACAGATAAAACAGTAACCTTATTCGTATGATCTGCAATATAATTAATAGCATTAAGAGCGGGAGGATATCCTTCAGGATGAGTAAAGTGTAGTATAAATACGTTCATTTTAGTTGTTAAAAACGGTGTTTAGCATAGTTGTTAACCTTTTTTCATAGGTATGCTCGTGGATAGCTCTCTTATAACCAGCATCTTTTATTTTAGTTCTTTCTTCAGGATGTTGGAGATAATAATCAATTTTTACAACCAATTCATTATAGGTTTTGTAGGTAACTATTTCCTTATCAATTTCAAATAGTTCATTTACAGCATCATTATAGCTTATAATCTGAAAACCACCACAAGCGGGTATTTCAAATGCTCTTTTATTTAATCCATTTATTTCGGCCAAATGCATATTATTTAAAACAATTTTTGCGGCAGTAAATGCTTTAGCTTTTTCTTGATTAAATACCGCTTTCCCCATAATTATTTTATCGAGTTCGGGCATTTTTAGCCATATAGCAGGTTGACCTCCCCACACTTTAAAATTATATTGTAATAAGTTTTTATATAAAGCCGCCCTACTTGGGTATAAATTGCCTGCATTAGTAATTTCGCAGCCATAAAAATCTTCTTCTTCTTTAGTAAGTGTTACTTTGTTATGTTGTTTAGGATTGCAACATTGGGGTAGGTAAAAAGCATTTAATAAATATTCATTTTTTAATTTATCCACCACATATTTATCTTTAAAAAATAAAAAATCATAACCAGCTACAAAAAACATCGATTTTTGAAAATTACTAATGGCATCGGGAAACCAAATAACAATAGGGGATTGGTTAATTTTTTTAATTTCTTCTATTTCTTGTTTGGTTAAAAAATCGTGTGTTACAATAGTTAAATCAATGTTATTGTTATTGTAATAGCTGAAAATTTTTTTAGAACTTTTATTTCTTATAAAAGGAATTTTAAAGAGTACTTGCTGATAAATTGTTTTTGTAAAACTTCTAAACTTAATACTAAACAACTCTGATTGTAAAAATTTTATTTCAGGATCTATTCTAACTGTTACATGCCCCATATCCCGAAGCGTTTCATCAATGTGCACGGCAACTCCCTCTGTAAAAAACTTTCCAATTATAGCTATATTCACATGTAGATATTTAATGTTTTTGTATGTCATATGGAATACGCCAGTTTATCTTCATTAGTGTTGGTGTTCTTTTGCACGTGGCTATTTCATATATTTTACTTCTTTCACAAATTTATATAATTTAATGAATTAAAATTACCCTATAATATGAATCAATAAAATTTAAAACACTTGTTAATGAGTTTAAAAAGTATTTTATTAAAACCAATAAAAATCTATAATTTTTATAAAGCAGCAAAAAAAAATTGTTTTGTTGAACCTGGTCATTATTATTCGCCCGATGTTAATGTTGATGATGTAAAAAAATATGAACATACGATATGGGATAACAACAAGGAAATTCAAGGAATAGATTTGAATTTATCCAATCAAATAACTTTACTCAAAGAATTTGAAAAGTATTATGTTGAATTGCCTTTTAAAGATTCAGCTCAAAAAGGACTAAGATATTATTTTAAGAATTCTTACTATTCTTATTCTGATGCAATTATGTTGTATTCATTTATTAGGCATTATAATCCTAAAAATATTATTGAAGTTGGTTCAGGCTTTTCATCTGCTTTAATGCTTGACACTAAAGATTCGTTTAAATTAGATTGTAATATTACTTTTATTGAGCCTTTTCCGGTTCGATTAAAGTCGTTGTTAACTGATAAGAATAAAAATAGTTATGAAATAATCGAAAAAAGATTACAAGATGTACCTCTTGATGAGTTTAAGAAATTAACTAAAGGAGATATTCTTTTTATCGATAGTACACATGTTTCAAAAACAGGAAGCGATGTAAATTATTTGCTGTTTGAAGTATTCCCAGTATTAAATGTTGGAGTTTTAATTCATATTCACGATGTGTTTTCTTCATTTGAATATCCTAAAAATTGGGTTTACGAAGGCAGAAGTTGGAATGAAGATTATATTTTAAGAGCTTTTTTAATGTATAATAAGGAATTTTCTATTAGGTTGTTTACTCATTATTTGCACACTCACCACCAAGAGGTATTTAAAAATATGCCTTTGTGTTATCAAAATAATGGTGCAAACATTTGGTTGGAGAAACTTTAATTCAGTTCTTTCAATTTCAAGGATGTTAATCTTCGACTATACTTATTATTGTATTTAAGTATTTCAAATATAAAACAGCTGGATAAATCAACATAAATTTTTACATATTTAAAAAAATGATTTCGTGAAGATGGTTTTATGGCTATTACAGCAAGTAATACCCATGATGGCAAATAAATAAGGTAGGTGATGAGTAAAAATATAAAGTAATTAAAATAACCCGATTTATACCAAAATAAGCCTTGCGATAAATGCATTTGTTTTTGCATCAACAATCGTGGGGCACTTTTACCATGTAAATGAATAAAACTGATATCGTTTAAGTAATACTGTTTATAGTTTTTATTAATTCGCATACACCATTCGGTTTCTTCGTAATAAATAAAAAAATCAGGATCAAAACCTTTGGTAGTGGTAAAAACTTCTTTTTTTAGTAACATAAAAGCTCCAGACAAACTTTTAACAAAGCTATTTTTGTTGAGCTCGGTAGGTTTGCTATTCGATAGTTTACTTTTAATTAGTTGTTGAATAGGGTTATTAATTAAATAACTTAAAATACTGTTGGATTTAAAGTAAAAAGTGAAAGGAATAAAAGGTTTTCTTTCTTCATTCAATTGTTTACAGGTAAGTACATCTAAATTGGGGTGTTGTTTAATGTATTGGTATGCTTTTGCAATGCCTTGGTCAATTATAATGGTATCAGAGTTTAACAACAAAATATAATTTCCTTTTGCCACTTGCATTCCCATATTATTGGCAATACCAAAACCAACATTGGTCGAGTTTTTAATGAGTTGTATGCCAGGATAACCATTTTTTATTTCATCAATAGGTTTTTCGGTAGAAGCATTATCAACCACTATAATTTCATAATCAATTTCATTGGTTTCTTTTACAACAGAAGCAATACACTGAATAGTTAAATCAAAGGTGTTGTAGTTAACTATTATAATGGATAATTCTACGTTCATTTCGTTGTGTTAAATCAAAAAAAGTAACCTTTTAATTGTTCTTTTTAAAGTTCTAATTATTAATGTCTTCCATTTTTTTTCAATTTTTCTATTTTTCCAGAAGGTAGAAATAAAAAACCAAAAATGTTTAACATAAAGATAACCTATATTCGATTCGGTCATTTTTGGATTAAAGCTTCTAATCATTGAGTTTCCTGTTATTCTATAATAATATGTAGGTTGGTTGAGGTAATAAAAGGTGTAATTAGATTTAGTAATCTTTATCCATAACTCCCAATCTTCAATTCCTTGATAGGGCATGTTAACATCATAAAGCCCAATTTTATCATACACTTCTTTTCGTATAATTGCACACGCGTCAATGTAATTTGTTTTGGCTAGTTTTAAAGAGTCGAAGTCACCAACCACCTTGTGTTCATCCTTATCTCCGAAATAGATAGCATCTCCATACAACACTCCAATAGTTGGGTTTTTTTCTAATATTGGCAAGGCTTTTTTAGCAAAAGTGCTTTCTACTTTATTATCCGAATCGAGAGGTAAAATGTATTTGCCTTTTGCATGGTTTATACCAAAATTTCTTGCTGTTCCTAATCCTCCATTTTCTTTTTTAAAATAATTAAATCTATGGTCTTTATTAACCCACTTTAAGGCAATTTCTTCAATATTATCGGGCGAACCATCATTTACAATAATTGCTTCCCAATCAGTAAAATCTTGATTAATTACCGATTGAAATGTTTCTTCAGCTGTTTTTGCCGAATTATAACATGGTATTATTATACTTAATGTGGGATTCATATATAGTTAAAGTGCTTAATAAGCAAGTTAATAAAGTACAATTTAGCAATATACTTATTGTTAGGAACGCTTAATGAAGCTAATTTTCTTAATAAGCTTCGTATTTTTTTCTTGGCTTCTTTTTTTTCCTCACTAGTTAAAGCCAAAAAAATAGCCAAATAAAAAGTTAAATATTGTTCTGCTGATTTTTTAGCATTTATCCCCGACCAAACACCGCTGTCATGTATTCGATAAACCGACATCACTTCATTTATACATTGTATTTTTTTATTGTTACTCACTATTTTATACAAAGCTAAATCGCCAAACGGAACTTTAATAATCCAATCAGGAAAAATTAATGGTTCTGGTTTCTTAAACATTACCGATGCTGTAGAAATAAAATTATGATGACGTATTAATTCAACAAAACGAAAAGATTGTTTATCAAATGGCAAAGGAATTTCTTGTAATTCTTCTTTACCATTTTTTAATAATAAGGCTCGTGTAAAACAAATGTTTACATCATCATTTGCTTCCAAAAAATCCACTTGTTTTTGTAATTTATAAGGATCTGTCCAATAATCGTCCCCTTCGCATAAAGCAATGTATTTGCCTTTTGTGTTTTTTAAATTATAGATAAAATTGAATCGCCCAGTAGCATTACCGTTTATTTTTATAACATTACTTCTATCATGTAAAAACAAACGAATTTTTTCGGGATACTTCTCAGCATATTCAATACATATATGGCGAGTATTGTCAGAAGAATTGTCTTCACCTAACAAAATTTCATAATCAAAATTTGTATTTTGGTTGAGTAAATTATCTAAGCATTCTCTTATATATTGACCGTGATTATATGTTTGCACACAAATACTAACTAAAGGAAAATTAACCGCATTTGAATAATATGAAATAGGTTGGTTTAACAAAAGAGAAATAGATTTAATCGAGGGATTTACCAATCTTTTTAACTAAAGGAATTTTACCTAATACTTTATACATTGCATCAGCAGTTTTTAATGCTTGTTCAAATTTATGTAATTCTTCTTTTATGTCTTGTACATCTTTATTTAATATATAATTGAGTGATCTTATATCCTCGTGAGAATATAATATAGTATCGTTTTTTGTGTTCTTGTCTAAATTAGATTCTAAGTTGTTATCAGTAAGGAAATTAACATAATTGTCATATCTTAACTTGTATGTTTTATTAAATAAACTAAAATCAGCTTCGTCAAAAATTTGTTGTAATGATGATTTTTTATGAAGTTCATTATAAGTTAAAAATGGAATATTAAAGAATTGTGATATCTCTTGAACTCTTAAATCTCTTGCAAACAATACAGCAGGGATACCTTGAATTAATGAGCCTATACATCCATGTAATCTAGGTCCTACTATAAAATCTTTTGTTTTTAAATAATCGAACCATTCTTGAAAAGTATAGTGAAAAACGCCATAATTTTTAATTAGTTCAAAAGACTCTTTTGAAAAACCTTGTTTTTCATAAGCTTTAATTTCATCAGTTATTAATTTGGTATCATTTTTTAAATTTGGCGTAAACAACGCTTCATCCAAAAAATCTTGTCCGACTAATGGAATATTCTTAATAAGATGATGTCCTTCGTTTCCTGCTATCGTTCTATGAAAAACAATAGCCGGGTTATTGAACGATGAAGGTTTTGTAATTTCAAGGTTTCTATTTAAGTTCCAATATACCGTTGGACAACCTATAGGAACAACATTTTTTAAACCATTTTTATATAAAATACTCGCCGTATAGTGTCCTCTAACACCCAATAATTTTGAGCGATCAGAAACAATCTCTAATAATCGTTTCATTGATGGGTGAATTTTTAGAAAAGAAGTTGTTGAACCTGCATAATCCTGTACACCAAGAGAAAATGCAAAAGTTGGTATTTTTAATTTTTCTATAAAATTTGTGTAAATAGAAACATCTCGCCAAGTGGTTACATGGGTAGCGAATGCAATAATACATTGATCATATTTTTCATTTAGTTCATTAACCTTATCAAAATCATCTATTTCTACATGTTCGCCATTAAATTGTTTAGCTAAAGCTCTAGAAATTAATGATGCTCCATGATTACTCGCGTATTTAGTGTCTGCATTATACCATTTATCATAAGATTTTGGATAATTATATTCTGGACCTAATCCAATTATCATTGTTTTTTTCATAGTTTAACTTTTTAAGTTGTTATATGCAGAAATTAATTTGTCAAAATGTATTTTATCAATAGATAATTTATTCGTATTCTCAAAATTGAATAATGAATTATTTAGTATTGAAAGTTCGTAATTACTACTTAAATATTTTAATTGTATTTCGGCTAAATATTTAGTGGGATTGTTGCAGAAATCTTCATAATAAATTACAATCTTATTGTTTTCTGGTATTTGTTTTAATTCTGTTTCTAGAGATTTTTCAGTAAAATAAACCTGCCCAGCAATTTGATGATAAATATCTAAATCTTTTAATTGTTCATATTCTTTAGGTTTAACAGACCACCATTTTTCAATATCGCCAAAATATTTTTCGCGTGCCATATAGATTGATTGCATAACATAAAATGGATCTCGTTTGATATAAAAGAAAATACTATTTGGAAGTTGATGGTAAAAATCTACCAAATTGTACTGTATCATCATTGCCTTTGTAATAAAAGGTTTGTTAAAAACGGTTTCAATCGAAGCAAATCCACTTTCTAATGAAACAAAATCAATTTTATTAAAATCGTCCGTGTTAATATGTTGAGGAAAATAGTTTGGTATATAATTTCTAAAAAAATGTTGAAATTCATTTGGAGCTAAGAGCCCTTTGTTTTTACCTAAGTTTGACTCAAAAGATATCGATTGTTCATTTTTATTAAGTTCTCCTATTGGGTCAAATTGATTGTTGAATAACATTTGTTGAATTAATGCCCCATAGAATGGAGCGTATGCAAACCTTGCTAAAGTATTGCTTGGATAGGCGAAACAACCTAAACTAGCTAAATATTGTAAAAACAAAGTTGTGCCACTTCTTGGGTTACCAACAATAAATCCTAATGGAAATTTTGTTTTTTCAAAATCGTGTTCAACTTTTTTTTGAAGAGGTTGCAACGAAGTTTTTAAAACAGAAAGAATATCGTCTAAAGAATTGAAGTCTTTTGTCATGGATGTTTTTCTAGAATTAATTCAATTACGATTTTAAGTTCGTTTTCGTTGTATCGTTGGTCTATTGGTAAATGAATGATGTTTTGTGTTAATTTAAATTCAAAGCTACCATTTTCTACCCAATTTAACACATTTGGCCAGTATTGTGCAACAAAAATTTTGTTAGTAATTAATTTGTTTCTTAATTCCTCATTGTCGGTTGCAAAATAGGGATATACCATAGGGCATATGTATTTAGCTTTTTCAATAAAAGGAGTTAATAAATTGGTATTTCTTAACTGTTGATGTAAATAATTGAAATTGGTTATTCTTTGGGTTTTAATTTTCTCAAAATCAATTCCTCTTAAAATTTTTGATGTTAACAACGACATTTGTTTGATGGGTTGGTTAATCAATTTTGCATCGTTTGATTTAAAATCGTTGTAACTTAACTCTTTACTTATATCGGTGCTTTTTATTAAATGGGAGCATCTTTCATAAGAATGGTCGGTAGGATAATTATTACATGAAATTTCATTAACATGATACACAAAACTTCCATCTGGTAAACCAAAAAATTTACGAGGGCTGTAAAAAGTTGGAATATTTAAATGTGGCATATCATAAAATGCCTGAGAATTATCTACAATTAGATTAGCGTATTTTTCTTTTAAAAAGGCAATATTGTTTTCCATTAATCCAAAATAATTGGTGTAAAGCAATGCCTCATTATTATTTATTTTAGAAAGTATTGGTAAAAAATTTTCATCAATGTGATAAAAAGTATAAGGAGTAGCGGTTTTTTCTAGTGGTTCAAGAATTACATCGCAAGTAAAATAAGGTATATAAACATGAGTATATTTTTTGCAATTTAAAATATGTTCTAAAGCATTTCTTCCTGTATTTAAAGCAAGAGCATCATTATGATACAATGAACCTAAATCATTAATCTCCAATTCAAAGAAACCTCCTATACTATGTTGTTCATTCATTTAAACTAGTTGGTATTGATTCAACATTTCTTTTACTTCTTCTTTGCTATTAAACATCAATACATCAATAATTGATAGACCAGGGATAAAATCGTTTTTAAACTGAGCGTAAGGTGTTAACTCATTTTCGATAAAATACAAATCAATACCTTGCTTTTTAAAAGTTTCTTTTTGGTACAACTCTTTTCCGCCAATTGGGTTAATGTAGATTTTAGCATTAAGACTTTTGCAAATTGCAATAACTTTATCTGCAGATTTTAATTTATGGTCTATATCCAAAGCTGAAGATTTCAAAACTGTAGTTTCTATTTCTAAATAATTAACCACACTAATTAATGAATGATAGATATACTCATATAAATTTTCTGTTTTATGGGTGAAGATATTCTTTATAAAAGGAAAAACTTCATTAAAAAAAGGGGCTTTACCATAGTTCTGTTTAATTTTATTCAAAATCTTGTTTAATTCTTTATCATAAAAAACAGGAGAAACTTTTCGTTCATCTACATTTAAATAATCAGAATCTTTAACAATATTAATAGTGAAATGTTCTATTTTACTGTTAAATACTAATCTATTTCTATTAATCCAACCTTTTTTAGTGTATTCAATATTGTCATAAATAACAAAAGTATCAACTGAATTAATTAGCTGAAAATACCCTAAATAAGGAAAAATATAGGGCTGCATAATGGCTATTTTCATCTGTTTATTTTTTTATTGTTATTAAATCGGTCAGATGGAACTCCCTGAACAATCATTTCTCTGTGTGTGAAATTTTTACTCATGGTTGTTTCATGGGCTTATTGGTTTAAAATTTTCCAGTAACCTCCTTTAGCGGAGCCAATACGTTCTACTAAGCCTAGTTCTTTTAACTTGTTAATATTATCTATAATTTTTCTTTTAGAAATACCAACAAAATCAGCCAATTGAGCAGCACTTACTTTTTGATTCAGTAGTATTTGTTTAATTATTTCCTGTTGGTTTTTAGATAAATTATTGGTGACCTTATTGGTGACCTTATTGGTGACCCTATCGGTGACCTTATCTGGGATATTCAACTTATTAGCAGCAAATAATGATTTTTGTTGAGTATAATGCAAGGTTACTAAAAATCCGTTGGGTACTTCTTCAAAATCAAATTTCATGGTAGGATAGGATTTAATTTCTTCACGGATTCGAACAAATCCACTTCCATATTTTTCTATATCTCCAGTTAAATAAAATGCTTCAGCAATTAGCTTGTTTCTGGTGTAGGCTTGGTAGTTATCTTTTTTTAATTGTGCAACGCTCAACTTTCCAAAAAGGCTACCGGGGTTAAAAAAAGTAATTTTTTGGTCAAATATTTTTATTTGCACATCAATAGGACTCATGTAATCGCGATGAATGATGGCATTTAACACCAACTCTCTTAAAGCAGGAAGTGGGTATTCAAAAATTTCGTTACGTTGGGTAGTTTTTCCTGTAATTTCGAAAGCCACTTTAATTTGCCCCAACAAATAATTCATTGTCGATTCAACTACTTCAAATAAAGTTCCGTTAAACATTTTATCATCAATAATCATTGAAGGCGTTTTAAATCGTCCTAAATGTACATTGTATGAAGTGTTTTCTTTTGAAAAAAGTAAATAAGCAGCATTGGTAATTTTTGTGCCAATAATAAGTTTTAGTTTTTCTAAGTTTTGTTTCCAATCATTGGTCATGCTAAAACGACTAGAAGCGTTTATTTTAGAAATAAATTTCTTTATTTTATTAACATCTAAATCGGCTATTGTTTTATTAGGTGCTATGTAAGAATCCCATGATAATTGAAGTGATTGAAGATTCATTTCGGTTATTTCGTTCGCACTAAGCTGATGATTAGCATTTTTAATACGTTTGAAATAACGCCCTTTAAAGGCAATTGGTTTAACAGGAAACTCATTAACGCTTAAAAGAAGTACACTTTTATTATGTATTTCAACTGTTTCGTAATGAGGTATTATGGCAGGTTGTGTTTTGTTTTTTACCTCATTTACCCATTTCTGTATGGTTTCTTTTCCTAAAGTTAATGATTGGGGTAATCCGTTGTTATCAACACCAATAAATACCGTTCCACCTGAAGTGTTGGCAAAAGCAACCAATGTTTCTATAACAGCATCATTAAAGCTAACTTTAAACTCTAACTTTTCGTTTTCGCCTTGTTGTAAAAGTTTTATTAGTTCTTTTTGGTTCACTATAAATTGTGTTGTGATAAATACAAAAGTAGTGCTTTTTTTATTATATCGTTACGCAGTCCATTCAATACGTCATTACGAATCTCAAGCGTTTGAGTTGAGTACTGGCGCTGAAATAGTGGGGCAAATTATCAATGCTTTTTTATTGTAAATCAAGTTATTGATGCTACTTCGTAGTGCTTCGGTCGTACCACCATCGCAATGATGTTAATAAGGGGCAATGACGGAATTAATAAGACTTACAATACGTTCTAGCTCAATTTCATTAAGTCCAACATACAAAGGCAAACACAACACACATGGAGCAATGTCATCGGTTACCGGCATTGCAACCTTGTTTACATAAGGAAGCGTATTTAATGATGGATAAAAATACCTTCGAGGAATAATGTTGTTATCGTTTAATACCTTTTGAACAGCCAACAACTGCTCTTCGTTTTCAAAAATAACGGGGTAGTAGCTGTAATTCCAATCGGTATGTGCTCTAATTTTTAATTTTTTTAATCGAGTAAAATCCAGTTGTGTATTGTAGTAATCCACTACTTTTTTACGCTCATCAATTATAAAATTGATATGAGGCAAAACAGCTAAACCCATTGCTGCTTGCAATTCGCTTGTTTTGGCATTGATTCCAACTCCATAAAAATCGAGTGGACCGTTATGACCAAAATTATGACGGTAAAATATTTCGTGGAAAAGTGTTTCATCTTTGCAAAATACAGCACCACCTTCACCACAATGAAACAATTTGGTTGCATGAAAACTACACGTGCTTACATCGCCATAATTAAAAATACTTTTATTCTGGTATTTTACATCAAAACAGTGGGCTGCATCGTAAATTACTTTTAAGTGGTGTTTTGCAGCGATTTGTTCTATTGCTTCAATGTTACATGGGTTTCCGTAAACATGGGTAGCTAATATGCAAGTAGTTTTAGGAGTTATGGCTGCTTCAATTTTGGTTTCATCAATGGTTAAATAATCGGGATGAATGTCTACAAAAACAGGTGTACAGTTTTCCCAAACTATAGAAGAAGTAGTGGCAACATAACTAAAAGGGGTGGTAATAACTTCACCACCTTGCCCAAATAGTTTTAAGGCTATTTGTATAGGTAATGTTCCGTTGGTCATTACCAACATGTTAGAAACAGTTAAATGGTTTTTTAACTTTTCTTCCAGCTCAATAACCAAAGCACCTCTGTTGGTTAACCATTGGTTTTCCCAAATGCGTTGCAATTGAAATTGATATTCTTCAATAGGAGGAAAGAAGGTTTTGGTTACGGTAAGTTGATTCTTTGGTTGTTTCATGTTCATTGGAATAGTTCTATTTCGGAAGTTTTATTTTTTCCAAGGAAATTCATTTTTTTTCAAAAGTATAGATTTCAATTCAAAATAAGAGTTTAATTTAAATAGAATAGCTAAAAATAAAAAACAGATAAAACCCGAAGTAGCACCCACTACCAGTCGAATTATATCATGATAATTTATCAAAAAAACTTTATCAAAATAAAAGGTTAAAACTGCTGGTATAAAACAAACAACCAGTAATAATGAAATATCTTTTATTTGTTCAAATACTGTATAATTAATTAATTTACCAGTAAAATATCCATTAAAAAATATTCCTATTATAGACATAAATAATTGACCAAATAATATTCCATAAATACCCCAATTCATTCCTATAATAACAACTAGTAATATTAATATTTTCTTTACAATAGAGAGTTTCAAGAACAAATCACTTCTACCTTTAACGGTAAGAATATTTAAATTATATGCATTAATTGGATAAAATACACCAGCAATACAAAGTAGCTGAAAATATGGAACTGCTGGTAACCATTTTTCGGTTAACAAAAAACGAAACAATGGTTCAGCCAAAATTGCCATTATAAAAAGTACAGGAGCTACTATAAACACCGACATTTGCATTATTTTTTTATAAGCATTTTTTAGTCGTTCATCATCATGTTGTATTTGACTAAATAGCGGAAAAGTAACTTTATTTAATACCGAACCAAAATTTCTAATTGGCAACATTCTTAACGTATTGGCACGATTATAAAAACCTACTTGTGTAGGGTCAAAAAATTTACCAATAACAATGGTGTAAATATCTTGGAATATAGTATCTACAACATTAGCAATAGTCATTTTATAACCAAATATAAAATGTTGTTTTATTTTTTCGACTTTAAATCGTAACAATGGTTTCCATGGCGACCACCACCATAATTGGATAACATTTGCACAATCTTTAACTAATGTACTCCAAACTAAACTCCACACTCCAAAATTGTTTAATGCTAAAAATATACCCACACAACCACTAATTATTAATGATGGTATAGAAATAATGGTTTGTTTTTTAAAATCCATTTCCTTTGTTAATCGTGTGTTTTGCACAACTGCTAACGCATTTATTACAAATGTGATGGTGTAAACGCGAGTAATGGAAGTGAGTTGAGGTTGATTGTAAAAATGGGCAATGTAAGGGGCTGTTAAAAATATGATCAAATAAATAACAACACTTATGATCAGATTAAAGTAAAATACGGTTGAATAATCATCGTCGTCAACTTCTTTTGTTCTTATTAAAGAAAGGCTAAGTCCACTGTTTATTAAAGTAGTACCTACTGCAATAAAAACACTCAATAAGGCAATTAATCCGAATTCGGAGGGTAATAATAATCGGGCTAAAATAATGGAAACAATAAAGGCTATGCCCTGCGAACTTGCCTGTTGGATGAAGGTCCAAACCATCCCCGATAAAGCAGTTTTTCTCAATGAAGACATATTAAACTAATAAATTATTGGAAAATAAATTAAAAGGTTTTTTTAAAGCTTATAATTAAACTTTTACCTTAATTACAATTTTAAACAAAGGGTCATTATTAAGTAAAGGTGCGTGGGCATCGTTGGGGTAAAATATAACGAAGTGATGTTGTTGTACTATAAAAAAGTGAGTAGGTTGGTCTTGAAAAAACTGTACATCTTTCTCTGAATTAAAATTATTTTCAGGTTTGTTGCACTCTAATCTATATTTCCACCCCATTTTTTCCTCTCCAGTTAATACAAATTGAATATCAATGTATTTGTTGTGTGCTTCTAGTTTGGTGTTGGGTTTAAAGTTGTGAAGGTTAAAAACAAGAGCAAATACCTCGTCGCCTAAAATTTCGTTTTTACCTTCTTTAATTTTAGATGGGTTGAATGATTTAATAAAATCAAACCCCAGTTTAAAATTAGGGTGAAAAGAGAAATAATGCTCACAATTGTTAATATGGTCTAAAATCATGTTTTTTTGGAATATAATAGCTAAATAACATACTACTGCTATTTATTTTTTTATTTTACTAAAAATGGATGTCAACTTACTTTTGTTTTTTAAATCTTCGTCGTAATAACCACCACCGTACCCATAACCGTAGCCATAGCCATAGCCGTAGCCATAGCCATAGCCATAGCCATAGCTACCATAACCCACTTTATTTAACTTTATATCGTTAACCACTAAACCTGTTTTAGCAACAAAAGGCATTAAATCATCACTTATTTTTTTAAGGTTGGGTATAGTGGTATGGCGTTGTCTAATAATTAGTAATATCACATCACTTTCTTCCAATAATAAACGAGCATCAGTAACCAAACCAATAGGCGGGGTATCTAAAATAACTCGGTCGTATGTTTTTCTTAAAGTTTCAATTAATGTTTTAAACTCATTAGAAGATAACAATTCGGATGGGTTAGGAGGGATGGGACCTGAGGTAATAATATCTAAAAATGGATTACTAGTGTGTTGAGTAACGGTTTCTAAATTGTTTGCTCCAACCAAGTAATTGCTTAATCCTACGGCATTGGTTAAACCAAAATCATCATAAATTCTTGGTTTTCTTAAATCGGCTCCAATTAATATGGTTTTTTTCTCAAGCAAAGCAAAAGAAGAAGCAATGTTCATCGAACAAAAAGTTTTTCCTTCGTCACTTATCGATGAAGTAAGTAAAATTACTTTTGAACCTTCACCTCTCGATAAATACTGAATATTGGTTCGTATAGTTCTAAAGGCTTCTGAAAGCAAAGATTTTGGCGAATTAAACAACAATAAGTTGGTCTCATTGGTATTGTGACCAATAAATCCGATAATAGGAATTTTTGAATGGTTTTCAATATCAGATTTGTCGATTATTTTGTTATTAACTAATTCGAGTAGTATAATAATTAAAATAGACAGGATGAATCCGATTAAAAGATTTTTAGTGTAAATACTCGATGAAGTAGGGCTTTTATTAATTACCCTAAAATTGCTGGCATAATCCAATATGGTGGCTTTAGGAATGCTCGCAGCATTAGCAATATCGGCTTGTTCTTTTTTGTTGAGCAACAAGGTGTATAATTGATTTTGAATGGTGTAGTCGCGAAATGCAATGGTGTATTCTCGTTCAACTTTAGGTACTTTGGCAATTTTATCGTTTAAATAAGATAGTTGATTTTTAACAATTAATAAGTCATTCTCACTTTTATTTTTTAATGATTTTAAGTTTTCTAAAAGAATATCTTTAGCAACACCAATTTCTTTTTGCAACAAAATCATTCTATGATTGTTTTCATTTGCATTGCTCTTTAAACTTTCTCTTACATTGTATTTATCAATTAAGTTTTGCATTAAATCAAATAAAGCACTTTGCCTTGTAATAAAATAAGGTATAACTAAACCCCTAGCATCATCGTGTTCTTTAATATAATCAATGGTGCTTTGAGAAAAGGATAAAGTAAAATCTAATTCTAATTTTGCTTTTTCTAACTCAGTAACTTGTGCAATTAAGTTTTCCCCTTCAATGTTTATGCGTTTTTCACCAGCATCTTCTTTAAATTTTTCCATTCGTTCTTCGGCAAGAATTAACGAATCGTGAACAATATTTAGTTGTTCTGTTACAAATTCTAATGTGTTTTTACTGATGTGTCTGCTCTCATTTAAACCATATTGAATAAAACTTTCCATAATGGAATTGATGGCGTCAATTTCTTTCTGCGGATTAATGCCATTAACTGTTAAAATAATAATAGAAGATGCTTCATCTATATCGATGGATAAGCTAGTGGCATCGAGGTAATATTTTGCTAAATATTCTAATCTGTTAACTTGAAACTCATACGTTTTTTCAAGCATCGCTGGATAAAACGCTGATGATTTTAGTGAAAAAATAGAGCCATTAAGATTGATTTTTTCGCCAAAAAAGTAGCGAGTTCCTTCGTTTTTTTCAAAACCATCAGTAGAGAGTAAGAAACTTTGTGCATCAATATACCTTATCGACTTACGTCCATAGTAAAAATTCTCATTAGCAATGGTGTCAATTTCTACTACAAACGGATTTTTTTTATAATTATCAGTTTTTTTTACTTTTCCTACATCAAAATAACTTATGTGTAAATCAGGTACGTTAGAAACTGCATCAAGCATCAATGGAAATGAACGAATAATTCCCATTTCATTAGCCAATCGATTTCTTTCATTAACAATTTCCATACCAGGTAAAAAAGCATCAGCTCCATTTCCACCTTTCCATTCATCTTTTACCAATACTCTACCCGAAATTTCATAAGTAGGTATTAAGTACCGATTTTTATAATAACCATAAGAAGCACCTAATATTAAGGCAATAACAACAATATACCAGTAACGAAGTCCTTTAAAAAAATATGCTTTAAATTGATCTAGGTTTAAATCGTTGTTTAGTTGGCTATTCATTGATATAAATGGTGTATAATATTAGAATTGTATTTTGTTGCAAATATCTATTTTTTTTTTTGAAACCACCTCATCTAAATTTGTGGCATAAAAAAACTAACTTTACATTTAATTTAGGTAGCTATTTATGTAGCTCATTTTTCATTTAAATTATTGTAATTTAATAAGTCATCATTGAATTTAAACAACAAAATAGCTCTTTTTTTTGGTAAAGCCATAGCACTTTATGTGTTATGGTACCTCATTTACGAGCAATACCTAATGAAGGTTGGTTGGCTTGATAAAATTATTATTGATAACCTTGTAAATACTTCTTACAAGGTTCTTCAGTTATTTGGTTATACTGTTTTTATTTACGATCAAACTATTGGTATTGATGGAAGTCATGGTGTATTTATAGGAACACCTTGTAACGGAGTAGAGCTTTTAGCATTATTTGCAGGTTTTGTCTTGGTGTTTTACGGAAATTGGAAACACAAAATGTGGTATATACCTTTAGGCTTGATTTTAATACACGTATTAAATATAGTTCGAATAATAGCTTTAACAATTATTGCCTATTATATGCCTGAAACACTAGATTTTAATCATAAATACACATTTACTTTATTAATGTATGTAGTTGTTTTTATTGGTTGGATTATTTGGGTAAAGAAATTTGCTGTCCTTTCAAAAGAAAATAACCAATAAAACTCTTGTATTTGGATTTAGATAAAAAATCAATTAAAAAGATAGGAGCTGTATTGTTAGTATTCATATTGCTTTTATTGACCTTGTTGCGAGAGAATGTTTTCTTAGAAATTAATGGAGTTTTAAATCAAACAGGTTATAACAAAGCTTATTTCTATTTGTTAGATCCATTAATTTCTAATTTATCTATAGCTCAATTGGTGTTGTTAAAATGGATTTTAACCATAGGGTTTATTTTACTAATTTCATCGTTAACGGTGTTGGTTGTAAAATGGTGGTTTAACCAAACGAACTATACTTCAACTACTATAAAAATAATATTGTTACTTTTTATTGTATCTAGCGTTATAACTTTTATATTATGGCTGCTAGGATTATTTAACCATTATTATGTTGTTTTACGAAAAATGGTAGGTTTTTTAAGCTCTCCTTTACCATTGTTTTTGTTTTTTGTTATGTATTTATACTTAAACTTAGTAAGGGATAATGACTAAAATAAAATAATGGATAAATGAAAAGCAACTTTTTTAAAGAACAAATCGTAATATTGTTTATTGATGATATTGAAAAAACTTAAAATTAGAATTATGATAAAAAATTCCATCTTTACAAGCAAATCAATTATTGCTTTTGCTTTGATATTACTAACAAGCAACGGATATTTTGCTCAATCTCCTGGTGGTGTTTCAGCATCAGGTTCTAATGAATTGTGGCTAGATGCAAGCAGATTAACTTTATCTAATAATGCAACAGTTTCTCCATGGACTGATGTTTCTGGTAATAACAATCATGCTTCATCAGGTACAGTTGAACGACCTTTATTTAAAACCAATCAAATAAACGGTAAACCAGCTATAAAATTTGATGGAGTTAACGATAGATTAAGAACAGGTTCTATAGCTGCTTTAAATACCAATACAATTACAACTTTTTCGGTGTTCAATTCAGCCGCCACTAACACTGGGGTTGTTTCTATGAATGCTTATACATCAGGTGCAGGTACTGCTAGTTATACTATAAATGGAATGTATTATTCACCTTCAAATTCTATACTTAATTTTTCGACTAGAAATGCTGATGGTTCGGGTGCTAATCAATTAAAAAATCCATATTCGGGTTCAGTTGTTTTAACATCAATGATATGGAATGGTTCTACTTCTTTAATTAGTAAGTTAGATGGATCTATTAATAATTCTGGAGTAGGTGGTAATGCAATTCCATCAGGTAATTTAGGAGTAACTTTGGCAGCAAATTGGACAGGAAATTATTACCTTGATGTTTTAATGGCTGAACATATTGTTTATTCCTCAGCCCTTAGTTCAGCAGAAGTAAATATTGTAGAAAACTATTTGGCTGCCAAGTATAATTTAACCATAAGTAATGATATGTATGCTCATCAAGCAGTATATGGTAATGACGTGATTGGTTTAGGGCAAGAAAGTGATGGTAATAATTTGTCTGCTCAAGGTACAAGTAATTTAAGTCTAAGTATTGCTTCATTAAATGATGGAGAATATATTTTTGCAGGTCATAACAATGCAGGCTATTCTTTAAATATTGTAGATGTTCCTTCCAATTACAGTAGATACAATCAAGTTTGGCAAGCTGACGTAACAGGTGTTCCTGGAACAATTACTGTTGCATTTGATGTTTCAACTTATTCCTTAGGAGGACAAAACAATTATGTGTTATTTGTTGATGCAGATGGTGTTTTTGCTAATGGAGCTACCGAATATGTTGGTGTTTATAATTCTGGAACAGTAACATTTTCAAATGTAGTGATGACAGATGATGCTTATTTTACTTTAGCTAACAATACTGGAGAGATCTTAAGTACAGGTGTAACTAACGATTGGCATACTGAAACAACCTGGAGTTGTGGTTGCATACCTTCTATTTTAACAGATGTGAATATTTTAAATGGTCATACTGTAGTTATTAGTGGTCAAAATGCTTATGTCGCTTCACTTACAATTAATGGGTCGTTAACTATTGCTGGTTCAGAAACACTTGAAGTTTCTGAAGATTTTAATAATAACAATACTTTTGTTGCAGGTACAAGTACTTTGTTGTTCAAAGGATCAACCGCTCAAAACTTAAATGGAACAACTCAATTTCATCATTTAACTATCAATAATACTTCAGGTGTTAGCAATTTAGGTAGTATTTCTGTTCAAGGGTGGTTAAATGTAATTGCAGGAACATTAAATACAGGCAATAGTTTAACTTTGCTATCTAATGCTTCGGGAACAGCAGGGGTAAAAAGACCAGAGGTAGGTACTGTATCTGGTACAGTAACGCTTCAACGATATTTAAATGAAGGAGAATCATGGTATTTATTGGGTCCGTCAGTTATTGGTGGAACATTAGAAGATTGGAATCAAGAATTTGAAATGCAAGGGTTTCAAGGCTCAGAATGGTTAGGCGGATCTCCTTCAGTTTATTATTATAATCAAAACAATAATGTTACAAGTTATTATGATGGGTATGTTGTGCCTTCAAATTCAACCGATGTGATACCTCTTACAAGAGGTTGGCAGGCATACGTTGGAAATGATTCGTATGCAACTGGTGCCAGAACAATTGATATTACTGGTAATCTAGGGTTAGGATTTTATTCAATTGTTTGTTTGTATCAAAATAAAATAGGAAATATTGAAGAAGATGGTTGGAGTTTGATTGCGAACCCATTTGCAGCGCCAGTTTCTTGGAGTAAAATTACAAAATCAGGTCTGTTTGATGAAGCTCAATACAAAAAAGCAGATGGCTCATCTGCAGTAATAGATAATAATTTCATTTTAGCTCCAGGTGAAGCTTTTTGGGTACATTATAATCCAGGGGCAGGTGGTAGAGTTCAATTTGAAGTAGGCGATGTAGCAGCCACATTAACTGATAATTACAATAATCGAATGTCAAATCAACAGGTATTTTCAGAACCAGTTATAACTTTTGCTCTAACAGAAAAAACTACTAATTATACCGATTATTGTTATGTTGGGTTTAGTGATGAAGCAACTAATGATAAAGACATGCTTATTGATAATTATAAGTTACCACAATCAAATTTGTATTTACCAAACATTGCAACAATAGTGAACGGTAAAAAACTATTAAAAAATATTTTAAATAGTAAATCAAATATTGTTGTTCCAATTAAAATTTATTACTCAATATCTTCAGGAGAAAAAAAAGAGTTCACATTAAATCTTAGTAATGTTTCTTCTGTACTAGAGCAAAATAAACTAATTGTACTTGAAGATAAATTATTGAATTCTTTTACAACAATTAATAAAGATTCAGAAATTGAATTTTCAATGAATGATGATATTAACGAACCTAGATTTTTCTTACACATTTCAACTCCGCTTGAAGTAAGTTATAAATCTGTTTCATGCAATGGAAAAAATGATGGCTTCGCAGAAGCTAAAACAACAGATGGAAGCTTAACAACTTTTGTATGGAAAAATATTAACGGAGATTTAATCAAAGAGGAAAAAAATACAGATTATAGTAAACTTTCTGGATTGATAGCTGGAATCTATTTTGTAGAATCACATAATTCAAGACAAAAAATTGAAATATATAATCCTGAAGAAATTATGGCTTCATTTACAGCTTCTTATGGTGGTTTAGATTTCGGTTCATCCATTGAATCGACTCAAAATGATACGTTATTTGTAAAAACAGATGATGAAATATATTTTGAATCAATTGTTACTGGTGCAAATAATTACATGTGGGAATTTGGCGATTATACTTTTTCAACACTTGAGTCACCAAAACATAAGTATTTTAATGAAGGTGTTTATAAAGTTAATTTAAAAGCTTCATCTTTAAGTTGTGATGTTAATTCGGAAGTATTTATTAAAGTTTCAAAAAATAATATTCAGTTAGCCAACCTTTTTGATGAAGTAAACGTAATTGTTAAAGAGAATAATTTAAATCTGTTTATGAATAACAATTATAGCGGTGTTGTATCTTTTGAAGTACTTAACTCACTTGGGCAAACTGTTTATTCTTCATCAAAACAAATTGCATCAAATCACATAGAGGAAATAAAACTTAATGTTTCATCTGGTGTATATATGTTAAAGATTGAAGGATTAAATAATTCAAAAACGAAAAAAATTGTTCTTAATTAAAAAAAAATTACATTTGCAATAATTAAGAATGAAAAAAGTAGAAAAATACATTAAGCCAATAGCGTTATTATTCTTTGTAGTAGTAGCATTTAACATCGACTTATTAGCTGCAGGTCCTCCTGGTCCTCCTGGTGGAGGCGGTGGTCCTCCTGGTGGTTGCTGGCCTCCATCAACTTGTATTCCAATTGATGGTGGATTAAGTTTCTTGCTTTTAGCAGGAGCTGCATACGGTGGTAAAAAAGTTTATGATATGTCAAAAAAAGAAAAGCCTGAATAATTCAGGCTTTTCTTTTTTACTTTACTTTTGTTTTTATGATAACCATCATCAACTATAATGCAGGAAATATAAAATCCATTCAGAACATGTTGAAAAGGATTGGTGCTAAAACGTGCATTAGTTCAAATGTGGATGAAATTGAACAAGCGGAGAAAATAATTTTACCTGGAGTTGGTCATTTTGATTTTGGAATGAGAAACCTAAAACAATCGGGTTTGATTGAAGTATTGAATAAAAAAGTATTAAAAGATAAAGTTCCGTTGCTGGGAATTTGTTTGGGAGCTCAATTATTAGGTAATAGAAGTGAAGAAGGAGTAGAAAAAGGATTGGGATGGATAAACATGGATGTAGTGAAGTTTGACAGTGTAAAAATGCCCGAAAACTATAAAATTCCGCACATGAGTTGGAACGAAATTGAAATTAAGAAGTCGTCCAAATTATTAGAAGGGCTAAATAACAAATCGCGATTTTATTTTGTACATTCTTACCACATGAAGTGTAATGATGAAAATGATGTGTTAACTAATACCAATTATGGTTATGAATTTACATCAGCAGTAGAGAAAGATAATATTTTTGGAGTACAGTTTCATCCCGAAAAAAGCCACAAGTTTGGTATGAAGTTGTTGGATAATTTTGTAAAAATTTAGTAGCCACAGTTGAAAAAATAAAAACTAAAAATAATTAGCGATAATCAGCGTCATCTGTGGGAAACTATAATAATGAGAAGAATACGAATCATACCAGTACTTACCCTCCAAAACGAAAAATTGGTAAAAACCATTCGGTTTAAAAATCCAACATACATTGGCGACCCAATTAATGCTGTAAAAATATTTAATGAAAAGGAAGTTGATGAAATTGTAATTTTAGATATTACAGCTACTAAAGAAAAACGTGAACCCAACTACTCTAAAATAGAAGAAATTGCAAGCGAAGCATTTATGCCTTTTGCTTATGGTGGAGGAATAAGCACATTAGCTCAAATTGAAAAATTATTTAAGTTAGGTATTGAAAAAGTGGTACTCAATTCGGTTTTAGAAACCAACATGAATTTAGTTACCGAAGCCACCAAAATTTTTGGTTCTCAGAGTATTGTTGCATCAATAGATGTGAAAAAAAACTTGTTTGGGAAAAATCAAGCGTATAAAATTTCAGGAACAACAAAAGTTGATATACCATTGTTGGATTTTGTTAAACAACTCGAACAAGCAGGGGTAGGAGAGTTTTTTATTAATTCTATTGATAAAGACGGAACTTATACTGGATATGATTTAGCTTTAATTAATAAAATTTCGTCACATGTAAATGCTCCAATTGTTGCTTGTGGAGGAGCATGTGCTATAGAAAGTTTTTTACTAGCAATTCAAAACGGCGCTTCAGCAGCAGCAGCCGGAAGCATGTTTGTTTATACAGGAGCAACCCGTGGTATTTTAATCAATTACCCTAAACAAGAAGATTTGGTGAGTAAGATTTATCAATTGATTTGAAAAAATACCAGTTGTTGAATTATAGTTAAGAATTTAAAATAAAGAAATAATAGGTTTACTTATTCCAAATCTCCCAAGCTTTATCAGCTTGAAGTTGAAGCATTTGAAATCCGTTTAGCACCATAGTTCCACGTTGTTTTCCTTCTTTTAAAAAAACTGTTTCTGATGGGTTATAAACCAAGTCGTAGAGTAAGTGTTTTGGTGTTAATTCATTGTAATTGATAATAGGTTTTTCATCAACATTCGGAAAAGTTCCAATTGGCGTAGTGTTTACAATAATTTGATGGTTTCTGATAACATATTCGTTTACATCATCATAGCTTATTTCATTTTCATTTTTTGGATTACGC